>CAILHY010000001.1 GCA_903834145.1 uncultured Actinomycetes bacterium
AACTTCACCATCCAGATAAAGTGGATGCGCCAAGTGGAACCGCCACTCGTACTGCAGAACTTATGACTCAATCTCGTATTGACGCCGCTCGTAGTGCCATGCCTGATGCCACGACACTGTCCAAAGCTGGCGCGCGTGGTGCCACCGTTGGCCACGTACCGATTCACTCCATTCGCCTTCGCGGCCTTGTAGCGCATCAAGAAGTTCTTTTCGGCGGGCCAGGAGAGACTCTTTCGATTCGCCATGATTCATTAGATCGTGTTGGCTTCATGCCAGGCGTCTTGCTTGGAGTTCGAGAAGTCGGCAAGCATCCTGGTCTCACTTTTGGCTTAGAACATTTTCTATCTCTCTAAAAAATCACAAGGAGCGCAACTATGTCCAATGAAATAACCATGTATTCAGCTGACTGGTGCAGTGATTGCCGTCGCTCAAAGAGACTGTTAGATTCCCTCGAAGTGGAGTACACACTCATTGATGTAGAAAATGAACCATCAGGGGCGTCAAAAGTTTTAGAAATGACCGGTGGCTCTCAATCAATTCCTGTCATTGTCTTTAGCGATGGAACGCATCTTGTTGAGCCATCAGATATTGATTTGAAGTCAAAGCTCATTTCACTGTCCATTATCTAAATAAAGTTCAAGCGCCGTCCCACTACTGCAGCTTCAACTCGGTCGGAGACTTCCAGGAGTTCGTAGATCCTCATTGTTTCGTGTCGAATCGTGCTCACGCTAAAGCCAAGTTCCTTCGAGATTTGATGGTTAGTTTTTGCCTCTGATAATCCCTGCAAAATTGCCAATTGGCGCGCTGTGAGGTTTCGCTCTTCTTCTTTTTGATTGCGAAATTCAGCGCCCATTTCGAGCTTTTCGTGAAATCTCAACGCAAGGTAAAGCGATATCGCCCGGCTGCAATCGGCTCCATCAAGTATTAATTTTTGTGTTTCATCAAGGGCTTTCGCAAAGCGCACAGTCAAGAAGCCAATGAGCAAATTTTGCGCGTAGAGATTGATCACGACAAATTCCCGATCTTTGGACCAAGTCATCACGTCCTCTTTTGTGGCGTTCAATGCTGATTGCCCCACCGGTTCGAGTGCTCTCCATTCCATCGCTGAATAGACGCGTCCAACGTAGGATTCGATCTCGCCATATTGCGCCAAACACACACATGTTCCATTCTTATTGAGGTGCCAGATCATCGAATGAATGGGATTGTAGGAAGCCAAATAATCTAGGGCTACAGATCTTGCTACGCTTTCCAACGGTGGCAGGTAGGAGAGCCACTCGAGCATTCGGCGAAGCGCCGATTGTTCTGGCACAAGTACTCCTCGGTAGGTTTCTTTGCGCAGAGCCTAGGGGGTTGTCGCCTATTTGCACCAGGTGTCCATGACCATTTTCAAAAATGCCCACCGCAAGTATCATCGCGATTATGAAGCCAATCGTGCAGGTATCACTAGATCTAACCGATATCGATGAAGCCCTAGAGATGGCCGCAATAGCAATGCGGGCCGGCGTGGACTGGCTCGAAGCCGGGACTCCTTTCATTATTGCTGAAGGCATGCACGGTGTTCGCGCATTGCGATCCAATTTCCCCCACACGCCAATAGTGGCTGATTTAAAAACCATGGATGGTGGGTATCTGGAGGCGCAAATGATGGCCCAAGCCGGGGCGACACATGTGGTGGTTATGGCGCGATCTCATCCAGAAACAATCAAATGCGTGGTCGCGGCAGGCAAAGATCTCGGTCTTTTCGTTATGGGGGACAACTTGGGTTGCCCCGACATGGTGGCTGGGGCGCGTGAACTTGAAGAGCTCGGATGCGACATGGTGATTCATCACATTGGGTTCGATGAACGGAGAGGGATTGCTGGCGGCGGTCACCGAATGCCCAGCCCATTAGACCAATTGCGGGAAGTGGTAGCTGCTGTGAACGTACCCGTCCAAGCGGTCGGAGGACTCTCCCTGGAACAAGCAATTCAAACGCCTTCGTATGGTGCTCCATTGGTGGTGATTGGTGCGCCACTTGCTATTGATGCAGACTCTTTTAGCAAAGGGGCAGGTAATGTTGAGGAAGTACTTCGAAAGATTTGCGAGGCAGTCCACGCCTTCGGCGATGTCGAAGTGAAGGGTGAATTACGTTGACTTCTGCCGGTGTTGTTAATTTTTCTTCTACGCCCCATAGCGTCGAAATTCGTGAAGTTGAGCGACCTGTTGCCGGAGATGATGATGTCATTGTAGAAGTTGACGCGGTTAGTGTTTGCGGAAGCGATCTTCACCAATGGACGGGCAGCCAAAGTTGGTCGGTAAATTATCCTGTCGTTTTGGGTCATGAATTCGGCGGACACGTTATTGAACGTGGGAAGAATGTCACTACTTGGCATGAAGGCGATCGAGTGGTGAGCGAAACAGCAGCAGTAGTGGATATGTCCAGCCCAATGTCACGAAGTGGACGATACAACTTGGATCCCAATCGCAAAGGTTTTGGCTATGGCGTCAATGGCGCAATGACTCGATATGTCAAAGTTCCTCAGAGACTTCTACATTCAATTCCTTCATCGGTTTCATTTGAACATGCTGCCATGACTGAACCATGCGCAGTTGCCTATAGTGCAGTTATTGCGCCTGGAAAAGTTAAACCCGGCGATCGCATCGTAGTTATGGGACCTGGTCCAATTGGAATTCTCTGTGCAGCGATGGCGCGACTTGCCGGAGCAGAAGTTGCTGTTGTTGGGCTGGAGCGAGATCGCACTCGATTGCAGGCGGCACTCACCTATGGATGCGAAATTATTATTGGCGATGCATCACAGTGGGCGCGCGAGGTAGATGGCCTTGGTGCCGATGGCGTGATCGATGCGGCGGGTGTGTCCGCAACGCTCAAGAACGCTCTCGAACTTGTTCGACCGGCAGGATGGATTGCAAAAGTTGGCTGGGGCCCGCAACCACTTGATTTTTCTCTTGACCCACTAGTTCAAAAAAACGTCACATTGCAAGGTAGTTTTAGTCACAACTGGCCAATGTGGGAAAGAGTCCTGCGGATGCTGGGAACGGGTGTGCTAGATCTAACTCCGGTTCTTGGTGGGGTTTATCCAATCGAGCAATGGCAGATGGCATTTGAGAAGATGCATTCAGGAGAAATTCTTAAATCCGTTTTGAAGCCAACCTAATCATGCGTCTTCACGGCAAGGTACTAGTTATCACTGGCGCAACCTCCGGAATTGGCGCGGCAATAGCAACTGCCGCAGTGCGCGAAGGAGCTCATGTTCTCATTCACGGGATAAACGAAGAAGAAGGTGTTGCAACCGTTGCTCGCCTAGGAGCGCAAGCGAAATTATGTCTCACTGATTTAGCTGACGAAAATTCGCCTTCGATCATTGCACAAGCCGCCGTAGGTGCATTTGGAAAGATTGATGGCCTCGTCAATAATGCTGCGATTGTCGAGCGAAGCAATCTTGCGGCACTTTCTCCTTTTGAATTGAACCGAATCATGCAAGTGAATCTGAACGCTCCTCTTTTCTTAATTCAGGCATGCTATGACGAGCTGAAGAAGAGCAAGGGTGCAGTTCTCAATATCGGTTCTATTAATGCCTACGCCGGTGAGTCCACCTTGTTGGCGTACAGCATTAGCAAAGGAGCCCTGCAAACAATGACTCGAAATCTGGCGAATGCTCATGGCGTGCATGGGATTCGCGTTAACCAGATTAACCCAGGGTGGGTATTGACTGAACGTGAGGACCGAGATCAAATCGCTAAAGGGCTTGAACCTGGATGGCATCAACGTTTGGATCCAAGCGCGATTCCGTTTGGAGCGATGACCACCCCAGAACAAATAGGGGATGCCGCAATTTTTTGGCTCGGTGATGAATCGAGAACATTCACGGGAAGCATTCTTGAGCTAGAACAATTCTCTATCATCGGAAGAAATCCGGAGAAGTTATAGTGCCAAAGATCGCGGCTTTTCCTAAAGGGTGGATACATCAACTTGTAGCCCCTAACCAGATGAGCATTTATGAGTGGATAGAGATGTCGCGCGAACTCGAGATTGAGGGCTTGGAGATGTACAGCGATTTCGCTGACTTACAAGATCCGACGCAGTGGAAGAAGATTCGATCCGCAGTAGAGAACGCAGGAATGGTTATTCCGATGATGTGTTGTTCCCCGGATTTCACAATCCCGGACCCGCAAGCACGTCGGGCGGAGGTGGATAAAGAAATTGCAGGGATTCGAATGAGCGCAGAGCTCGGCGCGAAGTACTGCCGAGTCTTGTCTGGCCAGCGGCGAAAAGAGATCACACGAGAACAGGGTATGGGATACGTTGTTGAATCGATCGAGGCATGTTTACCTGTTGCAGAAGAGCTGGGCGTGACACTTATTTTGGAAAATCATTACAAGGATGATTTTTGGACCGAGCCAGAATTTGCACAGATGATGGATGTTTTTGTTGAATTAGTTGGTCGCATCGATTCACCGTGGTTTGGTGTCAATTTTGATCCAAGTAATGCTATTGCTGCAGGAGAAGATCCGTTGGAACTTTTAGAGGCGGTTAAACATCGCGTTGTCACCATGCATGCAAGCGATCGTTATCTTGCCCAAGGAACCATCGAGGACCTGCGCCGCGAAGAAGGTGGCAGCGCGGGGTATGTGAAGTTCTTCCGCCATGGGGTAATCGGTAAGGGCCTCAACGACTATGACGCCATATTTTCAACATTAGAGTCTGTGGGCTTTGATGGTTGGATCAGCATTGAAGATGGAGTTGAAGGTATGGGGCAAATGTTGGAGAGCGCTATTTTTCTGAAGGAGAAAATCGCTAAATATTGGGGCTAGGTGAAGTGATACAACAGTGCCGAAGACGCCGCGGCAGAAATAACAACTATGGGAAATGGTGCACGAAGCATTAGCGCAAGGAGCGCTACGCCAAGTCCCAAAGCGCGGTGATCTATCATCAGTTTGGTTTTCTCCGAAAAGGTTTGAACTCCTATCAGGGCGCTCAGCAGTACAATAGGTATGTACCCATTAATAGATTTAAATTTCGGATGCGATAGATAATTTTCTGGAATGGATTGGCCTAAATACTTCAGAGCAAATACCGCAGCGCTCGTTCCCATTACCCCCCACCAGAGTTTATTCATGGGGTATTGAATCTTTCTTCCTGAGGCCAATCACAACTGCCAAGCCAGCTGTGGCGATGACGGGCAAGCCTGCTGGCGAAATTGGAATAAGAACGAGAGCCAATGCAACAGCGGCGAGCGAGATAAAACGATCTGTGTTTGTTACAAGTCGTGGCCAAACCAGACCCAAGAAAGCTGCGGGTACTGCAGCGTCCAACCCCCATGCGGCAGGGTTGCCCATTGCCTGTGCGCCGAACGCTCCAGCGAGTGTAAAAAGATTCCAAAAGATAAAAACGCCAATGCCGGTGAGCCAAAATCCTGAACGCATGGCCTCTTCTCCGCGTGATTCTTGAGAGAGGGCAACTCCGGTGGATTCATCAATGGTGACATGTGCTGCAAGGACTCTGCTTAATCCGCGCACCTTGAGAAGCGGAGCCATGCGTAACCCGTACAGTCCATTGCGAAATCCAAGGAGGGTGGCTGTTGCGATCGCGCTGATTGCACTCCCACCGGCGCCGATTACTCCGATTACTGCAAATTGCGATGCACCAGAAAAAGTTAAGAGGGAGAGCAAACTGGTTTGCACCACCGAAAATCCTGCGGCAATGCTTGCGGCTCCGAAAGCTGCCCCATATGACCCGACCGTTAGAGAGACGCTGAGTGAATCTCGAAAGGTTTGCCCACGATAGCTGGGTGGGCGAGGAGTGGCAGACACGACTGGAATTGTGCCCTATTAAATGCGATGGCGCGCCAAGGTAGGTAGATAGGGTCGCGCTATGTCCGAAGCCATTTTTAGAAGCGATATGACCGTTGAATTGGTCAAAGCAAGCGCCAGCGATGCCGATGTCATCTGGGCGGCCCGAGTCTCTACCGCGGGGGAGCAATCCCTGGAAGAGGTTGGTGAGGATCCAGCTCGCTCAGCGGGGCTCATAAATTATTTGGCCCGCGAGCGCCATGGTTCCCCTTTTGAACATACCTCCATGACCTTCTTTATCTCGGCACCGATCTTTGTTTTTCGCGAATTCATGCGCCACCGCATTGCCTCCTACAATGAAGAAAGTGGCCGCTATCGCGAATTGCAACCCGTGTTTTACGTTCCCGCACCCGAGCGAAAACTCGTTCAGATCGGAAAGACCGGTGCTTACGAATTCGTGGATGGAACCAAGGATCAATTCGACGTTACAACGCAAGCAATGAAGGAAAGTTATAACTTTGTTTACGAGCGCTATCAAAAGATGCTCGAGGTCGGAGTCGCACGTGAGGTCGCTCGCGCCGTCCTGCCTGTTGGCCTGTATTCCTCCATGTATGTCACCATGAATGCACGAGCCCTCATGAATTTTCTCTCGCTGCGCACCGCGCGCGAAGGTTCCCACTTTCCAAGCTACCCACAACGAGAAATCGAGATGGTGGCAGAGAAGATGGAGGAGCATTTTGCTCGATTAATGCCCCTTACATACGGTGCATTTGAAAAATCTGGACGTATCGCCCCGTAAGGACGGTAGCCTTATCTCATGACAATCCTTGCGCCATTTGGGCGCCTCGCTACGGCGATGGTAACCCCATTTAAGAAGGATCTCTCCATCGATTGGGATGGCGTTGCCACTCTTGCCAACCATCTTGTCTCAACGGGTCATGATGCGATTGTGGTCAATGGAACCACTGGCGAGGCTCCGACTACTAGTGATGACGAAAAAGATCGCATTATAAAAGTTGTCTTGGAAGCTGTCGGTTCACGTGCGAAAGTTGTAGCAGGTGCAGGAAATAATGAAACGTCTCACTCTGTTGAGCAAGCGTTACGGGCGCAAAAGGCAGGAGCACATGGTCTACTTGTCGTGACTCCGTATTACAACAAGCCCCCACAAGCAGGCATCGAGGCACATTTTCGTGCAATAGCTGATGCCTCAGATCTTCCCGTCATGATGTACGACATTCCTGGTCGTACAGGAATTGCCATTGAAGCAGACACCCTTGTGCGTCTTGCAGAGCATCCACGCATTGCCGCGCTTAAGGATGCAAAAGGCGATGTTGCATCTACGTCATGGGTAATAAAGCGATCTGGAATACCTGTCTATTCCGGCGATGATATTTTGAATTTGCCTCTTCTCTCGGTGGGCGCCGTAGGTTTTGTCTCTGTTTGTGGCCATACCGTTGGCCCCCTACTTCGCGAGATGCTCGATTCATGGTTTGCAGGAAATTCCGCCCGCGCTTTGGAAATGCATCAGAAGGCCTTGCCTGTTTTTACCGGAACTTTCCGAACGCAAGGTGCGATTTTAACGAAAGCCGCCCTCAATCTCATGGGACTTCCAGGTGGCTACACACGATTGCCTTTAGTGGATGCCACTCCAGCACAGATCTCGCAATTGCGTGAGGATCTTCTTGCCGGCGGCGTGACCCTTTCCGCATGACGCATCCTCATCCAGGTTTAGGTACTCCTGCAAAACTTGCAACAGGGGCGCTGCGCATTGTTGCACTAGGTGGCCTTGGCGAAATTGGTCGCAACATGACGGTTTTTGAAACGGCCGGAAAATTGCTGATAGTAGATTGTGGCGTTCTATTTCCAGAAGAAACACAACCGGGTATCGATTTAATTTTGCCAGATTTTTCTTACATTCGAGATCGCCTTGATGATGTGATTGCAATTGTTCTCACTCATGGCCATGAAGACCATATTGGTGCGGTTCCCTATTTATTACGTGAACGTGGAGATATTGCTCTCTATGGTTCTGCGCTCACATTGGCCCTGGTCGGGGCGAAGCTTCGCGAACACCGCATCACTCCATTGACGAGAGAAGTTTCTGCCGGGATGTCGGAAGATATCGGACCCTTCACTGTGGAATTTGTTGCCGTCAATCACTCGATTCCAGATGCACTTGCAGTAGCAATTCATACAACTGCCGGAACGATTTTGCATACGGGTGACTTTAAAATGGATCAGTTACCACTAGATGGTCGGATAACCGATCTGCGTGCATTCGCAGCTTTGGGCGAAAAAGGCGTAGATATATTTTTAGTGGATTCGACAAATGCCGATGTTCCTGGTTTTACACCAGCAGAGCGCGACATCATGCCTGCGTTAGATAGAGTTTTTAAAGCGACTAAACGACGTGTAATTGTTGCATCTTTTGCATCACACGTTCACCGTGTTCAACAAATTATCGATACCGCAGTTGCCCATGATCGCAAGGTTGCTTTCGTAGGGCGTTCCATGGTTCGCAATATGAAAATTGCGCAAGACATGGGCTACCTGACGATTCCCGAAAATTGCGTACTGGATTCAAAGGAGCTTGAGAATTTCGGAGATAACGTCGTTCTCATTTGCACGGGATCTCAGGGTGAACCATTGGCTGCACTCTCGCGTATGGCTAATGGTGATCATGCAATTCGCGTCGGGGAGGGAGATACCGTAGTTCTGGCTTCCTCTCTCATCCCAGGTAATGAGAACCCAGTCTTTAGAGTGATTAATGAGCTCACACGTTTTGGTGCGAAGGTAGTTCATAAAGGAAACGCTCTTGTGCATGTTTCTGGCCATGCAGCCGCTGGCGAACTTCTCTACTGCTACAACATAGTTAAGCCAAAATATGTCATGCCTGTTCACGGTGAATGGCGCCACTTAAGAGCTAATGCTGAGTTAGCCATTCAAACAGGAGTACCTCGAGCTAACGCAATTATTATTGAAAATGGAATTGTTGTAGATCTGATCGATCATGAAGCAAGTGTTGTAGGAAGCATTCCCGTTGGATTTGTTTATGTGGATGGACAGAGTATTGGTGATATCACGGAAGCATCGTTGAAAGATCGCCGAATCCTAGGAGAGGAGGGATTCATTTCCGTTGTCGTTGTCATCGATTCACAAAGCGGAAAGATTGTGGCTGGTCCCGATATTCATGCACGTGGATTCGCCGAGGATCTCGAACTCTTTGATGAAGTAAAGACTCGAATAGAGAAAGCGCTAGCAATTGCCGTTGCTGATGGAATCAACGGCACGCATCAACTCTCGCAAGTTGTAAGGAAAACTGTGGGAGGTTGGGTGGGTGGAGAACATCGCCGACGTCCCATGATCGTTCCACTTGTCATAGAGGTATAGCGCGCTTACTCGGCGCGCCTGACCCTCGCCAAATTGGTAAGAAATTAGACTCAACACATGGCTAAGAAGAAATCCCGCGCGCCCAAAAGCGCAATCGTAGGTCGTGGCCTACTTGGGATTTGGCGCTTCATTGCTAACGCTCTAGGTGGCTCCGTCCGCTTTATTGCACGCGGAGCAAAGGATTTAGATCCCGTTCATCAACGCGATGGCGTAGCCTTCCTATTTCTGCTCTTTTCAATCATTGCAGCCGCTGGCACATGGTTTCATTCCAATAATCTGGTTGGACGTGCCCTTTACTCTGTGATGTACGGAGGTTTTGGTCGTATCGGATTCTTTACACCAATACTTCTCATGTATTTTGCATTGCGTCTGTTCCGAGTCCCTGACGAGAAATCAGCAACTGGGCGAATTACCGTCGGCACCTTTACCCTTTTGCTCAGTAGCGCCGGATTAGCTCATATGCTCAATGGTTCGGTGGGGACCGGTGCCACCGCAATTCGACACGGTGGTGGATGGCTTGGATATGGAGTTTCACATCCATTGATACTTCTCATGACTTCATTGCTTACATATCCTGTACTGGTTTTACTCTTTATCTTCGGCTTGTTAGTAATTACTGCTACTCCGGTCTCACAGGTGTTTTCCAGGATCAGCACTACCGTGCGATGGCTCTATGTAAAGCTTTCTGGTCGCATGAAACGCGCAGCGCAAGATTTCGAAATATCCGAATCTCCTCCCTTTGAAACGCCATTGGTTGCCGAGTGGCCACACGAAGTTGAGGAAGAAGAGTTGGATGAAGAAAGTTTCGATGAAGAATTTACGGTGCCGATTCCTGCACCCATCTCTGCAGCGATTGTTCATCCCGTCGTTGCTGGAGGGGATAAAAATGGAAACAAGCATCCGGTTCAACTCTTGCTTTCGGGTGATTCCAAATATGTTCTGCCACCTCCAGATTCATTAAGGACTGGAGTCCCTGGAAAAGCCAAAAGCAAAGCAAACGACATCGTGGTTGCATCACTGACAGAGGTTTTTGCTCAATTTGAAATCGATGCAACAGTCACTGGCTTTATGCGCGGTCCAACTGTGACGCGCTATGAGGTCGAACTTGGCAATGCGGTAAAAGTTGAACGCATCACCGCGCTTGCAAAGAATATTGCCTATGCAGTGGCTAGCGCAGAGGTGCGCATTCTCTCTCCAATTCCCGGAAAGTCCGCTGTAGGAATCGAAATACCCAATACCGATCGTGAAATTGTTGTACTCGGCGACGTGATGCGATCTTCGGTTGCAGGTCAGGATCATCATCCGATGCTTGTGGCTCTGGGTAAAGATGTTGAAGGGAATTTCGTTTGTGCCAACTTGGCGAAGATGCCTCACTTATTGGTAGCTGGAGCAACAGGCGCAGGTAAGTCATCCATGATCAATGCGATGATTGTTTCCATTTTGATGCGATCGACTCCGGATGAAGTTCGATTGATTTTGATTGATCCAAAGCGCGTGGAACTTACCGCCTATGAGGGCATTCCACATTTAATTACACCAATTATCACCAGCCCAAAGAAGGCCGCCGATGCACTGCAATGGGTAGTGCGTGAGATGGATCTACGTTATGAAGATCTTTCTACTTTTGGTTATCGCCATATCGATGATTTCAATAAAGCGGTGCGTGCAGGCAAAGCGGTAGCACCTCCGGGTAGTGATCGTGTGCTTGAGCCGTACCCGTACCTTTTAATTATCATTGACGAACTTGCTGATCTCATGATGATTGCAGCAAAGGAAGTTGAAGAGTGCGTTGTGCGCATCACTCAACTTGCTCGTTCTGCAGGTATCCACTTAGTTCTTGCAACGCAGCGCCCTAGTGTTGACGTTGTCACCGGATTGATTAAAGCGAACGTGCCATCACGACTTTCATTTGCCACTAGCTCGCTGGCAGATAGCCGAGTTATCCTCGATCAAGCTGGCGCAGAAAAACTTGTTGGTCAAGGGGACGGGCTCTTTATCCCCATGGGGGCAAGTCGTGCAGTGCGGATTCAGGGTGCGTATGTTTCAGAACGTGAAATTGAAGTTGTCGTGAACCACGTGAAGGGTCAACTCTCTCCGCGATATCGCACTGATGTCACCGCCCCGGCTGCACGCACTATTGGCGGCGGAGATACCGAGATCGGCGATGACATCGATCTTCTCTTGCAAGCGGTTCATTTAGTCGTGACGACTCAGTTTGGCTCGACCTCTATGTTGCAGCGCAAACTGAGGGTTGGATTTGCAAAGGCTGGACGACTCATGGATCTCATGGAGTCGAGAGGGATCGTTGGCCCCTCCGAAGGTTCTAAGGCTCGCGTGGTGCTCGTTAAAGTTGAAGATTTAGAGGATGTTCTCGACACGATCCACGATTAAACCAACGCCCGTGCTCGGGTCTAGTTGGCTAAGGAAATTTGGGCAATGTTCACTTTCTGACTTCCAATCTAAGGCGATACGGGGCTACCCTTGGGTTTTACGGGTACACCGAAACGTTGGCAAGAGGATTTCATGTCGCTGGGCTCTCTCCTTAAACAAGCGCGCACAAGCGCTGGCTTAAGCGTTGACGATCTCGCACATAGGACCAGTATTCGTGTTGAACTTATTCGTGATTTTGAAAATGATGACTTCTCAAAATCAGGTGGTGAAACTTATGCGCGCGGACATGTTCGCATTTTGGCCAATGCGCTAGGAATGACACCTTCAATTCTGCTGGATGCGTATGCCGAAGAACATTCAGTAACAAAGCGAGCTATGGCAGATATGCTCATTGAAAATAATGTAATGGTTGCGCGAAGTGAAAAACCAAAGATTTCGCTCAAGACTCTTTCAATTATTTCTGCTGCAGCGGTTTTTGTTGTCGTTGCTGGACAAGTTGTTCTCTCGAATTTTCATTCCAGCTCTCCCGTTAGAGTGAGCATTGCTACTCCAACCTCATCGGCAACCTCATCGGCAACCTCATCAGCCAGTAGTACTCCCACGATTTCTCCGACACCAATTGCCACCAACACGGCGGCAGTAAATGTTTCCGTCGCAGCGGTTCGAGGAAACTCCTGGTTACTCGTTACCGATTCTCAAGGAACTACAATTTTTTCGGGAGAGATGCTCAAGGGCCAAAGTAATAGCTTTAGTAATGACAAATCCATCTCAATTCGCTTTGGTAGCGCAGGCGCCGTGGATGTTTCTGTCAACGGAGCCGTAATACCCACAATTGGAGCCATCGGTGAGGTTGTCGATCGTACATTTGGGGCGAATTCCACCAATTAAACGCAATTAACTCTGTATCATCACTTCAATGAATCGCACTGTTGCCGTCGTGACCTTGGGTTGCGCAAGAAATGAAGTGGATTCGGAAGAACTCGCTGGAAGACTTGCGGCCGATGGCTGGACGCTTGTCGATGACGTTGAGTTGGCACAAGTGGCGCTGGTGAATACATGTGGATTTATTGAATCTGCAAAAAAGGATTCAATCGATGCACTCCTTGAGGCAAATTCTCTTAAGGGTCATGGTGTTACTCGCGCGGTTGTTGCGGTGGGTTGTATGGCAGAGCGATACGGGGAAGAACTAGCTAAAGCATTGCCAGAGGCGGATGCAATTTTAGGTTTTGATGACTACAAAGACATCAGTGCGCGATTGCAATCCATTGTTTCTGGAGAGAAACACTTTCCTCACACCCCTAAAGATCGCCGGGCGCTCTTGCCAATTTCTCCCGTAGAACGCGCCGCAGTTCGCGATGCTGATTTTGCTTCGACGTTGGGCGGAGGATCTCTCTTTCGAAAGCGCTTAGGGAACGCGCCGTGGGCTCCGCTAAAAATCGCGTCGGGGTGCGATCGACGTTGTTCCTTTTGTGCCATTCCATATTTCCGAGGCTCCTTTGTTTCTCGACGTCCAACGGAAATCATCGAAGAAGCTCGCTGGTTGGCTGAGCATGGTGTTTCTGAGGTTTTCTTGGTGAGTGAAAACACCACCTCTTACGGCAAAGATCTGGGAGATTTGCGCTTGATGGAGAAGATTTTGCCGGACCTGGCAGCCATTGAAGGTATTACCACAATTCGTTTGTCCTATTTACAACCAGCTGAAATGCGTCCATCTCTTCTCCAAGCGATGATCGAAACAGAGAAGGTCGCACCATATTTCGATCTATCTTTTCAACATTCCAGTGCATCGGTGCTTCGTCGAATGAGACGTTTTGGGGACACAGAGAAGTTCTTACATCTGATCTCCCAAATTCGTGCCCTCTCGCCACAGGCGGGTATTCGATCCAATGTAATCGTTGGATTTCCTGGAGAGAGCGAAGAGGATTATCACGAACTTGTAGATTTCGTTAGCCGTGCAAATCTTGATGCGGTTGGTGTTTTTGGGTATTCCGATGAAGACAACACCGAAGCCCTAGATTTGGATAACAAGGTGGATCCAGACCTAATTCGCGAACGCGTAGATTCCCTTGCCACATTGGTGGATGAACTTGTAAGCGAACGCGCTTCTTCTCGCATCGGGCAAGAGGTCATCGTTCTCATCGAGGATGAAGATCTCCAAGAAGGGCGCGCAGCTCATCAAGGGCCAGAGGTAGATGGAACGACTTCTTTTATCGGCACACAATTTAACGTGGGCGAATACACCAACGCCCGGGTAATTGATTCCATGGGTGCGGATTTAATTGCAGAGGCGCTATGAGGCGCCCTTCAGATTTGAATTTGCCGAATTCAATAACCATTTTGCGAATTCTCGTGCTTCCCATTTGTGCTTATGCCCTTTTTAGAAATGGCGGAGATGATTACACCTGGCGGATCATTGCTTGGTGGCTCTTCTTTATAGTGGGCTTGACGGATATGTTGGATGGAAAGTTGGCCAGAAGTCGAAATAGCGTGACGGAATTTGGAAAGTTGCTTGATCCCATCGCAGATAAAGCACTCATTGGCACTGCTCTCATTGGACTTTCGATTCTTGGTCGAATGCCTTGGTGGATTACAGCCCTCATACTTTTCCGCGAAATAGGTATAACGATCTACCGATTCGCTGTCATCAAAAACGGCGTTATTCCGGCAAACCGAGGCGGAAAGATTAAAGCGGCCTGTCAGGGATTTGGCGTCGGTTTCTATGTGATGCCGTTATCGTCGACTTTATATTCGGCACGCGATATCTTCATGTACTTCACAATTATTCTTACCCTCGCCACCGGGGCCATGTATATCCTTGAATCGCGAAGAAAGTAGCATTTCTCATGCCACTTACTTATTTAGTGCAATCCATCATTGATGTACTTCGCGAACGTGGCGAAACTTTATGTGTTGCCGAATCTTTAACAGGCGGAGGTTTGGCTTCATCCATAACGGCGCTACCCGGGGCTTCAGATGTTTTCCTCGGGGGAGTCATCGCCTACAACACATCTGTAAAAGAAAATTTGTTACACGTTTCAGTATCCCTCGTAGAAGAGTTCACTGTTGTTAGTGAGGAAGTAGCCCAAGCGATGGCATTTGGCGCAGCTAACGCGACTGGGGCTACGTGGGCAATAGCAACGACCGGGGTAGCCGGCCCGGGTCCATCAGAGGGCGCTGCTGCGGGAACTGTCTGGGTGGCGATTGTTGGCCCCGTTCATCACAGCACGCTCTTGCAACTCCAGGGTGGGCGCGATGACGTGCGAAACGCCACTATTTCCAGCGCAATATCCACTTTTTCGCGTATCCTTGGTATCCGAAGCAGTGAGTTGCCCGAAGCAGTGAGTTGAAAGGAGTACCTCGATCGTGAGCCTATTGCGAACACATATTGGATACTCCTTGCGTGCTGCGCGCACGACTCAAGGGCGCACCTTGCGAAATGTTGCTCGTGATGCCCGCGTCTCGTTGGGATATTTATCCGAGGTGGAACGCGGCCAAAAGGAAGCATCTTCCGAACTCCTCAATTCGATCTGCGCAGCTTTAGGTTTATCACTTTCATCTATCATGACCGATGTTGCTCAAGAACTCGCTGCCCGAGAGGCCGTCACACTTACTGTCGTTGACGCTGCTTAAAAAGCGTGTCAGTTACTGATAATTCACCGTATCGCCGTACACGTGAGGCAATTCTTGAAGGTACTAAATCTCTGATTGAAATTCGCGGATTGCGCGCAACGACCATGATCGACATTGCCGACAACTCAGAAGTCTCACGCGCCACCTTGTATAACCATTTTCGCGATAAGGAGAGCGTTCTTCGAGCGCTTCTGGAATCGGAAGTAGATCGTTTATGTGGCGTCCTGACAGACCAGTCTCTTGAGCAACTCTCCATTGAAATCTCTTGCGACCGGGCACTTGCCACCTTGAGAAATGTAGATCCAGAAGTCGTGACCCACCTTCTTCGATCCGAAAGTGACCCTCTTTGGCACCAGATTGGGCAGGCTTTATTGGGCGCCCTTGGCAATCCCGTGCGAGCGCAATTGGCGGCGCGATGGCTGATAGGGCAGGTGTTTGCCCCCTTGACGCCCTCTCAGAGCCACGAACAGGCGCTCGCGATTGTGGCAAGTTCGCAGAGTTGACGGGGCGATAGAGCAGGCTCTTCGGCGTGTCGCATCCTTAAGCAAGCCTTCGAACAGATGTTCGTATAACCTACTCATACCCAACCAGAGCGGTTTCCACGACGCCGGCCTAGAGCCGATTCCTTCGTCAGTGGCCTTCCGTACCTTCTGGACCGTACCTAACGCCAATAGAGGCGTTTGATTGAAAGGAAAAAAGTGGCTACTGAAAAAGGATCTGACAAAGCAACTGAAAAAGCAACAAATGATCGCACCAAAGCCCTAGACACTGCCCTTGCCCAGATTGAACGTCAATTCGGTAAAGGCGCGGTTATGAAGATGGGCGAACGAGGAACGCAAATTGTTGAAGTAATTCCTACTGGTTCGATCAGTCTTGATATTGCCTTGGGAATTGGCGGGTTACCTCGCGGTCGCATTGTAGAAATTTACGGTCCAGAATCTTCAGGTAAAACAACTCTCGCACTTCATGCAATTGCAAATGCGCAACGTGCCGGTGGTATCGCAGCCTTTATCGATGCTGAACACGCATTCGATGCAGAGTATGCAAAGAAGTTGGGCGTTGATATTGATGCACTGCTTGTTTCTCAACCAGATACTGGCGAGCAAGCTCTCGAGATCATGGATATGTTGATTCGCTCTGGCGCACTCGACATTGTTGTGGTGGATTCCGTTGCAGCCCTCGTTCCTCGCGCAGAAATTGAAGGCGAGATGGGCGATTCACATATGGGCTTGCAAGCTCGTTTGATGTCGCAAGCACTTCGTAAGATTACGGGAGCGCTACATCAATCAAAAACAACTGCCATCTTTATTAACCAGCTGCGTGAAAAGATTGGCGTCTTCTTTGGCTCACCAGAGACAACAACCGGTGGTAAAGCGCTTAAGTTTTACGCATCAATTCGCTTAGATATTCGTCGCACGGAGACGCTCAAAGATGGCCAAGAAGCTGTCGGAAACCGTACTCGCGTGAAGGTAGTCAAGAACAAGATGGCCCCACCGTTTAAGCAAGCAGAGTTCGACATCCTTTACGGCGTTGGAATTTCTCGCGAAGGTTCACTCCTTGATATTGGCGTTGATATTGGAATCGTGAAGAAGTCTGGTGCTTGGTACACCTACGAAGGTGATCAACTTGGACAAGGTAAAGAGAATTCACGCAACTTCCTTCTAGATAATCCAGATCTAGCCAACGACATTGAAAACCGCATTCGTGCGCACTTCGTTCCTACTCCAATCGACCCAGCACTAGTTGCTGCTGTTGATGAAGCAACTGCAGAGGTTGATTTCTAATTTCCACTGCCCAGATTGACGAAAGCTCCGACCCCTACTCCATAGCTCAGACGATTGCACTCATCGCACTCGCACCCCGAGCAAAGAGTAGGGGGGAGCTCTTCGATCACCTTAAAAAGCGCGGGACCAGTGAAGACGTTGCCAATGCTGTTCTTTATCGCTTGCAAGAGCAAGGCTTCATTAACGATGAAGAATTTGCTCGTGCATGGAGCGAATCTCGCCAGCGCGCTAAGAAGTTATCCAAACGTACGATTGCAACGGAGTTGCGGGGCAAAGGAGTTTCCTCTGAAATCATTGAACTCGTCACCTCTGAAATTAATCAAGATGATGAACATGCCATCGCTCTTGAGCTAGCCACTTGTAAATATCGACCGATTGCGCATTTAGATCCAGAAGTGATCCGCAGGCGCGTTCACGGAGCCATGGCTCGGCGGGGCTTCGGATCCGGCACCATTAACGCCGTCATGAGAGAAATTGGGATTTAGCTTCGCCCCCTAGAATTCACCCATGACTCGTACATACACCGTTGAAACGTATGGCTGTCAGATGAATGTGCACGATTCCGAGCGAATTTCCGGCCTGCTGGATGAAGCCGGATACATCCCAGTGACGCCGGGGGAGCAAGCCGACATCGTCGTCTTTAATACCTGCGCTGTTCGCGAGAATGCCGATAACAAGCTCTACGGAAATCTTAGTTTCCTTGCGCCGGTAAAGAAGCTCAATCCGCAGATGCAGATTGCGGTCGGGGGTTGTCTGGCCCAAAAAGATCAAGCAACAATTCTCAAAAAAGCCCCTTATGTTGATGTCGTTTTTGGTACCCATAATGTGGGCTCCCTACCCGTACTGCTCGAGCGAGCACGCATAGAGGAAGAGTCACAGATTGAAATTCTCGAATCTCTCGAGCATTTTCCGTCAACTTTACCTGCTCGCCGATTCTCAGCATTTTCCGCGTGGGTTTCGGTCTCTGTGGGATGCAACAACACCTGTACTTTTTGCATTGTCCCCACTCTGCGCGGTATAGAAAAGGATCGTCAATCTAGCGACATCATGAAAGAAGTGCGCACTCTCGTTGAACAAGGGGTTATTGAAATTACCTTGCTTGGGCAGAATGTAAATGCTTATGGAGTCGATTTCGCAGATCGAGAAGCATTTGCGAATTTGGTTCGTGAGTGCGGCAAAGTTGATGGCTTAGAACGCGTTCGTTTCATGTCTCCTCACCCAAGAGATTTCACAGACGATGTGATTGATGCGATGGCACAAACCCCTAACGCGATGCCGCATTTACATATGCCATTGCAATCTGGATCCAACCGTATTTTGCAAAATATGCGCAGGTCTTATCGCACAGACAGATATTTGGGCATAATTGAACGAGTTCGTGCTGCCATCCCTTCCTCGCAAATCACTACCGACATCATCGTCGGGTTTCCGGGGGAGACCGAACAAGATTTTCAAGACACGCTAGATCTTTGTACGCAGGCACGCTTTAGTGCGGCCTACACGTATCAATATTCCAAGCGTCCAGGAACCCCTGCTGCCACTATGCCCGATCAAGTTTCTGCCGAAGTAGTAGGTGAGCGTTATACACGTTTACATGCCCATCAAGAGAAACTTTCATTATCAGTCAACCAAGAATCTATTGGCGCAACGATGCAAGTTTTAGTGACCGAACACGAGGGGCGCAGAGATGTAGCACGTGCGCGAATGTCAGGCCGCACGGAGGATTTCCGTCTGGCTCACTTCTCTTTCGATACTGAAAATATTGCCCGGCCGGGCGATGTTGTTACCGTAGAAGTCACGGACGCGGCTCCGCACTTTCTCTCTGGAATCGGTGGAAATGTTCGTCGCACCCGTGGAGGAGATGCGCACGAAGCTTTGACTGCCGAACGTGCCGCAACGCCTTTATTACTAGGAATGCCCTCGATTCGTTCATGAGTGTGTACGTAATTTGCGGAGCCACCGCGACAGGTAAGAGCGATCTTTCGATTGCGCTGGCCCAGCACCTGAGTGCGGAAATCATCAATGCCGATTCGATGCAGCTCTATCGCGGAATGGATATCGGCACTGCAAAACTTCCAGTCGTCGAACGTGGCGGGATTGTTCACCATGTTCTCGATGTTCTTGATGTAAATCAGGATGCCACAGTTGCTTGGTATCAGGAATATGCAAGAGATCTGATTACAGAAATTGAGGCACGCGGGAAAAACGTTGTGATAGTTGGTGGAACCGGCCTCTACATTAAGGCAATTCTTGATGATCTAAATTTTCCAGATACCGATCCTGCAGTTCGGGCAATGCTCAATGAGATGGCAGAAAAAATCGGCGCAGATGCAATGTTTGAACGACTTGCGAAATTGGATCCCGCCGCTGCTCTTGCCATTGATAGGGAAAATATCAGGAGAGTGATCAGAGCCCTTGAAGTAATCGAGATAACCGGCAAACCTTTCACCGCCAATTTGCCTCGCAAAGACAGTACGAAGTATCCGCTAGCTCGCCAATTTGGCTTAGTAATGGATCGACCAACTCTTTCTGTGCGAATTGCCGATCGCGTGGATCGAATGTGGGAGCAGGGACTGATCAATGAAACTCGCGGATTAGTCGAAGCGGGAATTCGTGATGGCCGAACCGCGCAACGTGCACTGGGGTATGCGCAGATTCTCAAATTTTTTGATGGAGAATTTAGCAATGATCAAGCACGCGAGGACACAAAGCGAGCCACACGCCAATATGCCAGGCGACAAGAAACGTGGTTTTCGCGTGATGCGCGCATTCAGTGGATTTCCCCCTCTCAGCCACGCCTGGAGACTCTACTGAGACATTTAGAACAGCCAGCTCCGCGAGTAAACGACTAAACTCTGTATTTGATGACTACCTCACATACGGTTCAAGCGACTTACGGCCATGGTACCGAGAATGATTTTGTTATCGTCTTTGATCCCAACGAAGAACTCTCCATCACGACATCTGAATGCGCTCTTATTTGTAATCGCGAAAAGGGAGTCGGCGCCGACGGATTGATTCGCATCACCAAACCCGGCGGTCAATGGTTCATGGATTACAGAAATGCCGACGGATCCATCGCCGAAATGTGCGGCAACGGAATTAGAGTCATGGCTCGCTATCTTGTGGAACGCGGGCATCAGCCTGAAGGTATTTTTGCAATCAATACTCGAGATGGTTTAAAACATTTGCGTGTTCCTATGACTGGAGACATAACCGTCAACATGGGCCAACTCGTCAATGAGGATGAAGAGATTACAGCGTTTTCAAATGGTCAGACGTGGAATGGATTCAACATCAGTATTGGAAATCCGCATGCAGTTGTCTTTGTTGATTCTCTGAGCGAGATAGGGGATTTACAAGATCCACCCATAGTGCGTCCTATGGATTCCTATCCTGAAGGTGTCAATGTTGAGTTCGTAGAATTTCTGGAAGGAAATGAATTGAAAATGCGCGTTTTTGAGCGCGGGGTTGGTGAAACGCGATCCTGCGGAACAGGTACGTGCGCAGTTGCACTTGCGGCAACGCTCAAACGCGGAAATCGACTGCCTGCAAAGTGGGTCATTTTCCCACCGGGTGGCCGTTTGGAAGTAGAAATCGATGGACATTCCAATGCCACTCTCACTGGCCCGGCCGTGTTAATTGGCGACCTCGATTTAACCGCTTACTTACGCAACCCAGAGGATGTTTAATTGACCAAACGCGAACGTGAAAGTGACGATGAGTTCGAAGCGCTCCTTCGAGAAAGTGCCCGAGTAGCCGCGGATTTTGATTCTGATGAGAGCGAAGAGATACAGGATGTACTAGCCGAGCGTCATGCCCTGCGCAGGGTTCAAGGATTTTCCACCGAACTTCAAGATATTTCCTCTGCCGAATATCGCCAACTGCAATTAGAGCGCGTAGTACTTGTTGGAGTGTGGACTGAAGGAACTTCGTTGATGGCCGAGAATTCATTGGCTGAATTGAAGGCTCTTGCAGAGACGGCTGGTTCTGAAGTTCTTGATGCGCTTATACAGCGTCGGGACAAACCAGATCCAGCCACATATATTGGTTCCGGAAAAGTTGCCGAATTGCGACAAATTGTTGCCTCTACAGGCGCTGACACCGTTATCTGCGATGGAGAACTATCTCCTTCACAACTTCGTCAACTAGAAGAGAAGTTAAAAGTAAAAGTTGTGGATCGAACCGCACTCATTTTGGATATTTTCGCTCAACATGCAAAAAGTAAAGAGGGCAAAGCCCAAGTAGAACTCGCTCAAATTTCTTATCTACTTCCGCGACTTCGCGGGTGGGGAGAATCTCTTTCACGTCAAGTAGGTGGTCGCGCTGCTGGTGGTGCGGGAATCGGTGGTCGTGGTCCAGGTGAGACGAAAATTGAAACGGATCGCCGCAGAATTCGCGACAAACAGAGCAAGTTGAAGAAAGAGATTCTTGAGATGAAAGTTGCTCGAGATACCAAACGACAAGAGCGTCGCAGACATAACATTCCATCGGTAGCGATCACCGGCTACACCAATGCTGGAAAGTCATCGCTGCTCAATAAACTCACCGACGCTGGCGTCCTAGTTGAGAACGCGCTTTTTGCGACGCTCGACCCTACGGTGCGTCAGACGCACACGTCAGATGGTCGAATCTATACATTGACTGACACTGTGGGATTTGTACGACACTTGCCACATCAGCTCATTGACGCTTTCAAGTCGACGCTGGAAGAAGTAGAGGATGCGGATTTGATTGTTCACGTTGTTGATGGATCTCACCCTGATCCTTTTGAACAAATTCGCGCAGTCCGATTAGTGATCGCTGAAATCGGAGGATCGGATATCCCTGAAATCATTGCCATCAATAAAGTTGATGTCGCTGACCCTGAAATCATTATGCAAATTCTTCGCCAGGAACCGCATAGTTATGCATTCTCAGTTCGTACCGGCTTTGGAATGGAGGGCCTTCTCCATGCCATCGAAAACACTTTGCCTCATCTCGGGGTTGAAATTAACGTGGTTATTCCGTATGACCGGGGAGATCTGATTAGTGCCATCCATGAACGCGGCGAAATTATGAGTGAGGTCTATGTGGAGGACGGCACCGCCATTCATGCCCGTGTGGATGGCGCTCTGGCTAAATCCATCGGGGATTTACCCCTTGCCACTACCCAGTAATGATCAAGTGAGAGCAATATCGCAGGGAATAAACCCGACACGCCGAGGGTTGTAACCACCAGAGCTTCAGAAATAGGCGATTATGCGCCCGCGGTGGTAAAACTGCCCCTGCGAGAGTTTGATGAAGTAGACCCGAGAACCATTATGACGATGAAGGCGAGGTGAATGTAGTGGCAACTGACTACGACACCCCCAGAAAAACCGATGAAGAACTTCACGAAGAGTCTCTAGAGGAGCTCAAAGCCAGGCGCGTAGACGCGCAATCTGGGCAAGTTGATGTTGATGAAGCAGAAGCTGCCGAAACCCTAGAACTTCCCGGCGCCGATCTCTCTGGTGAAGAACTTTCTGTTCGAGTCGTGCCAAGACAAGTGGATGAATTCGCATGTTCGCGTTGCTTCTTGGTTCACCACATCACGCAATTGGCAAAAGGCGAAGGTCCTACTGCGGTGTGTAAAGAGTGCGCTTAATTTCTTCTGCTCTCTTGGTGCTCACTAACCAATAAGGCGTTGGATCGCGATCGTCGTTAATTGTGATCTTGACTCCTTTATCTTGCCAAAACCTAATTGCCAAAAATGCAGCGGGGTCAGCATTGCGCCCTCGCGTGAGGCGCATTTCTTGGGCATTAAGTTCTTGCACTTCTCCTAAATATCGAAGTTCAATGTGAGCTCGACCAATAGTGAGTTCTGATTCGCTGATGATGATCGCCATTGTTACTCGTTGAGCTATCACACCCAACAAAAGTGTCAGGACAAGTAACGAAGCAATTCCTGGGAGGTTGCCGAGGGCAGCCCAGACTGAAAGAGCAAAACTCAGAAAGAGAAAGTAAATAAAGGCAAGAAGCCATAGGGGAGGGCGAAGTTTCTCCGTAAAGAGCTTTCCTGGGCTAGCCATAGGAGAGACGCTACCCGATTTCATCAAGTAACCTTCTCTCTATGAGCCGAATTGCAAGCACCATTGCCCCAGAGGGTGCGATTATTCCGCCGCGCCACCCTAAAGCCCCGGCTATCGGATCACGAATTCCCTCACACTTCGGACATTGTTTTGGATGCGGTGAATTACATCCCACCGGATTACATCTTGTTGCTCATGCGGGTGATGGTGCAAATTTAAGTGCTCAATTTACTGTGACGAAAGATCATCAAGGAGCACCAGGATTAGCCCACGGCGGATTACTTTCGCTGGCATTTGATGAAGCGCTCGGAAAACTCATGTGGCTCATTCGTGCTCCAGCGGTAACCGCTCGTCTTGAAACAGATTTTCTTAAACCTGTCCCAATGGGTTCCACGCTTCACATAACAGCAAGAATTACCGGACAAGTAAATCGTAAGGTTTACACATCAGCAGAGGGAAGATTGAATGCCGCTGATGGTCCGCTCGCCGTAAAGGCATCGGCGCTCTTTGTTGTTGTTTCAATGGATCACTTTCTTAACAACGCCCCGAAGGAATACCTGGAAGAGATCTCCAAGATCCCCGAGTTACTGGCGTTTGTCGACCCTGATTTTGAGATCAACCCATGAACCTTGAAGTATTGATCCAGCGATTAGATCCTGAGGTCCCACTCCCATCTTATGCAAAGGGCGGAGATGCCGGAGCAGATTTGGTGACGCGTATTGATCTCACCTTGCAACCAGGCGAGCGGGCTTTGGCGCCTACAGGAATCGCGATAGCCCTTCCAGATGGATATGCAGCTTTCGTTCATCCGCGATCAGGATTAGCGATAAAACATGGAGTAACAATGGTCAATGCTCCAGGAACTATTGACGCGGGCTTTCGTGGAGAGATTCAAATCATTCTTATAAATCACGATCTGACTCAACCTATTTCCTTCACACGGGGAGATCGCATTGCACAATTGGTCATTCAGAAAGTAGAACGCGCGAAGTTTATTGAAGTATCAGAACTGCCTGGATCTGGTCGAGGCACAGGTGGTTTCGGATCAACGGGGAGAGCATGACGCACAGTGAAGCGAGCGATAAAAGTAAAGTAATGGGCGCTTTCGGAGGCAAGAGAGGAATTTTGGATTCCGGCCTTCCTTCTCTCGTCTTTCTGATTGCATTCAATATTTCTCATGTTCTTAAGACTTCCCTCTATGCCGCAGTAATTACTTCTGCGGTGCTAACGCTTATTCGATTAATTCGCCGTGACACATTGCAACACGTACTCTCTGGATTCTTTGGTGTTGCCTTCTGCGCATTGTTGGCGCGCAAAACTGGCCATGCGGCGGATTTTTATTTACCTGGACTCATCATCAACTTGGTTTATGGGGTTGTATATTCTGCGTTAAACCTGGTCGGGTTACCTTTGCTGGGTCTTCTCCTTGGTCCCATTCTCGGTGAAAATTTAGCCTGGCGAAACGTGCCAGAGCGCAAACGTGTTTATATTCGCGCGGGGTGGCTCTGGGTATTTATGTTCTTCTCACGTTTGGCTGTCCAGTATCCGTTATACAAGAGCGGAAATGTAAACGCCCTGGGAACTGCGCGCTTAGTGATGGGCTATCCGCTCTTCATTCTTGCAGCATGGGGATCATGGCTCTTTATTAAATCTGTGCCCAGCGTGAAAGTACCTACTGAGCAATAAAGCATTGCTTAAGTTGGTCTTCAGCTTTACTGGAAGCGACAAAAAGTAATTCATCTCCTGCGCTAAATACATCATGTGGTTTTGGTGAGATCACGCGACCGTCACGAACAATTGCTGCAAGTGATGCATTTTCTGGAAGTGGAATCTCCTCAACTGTTTTGCCTAGACACTGAGAGCCATCGGGGAGTGTGAGTTCCACAAGATTTGCTTGGCCCTTCTTGAAAGAGAAGAGTCTGACAACATCGCCTACGCTTACGGCCTCCTCCACCAAAGCCGAAATGATTCGTGGAGTTGAAACCGCAACATCGACTCCCCATGAAGAATCAAAGAGCCATTCATTCTTTGGATGATTAACTCGTGCGACAACACGAGGGACTCCGTATTCGGTTTTTCCCAAGAGAGAGGCAACGAGATTTACTTTGTCATCTCCTGTGGCGGCTACCAGAACCTGGCAATTGTTGAGTTTGGCATTATCCAAAGATGCAATCTCACATGCGTCGGCCATGAGCCATTCTGCGTTAGGAACACTCTCGAGCTTGAGCGCTTTAGGATCACGGTCAATGAGGAGAACTTGGTGTCCATTGAGTAAAAGCTCTCGAGCGATTGCGCGCCCGACATTTCCTGCTCCAGCAATGGCAATTCTCATGATGCATCCTCTGGGGAGTGGGCTAGCGCCGCCTCTACATCGGCAACATCTTTGTCGTGAACCATGACGTGCACGAGGTCTCCCTCTTGCAAAACGGTGTGTTCATCGGGAACTAAACCTTCGCCCAATCGAGTTATAAAGGCGACGCGGGCTGGGGTGACATTTTCAATACGTGACACTGCGTTTCCAAACCAGCTCTCATGTACATGCATTTCGCAGAGTTGAATGGTTCCGCTGGCATCGCGCCATTCAGAACGTGAACCTTCAGGAAGGAGGCGACGCAAAATTTGATCGGAAGTCCAGAGCACTGTGGCCACAGTCGGGATCCCAAGTCGCTGGTAAATTTCAGCGCGTCCTGGATCATAGATTCGGGCAACGACATTCTTTACGCCGTATGTTTCGCGCGCAACTCGAGCCGCCAAGATATTCGAATTATCGCCATTGCTAACAGCGGCGAATGCTGCAGCATCTTTAATGCCCGCTTCTATGAGGGTGTCGCTATCGAAACCAACGCCGGTAACGGTGCGGCCAATGAAAGTCGCACCAAGACGGCGAAATGCTTCTCTGTTTTGATCGATGATCGCGACGGTGTGGCCGGCGCCTTCTAATTCGATCGCTAGCGAGGAGCCGACGCGTCCGCATCCCATAATCACAACATGCATGAGTAAAACCTACACCCCAATCACCCGTACAGTTGGGTTCTATGGCTACTGAACACAAGAAACCCTTTTCCGTCGGAGAACGACATACCGTCACTATTGAAAAAGTGGCCCATGGAGGACATTTCATTGCTCGTCACGAGGGTCAAGTAATTTTCGTTCGCCATGCTATTCCGGGCGAAGTCGTTGAAGCGGAAATCACAAGCACTGGGGCGAGTTTCGTTCGCGCAGATGCTGTTGAAATTGTTAGCGCCTCGCCGGACCGTATTTCATCGCCCTGCCAATATTCGCATCCCGGCGGATGCGGCGGATGCGATTTCCAGCACATAAGTATTGAACGTCAGCGCGTGCTCAAAGCCGATGTTATTCGCGAGCAATTCTCTCGGTTAGCCAAGATGGAAATAGAGATCGAAGTTGAAAAGATCGGCGAACCACTCCATTGGCGTACACGACTGGGAAGCGCCACTGATGCCAGTGGAAATTTAGGTTTTTACGCTTCTCGAACCCACTCGGTCGTCCCAGTTTCAGATTGTCTCATTGCATCAGAGGCCATGAATTTTTCGGAACTGGCCGAACGTACATGGCCCGCAAATTCGCGTGTCGAAATTTCAGTGAGTTCAGAAGGAATGCGCACTGTTGCTATTGCAGATGCTGCGCGCGGATCAAAGCCACGGTTAACGCAGGGCCAATTACTTTCTTTCGAGGATGTCAGCGGACATCGTTTGCAGGTAAGTCACTCGTCATTTTGGCAGAGCCACGAGAGTGCGCCAGAAGCCCTTATCCGTGCAATTACACCTCACGTTCGCCAAGGTGATCGGGTGCTTGATCTTTACGGGGGAGTGGGGCTCTTCACTGCCGCACTCATTGATATCGTTGGTGAAAAGGGAACTATCGACATCATCGAATCGAGCTCGTCGGCAACTGCCGATGCTCGCAAGAATTTTGCAACGATGCCCAATGTTCGAATCCACACTGGCGAGGTTGTTCACTTACTTCCGCGAATCAGCAAGAGCGATGTCATAGTTTTGGACCCACCGCGTGAAGGCGCGGGAAAGAAGGTGGTTTCACAGATGACCTCCCTTGCTCCGCGTACTATCGTTTACGTTGCTTGTGATCCTGCTGCCCTTGCCCGGGATGTTTCCTACTTTGCCCAGGAGGGTTACGCGCTCACAGGTTTGCGTGCTTTCGATCTATTTCCCATGACCCACCACGTTGAGTGTGTCGCAACCTTTGCACCTGTAAATGCGGACAAAAATAAGGTATCTTGACGTCAAGATAAATCAAGTGGAGGCCACAATGACTATCAATTCATTTAACGCTCAAAGAGTGCTTACTGTTTCCGGCGAGAAATATGAGATCTTTGATATTACGAAAATTGATGGGGCTGCATCGCTTCCCTTTAGCCTCAAAGTTTTATTGGAGAATCTGCTACGCACCGAAGACGGCGCCAACATAACCGCCGACCACATTAAAGCCCTAGCCAAGTGGGATCCATCGGTGGAGCCAGACACCGAAATTCAATTCACACCGGCACGAGTTGTTATGCAAGATTTCACGGGCGTTCCTTGCATCGTGGATTTGGCCACCATGCGCGAGGCTATTGTCGAACTTGGCGGAGATGCCAGCAAGGTGAATCCGCTGGCCCCTGCAGAACTTGTCATTGACCACTCGGTTATCGCTGATGTTTTTGGAACAAAAGATTCTTTCGAACAAAATACGGACATCGAATACGAGCGCAATCGCGAGCGCTATCGCTTCTTGCGATGGGGTCAAGGCGCTTTTGATGAATTCAAAGTTGTCCCACCTGGAACTGGAATTGTCCATCAAGTGAATATCGAATTTCTAGCCCGTGTTGTTATGACGCGCACAGTGGGAGGCGTCTTGCGCGCCTACCCAGATACGGTTGTTGGAACCGATTCACATACAACAATGGTCAATGGGTTAGGTGTACTCGGTTGGGGAGTAGGCGGAATTGAAGCCGAAGCCGCCCTTCTGGGACAACCTGTCTCGATGTTGATACCTCGCGTTGTTGGATTCAAACTTAAAGGATCTTTGCCTGTCGGAACCACTGCGACAGATTTAGCACTGACCATCACCGAAATGCTTCGCAAGCATGGAGTCGTTGGGAAGTTTGTCGAGTTCTATGGTCCCGGAGTTGTATCTGTGCCGATGGCTAATCGTGCAACTTTAGGAAACATGAGTCCTGAATACGGATCTACGTGCGCAATCTTCCCGATTGATGAGGAGACGTTGAAGTATTTGCGTCTTACTGGACGAAGCGATGATCACGTTGCACTTGTTGAAGAGTATGCCAAGGCTCAAGGTTTATGGCATGACCCATCACTTACTCCACGTTTTTCAGAACATATCGAACTCGATCTCGGAACCGTGGTGCCGTCTATCGCCGGACCAAAACGTCCGCAGGATCGCATATCGTTGAGTAACTCCAAATCAGCCCTGGAGATGATTCTGCCTACCTACCTCAGTGAAAAATCAACTGCTGCGGCAGTTGAAATTCATGTCAATAATCAGCCAACCACAGTGAAAAATGGCGATGTTGTTATCGCCTCCATTACCTCATGCACCAATACTTCAAATCCTTCTGTAATGATTGGTGCGGCGCTGCTTGCAAAGAAGGCGGTGGAAAAAGGGTTGAAATCGAAGCCCTGGGTGAAGACCACACTTGCTCCAGGGTCAAAAGTTGTCACTGATTACTATGACCGTGCAGGACTTACTCGGTATATGGAAGCGCTTGGTTTTAACTTGGTGGGATATGGATGCGTTACTTGCATAGGTAACTCGGGTCCACTTCCGGTTGAAATCAGCAAAGCAGTAAATGAGCACGATCTTGCTGTAACTGCAGTGTTGTCGGGTAACCGAAACTTTGAAGGTCGAATCAGCCCTGATGTGAAGATGAATTATCTCGCATCACCACCACTTGTTGTGGCTTACGCACTTGCCGGCACAATGAATCACGATTTCGTTAATGATTCTTTGGGAAATGACTCTGAAGGAAATCCAGTATTCCTTAAGGATATCTGGCCTTCAGAATCCGAGGTCGCCGCTGTCGTCGAGTCATCTATCTCTTCTGCAATGTTTACCAAGGATTATGCAAGTGTTTTCGACGGTGATCATCGATGGAAGTCTTTGGACACTCCAACAGGAAATACCTTTGAATGGGATGCACAGTCAACGTACGTGCGTAAACCTCCGTATTTTGACGGCATGTCTGCCACTCCTTCTCCTGTTCAAGATATTTCAGGCGCGAGAGTGATGGCGATCTTGGGTGATTCTGTAACTACCGATCACATTTCACCCGCGGGCAATATCAAAGTTGATTCCCCAGCTGGTGCATATTTGACAGCTCACGGAGTCGATCGAAAGGATTTCAATTCTTATGGATCACGCCGTGGTAATCATGAAGTAATGATTCGCGGCACCTTCGCAAATATTCGCTTAAAGAATCTTCTCCTTGATGGAGTAGAAGGCGGATTCACGAAAAATTTCCTTCACGATGGCGCACAAGAAACTATTTATGACGCATCGATGGCTTATCAAAGCGCAGCCATTCC
>CAILHY010000002.1 GCA_903834145.1 uncultured Actinomycetes bacterium
AGATACCCCAGGAATCATTCACGTAGTAAGCAAAGTTGTTAATGACAACGCGGGTACAAAGTTACCTAGTGACTTTACTTTTAATGTGAAGTTTGCCGGCGCAGATATTGCAGGAAGTGCCTTTGCCGGCGCAGATGGCACTGGTACTACTTTCACGGTCGCACCTGGAAGCTATGTCGTTATGGTTTCCTACGTTGATGGTTATGACGGTGTCTGGTCCGGTAGCGCACAAATAAATGGACAAGTAATTGTTGGCGCTGGTGAAGAAATCACAATTACCAGAACAAGCACGGATGTTGGCGTAGCGGTTACCGCAGCTGGGCAAACCACTGAAACGGGTGGCACGTTACCTAAGACATCCTCTCCATGGTTCAACTTGTTGGCCGTGGGCCTTCTACTGAGTGCAGCTGGCGCATTCGGATTACGTAAGTCCTCTGTCTTCCACTAAGACAGCCTGATTATCATGATGAAAAGATCTCGCCCTGCACTAGCCATTATTTCTGCCCTAGTAGTCGCATTTGGATTAGGCGCAACGGGCTATGCAGGGCTTGAGATCTATCAGATGAACTCCAACTTGGGCGTTCAATATCTTCCCAAGTTGGATCTCTCTGTTCCCGCTACTTTGTCGAAAGTGATCGCGCAGCCGAAAATTGGAGACGTGATTGGATCACTCTCGATCCCGCGCTTGCAAAGGGTGATTCCAATAATCGAGGGCACGGGTGCCAAAGAATTACAGATGGGAGTAGGACATTACGTGGGAAGTGTTTTACCTGGGATTAGCGATAATTCAGTATTGGCAGGCCATAGGGATTCAGTCTTTAGAAATCTGGGGAATGTGAAGCTCGGAGATTTATTAACAGTCAATACCGACTACGGCACTTATGTCTATGAAGTTCATAAGATCCGAATCGTTGATGCCAATGATAAAACGGTGATTGTGCCAACCGTGAGCGCCGTGTTGACGCTCAGCACCTGCTATCCATTTGGGTATATCGGAAATGCACCCAAACGTTACATAGTGCAGGCCACTTTAACCTCTGGGGAACCCATTAATACCCACCTAGTCGAGGCGTAAAGACGATAATAAATGGGGTTTCACTCTATGAATAAATTAGGTAGATATATACGGTAGATGTATTGGGCAAACCTCAATTGCCCGAAAGGCATCAATGTGCAAAGAAAAATAGGCCTAGCCGTATTTTCCCTTCTCTTTCTTGGGATTGCTACTTCGCCATCCATATCTGCTGATGGAATACCTGATGAGCAATACGTGGTTCCCGTTGCACCAGATGCAACATCTGTAGGAGTCCAATTTCTGGATAGCCTTTTTATCAATATGGCTGGCTATCTAGCAGCGGACGCCACATCAGAAAAAAATCCACCGCAGGGATACTCAACAGTGCAACAAGGTTTGTGCACATCTATTGATGACGCCACTTGCAGGGCCGGGGTTAATATTTATTACCTTGCACATCTGCCCACTTGTCGAGACTCATTAGATCTTGACTGCATTGTCGGAATGTACGCGGTGAAAGCAGATGGAACGAGAGTGGACGGCGTATTTCAACATGGGCTCCCTGAGGTGCCATCAAATCCATCAGAAGGTAATCCTGCTTTAGGAATTCCAAGAGCAGGGGTGGATAGCGTTTGGAAGATTCCGGGTGTAATGAATGGTGGAGGGACCGATACATATTTAGCCATTTCTGAACAATTCGGAATAGTGAGCAAAACAAGTGGAACTTCCCTTACTCAAAGAATTGACCCCACCACATTTAGTGCGGGGATTATTCCTGTTAAGGAACTTGCTGGTACTTACACACCTTCGAACGTTGACATTGGCCCAAGCCCGAATGGAACTATGCGACTTAGGTGGTATGCGCCAATGGGTCCAAACACTGAAACGTGCGCAGGTGTTTCTAGGACAACATGCGCCCAACGGGAAGCTTTTCCTGCGGATGTTTCCTTTGGTTTAACGATCCGTTTATCTGGAGAAATCAAAGGTTGGTTACATGGTCGAATTCGCGATCCCCGCATTGACTATAAATATTCTTCCGCTGGGACTGTGATGAACGTTCAAGCATTACCCGTGAAAGTTCCGATTGTTGCAGCGTGGACAGTCAGAGCCAATCTTCCTGCCCTCATTCCTGGTGCTGCCTCTGGCGTAGATCTACAACCGGGGACGGCCATGTTGGGATCTTCATCGGGTGAGGAGATGATTAGCCTGCTAAAGATTTGGCTTCCAATAGTGGGCGATAAAGCTCAAGCGGATCCAACGGCATGGACCTTCGCAAATCTGCCTTATTCGAATCTACCCGGTGCAAGTAGTTGCATGTTTGACTCGAAATCATTGGCGGGATTTGTCTCGACAAATTCAACTGTTTATAGCGCGGGACCTCCGGTCTATAATTCAGAGACGCAATCCCTGGATTACAAATTAGCTTCACCGCACTTCAACAGTATTGGTGAAGTCTTTAAAGGTACGTATACGTTGGCAATTAGGTCCGATGTCGCTCGTTGCATATACAAATTCACTAATGCTCCTATCAAGGCGACAATCTCGGTGACAGATGATTCAGGACAATCATCTGTTGCAGCTGAATCCATGGTTGAAAAAAGCGGATGGATATATTTATCCGCCAGCAACTTCACTTTCTCATCACCAACGGTTCACGTGAAACTGCAGGGGACTCCGATATCGACTCCAACGCCAACAGTTGCACCGACACCGAGTTCGACTGCGCAGCCGGTAGTTCCAAAGAGTGTTGTGCAGAAAAAGATTACGATTACATGCACCAAGGGAAGCTCAAGCAAGAAGGTAGTTGCAGTGAAACCGGTATGCCCTAAAGGTTTTAAGAAGAAAGCAACTTAGTGTTTGAGAGTAAAACGCTGAAGCGCCTTTGGCGCCCACCAGTTACGCTCTCCGAAGAGGCGCATAAGAGCTGGAACAAGTAGCGCCCTTACGAGTGTGGCATCAAGGATGACTGCAAATGCAACGCCGATTCCCATGAATTTGATGGATGTCACTCCACTGATGGCAAAGGATGCAAAGACTACGGCGAGCAATCCTGCGGCGGCCGTGATGATTCGAGCTGATCGTTGAAGTCCCGTAGCAACAGACTCGATATTGGTTTTACCTAGCAGGTGTTCTTCCCGAATTCGTGAGAGCAAGAAGATTTCATAGTCCATGGATAGCCCGAAGACAACGACTGCAATCAAGATTGTTGTTCCCGTGTCCAGTGTCCCAGTGATTGTGAAATCACCTACCAACCACTTCAAGTGACCATCAATGAAGATCCAAGTCAGCGCGCCTAATGTGGCAACGAGTGAGAGTCCATTAAGGATTACTGCTTTGATGGGAAGAATGATGGAGCCAGTAAATACGAAGATGAGAATGAGAACGCTCAGGGCAATCCAACCCAGCGCCCAAGGAAGCGTATGTGCAATTCCATCTTGAGAGTCCGTGAAATCAGCAGCAGGCCCACCGACAATTGTTCCTGCTGGGGCGGGTAGCGCGCGCAGTGCATGGATCATGACTTCTGCTTGCGTTGTACGCGAGGGCATTGATTGAACTGCGGAAATTCGTAAATCACTTCCATTTTGCTGAGATGGATTAATCCGAACGATTCCTTTAATTGCTCCAACCTTGGAAATATATGAATCAACTTCGCCTTGCTTTGTTGAACCATTAGGAACAATTATTTCTATGGGGCTACCTTCTTGCCCGATAAAGCGTTCGGCAATGACGGCCGACGCAATTGCAGCCTTGTCTTTTACAGGAAGAACTCGTGCGTCAATTTGTGCGAAAGCAATGCTTTTCATCGGGGCGGCACAGATTCCTAAGATCAACAGCGAAACAATTACGACTGGAATGGGTCGACGCATAACGAAGCGGGCGGTGGATGCCCAACGTCCATCTGCTTTTGGAGTTATTGCACTCTTGCGCACAACTCCTTTATCGACCTTGTGTCCAAGCATTGCCAAGATTGCAGGAAGTGGAATTAGTGCACCTGCCACTGCTAATGCAACAACAGAAGTTCCGGCATATCCAAAAGATTTAAGGAAGGAGAGCGGAAAGAGAGTGAGGGAGAGCATCGTGACAAATACGGTTAACCCCGAGTAAAAGACGGTCTTGCCGGCCGTGGAAACGGTGATGGCCACCGATTCCTCGACACTCTTACCAGCGTGAAGTTCTTCTCTAAAACGATTAACGATGAGCAGGGCGTAATCGATTCCAAGACCAAGTCCAAGACCGGTGATCAAGTTAAGCGCGTAAATGCTGACGGATGTAAATAACGTCAATAAGAAAATAATGAAGAATGCGCCAAGGATTGCACTGATTCCAACAACAAGTGGCATAGCCGAGGCAACGAGTGCCCCGAACACAAAGACCAGTAAGAGAAATGTCAACGGAATAGAGATGGCTTCTGCAAGAGCTAAGTCTTTAGAAATTTTAGTGTTGATGGCGTGAGTGATTACTCCGCCGCCAGAGGCATAGACCGTAAGCCCTTCAAATTTTCCATCGTATTTTGCTTGGATGTTTTTGCCGACATCACTCACACTGGCAAAGTCTGTTTTTGTTGTGTAGATAAATAGGAAGGCAGCTTTGCTATCGGCAGACTTCATTGTTGGAGCGCCACCGGTACTCCAATAAGAAAGAGTTTGGGAGATTCCAGGTTCGGCCGCAATGAGTTTTTGCAATTTAAGGGCCGATGCTGTTACCGCTGGGTCACTGACGTTTGTTTGAGAATCAACAACGAGGACGACCCCAGGATCCTTTGTGTGAAAATGCGTATTGAGGTACTTCGTGACCTGCGCTGATTGACTCTTGGGATCGGAATATCCACCGCTATCAAGTTTTGAAATCGCAAGGGAACCGATTCCGCCACCTAGGCAAATAATAAGAATGAAGACTGCAAGTGTGGATTTACGACGTCTGACGACAAATTTACCTAGCTTTAGAAACACGTGCATTGCTCCCTAGAGTGATGAGGATCAAAGTATGACTGATAGAATTGAGCAAATGAGCGAAATTTGGCCTAAGACCACCTCTGATGAACGTGATCCTCGCGACGATCAGGAAGAGGAAAAACGTCGAGACGACGAGATCAATTCAGATAAACCACCGCATCACGAATAATTATTCGGATTTCGCGGCAGGTGCTGGCTTACTTTCTGTTGCAGGTTTTGCAGCGGGGCTTTCCTTAACGGAATCCTTCGGTGTTGGAAGCGCCGCTGACCCAGATGAAGAGCCCCCCGATGTTGAACTCTTTGAATCAGTTTTATAGAAGCCAGAGCCCTTAAAGACCACTCCGACAGCCGTATAAATCTTGCGAAGTTCGCCCTGGCACTCAGGACAAATTGTTAGTGAGTCATCAGAAAAAGCCTGAAACTGCTCAAATTCGTGGTTGCATGCACTACATGCATATTGATACGTAGGCATCACGTCCACCTTTCTCGTAAAACCAGGTTTCACCCCCGGATTCGGGGTAGAGGGAAAGTGTAAAGAAGTGAGACGATAGAGGCGAATTAAGACCCGAATCTGTCCGATATGGAGGAGTTAGCGCCAATGGCGAGATTAAAGCACGCTCTATTGGCCTCAATTGTTTTTTCTTTGACGGTAATTGCGCCCGCGCAGGCAAATTCCCTGGTGTCGACCTCTCCAATCAGTGGATCAGTTCTGGTTACTGCGCCAAGCGCAGTCACTCTCACAACGCAGGCTGCGCTTACCGATATTGGAAACACGGTAACTGTCACGGATCCAAAAGGCGCTCGGGTAGATGATGGAACGATCAGTGTTGATGGCATGAATGTCATTGTTGGATTGCAACCACTAAAAGTTTCCGGTGATTACACAGTTGCGTATTCACTCTTAACTGCCAATGACGTGCCCTTAGTTGGAACATACACTTTTAGTTTCACCGCGCCCGCGGTAATTTCATCACCTACTCCCATTGCGTCTACCGCAACAACTATCACGCCCAGCGCGGGTAGTGGTAGAGGAACATCAATATTTGTTCTCGGACTTCTTTTTGTGGCGTTATTAGTTTTCATCTTTTTGATTTTTTACGCTCGCAAACTAATTAGAGAACGCTAATGCAATTCGCCGCCTCTTTACCTACAGCTGGGCCGATGGTTAACGCACTTGCCACTATGAGCAAATTTCTTGGGATCACAGCGAGCATGGCAGTGGTTGGTGCACTGCTTGCCGCTGGTTTTCTCCTGCCTGATACACATGGAAAATTATCAAAATCCGGACTGGGTATTCGCAATGTTGTTAAGTGGTCGGCAATAGCTTGGGTGGTCGCAGCCATCGGAAATATTCTTTTCTCACTGGCAAACATTTTGGGCGAACCTTTGGGTTCGGTTATGGATTACACAACGATCAAATCATTTATCACGCAAATAACCTTGGGCCAGTACCTCTTATTCCAATTAATCGTTGCTGTATTTGTTGCAGCCTTGGCTGGAAGAATTCAGCGAGTAGGCGGGGCAAACTTGCTTGTGCTTGCCACATTCATTGGAATCCTTGCGCCAATCTTCCAAAGTCATTCAGCCTCTAGCGGATCACATGGTCTTGCTATTGGCTCACTAGCTGTTCACGTTATTGCATTATCACTGTGGGTTGGAGGCGTATTTGCCTTGGCTCTCCTTGAGCCGGCAGAACGTGCCCAAGCAGCATTTCGATTTAGCCAGTTAGCCCTATGGTCGGTAATCGCCGTCGTAGTCAGCGGTGTTGCGAACGCATGGGCGCGTTTAAATTTCGCATCCGCCTGGCACAGCGCGTATGCAGTGGTCATGATCGTGAAAGTAGTGCTCACTATTGGGTTGATCTATATCGGATACAAACATCGAAAGAATTTAGCGACGAAAGCCCCTGATTTAATTAACTGGGCACAATTTAGCAAACTCATTCTCACCGAGTTAACTCTCATGATCATTGCACTCACCCTTGGTTCATGGCTCTCCGTTAATCGCTCACCGGTACCTATCGGTGGCGAGAAATTTGACGCAGCAGTTACGGTCGCGGGGCTACCGATGCCAGGCAAACCATCAATTAGCCGGATGCTCCTTCTCTATAACCCGGATGCCTTATTTATTGGATTCCTGGTTCTGGCTGTTGCGCTGTATGCACGCGGTGTCATGATTCTCGAACGCCGTGGTGATAAATGGCCTTTGGGTCGAAAGATTGCTTTCGTATGTGCAATTGTTGCCATCGATTTTGCAACAAGCGGTGGTCTTGGTGTCTATGCCCGATTCTCATTTTCTTATCACATGATCGGTCACATGGTTCTAGGAATGATCGCTCCGATAGGTCTCGTTCTGAGTGCACCGATTACTTTGGCGTTACGAACATTGCCGCAAGGGCGAACGCATGAGGAACGTGGCGTGCGCGGAACCTTAGTATCAGCACTTCATTCAAAGATTGCGAGCATTTGGGTTAATCCGATAGTGGCCCTTGTTCTTTTTGATGGCTCTCTTTTCGTTTTGTATTTCACAACACTCTTTGGCGGCATGATGCAGAGTCACCTGGGACATTTTGCGATGAACGTACATTTTGTACTTGCAGGATTTTTATTTTTCCATGTCATCATCGGGGTAGATCCAAATCCAAAGCGTGCTCCGCACCTCGTGCGTATTGTTATTCTCTTTGCTGCGATGAGCATTCACGCCTTCTTCTCTGTCGCACTGATGTCATCTACATCATTGGTTGACGGTGGATATTTTGCTCAGCTTCATACGCCGTGGATTGGCGATCTCCTTGCCGATCAACGTTTAGGTGGCTCTATTGGATGGGCAATGGGCGAGATACCAATTCTTCTCGCACTTGTAGCAACCTTCATTCTCTGGGTTCGAGATGACTCTCGCGAAGCCAAGCGAATTGATCGAAACACTGAACGCATGGCTGCAATGGGGCAGCCTGATGAGTTAGCGGAGTACAACACCTATCTTGCGCAATTGGCAGCTCAAGACAAGAAGGAGGACTGAGAACATCATGGATTTCCTATTCGAACTTCCGACCGAGTATGAAGATCTCCGTGCAAGTGTTCGATCCCTTGCAGAGAAAGAGATTGCACCCTTTGCACATGATGTTGATGAGCAATCAAGGTTTCCCGAGGAGGCATATAAAGCACTTCAACGTGCAGGTTTAGCCGCGGCGCACGTGCCAACAGAATTTGGTGGCGACGGGGCTGATTCACTTGCCGTTGCGATCATTATTGAAGAAGTAGCCAGAGTCTGCGGCTCGTCGTCGTTGATTCCCGCCGTAAACAAACTTGGTTCGCTCCCACTTATTTTGGCTGGTACACCCGAGCAGAAGGAACGATGGTTACGGCCGTTGGCACAAGGCAAAGGATTCTCTTACGCTCTCTCTGAATCACAGGCAGGATCTGATGCCTCGGCCCTTTCTACGAAAGCGCTTCGTGAAGATGAGGGCTGGATCATCAATGGCAGCAAGAAATGGATTTCTAACGCAGGATTTTCGGATTTCTATACGGTGATGGCATCTAATGATTCGACTAAAGGCGCCAAGGGAATAACCGCATTCATTATTGAAAAGAGTGACCCCGGAGTTTCTTTTGGCGCACATGAAAAGAAGATGGGTTTTCGCGGATCACCCACACGTGAGGTCTATTTCGACAATGTAAGAGTTTCCGATGATCGTCGCTTGGGCGAAGTGGGCGATGGTTTCACCATAGCGATGAACACGTTAGATCACACGCGAGTAACGATCGCCGCACAAGCTCTGGGTTTGGCTCAAGGCGCTCTCGATGTTGCCAGTAAATATGCTCACGAGAGAGAACAATTCGGCAAACCAATTTTTGATTTTCAAGGTGTGCAATTTATGTTGGCCGATATGGCAATGAATATTGCAGCGGCCCGACAACTCACATATGCAGCTGCGGCAAAGAGTGACCGCAATGCAGGGGACTTAAAGTTTTTTTCTGCCGCAGGTAAATGTTTTGCCAGTGATACAGCAATGAAGGTGACCTCAGACGCAATTCAGATCCTAGGTGGCTATGGGTATGTCTCGGACTACCCGGTCGAACGGATGATGCGTGATGCAAAGTTGACGCAAATTTACGAAGGTACAAATCAGATCCAACGCATTGTTATGGCCAGGAATCTTCCCTAAAAGCGAACAACTCCATCGGGAGTAGCTGCTGCCGCAAGTGGAACATCGTGGCGCTCTCGGGGCAATATTTCGTCGGTAAGTTCACCTGAAAAGATCAGACCAACTTTCCATCCAGACATTGCTGGCAAAGCTCGGTCGTAGTAACCGCCACCTTTCCCAAGGCGATACCCGTCGGAATCAATATGTAATGCTGGAACTATCACCACATCAATACTGCCAAGGTCGTTGAATTCAGGGCCAACAGGTTCGAGAATTCTCCCCGCTAACGTTAGGTTTTCTTGATTTCCATCCCACGAGACCCATTGGATTCCAGTCGTGCTGATTCGAGGAAGTACGAGATTGATACCAGAGTTCAGAAATGTTCTATTGATTTCTTCGGTGGATGGCTCAGTTCCGTAGGAGATATAGCTTGCAATAGTTTTCGCCGATCTAATTTCGGGTGAAGCGAGCAATAAATCAAATGTGACGCTTCTATCTCTCTCTGCTCTTTCTCGGCGGGCGATGCGAAATTGCTCACGTAATCGAGCCTTTTCATCTGCCGTCATGTCTTAAATCCCCTAGATATATTGGTCTAACAAGTATGGTGTGATTATGTCAGAGCAGATGCACGTTGATGAGTTCTTGACTGCTCTCATCGCCATTAGCCAACCACTGGCAACTTTCGATATGCCCCTATTGGATGCGCATGGCGCAACCCTTGCCTGCGATATTTACGCGGGCGATCGATTAGTAATGCGAGCCGGTACCAGGATTCGATCAACTCAGATCGGTTTAGCCGCCTCTGTTGGGCTAGATCATCTTCCCGTGCGTCCGCATCCCAGAGTTGTGATTATTTCTGCCGGACCTGACCTTGTTGAACCCGGCAAAGATCTTCATGGGACGGAGGAATTCGAAACGAATTCCTGGATTCTCACCACTGGAGTGCGCGAGGCCGATGGCGTGGGTTATCGGGTGCATTCAATTCCCGATGATGAGGAACAATTACAAGCGGTTGTCGAAGACCAATTGGTACGAGCAGATCTAGTTGTAGTGAGCGGGGAACGTGGTGATGATTCCTTCGACCTCATCACGCGATCCTTGAGTGCTCTTGGCGATATCACGATCGCCGATGTAGCGATTGAAAATAGTGGGCGCCATAATTTTGGGCTTATTGGTCCCGATCGGACCCCCGTTGTGACCCTTCCGGGTGATCCAATTTCTGCGTATATCTCTCTTGAGCTTTTTGTCAGACCAATGATTCGCACAATGCTTGGATCAGAGAGCGTTCACCGTCCATCAGTAAAGGCTCGACTTGAAAAGCCGGTTGCTTCCAGCCCTGGAGTTCGCTCTTACCTGCGTGCAATCTTGTCGGAGGATTCCAAGTCCGTTCGCGCATTGGATGCTCAAGAAGAAATGTCTACCCTGGCAGAGGCAAATGCTCTGATCTCTATACCTGAAGCAGTCACTCAGTTATCTGCAGGGGATGAAGTAGTAGTTGTTGTATTGCGACGACGGTACTTCTGAAAGATCGATGAGATGAGCGCGCAAAACTGGCCCGTGATCCTTAAGCAAGGGGATATCACTCTGCGACCTTTACGAATTCGCGATCGGGGAAAATGGGACCACGTTCGCAGCACTAATCGGAGTTGGCTCAGTCCCTGGGAGGCAACCATGCCCAGGGTTCCAGGCGAAAAAAGTGAAAGAAAATTGCCCACCTATTTCTCGATGGTGGCCGCCCACAATAAGGAAGGTCGTTCTGGTCGATCCATTTCCTTAGCAATTTGGTATCAGGGAGCCCTCGTGGGTCAGATCTCCTTGGGTGGAATTATTTATGGTGCTCTTCGTGGCGCACACATTGGTTATTGGATCGATACCGCATACGCCAATCGCGGGTTGGTCACATCGTCGGTAGAGATGCTGACCCAGTTTGCCTTTGATGAGTTGAAATTGCATCGCATTGAAATCAATATTCGCCCGGAAAATGATGCCTCCCGAAAGGTCGCTGAAAAATCGGGCTATCACCTTGAAGGGGAGCGGCCAAGGTTTTTGCATATAGATGGCCAATGGCGCGACCATCTTTCCTTTGTTCGAGAAAACCCCAATATTTCGTAGTTGAAAAGATGATAAATATTGTGACAAATGTGCGCGTAAATACCAGAATGCGCTCACTCCTGCCTCTAATCTTTATCCATCATGGCATCGGGACTAATCTATCTAGCAATCGTGGGGATGTGGGCCGCCTACTTCGTACCGCGATGGGTTCATAGTCACGACGACTTTTCTGGAAAATCTGTCGAAAGGTACAAGAGCGCACTGCGCACCGTGGCCATCGGACCTGCGAGTGAATCATTAACGAGTGCAAGTTCTGATTCGGATTACGAATCCAAAACAGCTCAAACTTTATTGCGTCGCAGAATTATTTTTGGATTACTCACTCTTGCTTTGTTGCTTTCCATATTCGAGGTTGCTTTCAATTCAGTTGCGATTGTTTATTCACTTTTGCCTTTAACCGGTTTTGTCATCTATATCGCTCACGTGCGAAGCCGTGGTGTAGCAGAGCGATTGCATCGACGTCGCGTTGAACAATTACATCGATCAAATGATGGAGTTTTTTCCACAAACCTTTCACAAGTACTTGCACCGCGCGATTCCAGGAGCGAATCAAAAGAACACTGGATTCCACTTGCCGAACGCGAATCATCTGGCGTTGTCATTTTGCCTAAGGGCTCAGCGCAAGATCGAAATACATGGCAGCCAAATACTGTTCCTGTGCCAACATATGTCACAGCGCCAAAAGCGGTAACACCAAAGCGAGTCATTGATCTCACGGTGCCTGGCGCTTGGAGTGCAGAACAAGAGCGACTGGCTAGTGCAGCACTTTCGGCCGTTGCGCCAGCGCGCGATGAGGTGTTTGATCAGCTATTAGCGGAAGAAGCAGTTGAACGTTTGCGCCAAAACCGCGCCTCTAACGAATAGTTAGTTTTGCAGTTCGGGGCTGTAGCGCAGTTGGTAGCGCGCCTCGTTCGCAACGAGGAGGTCAGGGGTTCGATTCCCCTCAGCTCCACTTTTGAATCAATACCTAAATCCAGGATGGCCACCACATCATTTGTGACCAAGCCTGATAAGTAATCACTTTCGCTGTAAACAGTGGCAAAAAGTAGAAGAAGTTAATGGCGATCAGTAAGACCAGTAGCGCCACGACTATCTTTCGATTTCTGTTCCACGGTTGTAGCCCTAGATATTTCTTGGCGCAATAGACAAGGGCCAGTATGAGAAATGGTTCAAAAACAATTGCATAGAAGCTAAAAACCGTGCGTTTTTGAAAGAGGAACCACGGCAGGTAGCCGCCAACAATTCCAAGAAGTATGAAAGTCGCGGCTCGGTCTGGCTTGCTTTTAAGGTGACTTGAAATCCAAAAGCCGACAACGGTGGCAAGCGCTAATGTTGCAAACCACCAGAGAATCGGAGTTCCCAGTGCAAGAACTTCCTGCGCGCAATCCTTTGCCCCGCAATTCTTTGGAGTTTCATAATAAAAGGAAGTGGGTCTTCCCATGACGAGCCAACTCCATGGATTTGCTTGGTAGGCATGATGTTCTGTCAGTGTCGTGTGAAAGTGCAACATTTCCGCGTGGTAGTGCCACAGCGATCTCAATGGGGCTGGAATGAAACTGAATCGGGATTCTTTGCCATCGGCCCATTGGCGATCCCAACCGCGCGGACTTGTAAACCAACCAACCCAACTAAATACATATGTTGTTACTGGCAGAATAAAGAATTGAAAGGCGCGCTTGGTCAGCAGGCGAATCTCTATTCCCGAACTACGGAAATCAATAACAAGTGCAGCAAGAGCAAATGCAATAAGGAAGTAGACCCCGCTCCATTTTGTTGCACTCGCAAGTCCAAAGAGGAGGCCTGCTAACCAATATCGATTCTTAAGCCAAGCAAATGCACCCAGAAGCGCAAAGAAAGTCAGAAAGAGATCCAAAAGTGCGGTGCGTGAATGAACAAGTTGTAATCCATCAAGCGCCATGAGTCCGGCGGCAAGTGCATTAAGGGATTTGCTATGAAAAAGTTGATTGGTAATCCGAGCGACGATGTATATACACAGGGCTCCGACGACTGCGCCGCTTATGCGCCAACCAAAGGCGTTATCTCCAAAAAGTTTGATGCCAAGCCCGATGCACCATTTTCCAACAGAGGGATGAACGATAAATTCTGGCGAAGACCCCGTGACTTCAACTCCGTATTTAAGGAGGTCCTTTGCCCCGTCAACGTAGTAGACCTCATCAAATACGAGGCCTTTAGGTGTACCGAGATTCCAGATACGCAAGATGAAGGAGACGAGCGCAATAAGGATCGGTGCCATATCCGTAGCCTAAGCGCGAAGGCGCAAAATCCTGAGAGGATGGAGCCATGAGTTTGATACTTGCAGGTACTCCTTTGGGAAATCCGAAAGATGCCAGCACCCGTTTGCTCGCTGCAATTGCCGGGGCGACTGTGATCGCCGCCGAGGATTCTCGAAAATTTCATCGCCTGTGTAAAGACTTAGAGGTTCATTTTTCAGGACGTGTCATTTCTTTCTTTGAAGGAAATGAAACAGAGCGAACACAAGAGCTTCTCGCTCTCTTGAAATCGGGTGTAGATGTCTTGGTGGTCTCTGATGCTGGAATGCCAACTGTGAGTGATCCTGGATATCGATTAATGCGCGATGCGATTGCAGCCGATATCGATGTCTTAGTTATTCCGGGTCCTAGTGCGGTCACGATGGCGATCGCATTATCGGGTCTGCCGACAGATCGATTTGTTTTTGAAGGATTCTCACCCAGGGCATCAGGGGCACGAGAGAAATTCTTTGCGCAGTTGCGGCATGAGGAGAGAACGATCGTTTGGTTTGAAGCGCCACATCGATTGGCAGAATCTTTGGCGGACGCCATTGAGGTCTTTGGCTCGGATCGATTAGCAGTGATGTGCCGGGAGATGACGAAGACTTATGAAGAAACCTTGCGAGCAACGTTGGGCGAGATTCTTACCTGGGCGAAAGAAAATGAAGTCTTAGGGGAAATCACGATGGTTATTGCGGGTGCTCCAGCTGATTCGCAGGAGATTTCGGCATCAGGAATGGTTGCCAGAGTGAGGGAGTTCGAAGCAGCGGGCATGGATCGCAAGGCGGCAATTGCCACCGTGGCCGAAGAATTCTCCGTTGCAAAACGTGACGTTTTTGCCGCGATGGTTGATGCGAAATCAACCTCTAAGATAGGCACGTGAGTAACAACAACGAGGGGACGGGCAAGACGTTCTATTTGTCGACCCCGATTTACTACGTCAACGACGCTCCGCACATTGGCCACGCCTATACAACTGTGGCTGGTGATGTCTTGACCCGTTGGCATCGCCAACGCGGCGAAAGCGTCTGGTTCTTGACCGGCACCGACGAACACGGCCAGAAAGTCATGCGTACAGCCGAAGCCAACAACGTTTCTCCTCAAGCATGGGTAGACAATCTTGTTGAGACTGCATGGAAACCCAACTGGCGAGCCCTCAATATTGCAAACGATGATTTCATTCGCACCACCGAACCTCGTCACATGGAACGTGTTCAACGATTCTTGCAAAGCCTCAAAGATGCCGGACACATTTACGCGGGCAAGTACGAAGGTCCCTATTGCGTCGGCTGCGAAGAGTTCAAACTTCCTGGTGACTTGATCGACAAAGATGGCGAGAAACTCTGTCCGATACATAGCAAGCCCATTGAGTTAGTGAATGAGAACAATTGGTTCTTTAGACTCTCTGCCTTTGTCGAGCCACTCTTGCAGCACTACCGCGATAATCCTGATGCATGCCAACCAGAGAGCGCTCGCAATGAAGTTGTTTCCTTCCTTGAAAGTGGCGTGAATGATCTTTCGATTTCACGTTCCACTTTTGATTGGGGCATTCCTGTCCCTTGGGATAAAGACCAGGTTGTATATGTGTGGTTTGACGCGTTGCTTAACTATGCAACTGCTGTTGGTCTTGGTGATGATCCAGAAAGCGCGGGCGGCAAGAAGTTCGCTCAGACATGGCCGTGCGATGTTCACTTAGTGGGTAAAGATATTTTGCGGTTTCATGCCGTTATTTGGCCAGCGATGTTGATGGCTGCTGGATTGCCTGTTCCTGGAAAAGTATTTGCGCACGGTTGGTTGCTTGTCGGTGGCGAAAAGATGAGCAAGAGCAAACTGACGGGTATCGCACCAAGTGACATCACAGATCACTTTGGAGTCGATGCATTTAGGTATTACTTCTTGCGTGCAATTCCATTTGGTACCGATGGTTCTTTCTCTTGGGAAGACATGGGCGCGCGCTACACAAGCGAACTTGCGAACGACTTTGGCAACCTTGCATCGCGCCTTGCTGCGATGGTTCAGAAATATTGCGGTGGAGTTCTGCCTGCAGTCAGTCATGATGCGGGGTTAGAAGCGACTCTTGCTGCGACTGTTGAGAGAGCCGACGTTGCGATGTGCGCACTTGATTTCCAAGGTGGCATCAACACCATTATGGAATTCTGTAAGCGGGTCAATGGATATGTGACAGAGCAAGAGCCATGGGTATTGGCTAAAGATCCTGCAAATCAGGAAAAGCTCGAAGGCGTTCTCTATAACACTGCAGAATCTCTTCGCGCACTTGCTGTCTTGTTGCATCCTGTCATGCCAGCAACCTGCGAAATCTTGTGGGAAAGCCTCGGTGCTAATAAAACTATTGGCGCAATTGGCGATCAACACATCGGAAATGTTGCAACATGGGGGCAACTTCCTCCAGGTTCCCTAGTTGAAAAAAGCGCCGTCCTCTTTCCACGGTTAGAAACCGCTGAGTAATTTTTATGGCTGATCGCCACAACAGAGATATCGACCGCCCGCTTCCTCCGTCGCCAGAACCTCTACCTGTTACAACGGTAGATGCGCATGCACATTTGGAAATCGTCACCGAAACTGCTCCTGACTCCGTTGAAGTCGGAGAAGTATTGGCAGCGGCAAAATCTGTCGGCGTGGATCGCGTCGTTCAAGTGGGTTATTCAGCCGAGCAATCGCGATGGTGTGTTGCCGCGGCCGAGCACTGGAACGACACGGTTTTGGCGGCAGTCGCGCTACATCCGAACGAGGCACCTGTTGTTGAGGATCTCGATCACGATTTGGCAATTATCGCCGAGCTTGCGCAACACCCACGGGTACGTGCAATTGGTGAGACAGGTTTGGACTATTTCCGTACCCCTCCCGAACTTCGCAAACGTCAACAAGAATCTTTTAAATGGCATATTGATTTAGCAAAGAAGACAAATAAAGCGTTGGTAATTCATGATCGAGATTCCCACGAAGATGTTCTCTCTGTTTTACTTGAAGTAGGCGCTCCTGAGAAAACCGTTTTCCACTGCTTTTCTGGTGATGTTGCCATGGCAAAAATCTGCATCGACCGCGGATACATTCTCTCCTTCGCCGGGACACTTACTTTCAAGAACGCTCCTGCTCTACGAGAGGCAGTTGCTTTAGTGCCGCATGATCAACTCCTTGTTGAGACTGATTCACCATTCTTGGCCCCAGTTCCTCATCGTGGCGGCCTCAATACTCCAGCGCAGATTGCAAATATTGTTCGCGCAATGGCACAAGAGCGCGGAGATGACGTTGCAGAGTTAGCGACCCAACTTGGTGCAAATGCCGAGCGCATCTTTGGTTCTTTCGCACCGTGAGCACTTTGCTTGGCGCGGCGGAAATCCGGGCAATTGCTGCATCGCTTGATCTCAAACCGGCGAAAGCGCTGGGGCAAAATTTCGTTATTGATGCAAATGTCTGTCGCAAGATTGTTCGCCTGGCAGGCGTCACGTCCACCGACATTGCGGTTGAAATTGGCCCGGGTTTAGGTTCGCTGACTCTTGGTTTACTCGATGAAGCGGCTTCAGTAATCGCTGTTGAAATCGATCAACGCCTCGCCATTCAATTGCCGATAACGGTTGCAGAACATTCTGATCATGCAGGAAATTTGACTGTTATCAATCATGATGCGCTGAATTTAAATCACTTACCTGCCCAACCAACGGTTCTCGTTGCAAACTTGCCGTACAACATTTCTGTACCGGTGCTTTTACATTTCCTAGAGACTTTTCCCACGTTGCGATCTGGTGTCGTGATGGTCCAGGCAGAAGTTGCCGACCGATTGGCTGCTAAACCTGGCACGAAGGAATACGGAATTCCAACTGTCAAAGCCGCCTGGTGGTCACACATGTCATTGGTGGGATCGGTTTCTCGGTCAGTATTTTGGCCGGCACCTAATGTTGATTCGAAATTGGTTGGCTTTCTTCGCCGTGAGACTCCTGCACCTGAATCGCTTCGACCTGTTGTTTTTGCAGCTATAGATTGTGCATTTGCTCAACGACGCAAAATGTTGCGATCGGCGATGAGCAGTTGGTTAGGCGGATCCGAGATTGCGATTGAAGTTTTAAAACGGGCAAAAATCGATCCCACTTTGCGCGGAGAAGTTCTTGTGATCGAGGATTATTGCGCTATAGGCGACGTGATTACTCAAATGGGCATAGGGTTTTAACATGTCGCATTCAGTTCCAAACGCCGTTGTGGTTCGCGTACCTGGAAAAGTAAACCTTCAGCTTTCGGTTGGACCGAAAGAGTCTGATGGTTTTCATGGGGTCGTCACAGTTTTCCAAGCGATCTCTCTTTTTGATGATGTGACTATTTCACGTACAGAAATTGGATCAGGAATCTCAGTCAAGATTTCAGGGGATCAGTCCCATGGAGTTCCCGCTGATGAGACGAATTTGGCCGTCAAGGCAGCGCTGATCATGTGCGATACCTACGACCTTCCAGCGGATTTACTTATTGATATAAAGAAAACAATCCCAGTTGCTGGCGGAATGGCTGGTGGCAGCGCGGATGCTGCAGCAACAATTCTTGCTCTCGATCATCTTTACACTCTGGGGCTTTCGCGCGATGAGATGCATGCAGTGGCATCGAAGATTGGTAGCGATGTGCCGTTCTTGCTGGGCGGGGGCACAGCAGTGGGGCGGGGGCGCGGTGATGAGGTTACATCTGCGCTATCACGAGGTACCTACCATTGGGTTTTGGCGCTCTCTTCGGTTGGACTTTCAACGCCCGCGGTCTATAACGAAATAGATCGATTGCGTGAGGGACTTGTTGTGGCGCCCCCACATGCAAATGAATATTTATTGCAAGCGTTGTTATCGTCAGATTCAGTTGCGGTCGGCAGAGCATTGTCGAATGACTTACAAGCAGCAGCTTGTTCCCTCAGACCTGCTCTTCGTTTAATTCTCGATGTTGGCGAAGAATACGGGGCACTTGGTTCGATTATTTCTGGCTCTGGTCCAACCGTTGCGTTCTTAGTTTCAGATGAAGAACATGCATTGGACTTGGCTGTTGCTCTGACATCAAGCGGCGTTATCGGAACTGTGACTCGGGCAAGTGGTCCGGTTCCCGGTGCTCGAGTAGTAGAAGTTCGCTGAATCCTTAAATTTGCTCGTCGAAGGGCGCAGCAAGCTTGCTTAACATGGAAGCCAAAAGCGCTCGATCACTTTTGCTCAATGACTCAAGAAATTCCCTTTCACGTTGGAGTAAATCCTCCATCGCCGAATCAACAGCTCGCACTCCACTTCTGGTGAGGGAGACCAAACTGCCTCGCCCATCTTTGGGATCAGCCTTGCGGGTGATCACACCCATCTCTTCAAGACGATCCAACCGATTAGTCATAGTTCCGCTGGTCACCATCGTCTCTTGAATGAGTTGGCCAGGTGAGAGTTGGTAGGGCTCACCAGCTCTACGAAGGGCCGCCAAAACATCGAATCCCCACGTATCCAGGTCGGCAAAGGCCTTGTGGCGGGCAATATCCAGATGGCGGGCGATACGAGTGATGCGGCTCAAGACCTCCAGAGGGGTGAAATCCAGGTCTGGCCGCTGGGTTTTCCAGGCGGCGACTAGGCGGTCGACTTCATCGCGCATCTGGACTCCCATCGTGATCCTTCACTTGCTTACGGTACCCATAGTTATTTGAGGGCACTTAAAGGGTAGTGGTCATAAGCACCCTTGTGGATGGGGGAGAATACGGGTTCCGCCATTGTGTAGTGGCTAGCACATGGGCCTTTGAAGCCCAGGGTCCAGGATCGATACCTGGTGGCGGAGCGTAAAAACGAGCAAGCCGAGTAAAGTCAGAGCAGGTAAGCGCTAGCGGCGGGAGCTTAGTTTGAGCCTGGTTGATTACGTCATCGTGTTAGCAGCTGGTGAAGGCACGCGTATGAAATCTTCCACCCCCAAGGTATTACATTCGATTGCAGGCCGTTCACTTCTCGGTCACGTATTAACTGCAGTCGCAACTCTTGAGCCAAGTAGCGTTCGAGTTGTAGTTGGTGCTGGTTATGAAGCGGTCAACAATCACCTTTCCGAAATTGCCCCACAAGTCACTTCGGTTTTGCAAGAACGACGCGGGGGCACAGGTCATGCGGTGCAGTTAGCGCTCGCAGGCGTCGGAGCAACAGGAACCGTGCTGATTGTTGCAGGAGATACACCATTGCTTTCGGGTTCCACGATGACTCAACTTGTTGAAGCCCATACGCAAGGTGGTTTTGCAGCAACTGTCTTAACTGCCGAACATCCAGATCCAACAGGTTACGGTCGCATTATCCGCTCCGATAATGGAGATCTTTCACGCATTGTTGAAGAACGCGATGCCACAGATGTCGAGCGAGAAATCGAAGAAATTAATTCTGGGGTTTATGTTTTTGATTTAGCAATGTTGCACAATGCGATCGGACGCCTTTCAAGTCAGAATGCTCAGGGCGAACTCTACTTAACTGATGTGATTGAGATTTTGCGAAAAGATGGGGGCCGCGTCGTTCCTGTTTTGACGCCCGACTACTTAGAAATTCTCGGAATCAACGATCGTACGCAGTTAGCCGAATGTGCAGCTCTCATGAGAGATCAGATTAATGATGGGTTGATGCGTTCTGGTGTCACAATGATCGACCCAACAACAACATGGATTGATGTGAATGTTGAAATTGGGCCCGATGCCACCATCTATCCAGGGACCGCACTTTCGGGTGCAACAAAGATTGCATCCGACGCCGTCATAGGACCCAGGTCAACGTTGATCGATTGCACTGTTGAATGTTGCGCAACGGTGATTGAGTCCTATTGCAAAGGGGCCACTATCGGTGAAAGCGCCAGCGTTGGGCCGTTCACGTACTTGCGCCCAGGCACCATCCTTGCAAAGAGTGCTCGCGCAGGAGCATTTGTCGAAATGAAAAATGCATCCCTGGGCGAAGGTTCCAAAGTTCCACACCTGTCCTATGTTGGCGATGCAACCATTGGTGAGGGCACCAATATCGGTGCTGCAACAATTTTTGTTAATTATGACGGTGTAGATAAACACCACACTCGGGTGGGCGATCATGTTCGCGTAGGGAGTGATTCCATGTTGGTTGCTCCTATAACCATCGGCGATGGTGCTTACACCGCTGCTGGATCGGTAATCACTGAAGATGTTCCCGCTGGCGCCATCGGCGTTGGCAGGGCAAAGCAAAGAAATGTCTTAGGGTGGGTCTTAAGGAAACGCCCCGGCACCAAATCTGCAGAAGCTGCCAATGCAAGCATCGAGAAAGGGACATCTAATCCATGAGCGAACTTAAACTCGCCTCCGAAAAGCGGTTACGTTTATTTTCAGGACGTGCCTTTCCTGAGTTAGCTGAGCAAGTTGCTGCGGAGTTAGGTATCCCATTAACACCAACATCGGCATATGACTTTGCTAACGGTGAGATTTTTGTCCGCTTTGAAGAGAGCGTTCGCGGCAGCGATGCTTTCGTAATTCAAAGTCACGCCAACCCCGTTAACAAGCACATCATGGAACAACTCATCATGGTCGATGCACTCAAGCGCGCTTCTGCAAAGCGCATCACTGTCGTTGCACCGTTTTATGGATACGCTCGTCAAGATAAGAAGCACCGCGGACGCGAGCCAATCACAGCGCGATTGATGGCCGATCTTTTCAAGACTGCTGGAGCCGACCGCCTCATGTGCGTTGATTTGCACACTTCGCAGATCCAAGGATTCTTTGATGGCCCAGTCGATCATCTCTTTGCATTGCCATTGCTCGCCAATTACGTGGGAAGCAAAGTAGATCGCTCTCGCCTAACAATTGTCTCGCCAGATTCTGGTCGCGTTCGCGTGGCAGAACGTTGGTCAGATCTACTGGGTGGTTGCCCTATCGCCTTTATTCACAAAACTCGCGACCCACGCATTCCTAATGAATCTGTAACAGGCCGCGTTGTTGGAGATGTTCAAGGACAGACCTGCGTTGTTATTGACGACATGATTGATACCGCAGGAACCATTACTAAAGCAGTGGATGCACTCTTCAACGAAGGCGCTAAAGATGTCATTGTTGCCGCAACGCACGCAGTGTTGTCGGGTCCTGCAATCGAGCGCCTGAAGAATTCTCGAGTCAGCGAAGTCGTCATCACGGATACTTTGCCAATCGCTGAAGAAAGTTACTTCGATCGCCTTACGGTTCTCTCCATTGCGCCATTGCTGGCACGTGCGATCAAAGAAGTCTTTGAAGATGGCTCGGTCACTAGCCTCTTTGATGGCCTGAGCTAGGTCGTCATTTTCGTAAGGACTCGAAGGTAAGAGAAAAGTGAAGAAACTAGTGGTGCTCTTGCTGATCGCTTCCCTTTCTACTTTTGCAGCTCCTTCTTTCGGATCTGGGCAGAATTCTCTTTCGAGTATAGATAGCAGTCAGTCTTTTGCTGTTTATTGGGGCAGCGGTAGTGGGATTGCATGGCCGCAACTGACGCGGTATCCAAAAGACAAGGATCCCAATTACACGGGATTATTTGTTTTCCCTGTTTGTAGTTCTTCGCTGAAAAATGATTGCATCATTTCAATAGAGTTCCAGAATCCCACAGGTCTTTGGGTAAAAGGAAATTTTGTCCAGTATCTTCCTTTATCTGATCACTATGTCGAGCTGGCTGGAAATCTGGTTTCCAAGAGCGCAGAACCTATCCACAATTTTCCAGCATCAGAAAGATCTGGTATTTGGCAATTTCCTGGGCTGACTCATGATGGCGGAAGTCAATTCATGTTTAGTAGTTCGATTTACGGTGAATTTTCAAATCGTACAGATCCGTTAGCCACGGGGAGCATATTTCAATTCGATGGGGTTGGACCCTTTATGACTTTAGATGCGGTTTCGGTGTCGACGCTGCCTGGGGGAAATAACACCGACCCCAATTCCTGGTGCACAAGTGGTGAACCTCAATTGACGTGTATTAAGAAATTTGACCTTCCTGCGAATACGCCGTTTCGTGCAACTTTGAATTTCAAGTATGCAAAAACATTCTGGAATTCATACAATTGGTTGCTTGTTGCCGGTTCAAATCCAAGTATTTCCTCGTTACCAAATAGTGATGGAACCGTTAATTATCAATTCACGGCGTTACCGGAAACACGGATCAGTCCGGTTTCTCTCATTCCAAAAACGCAGCAGGGTTATGACGATTTGACGGCCGGCTTCAAAGCATTTTTGAACGAAGCTTCCCCTGGGCAAGTGTTTTATAATCCTTGGGGAGATTTCGCCAAGTGGAAAGACATGAATGGAAATGACTCAGTAGATGGTGAGCAACCTGGAGCCTTTTCCATGTGGCCTCTTTTGGAAAAGTATCTTGCTCCCCAGTACTTCTCAGAAACAAATTCTTGGGGTTTCAGAAAAGCGCAGCCGACAGGGACTGATTTCACTTGGGTCTCGCAATGTGGTGCGTCAGGAGACATCTCGGGCTTCGTAGCAACGAATGCCTCTATTGCAAAGCCAGCTCCACCTCATTGGAATCCCGAGACGCAAACATTGGATTTCAAGATTGCTTCACCTCACACAAATTCCGACGGAGTCCCGACGGTCGGAAGTTATGACTTGGGTTTGAGCACAAAAGTGGCCAATTGCTTATGGGGTACCAATGTTGCAGGAGCAAAGGCTGAAATCTCAATTGTCGATTCCAGCGGGAGTAGCACGGTGACTACATCGACGCTCCGGAACGATAAAAATTATATTTATTTTGATATCGCGGGATTTCATTACAGCACAGATACGATCTCAATTAAGCTTAAATTTGATTCACCAGTAGCCCCAAAGCCGCAGGCAAAGAAATCAACGATCTCGTGTGTCAAAGGCAAACTAATGAAGAAAGTTACCGCCGTTAATCCATCCTGCCCGAGCGGTTACAAATTAAAGTCAGCTTAGCCATTTCCTCGATTCCCGAGCCCCATAGACCGAATTCAGCGCGGATTTGCCCTAAGTACGCGTGATTGGCTAATCTTTGCCTCGTTCCGGCGAGGGTTTTACACCGTAATCGACGGCTTGAAAAAGTCGACGAATGCATGTCGCACCTAAATCCGAAACCACAGTCAAGAAAACGCATGGTTTTTTTGGATTTATTACAGGGAGATTAAAATGGCCGAGATCAGCATCAATGGTGTGACCCGTACTGAATTTGGTAAGGGCGCTTCACGTCGCGCACGTCGTGATGGATTGGTTCCTGCTGTTATCTATGGACATGGTGCACAACCTGTACACGTAACTCTTCCGGCTCGCGAACTTGGCTTGGCTCTTAAGACCGCCAACGTTCTTCTTGACATCGTTGTGGATGGAAAGACTGAACTCACACTTCCTAAATCAATCGTCCGCCATGCAATCAAGGGAAACCTTGAGCACGTTGACCTTGTCATCGTCCGCCGCGGAGAGCGCGTTATCGTTTCTGTCCCAATTCACACTTCGGGCGAGCACGATCGCGATGGAATTCTTGAGCACATGAACAACACAATTGATGTTGAAACAGAGGCAACTGCAATTCCTGACTTCCTCGCATTGGATCTCACCGGAATGGTTGCTGGACACACGCTCTTTGCAGAAGATGTTGCATTGCCAGCAGGCATGACGCTTGCAAGTGATCCTCGCATGCCCGTTGTGCACCTTTCAGTTCGCTCCAGCCATGATGATGTTGAAGCACCTGCCGCTGCAGCTGCTGCAACACCTGCAGCTGATGCCGCAACTGAAAAGAAGGATGCATAACTAGTCTCTGAAGTACGCTTAACCTATGGTCTGGTTGATTGTGGGTTTAGGCAATCCTGGCGATGACTATGCCGCAACTCGGCATAACATCGGCGCCATGGTTGTCGATCATTTAGCAAAAAGGCATAACGCTAAATGGGGTGCTCACAAATCTCGTACAGAAGTTGCTGCCTTTAAAATCTGGGTAGGAATTGATGCTGCCTCGATCATTGTGGCTAAATCGCGCAGCTACATGAATGAATCTGGCGGCCCTATCAGTGCGCTCGCTTCGTTCTATAAAGTCGCACCGTCACAGATGATTGTGATTCACGATGAACTTGATATTCCCTTTGGTGCAATTCGAACTAAAGTGGCCGGTGGCGACAATGGTCACAATGGATTGAAATCCCTAACTTCTGTCTTTGGGACCCCAGAATATTTTCGAATCCGGATGGGCATTGGTCGGCCTCAAGGTCAACAAGATCCTGGTGATTTCGTTCTGAAACAATTCGCTAGTGCCGAGAAGAAGGCTCTGGATGAATTCATTGATCGAGGCGCCGACGCCGTGGAGTCATTGGTGACGCGTGGTCTAGAAATTACGCAGCAGAACTTCAATATTTAGTAGCTACCCAACGGGCGCAATCTCTAGACGCATATGAATTTGGGCAATAAACTCACCGCCATGACTTCACGCAAAGATCACAAAATTCTTCTTGACGAATCCGAAATGCCAACTCAGTGGTACAACTTGATCGCTGATTTGCCAACGCCACCACCGCCGCCACTTCATCCTGGCACCCACGAACCAATCGGACCTGACGCACTTTCTGCATTGTTCCCAATGGAATTGATTATGCAAGAGGTCACTGCCGAGCGTTACATCGATATTCCAGAAGCAGTGCAAGAGATTTATCGCTTATGGCGTCCATCTCCACTCTTTCGTGCACACAATCTAGAGAAGGCACTTGGAACACCCGCTCGTATTTATTACAAGTACGAAGGCGTAAGCCCTGCCGGATCACATAAGCCAAATACTGCAGTGCCTCAGGCTTATTACAACCACCAAGCCGGAATTAGAAAACTCACTACCGAAACAGGCGCAGGTCAATGGGGTACGGCACTTGCTTTTGCATGCGCGCTCTTTGGTATGGACCTTGAAGTGTGGCAGGTAGGTGCTTCCTATGATCAGAAGCCTTATCGCCGATTGATGATGGAACTCTTCGGTGCCACCGTCCATCGCTCGCCATCGATGCTTACTCAAGCAGGCCGCGACCAGTTGGCTAAGAATCCAAATCACACCGGCTCATTGGGTATTGCAATTAGTGAAGCGGTAGAAGTCGCAGCACAAGACCCAGCAACAAATTACGCATTAGGTAGCGTGCTTAACCATGTACTTCTGCACCAAACAATTATTGGCGAAGAAGCGCTGAAGCAGTTTGCCAAAGTCGGAGATTATCCAGATGTTGTTGTTGGTTGTACCGGCGGCGGATCGAACTTTGCTGGCCTTGCATTCCCATTTATTCGTGAGAACCTCACCAAGGGAAAGACCACAAAGATTCGCGGTGCCGAACCTGCATCATGTCCATCACTAACCCGCGGCGAATATCGCTATGACTTTGGTGACACGGCTGGCATGACACCACTCATGAAGATGCACACACTGGGTCATGACTTTGTACCAGACCCCATTCATGCTGGTGGGCTGCGCTATCACGGCATGGCTCCATTGATTTCGCATGTCTATGAACTTGGGCTTATGGACGCCGTGGCTGTCGGGCAACTTGATTGCTTTGCAGCAGGAGTTCAATTTGCTCGCACTGAGGGAATTGTTCCTGCTCCAGAACCAACACACGCCCTTGCAGAAATTATTCGTCAAGCCAATGAGTGTAAGGAGACCGGAGAAGAGCGCGTACTTCTTACTGCTCTATGCGGTCATGGTCACTTCGACTTGGCAGCTTACGATGCGTTCCTTTCGGGCAACATGAGCGATCATGCGTTATCTGAGGAGTCCATTCAGGAAGCAATGCAGAGCGTTCCAGTTATCAAGTAAATCTAAAGTAGATCAACCAGTATTGCGAAGCCCTGCTGCGACACCGTTAATGGTGAGCAGTAGGGCTCTTCGCAATAGGGGATCAGCGCCATCTCCTGCTTCACGCACACGCTCTAGAAGATTCACTTGAAGCAAATGCAAAGGCGCAAGATAGGCATCTCGCACCTGCAGAGTTCTGGCAAGAAGCGGTTGATTTCCCAAGAATTCTCTTTCACCCGTAAGTAAAAGAATTTCAGATTTAGTGAGTTCAAATTCTTCCTTGATGGTCTTCAAGAAATGTTGTAAAGGTTCTGGAACCAATCGTGAAACGTAGCGCTGTGCCATGTCCATATCTGTCTTTGCCAATGTCATTTCGACGTTGCTAATGAAAGTGCTAAAGAAGTGCCATTCGCCCGACATCTGTTTAAGAGTGTCACTCTTGCCAGCCTCACGTGCTGCTTTGAGACCACTTCCTACTCCATACCAACCAGGAACAATTTGTCTGGACTGGGTCCATCCAAAGACCCAAGGAATCGCGCGCAAACCTTCTAGCCCAATGCTGGCATCGGGACGGCGCGATGGCCTTGACCCTAAGAAGAGTTCGCCTAATTGCTCAACCGGTGTAGATGCGTAGAAGTATGCAGGTAGATCTGGGTGATCAATCAGAGAGCGGTATCGAGCAAAGGAACTCTCGCTGACCAAGTCCATGCAGTCATTCCACTTTTGTAGATCTTCACGTGGCTGACGAGCACCGCGATTGAGGACAGTGGCCTCAAGTGCTGCAGCAAGAGAGAGTTCAACATTCTCTCTGGCAAGGGAGGGTAATGAATATTTATCACTGATGACTTCACCTTGTTCGGTCATTTTAATCTGACCATCGATCGATCCCCACGGCAATGCAATTAGCGCGTCATAGGTGGGCCCACCCCCGCGGCCAACAGATCCTCCGCGCCCATGAAAGAGGCGCAGTTTCACGCCATGTTTGAGTGCGATATCGCGAAGGCGACGTTGCGCTCTATGAATTTCCCATTGGCTTGTAGCAATACCGGCATCTTTATTTGAATCAGAATATCCGAGCATCACCTCTTGAACATCTCCACGCAATTTAAGGACGCGACGATATTCAACGCAATTCAAGAGTTCTTCAAGAATGACATCAGCAGATCGCAATTCGGCAACAGTTTCCAGAAGAGGTGCAAAGCCAACGAGCGCCTTGCCCATTGCAAGGTCAACAAGTCCTGCCTCTTTTGCAAGGACAACAGCCCCAAGCAAGTCATCTGCGCCCTTTGTCATGGAAACGATGTAAGTCTCGATAACTTCAGGACCGAAGCGATCAATGAGATCACCTACCGCTACAAATGTGTCAAGAGTTTTCTTTCCGAGCGCATCAAGGGTTGATGGGTCACAATGATTTGGTTTTGCGATTTCGGCGCCAAGTAGTGCGTATCGCTGGCCTGGGCTAAGCGTTGAATAATCCGAACCTAAAAACTGTGCAAGAGCCTGATGGTGCACTTGCGCATGTTCGCGAATGTCCATGGTGGCGTGAGTTAGACCAAAAGTTGCCACAGTACGAATTGTTCGTTCAAGTAAGCCCGTCGCTATTAATTCGCCACGATGATCAAAGAGTGAATCGCGCATGAGCGTGAGATCTGCAAGTAATTCGTGGGTGTCTTTGTAATCGCGGTGTGGAATATGTTCTGCGCCCTTGGCATGGCGAATACGAGTGAGATTTAGGCGGTGCACAATCGCTGTTGCCTTGAGTCGATATGGTTCCTCGACATTAATGCGGCGGTAGCGTGCTTCGATTTCAGGAATTAGTGCAAGGTCTTGTTCTACGGATGCAAGAAGTTCTGCAGATACTCCTGTGATGCGTGTTGAGATCGAGAGCATCTGGCGGATTTCATCCATCGCCGAAAGTGTTACTCGAATCGCATGACCCGCTTGCAACACCAACGTCTGACGAGTTACTTCTGGAGTGACATTTGGATTGCCATCTCTGTCTCCACCAATCCACGTTCCAAAGGAGAGCGGGCGACTTGTCGGAGAGAGATCAAAATCCAAGCGCTTTAATTCATGTGCCAAATCATCTAGCACTTCAGGAACGGTGAGGCGGAAGAGATCATCTAAGTAGTAGAGCGCATTCATTGCTTCATCGAGTGGTTCTGGTTGACCCAAGCGCAATTCATCTGTCTGCCAAAGAAGATCAACGGTCTCTTCAAGTCGTCGCTCGCGCAGCGATGAATGATCTTGATCCAGCAAGTTGGCTATCTGGCCAAGTTTTCCAAGTATTGAGCGTCGAGCAGCTTCGGTGGGATGGGCTGTGAATACAGGGCGCACCATGAAGTCCGAAAGCCAGAGTGCGATATCTGCGTTAGTAATTTCATGTCCTGCAACCGGGTTTTCCTTGGCGCTGACAATCTTGTCAACGGCTCGAGAAATCCAAGATCCACCTTCTGCTCGTGCGGCAGCCAAGATTCGAGAACGGTGCACTTGTTCAGCAACATTTGCTAAATGAAAGTAGGTGCTAAAGGCGCGAACCAACTGCACAGATTCTTCGACGCTGACACTGGCGAGAAGTTCTGCGCCACCACCCTCGCGCACGGCGCTGCGTACCGCTTCCACGAGTTCAAGAAGTTCAACCCCTTCTTGGCGCACCAATGACTGACCCAGGAGGTCGCCCAGTTTTCGGACATCGCTACGTAGTTCAGCATCGTCATTGAATTCACCAACGACTAAGTTCTCCGCAGACATGCGCTAATTATGCAGGTCTTTCTGCTCTAGACTCACACGTACCCCGTTCCAGAGCCCTGGGACCTTTGCAAAATGGGGTGTCTTGGCATTTGTGTGAGGATGTTCAAACGCTTTCACCGGTTTCGGATGGGTTTTGGTAACGAGAGGAGAAGTAATGCGTGGTCTCTTGCCTGCACTGCTTCAGTCGGCCGATATTTCACAGGCACTTTCGCAATCTCAAAGCGTCGTTGCACCTGCCTCAATAAATCCTTTCCTTCTCGCTCTCAAGGCCAAAGAGCGACCATTAATCGTTGTTACTGCCTCCAGTAGAGCAGCTGAGGATCTTGCCGCTGAACTTCGAACACTTCACGATAATGTTTTTGAATTTCCTGCATGGGAAACCTTGCCCCACGAGCGGTTGAGCCCACGTAGCGACACCGTCGCTCGGCGCATTCAGGCCCTATACCAACTCGAGAAAACCGATTCTGCACAATCGCATTTGGTCATAGTGACCCCTGCCCGTGGGCTTATTCATCGATTCATTGCTGACTTGGCTAAGAGCGCATTGATGGAATTAGAGATCGGTCAAGAAATCGGATTAGAGAAACTCGTGCAACATCTTGGCGAACTTGCATACGAGCGAACCGATCTTGTTGAGCGCCGTGGCGAATTTGCCGTACGCGGCGGAATTGTTGATGTGTTCTTGCCGTTGTCAGATCACCCAATCCGTGTGGATTTCTTCGGCGATGAAATTGAAGAATTGAACTATTTTGAAGTGGCCGATCAACGAACTTCTGCGCCTGTTGTTGGCAAGATTGCAATTTACCCTTGCCGCGAATTGCTTTTGACGCAATCGGTCAGAGCACGTGCTGCCATCCTGCCGAATCTATTTCCTGCTGCCAAAGAGGTGTGTGAAAGAATTGCTGAAGGAATGGTCACTGAAGGAATGGAATCATTAATTCCGCTTCTGGTAGATCAGCAGGAAAGTCTTCTCCAACGAGCTCTAGCAAATACCGAAGTGATTTTCTTGGACAAAGAGCGCATCCGATCGCGTTCGGCAGATTTGTTAGCAACCAATAAAGAATTCTTAGCAGCATCGTGGTCTAACGCCGCAAGCGGTGGGGCTTCTCCTTTGCACGATGGTGACGGAACATATCTTTCATGGGAATTATTGACCCAGCAGATAAGCGATCTACATTTACCATCGCAGAGTTTTAATTCTTTCGGGAGTGATCTTGAAGACGATACTACGTTCCTAGATGCCTCACCGATCGAACCGATGCGAGGCAATACCGATAAAGCAGTTGCGCTAATCGCCGATTCTTTGGCGCAAAATCACACGGTTGTATTTTCAGCGCTGGGTGCCGGAATGGCAGAGCGATTCGCCGATGTTTTTCGCAACGCTGATTTACCTGTACGTATGGTCGCCGAACTCAAGAGTCAACCTGTCCATGGAACCGTTTATGTAACAGCATCCAATCTGAGTCATGGATTTCTCTCGCACTCGGCATCGCTGCTTTTCCTTACAGAGCGAGACCTTTCGGGCAACAAAGGAAGCGGCAAAGATGGTGACCGTCTTCCATCGAAGCGCAAACAGAGCATTGATCCGCTGGAATTAAAAGCGGGCGATTACGTTGTTCATGAGCAACACGGAATTGGGCGCTACGTTGAACTAGTTCACCGTACAACAGGGACGGTAACTCGCGAATATTTGATTATCGAATATGCCTCCGCTAAGCGAGGAATGCCGGGGGATCGAATATTTGTCCCCACGGATTCACTAGAGCAGGTCAGTAAATATATTGGCGGTGAAGCGCCAACAGTGCACCGCATCGGAAGTGGCGAATGGCAAAAAGCCAAAGGACGTGCCCGCAAAGCAGTGCGACAAATTGCTGGCGAACTCATTCGACTTTATGCCGCACGTACCAGTGCACCCGGTTTTGCTTTCTCTCCTGATACTCCATGGCAGCGCGAACTTGAAGATGCTTTTTCTTATGTCGAGACAACCGATCAGCTCTCTACGATTAATGAAGTTAAGGCAGATATGGAGAAGCCATACCCTATGGATCGCATTATTTGCGGCGATGTCGGGTACGGAAAGACGGAAATTGCAATTAGGGCAGCATTTAAAGCCGTTCAAGATGGAAAGCAAGTGGCCGTTCTTGTTCCCACCACTTTACTGGTGCAACAACACAGCACGACGTTTTCCGAACGTTATTCAGGTTTCCCTGTCAAAGTTGCTGGGCTCTCTCGGTTCAACACCGCGAAGGAGAGCAAAGATATTTTGGCCGATCTGGCATCGGGCTCAGTTGATGTGATTATTGGTACTCATCGATTGCTCTCGAACGATGTGCAGTTCAGAGATCTAGGGCTTGTGATCGTTGATGAAGAACAACGTTTTGGTGTTGAGCAGAAAGAGTCGCTCAAAAAGTTGCGAACCTCTGTTGATGTTCTTGCAATGTCGGCGACACCTATTCCGCGAACACTTGAAATGGCTGTTACCGGTATCCGCGAAATGTCTACCATCACGACGCCGCCTGAGGATCGCCATCCGATTCTTACTTATGTCGGCGCAAGCGAGGAGGCGCAGATATCCGCTGCCATTCGTCGCGAATTACTTCGTGATGGGCAGGTTTTTTACATTCACAACCGTGTGGAGTCCATTGATCGCGCCGCTTCGCGACTTCAGGAGCTAATTCCTGAAGCGCGAATTCGAGTTGCTCATGGGCAAATGGGTGAGCACATGTTGGAAGATGTCATCCTTGGATTTTGGGAACGTGATTTTGATGTGCTGGTCTGTACGACAATCGTCGAAAGCGGATTGGATATTTCCAATGCCAACACACTTATTGTCGAACGCGCAGATCTCTTTGGTCTATCACAACTCCACCAATTACGCGGTCGTGTTGGACGTGGACGAGAACGTGCGTATGCCTATTTCTTATATCCCACCGATCAACCGCTTTCTGAGTTAGCACACGATCGCCTCAAGACCATTGCAGCAAATACCGATCTTGGTTCAGGAATGCGAGTTGCATTGAAGGATCTTGAAATCCGTGGTGCAGGTAATTTGCTTGGTGGAGAACAGTCGGGGCACATCGCCGATGTTGGATTTGATCTCTACATGCGCATGGTTGGTGAAGCGGTCCAGGATTACAAAACTGGAATTATGGAAACACAAGAGAAGTCGGCCGAATGCAAAGTCGAACTTCCGATAAATGCCCACCTATCTCATGATTATGTTCCAGGAGAGCGCCTTCGCCTTGACCTCTACCGTCGGCTAGCCGACGTCCCCACTCCCGCCGCGGTGGAGGAGATTCGAGCGGAACTCGTGGATCGATTTGGTCCGCTACCTCTTGAGGCAGCCTTCCTGCTGGGGGTCGCCGAACTTCGCGCCCTGGCCAAAGAGGTTGCACTCACGGAAGTTGTCATGCAAGGTAAGTTTTTGCGACTTTCCCCCGTAAAACTCCCAGAATCACTGCAATTGCGCCTAGCCCGCGTATATCCGGGCTCTTTGTATAAAAGCGCCACAGGGATTTTGCTTGTGGCGCTACCAACGGGGCCGGCATGGTCACCGTCATCTGCAGCGCCAGTCATGGTGGATACTTCTCTTCTAGCCTGGGTAACCGAGGCGATACACACTCTTGTCAGGCCCACCCTGGCACCGAACATGACAGCGAAGTTGTCACCGAAAGCGAGTACGACGTGAAGAGAATCATTGCCGTTCTAACTGTTGCCAGCGCACTCTTACTCAGTGGGTGTTCTCAAGTAGGCGTCGCGGCCTCTGTGGGCTCGACCAAGATCACGCAGGCAACTGTGCAAAAGAGCATTGATACTGTTCTCGCCGAACGAAAAAAAGTAGACACAACCGGGATGACTTTGGACTCGGGAGAAGCGCTTAATCGTGGACAGATGCGCTTTCACTTGATGGCAGTTCTTCTGAGCGCTGTCGCAACGGATGGCAAGTTCTCTGTTACGAAGGCAGAAATCGATGCTCGTCGCGCAACAATCATTACCCAAATTGGTGGAGTAGCCGCGCTACCTAAGGCCCTGGTGGGTGCAGGAATTGCCTCTGTTGATCTTGATTCCTATCTCAACTTAATCATTCTCTCGGAAAAGCTTCAAGCTGCCGCAGTTGCTGCTGGAGTTCCTCAAGCAAACACCGGATCAGAAATTCAGAAACTTATTATCGACAAGGCGAACAAACTTAAAGTGACTGTGAACCCTCGCTACGGCAAATGGGATTCAGCTACCGGTGACATCGTTGCTGCAACCACAGCAAGTTCGGCAACAACACCTTCACCTACTCCAACTAAATGACCGAGTCCCACCTGCAACGACTTGTTGCAGTGATGGATCAACTGCGATCACCAGGTGGATGTGTTTGGGATGCCGAACAAACACATGAGTCACTGCTCAAGTTTCTTCTAGAAGAGTCCTACGAATATATCGAAGCAGTAGAGACAAATGATCGCGAAGCGATGCAAGAAGAACTCGGCGATGTCTTGTTGCAGGTTTACTTCCACGCACGCATGGCCCAAGAGCACCCAACGCATCCATTCTCTATTGAGGATGTTGCAGAAACAGTCGCGGATAAATTAATTCGACGACATCCCCACGTTTTTGCCGATGTAAAAGTTTCCTCCAGCGACGAGGTGCTTGAGAATTGGGAAGCACTCAAAGCTCTTGAAAAAGGGCGCACCTCTGCGGTGGATGGCGTACCAATAGCTCAACCTGCTCTTACCCTTGTGACAAAGTTGCTCTATCGCGCAGAGAAGAATCGGTTAGCACTGGATCTTCCGCAAAAAATTTCTATTCCAACAGCGGCGACAGAGGAAGCAGTGGGCCAAGTGCTTCTTGCAACAATCGCATGGGCAACCGCTAATGGAATTGACCCAGAAGGCGCCCTGAGAGGGGTCTCGCGGACCTTGATGACTCAGATTGCAGCGATAGAAAGCAGCCCTGGCGCGGTAGGATAAGGACGCGATCAACGTTGATTTTGCGCTCACATTTAGCGGAATTATTGATTTATAGGGAGATACAACGTGGCCATTATTGAAATCCTCGGAGCTCGTGAAATTCTTGATTCCCGAGGCAATCCAACGGTTGAAGTTGAGATCGCACTTGAGGATGGAACACAGGCTCGCGCCGCAGTTCCCAGTGGTGCATCGACCGGAGCATTTGAAGCCGCTGAACTTCGCGATGGTGGCGCTCGCTATGGTGGCAAAGGTGTTGAAAAAGCAGTTGCTTTCATTATGGATGAAATCGCACCCAACGTCATTGGCCTTGATGCACAAGATCAGCGCCTCGTCGATGATGTTTTGATCGCACTCGATGGCACTCCAAATAAGTCTCGCTTAGGTGCCAACTCACTTCTTGGCGCATCACTTGCTGTCGCTAAGGCAGCGGCCGAAAGCGCCGATCTTTCACTCTTTCGCTATTTAGGTGGACCTAACGCACACTTGCTCCCTGTCCCGATGATGAACATTCTCAACGGGGGAGCACATGCTGATACAAACGTGGACATTCAGGAATTTATGATTGCACCGATTGGAGCACCAACATTTAAGGAAGCACTTCGTTGGGGCGCAGAGATTTATCATGCACTCAAAGCAGTTCTAAAGAAGCGCGGGCTTGCAACAAGCGTTGGTGATGAAGGCGGATTCGCGCCAAACCTCGATAGCAACCGTGCCGCGTTAGATCTCATCATTGAAGCAATCACCGCGGCTGGCTTTGTTCCAGGAAAAGATATTGCCCTTGCCATGGATGTTGCCGCAACAGAATTTTACAAAGACGGTTCTTACACATTCGAAGGTTCACAACGTACCTCTGCGCAGATGATTGCTTATTACGCTGAACTCGTTGAGGCTTACCCGCTTGTCTCAATCGAAGATCCACTCGATGAAGAAGATTGGGCTGGTTGGGCGCAGATGACTCAATCCCTTGGCGATAAAGTACAAATCGTGGGAGATGATCTCTTTGTAACGAATCCAATTCGCCTCGCTAAGGGAATTGCTGCCAACACGGCAAATGCGCTTCTTGTTAAGGTCAACCAAATTGGAACACTGACTGAAACTCTCGATGCAGTTGAGATGGCTCATCGCGCGGGATATCGCACGATGCTCAGCCACCGCTCTGGTGAAACTGAAGACACAACAATTGCTGACCTTGCCGTTGCTACTAACTGTGGCCAGATCAAAACAGGTGCACCTGCTCGCACTGAACGCGTTGCTAAGTACAACCAACTTCTTCGCATCGAAGAAGAATTGGGCGAAGGCGCACGCTATGCAGGTCGCGGCGCTTTCCCACGATTTAGCGCCTAATTCCTTAAGAAATGGCTCGCCCACGCACTTCCTCCAAACGACAACCCAACTATGGGCGTCGTGGAAACGGACGGGCTCTTGCGCTGGGTGTTGTACTTTTCCTTCTAGCCCTGACATTGGCTCCGCCAACGCAGCGCTATTTTGCACAACGTGCACAGATCAGCGCGCTTCAAGCACAAGTAACCTCAAGTTCACAAGCACTTAAGCAAGCGGCAGCCGATTTACAGAAGTGGCAAGATCCGCAATATGTAAAGTCGCAGGCACGCGAGCGGTTGCATTTTATTTTGCCGGGGGAACGTCAATACATTGTGACGACTCCATCTGAGGCAACAAATCCTCAAGCAACGACAGCAATATCGAAAGACTTGCCTGCAGGGCTGCCGTGGTACAAACGACTGATTTCATCCATTACTGAAACTGGTCCAAAGTAAATGATTGATAAAACCGCAACACCCGATGATCTTGCATGTATTCAAACTCAATTAGGACGAATTCCGCGTAACGTCCATGCAATTGCCTATCGCTGTCCCTGCGGCAAACCGGCAGTGGTGGAAACTGAGCCACGGCTAGGCGATGGCACGCCCTTTCCTACTTTCTTTTACGCAACCTGCCCACGCCTTACCGGTGCAATTTCGACACTGGAATCCACGGGGCTAATGGGGGATATGAATAATCGGCTCGCGACGGATGCCGAACTTGGCGGGGCATATGCCGCCGCCCATGATGACTATATTGCAGCGCGAACCGCACTCGGAGTTGAAGTTCCTGAAATCGAAAATATTTCTGCAGGAGGAATGCCCGATCGTGTGAAGTGTTTACATTCCCTTATCGCACATTCACTTGCTGCAGGTCCTGATGTCAATCCATTGGGCGATGAAGCGCTAGCAAAGCTTCCTAAATGGTGGGAAGTCCAACCTTGTAGCGAGGTTGAGTAATGCGCGTTGCTGCCATTGATTGTGGAACTAATTCAATTCGTTTATTGATTGCCGACATCGAAGGTGAAAATTTTCGGGAGATCTATCGCGCAATGGAGATTGTCAGGTTGGGCCAGGGCGTAGATAAAACGGGTCAATTTCACCCCGATGCAATCGCTCGCACACTTGCCGCGGTAGATCTCTTTGCTACAGAGATTGCCCGCAGAGGTGTCGAGAAGATTCGATTTTGCGCAACAAGTGCTTCCCGCGATGCAACAAATCGAGATCTCTTTCTAGACGGAGTTCATGAGCGCCTCGGGCTTTATCCAGAAGTGATTACTGGGGACGAGGAAGCATCACTTACCTTCCTGGGTGCTATTCGCGATCTTCCAGCAAATCAAGGGCCCTTTCTAGTGGTGGATATCGGTGGTGGGTCAACGGAATTCGTGTATGGCACCACCAGTGTGGAATATGCCAGGAGCGTCAACATTGGATGCGTACGTATGGCTGAGCGCCATTTTCATACGGATCCACCAGAAGTAACTGAAATTGCTCAGGCAACGACGGATATTCAAACCGCTATTGCCGAGGCCGCTGGCATAGTACCCATCACTAAGGCAAAGACTTTGATTGCTGTTGCCGGAACTGCAACAACAGTCGCAGCAGCTGCGATGGGATTGCCAGAATATGACCGCTACGCCATTCATCTTTCCCGCATTAGCGCCGAGAAGACTCACGAAGCATCACTCATGTTTCTTGGTATGGATCATGATCAACGCATTGCACTTGGCTATATGCATCCAGGACGAGTCGATGTCATTACCGCAGGTGCTCTCGTTCTTTCACAAGTGATGATCGCGACAGGCGCATCCGAATTTGTTGCATCCGAAAGTGACATCCTTGACGGAATAGCTTGGTCCATTGGCACGCGCTAAAGCCACCAACGTCAAAGCGGTTGCTGCGAAGATCATGACGATCGCACAACTAGATGAAGCGATTACCCAATGCACTGCATGCCCACGCCTTGTTGCATGGAGAGAAGAAGTTGCCGTTGTAAAGCGCAAGGCATACATCGACCAGGAATATTGGGGAAAGCCGATTTCGGGATTTGGCTCGGACAAGCCACGTTTACTGATTGTTGGTTTAGCCCCTGGCGCACATGGCGCTAATCGCACCGGACGAATATTCACGGGTGACTCATCGGGTGACTGGCTCTACGGGTCGTTGCATCGCATTGGCATCGCGAAGATTCCCACGAGTACTTCACGCACGGATGGCCAGAAGTTAAGGCACACAAGGATTAATACGGCGGTGCGATGTGCGCCGCCCGATAACAAACCAGATACACCTGAACGAGATATGTGCGCCCCGTGGCTCACACGCGAGATTGAGTTAACTCTCCCCACTGTTCGGGCATTCGTTGGACTTGGCTCATTTGCGTGGAACGCATTAATAAAGACCTTGCGAGAATTAGGCCATCCGATACCTGCTGTGAAGTTTGGCCATGGCGCCGAATACACCTACTCACATGGAGGAAATGATTACCTCTTGATTGCCAGCTACCACCCCAGCCAGCAGAACACATTTACGGGCAAACTCACACATGAGCAATTGGACACCGTCCTTGAGAAGGCAGCAAGGTTTTCTTCCGCAATTTGGCAATAAACCCTTAAGCGGATTCATATTTCGCTTTCTGTTTGCCTGAAGTTTGGTTTTACTCACTTCAAGCATTTGTTATGCGTTGGTACCTTCGGCAACAGTGAAAGCATGCAATCCAATCCAAGTCAGATCGATCGAGCCCACGAAGGGGAAAAGTGTGAGCACTGAGCAGAGCATCAAGGATTTCGTCGCGATGAAGAATTCAGAGAAAATCGTCTTTACTCCTGGTCCTGGCTCCTTGACCGAGGAAAATGTGATGGGTCTCGGACCATGTTTTTCCCGCAACGATTCAGAATATTTAGCAACCATGGAGCATGTCCACAAGAAGATTCTTGCTTTAGCAGGACAAAAGCATGTCGCATCCTTCCAAGGTTCAGGCACTCTTGCCATTGAAATTGCAATCAACAATTTTGTATACGGGAAAGTATTGGTTGTATCTACTGGCTTCTATTCAAATCGCGTGGCAGACCTTGCTCGAGCATTCTCTGAACTCTATGAAATCGTGACTGATGTTCAGGAAGTGAGTTGGAAGGAGTCTGACTCTGTAACTGAGCAATTTGATTGGATACTCGCCTGCCCAGTCGAGACAAGCGTTGGCCTACTTGTGCCGATTAGCGAACTACATGCACTCGCACAACGATGCGGAGCAAAGTTATTCCTCGATGCCACAGCATCCATCGGATTAGAAGAAGGCCATGAATTGGCCGAAGTTGTGACTTTTAGTTCTTGCAAAGGGCTATTTGGTATAACTGGTGGAAGTTTCATTACTCATAACAATGAGCCAACTTTTGAACCTAAGAATTTCTATATGAAAATAGGCACCCATGCCAACAAGCGAACAACAGGTGCCTATCACGCGATTCAATCACTTCATCACACACTAGATAATCATGAGGCGCTGAAGCAATCCGTCATTGTGAATAAGCAGGTATTCACGGAGCGCTTTGCGGAGTATTTGATATTTCCTAAAGAAAATCAACCACTTTTGTGTACACAGCTCACTCAACAGATCACGACCGACAACCCCAATGTTGTTCTTTACGAGTCCCGCCATCCCATTGACGGAAGTGTTGTCTGCCATATCGGTGAACTTCACCTGGGCCGTGGCGCCCAAGGCAAGATTATTGATGAGCTTTATGTGGGGAACCCGCTGTAGCAAGCCTGTAGACTCTGCCTTCGCATCGTGGCCCCCGTAGTCCAATGGCAGAGACAGAGGACTTAAAATCCTTCCAGTGTCGGTTCGAGTCCGACCGGGGGCACCACC
>CAILHY010000003.1 GCA_903834145.1 uncultured Actinomycetes bacterium
GTACGCAACCCAGAAAGGAATCTTTGTTCCTGATTCATCCAGCAAATCAAGCAAAATTTCAACTTCTTCTATGTCGGGCATTGTCTCTAGCGCCAAAATATCTGGCTCTGTTTCAATCAAAATATCAAGGCGTTGTCTATGAAACTCTCGCAATACCGATCGCGTAACTCCGTAGCGTCCCCGATATTCAGAGCCATCGGCAAGGGAGGCACCGTAGGGACCAATGCTCGCAGCCACTTGCACATCATGATCGGCGGATGCACTGCGCGCTAATTCAGTAGAAAGTTTGAGCGCTGAAATGACATCGGACTTACTCCACCCGCGGATGTCGCACCCAGAGAAAGAGAGTTGATAGGCAGAGGTAATAATGATTTGTGCACCGGCATTTACGAAATCTCGATGAGCTTTTTCGATTTCCTTGGGCGCACTTCGAAGGAGTTCGCCGGTCCAAAGAGAGCCCGTTAATTTATTGCCGTTGGCTTCTAAGGCAGTGGAAAGACCACCATCTAGTTTACGAGTAGACACCTGCCTATCGTAGTCAGTAGCGGATAATTAACCTGGCTGCGTGGTTGCTATCCGCAAATGCAATTGCGTCTGATTATGCGCATTCGTAGTGAGGGACCAATCTCCACCGGTTGCATGGTCATAGATTGACGACCCTATGCCTGGAATGTGGTCGCCTACAGCACTACCTTCATTGGAGATGATGATTTCCAATGATGTGTCAGGTAGTTCATGAACCGAAATATCCACTCCATGAGCCGCGCCGTGCTGGAGAGCATTATTGATTGCCTCTTCGACAACGAGACCACACTGTTCCACAATCGGCCAAGGAATTTGGCTTTGCACATCGAACTTCAGCTGAATCGGAATGACTGAATCCCATAGCTCTGCGCGGAAATTTAATTCTTCTTGCAGGGAATGTCTCTGTGCTTCGGCTGGACGCACGGGTTGGCGGAGAAGATCTCGAGCGGCCTCAATGGCTCGCTTCTTAGCCATGGTGTCATCGGCGAAATGGGCTTGATCTAGAAGCACAGCGATAGCCAAGAATCTTGCTTTAAGTTCTCCATGCACAAAGTGCGCCCACTTGCGCAGTTGCAAAGAACGTACCGCTGTCTCAAAATCCGTCTGTATTTCACCCCACCGGACATCGGCAGTGAATGCACGTTTTGCAGACCTCTTTGTGAGAACAGCGCTCTTAGCAGCAGTGAGCAAAATAGCGACAGCTAATGTTTCAAGTGCGAGCGTCACGCGCACCGGGAAATCCGGCGTAACGGATTCGGGAAAGAGAAAGCTAATAACTGGGTGCAACGGCGAAACAGGAAGCAAAATTGTGAAAAGCGTTACAGACAGACGAAAAGTATTTTCAAATGCATGCAATTTTATAGCGCAGAACTCGCCAATACTTTGCAATCCCAAGTTGCCCATAAATAGCCAGAAGACTGTAAGAATCCCGCCGATATTGGGATGGTTTCTTAATGTGAGCGGTGCACTGTAGGCGAGACATCCAATTGCAAATGTGAGTGGATCTATATGGTAATTCTTTAGGGCAATCCAAAGGTTTCGAAGGAATCCTTTAGGGGTAAGTTTTTGATACTTTTCTGATAGATCAGTCCGCTGCAAATGCGACGATTCTTTCCAATACTTATGTGAGAGCGGGCGCAGATGATCCTCTACGGTTTCACGTATGTTCTGCGCTGCCAAGTGTGGATTTTGCATGCCTAAAGAGATGAGTTCTACGTCGCGGTAGAGGGCGTCTAAACCATCTTGGACTTCAGCCTCCGCGTTGGTGGCAATCTCATCGGCGATTTCGTTATGAAGATCTGATTGCAAGAGAGTGAGATTTGCATAATGTTCTAGTTCCTCTACATGATTTTTCTTGAAGGCGCTATATGCAAGTAAGTTGTATCGAACGAGTGCAATTATGGGAAGCCAGATACTGCCAAGAATCGTGCCATCGATGATCCTGACCCACATAGGCAGCGCATCGAC
>CAILHY010000004.1 GCA_903834145.1 uncultured Actinomycetes bacterium
GCAGGTCAAGGATGAACTTTCGCGAATTGATTCATTGCCTGTTAATGAGCACGCTGATAGTTTTGAGGCAGTTCATCAAAATTTGGAGCGAGCACTTTCCACCATAGATGGTCTGTAAATTTCCTCATGAAAACCCGGTTGGACGCTGAACTAGTACGTAGGGGATTGGCAAGATCACGTGATCATGCAGCTGACTTGATTGAATCTCGTTCTGTCTTAGTGACGGGTATTCCCGCCTCAAAACCTGCAACACAAGTGGATGCAGAAACTTCTATAGTTCTTCAGGGGGATCGAGATGATTTCGTTTCCCGTGGTGGGCACAAGCTCGCCGGAGCGCTAGATGTTTTTACAGAAATTGTTGTTGCAGGTAAAAGATGTCTCGATGCGGGCGCGTCCACTGGTGGTTTCACAGATGTACTTCTGCGCAGAGATGCCGCGGCTGTTGTTGCAGTAGATGTTGGATACGGTCAATTGGCATGGTCATTACGCCAGGATTCTCGTGTGACCATTCTGGATCGAACGAATATCAGACATTTAACGGGAGAAATGGTTGGAGATCCGATTGATCTCGTTGTTGCCGATTTAAGTTTCATCTCGTTGACTTTGGTGTTGCCTGCACTTGCTGCCGTCTCTAAACCCGAAGCAGATTTCGTGCTCATGGTGAAACCTCAATTTGAAGTTGGTCGTGAAAAATTGGGCGCGGGTGGCGTTGTTCGCGACCCGGCATTGCGCAAAGCCGCGGTGATCGAGGTAGCCGAATCCGCATACGATGTTGGACTTGGAACATTAGGTATCGCTGCAAGTCCATTGCCTGGTCCAGCCGGCAACGTGGAGTATTTCCTATGGTTGCGGCGTGGAGCAGGTGTTATAGATGAGAACGCTCTTGATTTAGCAATTGAAATGGGACCTTCTTGAGAACAGATAGATCTTTGCTCTTGGTGGTGAATTCATCGAGACCCGCTGCCCAAAAAGCGGCGCAAGAGTTGGCATCTATATTTACTGCATCAAATTTCAATGTATTAACAAATGTCGAATCAGAGATATCTCATACTGCATTGGCCGACTCGACTTCTCTCCACGGATGTGAAATCGCAATTGTGTTGGGAGGCGATGGAACAATGTTGCGTGGAGCAGAGGCTGTTCGAGGGTTGGACATACCTTTACTGGGAGTGAACCTTGGCCATGTGGGATTTCTTGCAGAAGTAGAGAAACCTTCGATCCGTGAAGTCGCTGATTCGGTCATCAATAAAACATATTTGATCGACGAGAGAATGGTTTTGGCGTATTCGGTCGAGAGATCCGGCGCTGAAATTGCCCAGGGATGGGCCTTGAATGAAGTAACAATTGAACGTGAAAGCACAACGATGGTTCAGCTTTTCGTTCAGATAGATCGCAGGCCGCTCTCGCGATGGGGGTGTGATGGATTGATTTGTGCAACTCCAACAGGATCTACCGCCTATGCGTTTTCCGCAGGAGGGCCAGTCGTATGGCCCGAAGTTGAAGCTCTTGTTCTTCTACCAATCTCTGCACACGCCCTTTTTGCGAAACCTATGGTTGTTTCGCCTTCCTCTGAAATCGTGATCGATGTTGAATCACCGGATGCATCGTTACTCGGCGATTCACTCAGAAAATTTGCCTTGCAAGAAGGCGATCGCGTGCGAATCACGAAAGATTCTGAGATCGTATCCTTGGCTCATCTTAAGGAATCGCTCTTTAGCGATCGCCTTGTCGCCAAATTTAAATTACCCGTTGAAGGTTGGCGCGGTGAGTGATCGAAGCCATTTAGAGGAAATTTCGATTAAGGCACTTGGAGTTATTGAGGAGACAACCCTCGAACTTTCCCCGGGCTTTACAGTTCTCACCGGCGAAACAGGTGCCGGAAAAACAATGATCCTAACTGCCCTTTCTCTTGTGCTCGGAGGCAAGAGCGATGCTTCCCTTGTTCGTCAGGGGAAGGAGCGACTTGTGGCAAGTGCAAGTTTTTCATTAACTCCGCAACTGATTGAGCAAATCGGCGAAATCGGAGCAGATGCCGAAGAAGGCTCTCTAATACTGACACGAACTGTGAATTCGCAAGGTAAAAGCAAATCTTCGGCCGGGGGAGTTAATGTGCCGGTTGGGGTTCTTGCTGAGATCGGCGAACAACTTATAGAAGTTCATGCGCAGGCGGCAAGTATGTCAATCACCAAGCCGCTTAAACAACGAGAGATTCTGGATCGATACGCCGGGGAGAAAGTTAAAGAAGCGCTCTCGATTTATGCGCAGACCTTTTCCGAATTCCATGAACGCAAGAAACGAATCGCGCAGTTGCGTGCAAGCGTTGCTAATCGGGATTCTGAAGTAGCCCGACTTAAAGAATTTGCTGAAGCGTTTACGAAATTGAAGCCAGTCTTAAACGAGTATTCGTCTTTACTAAATGAAATATCTCGCCTGAGTTCGGTTGAGGATATCCGCGAAGGCGCCTCACTTGTTCAAACACTTTTATCGGACGACGAAGCCGGCGCCCTTACATCCTTGGGTCATGCTCGCCGTTCTCTTGAGGCAATCGCCTCTCGAGATCCTGCGCTTGCCGCGATTGCCGAAAATGTATCAGAGGCTTTTTTCCTTATTACGGATTCCGCGCAAGTGATTTCTTCTTATTTGATTGATTTAGAAGCAGATCCCATCAGGCTTGATTTTATTCAGAATAGAAGGGCCGACTTCAACGCCTTTCTCAAAAGGTATGCCTCCGCTGATGAACCAGATGAACAGATTGCTGCGTTGATCTCTCGTTTTGAGAACGTTAAGGCTTCAATCGCAGATTTAACAGGTGGCGATGAAAGGCTTGCCACTTTAGAGAAGGAATTACAACTTTGTTTTGAAAGAATGCAGACCGAGTCCAAGGATCTCTCGCGAGTTCGGCAAGATGCGGCTAACACGCTTTCATCAGAAGTGAGTGCCGAGATCCACACACTTTCCATGCCGCACACGCAATTTTTGTGTACTGTGCTTTCCCCCGATTATTCTGAGTCTCTGCCTGTAAATATTTTTACTGCTTCCGGATGCGATGAAATTTCGATGACCATCCAAGGTCATCAAGATGGACCTCACGTAGCGATTGCAAAGGGAGCAAGTGGTGGCGAATTATCACGCGTGATGCTCGCGCTAGAAGTTGTTTTGGCTCAATCCCAACCTGTCGGGACCTACATCTTTGACGAAGTAGATGCAGGAGTAGGCGGAAAAGCGGCAATAGAGGTTGGTCGCAGACTCCATGAACTTTCGACGCATGCACAAGTTATTGTCGTAACGCACTTAGCGCAAGTGGCGGCCTGGGCCGATTCGCATTTCGTAGTAACGAAGAGTGTTGACGGAACGGTTAGCCAAAGTGGAGTGAGCGAAGTTTCTGGCGATGCACGAGTAGCCGAGATTGCTCGCATGTTGGCCGGACTGGAGGAGTCTCGAAGCGCTCAGGAGCACGCCACGGAATTGCTGGCACTTCGAGGATAGATTGATTGGCCAACTTTGCTGATAGGTTGGTCTCCCATGGGCCAGGCACATGTGACTAAGCATATTTTCGTAACCGGGGGCGTGGCTTCAAGCCTCGGAAAAGGCCTCACAGCGTCGAGCTTGGGAAGACTTTTGCGCTCACGTGGGCTCAGGGTGACCATGCAGAAGCTCGACCCCTATCTCAACGTCGATCCAGGAACCATGAACCCGTTCCAGCACGGTGAAGTCTTTGTTACTGATGATGGGGCCGAAACAGATCTCGACATCGGACATTATGAGCGTTTCCTCGATACCAATCTTCATGGATCTGCAAATGTCACTACCGGTCAGGTGTATTCACGGGTAATTGCCCGCGAGCGACGTGGAGAATATCTTGGCGAAACGGTTCAAGTGATTCCACATATTACAAACGAAATTAAGGAACGCATCCGCGCGATGGCGGCACCCGATATTGATGTAGTGATTACTGAGGTGGGCGGCACCGTAGGCGACATTGAATCGCAACCTTTCTTGGAGGCAGCGCGACAAATTCGCCAAGAGGTAGGCCGCGAGAACGTATTTTATGTTCATGTCTCCCTTGTTCCTTATATCGGACCATCGGGAGAGCTGAAAACGAAACCTACTCAACATAGCGTTCAAGCTCTTCGCGGTATCGGTATTGCACCGGATGCAATAGTTATTCGATCTGATCGAGAGATACCTGCTTCAGTGAAGAAAAAGATTTCACTGATGTGCGATGTTGATCTAGAAGCAGTAGTCGCTGCTGTCGATGCCCCATCTATTTATGACATTCCTAAGGTTCTTCATTCGGAGGGACTTGATGCCTACGTTGTTCGCCGATTAGGTTTGCCGTTTAAGGATGTGGACTGGACAGAATGGGAAGCCCTCCTCAAAAAGGTGCATCATCCTGCACATCATGTGAAAGTCGCGCTCGTTGGTAAATATATTGATTTACCAGATGCCTACCTTTCGGTGACAGAAGCGCTTCGAGCAGGCGGTTTTGGAAATGATGCAAAAGTGGAGATTAAATGGGTTGCCAGCGATGAATGCGAAACCCCTGAAGGAGCACTTTTTCAGCTAGGGGATGTAGATGCCATATGCGTACCTGGAGGCTTTGGTGTGCGCGGAATTGAAGGCAAACTCGGCGCTCTGACCTTTGCCCGCACGAACAAGATTCCTACTTTGGGATTGTGTCTTGGCTTGCAATGCATGGTTATTGAAGGTGCCAGAAATCTTGCAGGAATTTTAGATGCTAATTCTGCGGAGTTCGCACCGGATACGCCCTCTCCAGTGATTTCCACCATGCAAGATCAACATGCCGTTGTTGCAGGAGATGCAGATATGGGTGGCTCAATGCGTTTAGGGCTTTATAAGGCACAGCTGGAACCTGGCTCTATTGTTGCAAAAACTTATGGCGCTTTAGAGGTTTCAGAACGGCATCGCCATCGGTATGAAGTAAATAACCATTATAGAAATGAATTGATGGATGCTGGCTTGCGCTTTACCGGAATTTATAAAGAACGTGATCTTGTGGAGTTCGTTGAATTACCTTCAGAAGTGCATCCTTACTACGTAGGAACCCAAGCCCACCCTGAATTTCGTTCACGCCCCACACGGCCACACCCATTGTTTTTTGGCTTGATAGAGGCAGCCCTCAAAGCCCAGAAGGGCAAGTAGGTACCTGATTTCAGGTAGTCTTGAGATTACTCAATGAAGAGTTCCTATAGGAGTTGTCATGATTGTTGGTGTTCCAAAAGAGATTAAGAGTCAAGAGTCGCGTATTGCAATCACACCTGAAGGCGTGAGTGAATTTGTACACGCCGGTCATACCGTAGTGATTGAATCTGGCGCTGGTGAAGGGTCATCAATTTCGGATTCTGATTTTCTTGCTCAAGGAGCGCAGATTCTTGAAGCAGCGGATTCGGTGTGGGAGCAGGCTGACCTGATTCTTAAAGTGAAAGAACCCATTTCGCAGGAGTATCCAAAGATGCGGAAAGGGCAGATCCTATTCACCTATCTCCACCTTGCCGCATCTAAGGAATGTACCGATGCGTTGATTGCAAGCGGCACGACTGCGATTGCTTATGAAACTGTAGAAGTGAAAGGCCAACTTCCCCTTCTCGCACCAATGAGCGAAGTTGCTGGGCGTATGGCTACCCAAGTGGGTGCGACGGCACTTCAGAAACCACATGGTGGTCGTGGTGTTCTTTTAGGCGGCGTTCCCGGTGTCGCTCCCGGCAAAGTCGTCGTCATCGGCGGTGGGGTTGCTGGTCTCAACGCAGCAGTTATCGCAGCCGGAATGGGCGCAGATGTGACGGTAATCGATCGTAGTATCTCTCGGCTGCAATATATTGATGCTACGTATGCAGGACGAATAAAGACGTTAGCGGCTTCTCGCCATGCAATCGCTCGTGAAGTTTCTCATGCAGATTTGGTAGTCGGCGCCGTATTAGTTCACGGCGCAAAGGCGCCCAAGTTGGTGAGCAATGAACAAGTTAAAGCGATGAAACCTGGTTCTGTTTTAGTAGACATTGCGATTGACCAAGGCGGATGTTTTGAAGATTCACGCGCTACAACTCATGCGCAACCAACATTCATGGTCCACGGGAGTATTTTTTATTGCGTTGCTAATATGCCAGGAGCAGTTCCTGTAGCTTCAACGTATGCGCTAACAAATGCAACTCTGCCGTATGCATTGGCTTTAGCGAATCTCGGTTGGGTGGAAGCGCTCAGAGCAGACCCTTCATTAGCCCTCGGACTGAACGTTCATGAAGGCAAAGTGTTTTACGAAGCGGTAGCTCGGGCACACAATTACGCTTTCCATCCGCTGGTCTCTTAACCGCTGACCTGTATGGATTTTGCGACCGAGCAGAGAAATTTCCTCGATCACCTTCGTGTAGAGCGTGGGCTATCTGAAAATACCTTGTCGGCCTATTCGCGAGATCTGGTGGTTTTTTCGAATTTCCTGGATGAGTCATCTATGAGCATCGACTCAGTTGTTCCGGAAGTGATTGTGGCCTTCAAAGTTTTTCTCGTTGAGACCAAGTATTCACTTTCCAGCATTTCTCGAATGATTTCGGCTCTCAGAAGTTTCTTTAAATACCTTTCCAAAGAGAAAGGGTTCGTAGATCCAACAATAGATTTAGAGAAGTTCTCGCTGGTTCGCCGGTTGCCAAAGGCACTCACTGTTAGCGAAATGATTGCTCTTATCGATAGTGCTTTTGATTCTGGTCGCCCTGTAACGCTCAGAGATAGAGCCCTGCTCGAGGTTTTGTACGGAAGCGGCGCACGAGTGAGTGAAGTAGTAGGAATTGATATTGCTGATGTGCACAGATTCCAGAGTGAAGATGTGAGCGTTGAAACACTCAAGCTTCGAGGCAAAGGGGGCAAGGAACGCATCGTTCCGCTTGGATCCTTTGCTAGCCGAGCGATTTCAGATTACCTCACTCGAATTCGTCCAGATCTAGCGCGCAAATCTTCGAAAGCTTCGAGCGCGCTCTTCCTCAACCAACGAGGCACAAGATTGAGTCGTCAGTCTGCATGGACGATTGTTTTAGAGGCAGCAAAAAGAGCAGGGATTACGAGTGAAGTATCTCCGCATGTTTTTAGACATTCTTATGCCACCCACCTTTTAGATGGTGGCGCTGATATACGAGTGGTCCAAGAGCTATTAGGTCATGCCTCTGTTACAACAACACAGATTTATACTCTGGTTACTATCGATAAACTTCGTGAAACCTATAGCACTGCCCATCCGCGCGCGCGGAGTTAGTTTTTATTGACCCCTGAGGCGTCGAGCGAGAATACTTTGATCTCCTTTTGCTTGCAGGTCAGCGATGATGACGGCGATAGATTCGCGAACTATCCGACCACGATCCGCGGCGAGTCCTAAATCGCCACGAAGTACGAGCCGTGCTTGGTCAAGCTCAAAGAGCTCTTCGGGAGATAGATACACTGTGATTTTTTCATCGTGTTTTTCACGACCTGATGGAGAGCTTTCAACACTTGTGACTCGACGTCGCTGGGTGGTTCTGACGCCTTTCTTCTGAGTAGTTGCAGGAATGGGCGCAGGGGAGTGTGTTACAGGAGCCAGCGGGGAATTTTCCGGCAAGGAGTCCCTTACCGCTGAAAGTGAAGGTGTTGTCGAACGAAATAGTTCATCTGCGCCAGGCAAGGTTGCTCTACGGCTCATCGTGCTCCTCCGATTGCTATAAGTTCACGAGCAAGACGGCGATACGAAGCCGCTCCACCCGAACTTCCGGCATATGTAGTAATTGGTTCTCCGGCCACAGTTGTTTCAGGAAATCGAACTGTTTGTGAGATCACGGTTTCAAAAACTGAATCAGGGAATGCTTCGAGTATCCGTTCGAGAACTTCACGACTATGCAAGGTTTTCTTGTCATACATCGTGGCAAGAATGCCGATGAGTTTCAAGGAGGGGTTGAGATTGAGGCGGACTTTCTCTAAGTTCTCTTGGAGTTGAGCAAATCCGCGCAAGGCGAAGAATTCGCATTGCAGCGGAACGATCACTCCGTCGGCAGCCGTGAGTGCGTTAAGCGTCAACAAACCTAAAGTAGGCTGGCAATCAATCAAGATAATGTCGTAATAATCTTTAACGCTGGCCAAAGTTCTTTTAAGAAAATTCTCGCGTCCCATTTCATTTACGAGGGTGACTTCCGCCGTTGCCAATTCTTTGTTAGCAGGTAGGAGATCCATCCCGGGAATCGAAGTTTTCAGAATGATTTTCTCGATATCTGAATGTGGGTCCATGAGTACTTGATAGACAGTCTCTTCAAGCTGAAGTTCGTGGGCGTTGACTCCTAGGCCAACAGAGAGAGCTCCCTGAGGATCGAAATCCACGAGCAGGACTCGTCGACCAAGTTCAGCCAAGGAAGCACCTAAATTGATTGTGGTCGTCGTTTTGCCGACCCCGCCTTTTTGATTGACAATAGGAATAATGGTGGCGTTACCATGTTCGGTCAGGGGAGCAGGTACCGGCCAGCTCTTGGGTTTGCGCTTGAGCAAGGAGGCAGTTGTTGCCACATCGCTATCAAATGTCGATTTAACGCTCAATCGAGAAGCCTCTCTGCCGCTTTATGGACGGACTCTACGCAGTAGAACAAGAGTGGCGCAAGTGCGCACCGAGGGGACGATTGTGAAGTACGGTTTGCACGTGGAAAATGCTCCAGTAATCAATGATGCGCCAGAGGTTTCAAGCGCCTTTTCCGTCCACCTCAATAATTTCGATGGACCTTTTGATCTCCTTCTCCAACTCATATCTCGTCACCGAATGGATATCACCGAAGTGGCGCTCAGCGCAGTCACCGATGAATTCATTTCTTTTATTAGGGCACTTGAAGCATCTGGGGAGGGCTGGAAACTTGACCAGGCCACGGAGTTTCTCGTGGTAGCTGCCACGTTGTTAGACCTCAAGGCAGCTCGCTTGCTCCCCAGCGGGGAGGTAGAAGATGAGACCGACCTTGCTCTTCTGGAGGCACGAGACCTTCTCTTTGCTCGGTTGCTGCAATATCGTGCCTTCAAGGAGATTGCCTCAACTTTTCAAGAACGAATCGCTATAGAAGATAGGGCTTTCGCGCGAGTCGTAGCCCTTGACCCATCTTTGGCCGCGTTGCTGCCGGAGGTGCTCATTGGCGTTGGACCTGAGCGCTTTGCCGCCATTGCCGAGCGAGTTCTGACACCTAAAATCACTCCCGCGGTGGCGATAGAGCACCTGCATATGCCCCTCGTAAGCGTGGCTGAAGAGGCCAGGTGGGTCGTTGATGCTCTACGAAAGAGCAAATCCATGAGCTTTCGCCACCTTGTAGCAGATGCCGAATCTACTCTTGTCGTGGTTGCTCGCTTTCTTGCCCTTCTTGACTTGTATCGCCAAGGAGCCTTGCGATTCGACCAGGTTGTGGCATTAGGGGAGTTGCAGATTAGTTGGACCGGTAGCGAAGAAGGAGAAGTCAGCGCAGGATCAGAATTTGATATTCCTGTGACTATTGTTGAAACAGAGGAGCCTACAAATGTCTAATTCTGAACTTGATTGTTCTATCGAAGCAATTTTGATGGTTGTTGATGAACCGGTTACTGAACTCACCTTGGCCCAAGTACTCGAGCGTCCGATTGATGAGATCGTTGAAGGGATCGAACGTCTTTCACAGGGGTATCTAGAGAATGGGTTCACACTTCGGCAGGTCAATGGGGGATGGCGCTTCTATAGTCGACCAGAGTATTCATCGGCTGTGGAGAAATTCGTCCTTGATGGCCAGCAATCGCGCCTCACGCAGGCTGCTCTAGAAACTCTTGCCGTCATTGCCTACCGTCAACCCGTCTCTCGTGCACGAGTATCGGCCATCCGTGGAGTGAACGTTGAAGCGGTAATGAAGACTCTTGTGACGCGAGGATTGGTAGAAGAGAGCGGAATTGAACATGAAAGTGGAGCAATTTTGTATAAAACTACGAGCTATTTCCTCGAAAGATTAGGTTTAAACGCCCTTACAGATCTTCCTGCCTTGGCCCCATATTTGCCTGATTTAGATCGCCTTGATGAAATCCTGGGCTCACTGACCGACTAGATCCGAGAATTTTTGCGGGTTCCCAAGTCCCGTTTTCAGGGTAGAGTAGGCCTTTACC
>CAILHY010000005.1 GCA_903834145.1 uncultured Actinomycetes bacterium
GACTCTTAATCACCGGGTCGGGGGTTCGAGTCCCTCAGGACGCACTTCTTTGGTTACTTATTCAGACTTACTCTGATTTGTCGGGCAAGTGTCATGGCCTGAAATATCACCACTGGGATTGCAGAAAACGCATCCATTAATGTATCCAGAAGCACAGAGCGCATGTGTAGATCATCTTGATCATCATCGTTTTGCAAGACATATGCGCCCAACCCCATCATTAACGCGGCAATACCACTAACCCAGATAACAGGAATGGGATGAAGTTCAAAAGCGTGGCGAGTCAATCTATGGATTGCTTCCACCGTGACCGATAGAGAGATACCAAGAAGCGTTAAAACAATAAGTAATCGCCTTGCCTGCGTCATGGGTTAGCTATGGTCATTGCGAAGATGCGCGCGCGAAATGATTCTTCGGGCAATCTTGGCAGAAGCTTCATCAATCATTTTGCCACTTTCATCTAATGCCACACCCGATGAAGAACCAATCTTTTCAAGAATAGATAGCGCTTTAGCGAGGTCCTCGGCGGAGGTCGAGAACTCAAGATTGATCCTCGCAACTTGCGCCGGATGAATTGCAGTTCGGCCAAAGAAACCGGCGTTTCTAAATTTCTTACAACTATTCCCGAGCCCGATTTCATCTGTGACATCGCTATGCATCGGAGCAATTGGTTGCTCAATTCCTGCCGCAGCTGATGCGAGTACTAGGTTCGCCAAGGCAAAATCCAATGGAGGGGAAGATTCTTCGAAACCCAGCCCAAGTTCTGCACGAAGATCTAATTGTCCAATTTGGAGGAATTGCACTTTCTGGATTTTCGCAATTTCACGCGCAGAAAGTACAGAATCCGCTGATTCGATCAATGCACTCAATTGCTTGACGATCTTGATTTTAGAGGAGATATATTCCACATTTTCGATGGACGCTTTGGGCACAACGATTCCCGCAACTCCTTCACGATCGCATGCGAGCAAGTCGGAGTCTAAATCATCTGCATTAATTCGCACCCAGATCTGGGAACTAATCTGATTACTGCCTACCCATTGACTAAAATTCTCCCGAGCACTTTGCTTTTCTGATTGTGAAACAGAATCTTCAAAGTCCACAATAATCGCATCTGCACCCCTGGAATCAGCCTTGCTGAGCATTGCCATGTTATTTCCAGGTACGTAAAGGTAGCTACGAGCAATCATCTAGCCCACATCCTCTGCAATGATGCCTTGCGAAATAAGTTTATCGATCTGATCGTCCGTGAGTTTAATCTGATCCTTCAATATTTTTCGTGAATCAGCACCCTTTGCACGACCGGTCCACTTTATCTCTCCTGGTGTTTGGTTCATGCGGTAAAGGACATTTTGCATTTTAATATCGCCCAAATTTGGATCCTCAACGGAAACGATTGTGCGAAGAGCTTCAAATTGGGGGTCCTTCATGATGTCGCTGATGTCGTAGATCGGCGCCACCGCTGCTTGGGCTGCTTCGAATTCGCGCACTACTTCGTCCGCATTTCGCTGGGCGATCCAACTTCCCACGTAACCATCCAGTAACTCCGCATGTTGTGCGCGCGTGGAGCCAGAGCTAAACCATGGCTCTGAGATCACCTCTGGATGGCCCACCAAAGTCATAACTCGCTCTGCAATGGACTGCGCGGATGTAGAGACTGCAAGCCAACGGCCGTCCTTGGTCATGTAAGTGTTTCGAGGGGAATTATTCACCGATCTGTTTCCGGTGCGAGGTTGAATCACTCCAAGTTGATCATAAACAGTTGCGTGAGGTCCAAGTATTGCGAGTATCGGTTCAATAATTGCCAGGTCAATCACTTGGCCTTTGCCGAATCCTTCGCTTTCGGGATTTCTCTGCGCATACATTGCAAACATGATTGCTTGCGTCACTGCAAGAGCGGAGATTCCATCGGCTAAACCAAAGGGCGGCAGCGTTGGTGGACCATCTGCCTCGCCCGTCATGGCAGCGAAACCACTCATGGATTCAGCGAGAGTTCCAAAACCGGCACGATGCGAATACGGTCCGAACTGCCCAAAGCCCGTGATGCGCGCGATGATCAACTTTGGATTTCGGGCCCACAATTGTTCTGGCCCAATACCCCACCGTTCTAAAGTTTGAGGTCTAAAATTTTCAATCAGCACATCGGCATTTTCTATAAGGTCAAGAAAAATCGCAGAACCTTCGGAATCGCCAAGGTTGAGAGCCAGAGTTTGTTTATTGCGTCCTATATTCGCCCACCAAAGTGACTGGCCTTCTTTTGAATATCCATGGCCACGAACCGGATCGCCTTTAGTTGGATGCTCAATCTTGATAACTTCGGCACCAAAATCAGCAAGCATTGTTGCTGCAGTTGGGCCGGCAAAGAGCGTTGCTGCATCGATGACGCGTAAACCTTGCAGAGCCGACATTACTTTGCCTCCATTGGCTTAAAACACCTAAACCCTATGTTTTCTGAACGTGACATACCAAGGCCCATGAGAAGCAATTTCTCCACCCACGTTGAATCCTTTGCGCCACCATCAACGTACCAGTCTGACTCTGCTAAGCCGCTGGGGGATTTATTTCCTTGCCCTTGGCGGATATCAAAATCGCTGCCCCCTTTTAGGATCATGAAGCGTGTACGTCCATCGCTATGCACGCTATCTGTCAGGTTCCACACTCTAGGAATTCGGTGGTCAATGCCCGCACTATTTAATTGCCACTCCCATTCTGTGGGAATCTCTAACCCTTTCCACATTGCAAAAGCCATAGCATCATCCAAATCTATGTAGACAACAGGTGAATCTAGGTCCTTCGGTAATGGCTTTCCATCGACCCAGTGCTGGAGAAAGCGATTCGAATGCTTTGGAAAATATCCTGTTGCCAAAAGAAAATCCGAATATTCAGAGTTAGAGACCTCATGATGATCCAACTTTCCCAGTCTCGCCTGCATTGATAATTCCGAATGACGGATTTGATGTAGGTAGGGTGGCATCGGCTTCCATGCGTTCACGAAGGAGGCTTCTCCATACGAGTCTGACTCTCGATTTCGAAAAGAGATCGCGAAGCCGCGAGTTTCACCTTGTAGCGGATTTACCCGTACACAATCATGTTGGGGGAAGCGTTCACTTTTGCCATCCAAATGAAAATCAATCACTCGGAGAACTCCGCCTTCGTTAACCACCGCGGATGCACCTCGGCCGAGTACTACGCCCCGCAGCCCAGGGATAATCTCTCCATCAAAGTCACTCACATTCTTATTGATGATCGTGAAAAGTGCAGTGCCCGCTTTCTCGAACTTGGAGGCAAATAGGCCATGTGCTTCTGCAACATCACTCAACATAGTAAGCGGCTCCCATGATCCGGTTGTCACAATAAGGTGATGATCACGGAGCACTTCAACCATGCCGGCCCACATGCTGATATCGCGCTCATTCCAACCGACCCAAGATCCGAATACAGACTCCCAAATAAGCATCCCCGCACCATTGAGCCAAGCAATGAAAAGTTCATCCAGATGCGAACGGTTCCAACGCCGCGTTTGATGCAAAATGTGACGAGGTTCAAACCATTTTGCCCGGATAACCCCTGGAATCTCGCTGTCAGCAAACCATTGCGCCCAAGACATCACGTGATCGCAGATGCGCTCCTGCTGCACCTTGGACTCCCCACCAATAATCAAACCTGGATGGGCCGCAAGTATTGGTTCCAGGAAAGTTGGTTCTACAGATTTCAAGGTATCTAGAAAAAGACCATCAAAATTATTCGCCCCAATTATTTTGGCAAGTTCCATTTGATCTGAACCTTCAGCACGCGCGGTCCATCGATCCCAAGGGTTGTAATTGACGTAAACCTGAACATCTAGGTCATGAAAATCTTGAACTAAATCTTTCAAACCTGGCACCATTTGATAGAAGTCGAACTGATTACGATCATCTATGCCAATGACTGGATAGGCGTGCCAGAGGATGATTCCGTCAACTCCCCCAAATTTCATAGAGTCTGCAAGAAGTTTGTTCGGTGTAAATTTCTGAGTTTTATAATCAAAGAGAAGTTCATCCCATAACCAAATCAGTGCGACGTTGTAGAGCGACTTCGATGCTAAAGGTTCTTCACAGTAGGCATCATCTGCATAATTGAGACGTAATCTTTCACTCTCACGCCACTTCGCTAGCTCAGCTCTCCATTGTTCGCGATCGGATAACGTTGATGGTCCGGCAAACATATTTGCTTCAGGGTCACCGATTGACCTGGGAAGATCCACAACACGTGGTTGAGTGGAGTATCCGCTTTCCATTTTAGATTGCCAGTGCGCGCGTGCGTATTGCTAAATCAGAAATCTTCACCACGTTACATCCAGGAATGCTCGATACCAATTGATCATTGATAGGAATCTTCCACTGGTCTGGAATTGCCTTCTCCCCCGCCATGGCGCCACATATCGAACCGACAGTTGCGCCTATGGAATCTGTATCCCAACCACCCATGACAGTGAGTGTGATCGCTTGAGAGAAATCGCCTTTGCTTCGCGAGAGAGCCATAATGCCTGAGGCTGCATTGTTGATGGTGTGTACCCAATGCATGCCGTCTACAAATGCATACAGTTGATCCAAAGCGGTTTCATAATCCAGATCAGATTCACCAAGTTGGCGAGCAAAGGTGCACGCTTTGAAAATCTCGCTCTCCGGTGGCAAACACATCATCCCTGCGTCAATCACCTCATTAACGCTCTTTGAAACCATGGCCACGGAACACATTGCTGCACTCATTGCCGCGCCGTATAGACCATTTCTTCTATGGCTCAACCATGCATCGCGGTAAGCCATTTGCGCGGCCAATCGAGGGTTTCCTGGATTAATCCAGCCATAGAAATCTGTTCGAATAAGCGCCCCGATCCATTCTTTAAATGGATTGTTCAGGTTGCCCGATTCGAGAGGCGAAACTCCATCTAATAAGTGACGATAAACAATGCGCTCTGCAGTAAAAACCCGGCCAGCAGGCAATAACTTTAACCATTGATCAGCAATGTGATCGGTGTTGAAATCGCGCCCATGCATTTCTAGCGTCAACAATGAAATCAACGGATAATTAAGATCATCATCTTCTGGCATTCCTTTAATATTTTCTTGCAAAGCAGTCTTCGCGCTTTGCTTATTCCATGGATGCTTCGCAAGGACCTCTGCAGGAACTCCTTGCGCAGTGAAATATTCGGTAAGTGGCCAGCGCCCACTTGATTGCAAAATTGCCCGAATTCCTTCTCTCTGAACTTTTTCTACAGGCTTTCCCAAGAGACAGCCAGCTGCTCGACCCAACCAAGCACCATGAAAAGTATTGGGATGGGGAATTGCGCCGGGATGTGAAGAGGGAAGTTTCTCTAGGAAAGCCAGGTAATCTAGTTGTGGGTTCGCTTGCAACTTAGCTTCAACGCGAACGCAGAGTTCTTGAGCCAAAGTGCGCATCGCAAGTGTGGCTGGTACCGGGCTTGCGCCCACTACAGATGCAAGCGGATTTCCACCGTGAGTTACCCATTCAGAAACTTCATGGGAAATATCTATGCCTTCAAATTTCGCCTGTGCGAAATAGTGGGAAATCAAGTCCTCTGGTTGTACCCATGTAACCCGCAACTTGAAGTCGGAATTCATATCTACAGATTACCAAAGAGCAAAATCTTTGATTTTTCTACATGTGAAGCACGAACAAGATCCTTGTGAGCAATTTCGGTAGCCAATTTCGCAAGTTTCTTGCCATTGGCAATGAGATCGATTCGGCTTTCTCGCTCTATTGTTTCGGCCCAATTGTGTGGGATTGCGCTACGGCCATTCATCGCCCCGCTCAGGGAGCCAAACATAGTCGCGATTGAATCTGAATCCCGTCCGTAATTGATGGCTCCCAAGATGCCGGTTTCAAAATTGCCTTGTGAAACTCGCAAATAGGCAAGAGCCAAAGGTAATTCTTCAATGGCTTTTAGGCGACTTGGTTTTCGCGCATCGGGTCCTGGTTCGCGATAGGCCTCACCGAGTGAATCAAATGGAGCCATTGCCGCGCGTAATTGTTTAAAACTGGTCTCCCATGAAGTAACGTTCCGAGCTTCCTCGGTCACGGCTGCAATTGCTGCCTTGGTGCCATCGTGTGCGAAATCAATTGCAGTGGCGATGACATCATCGATGGTGGCACCTGGTGTCATGGCAGTTGCAACCGCTGCGGCAAAAACTCCGGCCGCTTCGCGACCATAGCTGGATTGGTGAGCACCAGAAATCTCAATTGCCTCTTTGTAAGCACCCTCTGGATTGCCCGCGTTGATAATTCCAACTGGAGACATGTACATGGTGGCGCCACAGTTAACGATGTTACCTACCCCGGCTTCACGGGGGTCTGCGTGTGCGTGAAGCAATTTGAGAACAAGCCACTTTTCTGCGTGAAAAACTCTATGAATCAATAAGGATTCCTTTTCAAGTTCGGGAATCCAGCGTTCTTTGGCCATCATTTCGGGAATGATTCCTTCAGCAAATGTGTACGCATCCAGATGGTCACGAACTTGTTCGTATACCGCTATTAGAGCTTCTGTCATCAAAGTGTCATCGGTGATATGCCCGTTACCTTTATGAAAAGGAGAAACAGGGCGGGCCGTTTTCCAATCCTCATTGAAAGGTCCAACGATGTCGCGCACAAGACCGCCGAAGCGCTCTTGCAGAACTTCGGGGCTGTAACCCTCGGTGGATCCTCCTAATGAATCTCCGACTGCTGCCCCGGAGAGAGCGCCTATTGCTTTTTCCTCAATGACTGACATGAAAATCCATTCGATAGTAGACGAGAAAATGTGCTGCTGATGTCGTGGGGCTAACCAGGGTTGCATTTCTGCAACCCTGGTTAGCCGATGCAACGACTACAGATCAATCCCTTTAATAAGAAGTACTAGCGAATTTTTGCCCATCCATCTAATTCGCGTTGCTTCAGAGTAGAGATTGAGATCTTTCCTTGGATGTATTGCTGCATCGCAGGTTGTAGGACGGTGTCTTTCCATTGTTGGTAATTAGGTACCAAAGTGAAAGGAGCAAGTCCTAAGGAAGCACCATCGTCAAAGAGTTGCTTCCATCCAGCCGAGCCTGGGCGTTGCGCTGTTGCTGCTGCGAGGGCACCTGTGGTTGAAGGAATAAGTCCTTCACCTAGGGCAAGTTGACCCAAATTGGCATCTTGCATCATGTAGCGAATGAATGCAGCTGCTTCCTTCTTGTGCTTGCTCTGTGCAGTTACCGACAAAGTCTGAGGGTTTGCACCTTGGACTGTTGTATTTCCCTTAAGCAATGGAAGCGCTGTCCAGTTGAATCCTGCGGCCTTGGCGGCAACATCAAGATCCGATGCCACATAGCTAGCGGCAAAGATCATGGCGTATTTCCCGGCAAGGAAGCCAGGAAGCGGACCTGCGCCCGACATAGTCAGCGATGCTGGGTCAACAGATTTGTCATCATAAATCATTGCATGAATGCGCGATGGAACTTCAAGTTCAGCAGCGTTGATACTCAAACGAGTTCCACTACCACTTGTTAATCCACGGAAAAATTCAGCATTAAAGTTCATTCCCATGATCATGGTCATTGCTGCGGGAGATTTAAGTCCCCAGGCAACACCGTAATTACCATTGGCGGTGAATTTCTTAGCCAATGTGCGGAAATCATCCCACGAGAAAGTTCCTGTTCCGGTAGGAACTGCTACGCCGGCTTTCTTGAATGCATCAACGTTTGCGAAGATTGTGTAAGTCTGTGTCATCGTAGGAACGCCATATAGCTTTGCAGCGTATGAACCTACGCTCCAAAGACCTTTAGGAATAGAACTACGAAGCGGCGCCATCTCAGAAGAGAGATTTGCAAGATAGCCCTGCTTGGCGAATGGCAGAATAGAAACGGCTTCATGTTGGAAGATGTCTGGAGCAACATTTCCAGCGAAAGCAGTTGTCAACTTGTCCTGCATGTTATTGACATCGCCGTAAACGATTTTTACGGTTGAGGTTGGATTGGCTTTGTTCCAGTCAGCAACAATTCTTTCAGTTGCAGCAACAGTTCCTGGCAAGTATGCAGGAGTTAGATATGTCATCTGGAAACTTGCTGCGTGTGCTGGCATCGCCATCAATAGGCTCGCTGCCACAGCTGAAGAAGCTATGAGGGCGAACAACTTTGTTTTCTTCACTTTGTGCCTTTCTTATCATCGGGGTTTGATTGTTTGATCATTGACTTTCACAATTTCGTATGGGGGTACGTAATTGAGAAACCTTTTCGTAGGCATTCACCATTTCAGGGCTTCCTATCCCTTTATGGCGCCGGCTAAAATGCCGCTCGCGAGTTTGCGTTGAAGGAATCCAAAGACAACGAGCGAGGGAATCGTTGCTACGAAAGCGCCAGCAGCCAGAGGACCCAAAAGAACTTGACCCTCAGATCCCATGAATCGGGCCAGCAATAGTGGCAATGTTTCATGTTCAGGAGATTGGATGAGTACAAGTGCATAGAAGAATTCATTCCATGAATTCAAGAAAGTAAATAGCGCGGTCGCCACCACGCCAGGCAATAAGAGTGGAAAGACAATATTCTTAAGAATTTCAAATGAGGACGCTCCATCAATGGCGCCGGCTTCTTCCATTTCCACTGGAATGGCGGCTACATAACCTTTGAGCATCCAGAGGGCGAAAGGTAGGGATGCCACTAAATAGACCAGGACCAATCCCCAGATACTGTCCAGGAGCCCAACGCGTTTAACAGCCATGAACAATGGAATGACCACAAGTGAAACAGGAAAAACTTGACTGACAAGAATCCACGCAGTTGCCGCACCTGAAAAAATCTTCTTCAGGCGAGCGATCGCATACCCTGCAGGCACTGCCAGAATCGTCGTGAGAATCGTTGTACAACTAGCAATGATAAAACTGTTCTTCGCGGAATTGATCAGACCACGTTTGCGAAGAATGTCGATGTAATTCTGCCAATAGAAACCTTTTGGAATGAAGGATTGGTGCAGTTGCAGAAGTTCGTATGGCGATTTGAAAGAAGTTGAAAGCATCCATAAGAATGGAAATCCTAAGAAAATGACATAGGCTATAACTGCGATATATGTTGGTATGAGATAGTACTTGCGCCTTTTCTTTTCAGCCACGGACTGTCCTGCTACTGAGAGAGTCATCGCTGCGCCTTCTCTCGCTTGCTAGCTTTTAGGTAGACAGCGAGCATCAGGCCAATGGACATGGCCATGACGACTCCCATTGATGCGGCATATCCAAAGTGGCCGTACTTGAACGCTTCGTTATAGGCGAAGAGCGCAGGGACGAAAGTCTTTCCACCCGGGCCGCCGGCAGTTAATACATAAACCAGTCCGAAAGAACTAAATTGCCAGATTATGTTCAAGGCCACTAACGCTGCCGTGATTTCTCGAACGGTTGGAACGGTGATGTACCTAAATCTCTGCCAAGCATTTGCGCCATCGAGAACAGTGGCTTCAATCATGTCGGTTGGAATTCCTTGAATCGCGGCAAGAATGGAGACAGTAATGATCGGCATGGCAACCCAAGCACCAATAAGAATTACTGTGGGAAATGCTGTGTTGAATTCTCCGAGCCAATCGGTCTTGCCACCGGGAATATGGAAGAAAGCAAAAATTCCTTCGATAGGTCCACTCGTTGGGCGTAGAAGTAAATTCCACATGATCGCGACAATCACGGGCGGCATTGCCCAAGGCACAAGTGAAAGGACGCGCATAAGCCCAAGGAAACGTAGTTTTTGGTTGAGTAATAATGCAAGCCCAAAACCAAGGAATAGAGACAGGAGAGTTACCGAAACTGCCCAAATAATTCCAATCTTAAACGAGGCCCAAAACATAGAATCGGTGAGCAACCTTCGAAAATTGTCGAACCCGATGAATTTAACTTTGACATTAAAACCAGCAGCTTCATCAGTAAACGCAGTCCAAATCGCTTGCGAAAGGGGAACGACGCTCAGAACGAACAGTGGCAAGAACGCTGGGATCGCGTACTTCCACGCACCGCGGTTATACATTTTGGTTTTGTGCTTTTGCTTGGTGGTTTTCCGATCCAGCAATGTTGTCATGCTGCCGTCGATTCTCGAATAACCAAAGTTGGCTTGACATTAATTTTCTGGATTGGTCGAGCTGGATCTGCTAGCCGCTCTAACATCAACTGAGCAGCAATTTCTCCACGTTTCTCTGAATGAAGATCAATGCTCGTTAACGTCGGATGAAGAATTGACGCAAGATCGATATTGTCGATGCCGATCAAAGCTAGATCTCCCGGAATCGCGATTCCATTTTCGTAACAATATTTAAGTACGCCCGCGGCGATTTGATCATTTCCGCAAATCAATCCATCAAATTTGTCTAGATTTCTAAATTTAGAAACGGCTTCATACCCTCCTGAGATAGAAAATGCATCCGCCTGAATTACGCTCTCTTCCGAGTACTTCAAACCCATTTCCTTCATCGCCGATTCAAAGGCTAGGCGCCGACGACGTCCAGGATTTGTGTCAATAGGTCCGTTGACTAAACCAATCCGCTTGCGGTTGGTCGCCTTTAGATGATCCACTCCTAACCCAATTCCGATCGCAGAGTCGACATAAACATTGTCCACATTGAGTCCAACGGGCATGGTTCCCACAAGCACCACGGGGATTTGTAAGTGAGAAATCAGTTTTGCGATTCTTTTATCGGCATAGATAGGGGAAATTATTAGTCCGTCTGCAAAACCCCGACCCATAGTCTCCAAATGCTTCACAATCTCCTCTACCGATGAAAATGCGGAAGCAAGAATCAACCGGTATTTCGTTTCAGCGAGCGCCTGGCCAACACCCCGTGTCATTGCGACATAAGCAGGATTGGCTAAATCATCAAAGGAAAGACAAATCTGCTCAGATTGGCGGATCTTGAGCGCCCGAGCTGCTGAATTTGGTTGATACCCAAGTTCTTTAATGGCCGTGCGGACCCGTAGCTCAGTCTCTTTGCGGGCGACGGTCCCATTGATCACGCGGGAAACGGAGGCGATAGATACGCCTGCCCTGTCTGCCACCGCTTTGATCGAGACCATGCTTGTGACGCCTACTTCTCTCAAACTGTAATCGTTTACAGTGACGTCAAGATAGTCTTTTTTCTCTGCTTACCCAAGCGATTTTGCATAACAAATCGATAACGATTGAACTCTTGGCAGTTATTCCGTTAATCAGCGAAGTGTCGATACTCCTCAAACCATTTTCTTGCTATAGCAAGGATTTCAGGTTCGCTCATTGCATCGAGATTCGTATCAATCGAATCAACCACCCTTGCCGCAATTAGCGGATGCTTGCGCTCCAGGTATTGAATGAGATGCATCATTTCACTGGCCTTTCCATGGCCGTGACCGATCAACAAAATTTCTCCAGCACCATTTATCGCCTGGGCTATCTTCTCTAAATAGATCCCTGCTTCATGTTGCTCCCCAGAACCTTTGATGTTTGGGTCAAGGCGAAAATGCCTACGATCTGCTTTCTCGGGGGCGTGTATTTTTTCGGGTTTGGTGCCTTTTTCAATTCCTGTTGCCCAGATTCGCGTTTCATTGTGAGTAACAGTAAGTACGATGAACTTGCCAGCAATGTCAGTCATCTCAAGCTTCTTTCGTCAATTTTCATTCAGTTGTACTGCGTTGTTTTCTCACCATAGACCGATGAGCCCCCACTTAATATGGGAGCATTATGGGTTACCCCTTAAAGCGTGGTGATTTAGGAGACAACGAAGGCGCCCCGGTTCCCCAAGGCGCCTCTGATGTGAAAATCAGTTATTCGTTTTCACCCTTACGGCTTAACAACTGTTGAGCCACGAGGTAGTCATCTTTAGACATCTCACCTTTGGCAAGTCTCATATCGATTACTTCAAGAGGAGTTCGTCCTTGGCTTATTGGAGGAGTTTTTACATCGTGATGTTTGGAGCGATTAAATAATCGTGCCAGCAACCAGATTGCGCTCACGAACAGCGCAATACAAAGAATCATCATCACAATTCCATAACCGGAATTATGCATGGAATTAAAACCGTATCGATCGTTGTCCCAACCCATTTTGGCCTTCCTTACAAATCTAAGAGCAACCTCTCTGGTTACACGTGAAATTTACGCTTCAGAGATTAAAAAACAAGAATCTTTCGCTGGGAATTCACTTAGTTCATTATCCGGTATCGGAGACCTTCACCACCACCGGAAATCTCTGGCTTCGTAAATTGTTCAAATAGGATGCCACCGTTATTGAGAATCACCTTTTGCGAAGCAAAGTTATCTAGATTGGTAGTTATCTCTACGTAGGGCATATCAAGCGGTTGAACCTCGATTAAGACCTGACGCAGCGCCTCGCTGGCGTAACCCAACCCACGCTTCCATGGGAACACTGCATACCCAATGTGGCCTAAGCAATACGGTGGAAGTTCAGTGCTTGCCTTGTTCCAACGGAAATTGATCGTGCCACATACTTGCCCATCCCACATCCAGCGGTGAAAACCAGGAAGGCGCGGGACAAAGGCTCCGCTGGGCAATCGAATGTCTCCCGCCAAGCCATCAGGATCATCCAGCTTCGCAATGAACCCCGGGATGTCTTTTATTATCTCTTCAAGGTCTTCAGTTTCGGCCTTATAAAAACTCTCATTGGGCATCGAGGACATTCGAACGAGACCCTCGCGATAACTTTCAAAATGCCCCTCTTCAGGCTTAATAAGAATCAAAGGTGAACTACTACTTCTTCTTATATCCCGGTGGGCACTTTGGCTTCACTCCAGAAACTTTCTTACTCACCTTGAGTTTGACGCAGGTAATTGTTGTGCGAGTCAGAGCCAATTGTTCCAAGTTTGTAATCGTCACTTGAAACTCCCCGGTCTCTTCATCGGCATAACTGTCCATCGCATCAAGATCCGATGTCGCGCTTTGCAAACTGGTGTCAATAACCCGTCGTACCTCAAGAAAATCCTTAAGAATGATATCGACATTCAGGAGGACATAAGCGTCGGATGGGTGTTTCTTTTTTACAACTATAATCCGCGAGTATTCGGCGTCAAAGATTGGGTTGTACTTACCTTGAATGGCGGTGACTTGAAGGGCACGTGATGAAGTTGTGGCGGTTGCCGTATCTGTCGCAGTGCTGGTTGTGTCAGCAGCAAAACTCTGCCCCGAGCCAGCAACTATGAGTGAAAGGATCAACGGAAACATTAGGTTTCGTAGTTTCATGGTTAAAGATTACTAATACGGAGATGCAATTTTAAGGAAAAATACTCACAAGTGACGATTAACACCCTAATCTTGGCTTTGGCGCCCAGGAAGCTTCAAACGTAAAGCAAATACGCTCACTAGCGCCAATCCGCACACCAGCGTGCCAATCCAAATCCATTGGAGTCCAGCGCCCAGCAAAGTGCCGGCAACCATAGGTCCAACAATTGCTGCAATTTGCCAACTGTTTGAGGAAGCCGAGTTATATCTGCCACGAAGGTACGCAGGAGCAAGTTGGTTAACAATTGATGGCATGACCGGGGACCAGACCATCTCACCCATGGCAAAAATCAACTGACAAATGATGATCATGAGAATCGCAAAACCAGAAAGTAAACCGGCAAATGCCAACGCCACCCAAGCACATAACCAGAGCAACGCCGCTATGGCAATAGAACGTGCTCTATTGAAGTTTCGTAATTTCTTCACTACCCAAAGTTGGAAGATTGCGATGAAAATCGTGTTTGCCGCATAGGCCCACGCGATATTGGAAGGTTTTACATGAGCGACTAAAGTGGCAAAAGAAGCGAAACCAACTTCTAATTGGGCATAGCCCAAGAAGATTGCAGCGGTAGCAACTATCCAAACTTTAACAAAAACCTTGTCCTGTAGAACTTCAGACCATCCACCAGATCTTTCCGAGTTCTCTTTGCGTTCTTGTTTATTACGATGTCCAACATCTTTCAGAAAGAGCGCAACACCAAGATAAACGAAATAGGAAATTCCATCGCCTCGAAAGAGCCATTCAAAGGTACGTGGATCAGCTAAAGAAACGAAAGCTGAGGAAATCACTCCACCGATGCCAATTCCCAGGTTAAGCAATGCAAACTGAGAACCGAAAAATCTTTCTCTCTGGGAGTCACTCGTGAGTTCAGTTGCAATGGCGCCCTGGGCGGGCCACATTGCGGACTGACCTATTGCACATATGGACATCACAAGAAATGCTCGTCCAGCACTATGCACCGTGGATTGTTCTGCGTAGCCGATTCCGGAAATAACCAGGGAAGCAAGTAAGACGGGTTTGGGACCCCAATGATCGATGATATTTCCGATCATGGGCGAAACAGATAAAGAAACGAGCGCCCCGAAGCCGACAATCGTGCCGGTAAGGGCTGAACTAATTCCACGAACATTGTGAAGGTATACAAACATGTACGGCAAAACCAAACCGTTGCCTACAGATGAAAGAAGTACCCCTGCAAGCAGGATTCTTGCTCGAGGGGACAATTGCTTAACAAGTGCTTTATCTGGCGACATTAGATGAGTTTAACTGCGAAGCCAGTCCTAGTGTGGAGTAATTAGCCCGTATATGAAATACCTGTCTGAGATCGGATCTCATCCATGACCTTCATGATCGCTACGGATTCAGTCAAAGTCATGATCGGGCTCTCGAGCAATCCAGCTGTAATGCATTCTTCAACATGAAGGGCTTGATAGTGCATGCCACGTCCTTCGATCTTGCCTTCGTAACGGTTTAGAACTTCATTTTCAAGATTAAATACAGTGAATGAGGTTTGCTCATAAAATGGACGATCAATTTCTATGCGCCCTTGAGTACCATGAATCGTCGCCGCGACAGGACCGGCTGTGACCATACTAGTTTCCAGAATGGCGTGAGCCCCGTTGTCATAGCGGAAAATGATTGAGGTGATCTCATCAATTCCTTGCTCAGAAAGTGTGGATCTGCCAACTATTTCAGTGGGAATTCCTAAGACTCGAGTCGCAAATGAAATGGGATAAATACCTAAATCAAGAAGTGCTCCCCCGCCTAGCGCAGGATTCCAAAGTCTTGGGGCCCGCTTAGGCAATAAATGTTGGCTGTGATCTGCATAGACAATTTTCGCCTCACCAATCAGACCTTCACTTACGAGTCTAAATAGCTCCACCATGGTTGGAAGGAATCGAGTCCACATGGCTTCCATCACAAATACATTCTTCGCTTTCGCTGCCTCTGCAATCTCAATTGCTTGGGATGCACTGAGGGTAAAAGGTTTTTCAAGAAGCAAGTGCTTACCTGCTCCTATCGCAAGCAAGGCATCTCTGTGGTGGAAATTTTGCGTAGTCGATACGTAGACAACATCCACCTCTGGATCATTAACTAGGGATATATAACTGTCATATCTATTAGGGATGTTGAAAAGATCTGCAAAAATATTGGAGCGATTCATCTCCCGAGTTGCCACCGCTTGAATGGTGATCCCCGCGATTTGAAAGTCTTTGGCAATCGTGGGCGCAATGCCTCCTGCACCTAAAAATCCCCAACGAAGTTTCTTTGTCATTGCTAGCCTTCCCCGATCAATGGTTTCTGCTGCGACTTATGTGCAAGGTAGGCAATGCGTGCTTGCGCAGTGCTCTCAAGAGTGGAAACAGTTGCAACTGGAACCTCCCACCAGCTTTCATTTCCTGGTGCAAAAAGCATGGGGTCGGAATTAATGTGAATCAATGTCGCCCGATTTGACGCTTTAGCCTTTGCCATCGCCGCGCTCAAATGGGCAATTGCATCAGGAGTTTGTTCGACACGAATTACATCAATGCCCAAACTTTCGGCATTAGTAGCTAAATCAATTGGCAAACGGTTATCGGTTTCAAAGTTGTTTCCTTCAGAATCTCGGAAACGATACTTGGTCCCGTAGCGTTGAGAACCGATATCTTCACTGAGCTTGCCGATTGAAGCAAAACCATGATTTTGAATAAGGACGATGATTACTTTAATTCCCTCGGCCACTGCGGAAACGATTTCTGTATGCATCATGAGGTAGGAACCATCGCCCACCATGACTACCGCGTCGCGATCGGGTGCTGCTCTTCGTACGCCCAAACCACCGGCAATCTCGTATCCCATGCACGAATATCCATATTCAACGTGATAACCAAGATCATCGCGCACGCGCCATAATTTGTGCAAGTCACCTGGAAGGGATCCAGCAGCGCAAATAAGGACGTCTTTATCTTCGCAAGCACTTTGCACGGCTCCAATGATTTCTGACTGACTTGGAAGTGCTAATCCCGAGGGTGCAAATGCGGCATCCACAATTTCTGTCCACGATGAAATCTCCTGAGCGATTTCCTTTTCATAACTTGGGTCAATTCGATAGTCGCCAATTTCGGCTACGAGTTCAAGCAGTGCCTCTCGCGCATCGGCGACCAAGGGCAAACTACTTCCATGTTTGAAGGCATCGAATGAGGCAACATTGATATTGATGAAGCGCACATTAGGATTTTGAAATGCAGTACGGCTGGCAGTCGTGAAATCGCTATAACGCGTGCCAATGCCGATAATGAGATCGGCCTCTCGCGCCATTCGATTGGCAGCCATCGTTCCAGTGGATCCAACGGCGCCTAGCAACGAAGGATGGTCCCAGTGCAAAGAACCCACGCCAGCTTGCGATGTGCCCACAGGGATTTTCGTCGCCTCTACAAAAGTTCGGAGAATCTTGTGTGCATCGGAATAAATAACGCCACCACCAGCAATAATCATGGGACGTTTCGCGTTGCGGATCGCTGTGATCACTTCGTGGATAGAGCCACGATCTGGACGTGGGCGACGAATAACCCACTCACGGTCGGCCAAGAATTGTGCTGGGACATCAATCCATTCCGTTTGAACATCTTCCGGAAGGGCGATCGTGACTGCACCTGTTTCGACAGGGTCAGTCAATACGCGCATCGCGCTCAACGCTGCGGAAAATAACTGCTCTGGACGTTGAACTCGATCAAAGAATTTAGAGAGTGGCTTAAAAGCATCATTCACGGAGAGTGATGCATCGCTGGGAATTTCGAGCTGTTGCAAGACGGGATCTGAAACACGCGTGGCAAAAGTATCCGATGGCAAAAGTAATACAGGTAGCCGATTAATTGTTGCAAGTGCTGCGCCCGTCAACATATTGGAAGCACCTGGACCCACTGAAGCGGTACAAGCAAATGTAGATCTACGTCGTTGCATTCGCGAATAGGCAACCGCTTCATGGACCATCGCTTGTTCGTTTCGGGCTTGGTGATATGGCATCAAGAGAGGATCTTCAACAGAGAATTGCTTGAGCGCTTGACCGACACCGGCAACGTTGCCGTGACCAAAGATTCCAAAAGTTCCGGCGATTGTTCGCTGGCGAATGTCGCCATCGACGCTCCATTGATGAGCAAGAAACTCAACAAGGGCCTGGCTAACCGTCATCCGACGCATGGTCATATTCTCTCCTTAATTCATATCTGAAAGTGACCCGTATGGCAGACGCGAATCAACGTCTTGAGTGAGCCATGTATCGCGCACCCAAGCATGAGCGGGGTCATCACAAATGAGCCAAGTGCGCTCTGGCCCAGGGCCTGCCATCACGTTGAGGTAGTACATGTCATACCCCGGTGCGGCAATGCAAGGGCCATGCCAACCAAAGGGAACGAGTGCGATGTCACCACTTCGCACTTCAGAAAGTGTGTCGATTTCTCCTGAGGGCGATGAATAATTTCTCATATAACCCATGGGGTCAACATCTGATTTCTTAGAAGAACCACGTTCGATTGCTGTTTCAAAATAGTAAATTTCCTCTAATTGTGATTCTTTACCTGCAACATATTCATCATGCTTATGGGGTGGATAGCTCGACCAATTGCCCGCAGGAGTGATGACTTCGCAAACAATAATTCGTGAGGCGTCAAGACTTGCGGGTGATCCGAAATTATGAACTTGGCGACTTGTGCTTCCTGCCCCGCGCATTTCAATGGCAACACTCTCGCGAGGGATATAGGCAACGGGGAAAACTTCATCCGTAGGTGCTTCCGCTACAGCGAAACGGCCCTCGCCGGTGATCATGGCTCCAAGCCCCGATGACAGGTAGAGAACATCGGTGGGCCCTTCAAAAACGTTGGCGCGTCCAACTAATCTTTGAGCGCCATTAATTTCACTGCCTGTGTAACTCACTTCAAACGAGCCACTCAGTGGAACAATTATGCGCTCCACTGGTAGCTCATCCAGAGTTAATTCTTGACCGGCAACTATTGATGCAACGCGAAGCCCGGTGTATTGCCAACCTTCACGTGCATTGTCAACAACTGATTCCCATCCCGCACGTGTGAGTTCGTATTGCGGATAGAACCAATCATTGACACCCATGCGTGCTAGACGTTCTGAGGGAATCCGAGGTTGATACCGCCATGGCTTGGATCAAGCCATCGACTTGTGATTGCTTTACCTTGTGTATAGAAGTGAACGCCTTCAGCGCCATGCGCCTTGGTGTCGCCCATAAGTGAGTTCTTCCATCCACCAAATGAGAAGTATGCGACAGGGACAGGAATTGGCACGTTAATACCGATCATTCCTACTTCAATTTCACGTTGGAAACGGCGTGCAGCGCCACCATCGTTAGTGAAGATTGCGGTTCCGTTTCCGAATGCGCCGGAATTAATCAGTGCCACGCCTTCGTCATAGGATTTCACGCGAACAATAGAGAGAACTGGTCCGAAGATTTCATCCGTATAGACCTTCGATGTTGTTGGTACGTGATCGATCAAAGTAGGTCCAAGCCAGAAACCATTGGAGTCGCCATCAACTTTGACATCGCGACCATCAACGACAACCTTTGCGCCATCTTTTTCTGCTATTTCGATGTAGGAGGCAACCTTGTCCCGGTGCACTTTGGTAACAAGTGGGCCCATGTCGCAGGATCTGCGGCCATCGCCGATCTTGAGAGCGCTCATGCGGGAAACTATTTTTTCAATCAGTGCATCAGCAACGGGTTCGACCGCAACAACAACTGAAATTGCCATGCAACGCTCGCCAGCAGACCCAAAGCCCGCATTGATCGCAGAATCTGCAACAAGTTCGAGGTCGGCATCTGGCAAGACCAACATGTGATTCTTTGCGCCGCCTAGTGCTTGCACGCGCTTTCCTGCGCGAGCGCCTGTTTCGTAAACATATTGCGCGATAGGAGTTGAGCCAACGAATGAAATGGCCTTCACATCGGGATGGGTTAAGAGGCCATCGACAGATTCTTTATCTCCATGAAGAACGTTGAAGACGCCATCGGGCACTCCTGCTTCCTTCAAAAGGGCGGCCATCCACATTGCAGCGGATGGATCTTTCTCGCTGGGTTTCAACACGACGGTATTTCCCGCAGCTAGTGCAATTGGGAAGAACCACATCGGAACCATTGCAGGGAAATTGAATGGACTAATAATTCCAACAACACCAAGCGGTTGACGAGTTGAATAGACATCTACTCCTGTTGAAACATTCTCGGAGTACTCGCCCTTCATCATGTGTGGCATTCCAACAGCGAACTCAACAACTTCTTGACCTCGAGTTACTTCACCTAAAGCATCAGATAAAACTTTGCCGTGTTCGGATGTAATCATTGCAGCGAGTTCGCCTTTACGGGCATTCAAAAGTTCGCGAAAATTAAAGATGATTGCTTGACGGCGGCCGAGTGAAAGATCGCGCCATTCTGGAAAGGCAGCTTTGGCCGAAGCAACTGCGTGATTGATTTCTGCAGCGTTCGCTAAGGAAACGTGTTTGGTTTCAACACCAAGAGCTGGGTCATACACGGGCGCCGTGCGTCCTGATGTGCTTGGTGATTCGGCTCCATCAATCCAATGTGGAACTACAGGCAAATTACTCATTATGCGATCCCTACTACGTCAACCACGAAGATCAATGTTTCGTTAGGACCGATTGGTCCACCACCTGCCGCGCCGTATCCAAGATCAGGTGGAATCACCAAGAGTCGGCGACCACCAATTTTCATTCCGGGAATACCCTGCTGCCAACCTTTAATAACATTCGCTAAGGGGAAAGTGGCTGGGGCACCGGATGTCCATGAAGATTCCACAACTTTTCCGGTAGACCAGGCCATCAACGTGTAATGAACGGTCATGGTTGATGTCGCTACAGCTGCGGTGCCGGTTCCTTCGATAATGTCTTTCGTAACCAATGTTGTTGGTGGCTTACCAGAGGGCGCCGAAATTGTTGGCGCGCTACCAGCTGGGCCTGTAACGGCTGGAAGATTTCCTTGTGTATCAGTCACGCTCTTACCTCCGCAGGAGCTTAGTAATACAGCCGCGATCATGAGCGAAATAGTTAACGGCGCCTTGAAGGCGCTCCCATGACGTTGGCGCATTATTCTCCAGTAAATTAGTTGAATTGAATGAGTTAAGTCTACCTATTACGTCTCTATTGAGCGAAAAACTCGGCAACCACGGTCCGTAGGAATTCCACACTGGCTTTGGCATTTGCCAATGGGCCTTCTCCCGTGGCCGGCTGCCCTGAGAGCACGTTATCTTCCTCGAGAACGAACCATCCGTCATAGCCGGCGCTGAGCAGGTTTCGCACAATGGCGCGGACATCTAGGTCGCCTTGTCCAAGGGGTCGATAGAGGCCCTCAATGCATGCGTCGTAATATGAAATTTCTCCAGCTTGGACTTTTTTTGCCCAACTCAGATCTACATCTTTGAAGTGAGTATGTGCAATTCGATCGGCGTGTTTTGCTGAGAATTCCACGGGATCTGTTCCACCAATCCACATATGTCCGGTATCTAAACAAAAGGGAATTGTTGATCCATGAAGGACGCGCATGATGTCATCTTCGTTTTCTACCATTGTGCCGACATGCGGATGCAACACGGCTTTGATCGAAAGTGTTGCCGCGTAATCGCGAATTCGATCCAGATTGCGAAAGACTATTTCCCATTCGCCATCACTGAGCCCTGGGCGTTTTTCGTTGTAACCCTCGATGCCCGTACTTGCAGCCAAAACTAAAACTCCGGCTCCAGCGGCGGTGTATCCAGCCAAGTTTTTTACAATATCGGGCAATGGATCATGGCCTGCTTGATGCAAAACGACGGGAACGAATCCCCCGACGGCAACCATGCCGTGAGTCTTAAGCAAGGCTGCTTTGGCGGCTGGCTCTGAAGGTAAAAAGAAATCTGGTCCAAACTCCGTAGCGCTAAAACCCAGAGATGCCATCTCTCGCAGAACGCGATCTGGATCCATTTGAAATCCCCACCCAGGAACTTCACAAACGCCCCACGAAATCGGCGCAGCTGCGATCTTGATAGCCGTCTTACTCATTTCCGCTCCCTCTAGCTAGTTGGTCCACCCAAAAGTGTTGTAATACTCACGCGATTTTTTTGCAATCGGTGCTGGAATATCAAGTGCCGCCAAAGGAAACATGTCTTGTTCGACAATGGCAAAGCCGCTCCAATCGACATCTTTCATAGCTTGGGCAAGCGCGGCAAAATCCACGCTGCCGACGGATGGCTCGCATGCCACACCTAATCCAACTGCATCGCCAAAAGACATTCCTTCGGCGATCGCGCGCGCACGAACTGCAGCCTCTATGCTCTTAAGGTGCAAATACGGAATACGTGAAAACTTCTCGCGCAATAGTGCGGCAGAATCACCATCTCGATATTCATAATGTCCGGTGTCTAAACACAATTGCGTGAATCTTGAATCAGAATCATCGAGAAGTTTGTCCACTTGCCATGCGTATTCAATAACCGAATCAGCATGAGGGTGAAAAGCAAGGACCATTCCATATTCCTCGAGCAGTAACTTTCCTACTTCGTCACACGTATCTACAAAATTCGTCCAGTCAGAGCCTTCGAGAGAAGTTGGCATTGTTGCCACTCCGTCAGAACCGAGATACCCCTCAGCCATCAATACGAAATATTTCGCACCGAGCGGACTGGCCAACGTTGCAATCTTTCGAGCCTCTGCCAAAATTCCGGCACGATGGCCGACAGAATGCATATCTTCTGCCACCATCGTTGCTGCAATCAGTGATTGTCCACGTGAGGAAAGTTCATGCGCCAATACAGCGGGATCAGTTGGCAAGTAACCGTAAGGTCCGAGTTCAATCAGGTGGTGGCCAGTAGATGTCGCTTCATCCAAAAACTGTGGCCACAAAGGCTGAGTGGGATGTTCGGGAAGCCATACTCCCCACGAATCAGGCGCCGTACCAAATTTGAGTGTCATAGGAATTCTCCACCATTTTCTTTTCCGATTGCCATTTCCACAAAGTATCTTTCGGCTCTGTAAACGTGATTGCCCAAGTCAATCACTCTTCCGTGCATATCGCGAGTAATCCGATCTATCGTTAAAACGGCTTTGTCTAATTCTAGAGATAATCGCTTTCGTTCTGAGATGCTGCCCGTTCTTGCACCTATCTTTTGTGTTCCTGAAAATGGCTTGTGTCCTGCTCTATCTAATAGCTCATACAGTCCATGCTCTTGTAAGTCGGTTCGGGAAATCTTTTCCGAAATGTCCACTGGTATGAGATTAGAAAGGATCGCCAGTGGAACTCCGTCGATACTTCTGGTGCGTTGAATACGCACCACTTCGGAACTCACTGGGAGTTCCAATGAAATTGCGTTCTCCTTACTCAAATCGATTCGAGCAAATCCAATAACTTCCGTCTTAGGATTCCTTCCATCCAATTGCAACTCCTCAAATACGCCATGGTAGGCAGGGGTACGCCTGCGTGCGTTTGATAGAACGCTCGTACCGATTCCATGCCGGCGTATCAGAAAGCCATCGTTTGCCAATTCGCTTATGACACGCCGAACTGTTGGGCGAGATACACCCCATTGTGATGCTAATTCGAATTCACTAGGAAGGAACTCACCTTCTTTGAGAACTTCACGCTCAATCAGCGCCCTTAGTTGGAGGGCATACTGCTCATAAACTGGCTGAGGACTCACCTTGTTCAATGAAAAGTTAAATATGCTCACGAGAAGTACCTTAACAACTACTTGACATGTATACAACGGAAAGTGGACTTCACGTGAAAATCGTTTGAATTGCGCATAAATACTTCATAATTTATAAAACAAATGTATGAAATCGTTGACATACCCCGGTGTCCTGTGACTAATGTTCGCTTCAGCAGATCCACCCCGTGGACAGGCTCTGGAAGAACATATTCGGAGTTTTCAAAGGATCCGCTGGATGCATCATCGGATGCATCGTTCTCTTACAGAAAGGAAAGTCAGGGTCTATGCGATATCTCAACCGTAAATTCTTTGGTGTTGGACTTGTTGCGGCACTTTTCCTCGCCGTTCTTCCAACATCTAATGCAGCTACAGCAACCTCGGCCGGTCTCGGCACAAGTTGCTCGAAAGAAAAGGCGACCACAAAAGGCGTAAGCCTCGGAAAATCTGTCACATTGACATGCAAAAAAGCAAGCGGTCAATTGATCTGGACAGATACTCGCGTTGTCAACCTTTCTGTAATCGCAAACGCAATTAAGGGTGGCAAGAATTCATCTAACGCAATTTGGTTACAAGATTATGTGATTCCAAACTACACAGCAGATGCAGCTCTCCGCGGATACACAGTCAATGTGAGATTCACCGGACAAGGTGTTGCCGATGAAGCTTACAAGAGCGGAATCGCGCTTGACCTTAAAGCAAAAACTGGCGCAGACATTATGAACATCGATGGTATCTGGGTGGGCGAATTTGCCGATGCTGGATATATCCAACCACTCTCGAAGGTTGTAGGGGCTTCCTACACTAAATGGGAAGGCTGGTCACAAATCAATACTGCAGTGCAAGACTTGATGTCCTATAACGGCACAAGATATGGAATTCCACAAGGTACTGATGGACGTATTTTGTACTTCAACAAGAAGATCTTTGCCGCGGCTGGACTTCCATCCGATTGGCAACCAAATTCTTGGGCTGATATCTTGGCGGCCGCCAAGAAGATCAAAGACACTCAACCAGATGTAACTCCATTGCAAATCAATGCGGGTACGCAAATGGGCGAGGCCACAACCATGCAGGGGGCCCTGCCACTTCTTGTCGGAACGGGTGAGCGCATCTATGACCCAACCACGAAGAAATGGGCAGGAAACACTTCTGGCATCCGCAAAGTCTTGCAGTTCTACTCCGATGTATACGGCAGCAAGGGTTACGGAAATCCAACATGGCAGCTCACTGCTACGGGTCGCGATGACTCGTTCCAGGGATTTGCTGACGGAAAAGTAGGAATTCTAGGTGAAGGTGACTACGGCTGGCGTGGAGTATGGAACCCAGCAACGGGTAACCATAAAATGGCAACACGCAACGCAGACATTGGATTCGCAAAGATTCCAGCTTATACACCTGGCGCCGGAATACGCGGGCAAAACTTCGTTTCAATGTCTGGCGGCGGAGGATACGTCCTCAACCCCGGTACAAAGAACGCAGCAATGACATGGGACCTGCTTAAATTCATGAACAATCGTGAATCCATCCAGGCGTCACTCAATGGTGCAGTGAAAATTAGCCAGAGAAACGATGTTAACAACTACATCACCAGTGCAAATGCTGACACATGCATCGACTTCATCGTTAAGAATGTCATGCCAATCACCGCATACCGCCCTGGTTTAGCACTCTACCCAGCAGTCTCTACCGAATTCCAAAAGGCTACTGAAGCCATTGTTAACGGCAAGAGCGTTGCTGAAGCAGCAGCTGCTTATGAAAGCGCAGTAAAAGGCATTGTCGGATCTGGAAACGTAAAGTCCAGCTGATAAGTGTCAATCCTTCCTAGGGAACAAGCCCACCGGTCCAGAAAATGGACCGGTGGAGCTGTTCTCAACTCACGTTCGGCGATGCTCTTCTTGTTCCCATCCGCCATATTCATAACAATATTTCTCATCATTCCTGCTGTCTGGACTCTTTATCTGGGACTCACGAACTACAGCCTCACAGGACTCGCTGCTGCCAACCCAAAATTTGTTGGGCTTCAAAACTATGCGAAAGTACTTAAAGATCCAGAATTCTATAATTCATTCAAATTAACAATTATCTTCGTAATCGGTTCAGCCATCATTGGTCAAGCACTTCTCGGATTCATTATCGCTTGGACTTTCTCCGATAAACCAGGCAAATTGCGTTCCTTCGTTGAAGTCATAATCATCCTTGCCTGGATGGTTCCAAGTTCGGTGGTGACATTCCTTTGGTCCGCATTTCTTAATGGCCAAAATGGCACGTTGAATAAAATCATAGGCGGTCAGACTGAGTGGTTAATAACCCACCCGATGCTTTCAATAATTGTTTTTAACAGTTGGCGCGGTGCAGCATTTTCCGTTTTACTTTTTGGTGCAGCGATTGCTGCAGTGCCAAAGTCACATCTTGAGGTAGCACGAATTGCAGGTGCATCTAAATATCGCCAGCTCCGCGATATTATTGTTCCAGCTTCGCGTGGTCATATTTTGACAAACCTGCTTCTTATTTCGCTCTGGAGTTTTAACTTATTCACTCCATATCTGCTCACGGGTGGCGGTCCAGGTGGAAAAACTGAAATCCTCCCGATCTTCGTCTACGAAAAAGCATTGAGGTACTTCAACTTTGGAATTGCTTCGGCAATTGCTACAATCATGCTACTTATCAATTTTGTCTTTGCCCTGATTGTTATAAGGCGGGGTAAACAAAAATGAACAAAACTCGTAAAAGAAAACAGAAGTGGACACTGAAACGAACGGGTGGGCGTGCATCTTTTTGGATGTTCACCTTTCTCATTATCGCCTTCTTCTCCACTCCCCTGCTTTGGTTAGTCTTTGCACCCTTTGATTTAACTCCAAGGTTAAATATCAAACTACCAACATTGTCCTTCAATAATTTTCATGAAATGTCCCAAAACCCATATGCCATTCACTCACTTCTGAATTCGCTTCTCTTTTCGGTAGGAACGGGCTTACTCGTAATCTGCGTTGGCGCACCTGCCTCCTATGCCCTTAGCCGGGTGAAATTTGTTGGGCGCGACCTCTTTCTCTATATTCTCTTACTCTTCTCATCAGTGGTAACCGGTACCGCAGCAATGGTTCCCATCTTCCTGCTCTGTTTAAATCTGGGACTTATTAATACTTTCTACGGTGTAATTCTGGTTATGGGGGGCGGTTTACTACCTGCTGCGATCTTTATTCTTAAAGATTTTACGGACTCGACACCAAAAAGTTATGAAGAGTCCGCCAGAATATTTGGGGCAAGTTCTTTCCAAATCTTAAGAAATATCGTTGTACCGATAATTCGTCCCGGTCTTGCAGTTATCTTCGTCTGGGCATTTGTTGGAGCATGGGGAGATTTCTTGGTTCCATTCATTTTGATTCGTGCACCAGAGCGCTCCCCAGCGGCAGTGCTGATGTATAGCTTCTATACCGAAGGCGGGCAAGCGATGTTGACGACTTTGGCAGCGTTCGCACTTTTATATACAGTGCCAGTAATTGTGATGTATCTATATGTAAATAAGCGGTATGGCTTCCGCTTCTACGGAGGGATCAAAGGATGAGCGGGTTCGTTGAGGTTAAGAATCTCACCAAGATATTTCCTAATGGAACGAAGGCGCTAGATTCCCTCAATCTATCGATCGAGCAAGGAGAGTTCTTCGCTTTGCTTGGACCTTCAGGATGCGGCAAAACAACCCTTTTGCGGACAATCGGTGGGCTCGAGCAAGTAACAGATGGCGAAATATACATTGATAATACCGAAGTTACTTATGTAGAACCAGGCGATAGAAATATCGCAATGGTATTTCAAGATTATGCGCTTTATCCGCACATGTCCGTAGAGGAAAACATTGGTTACCCCTTGAAAGTGCGAAAGATTGAAAAAGGGTTGCGCGCTGAACGTATTTTGACGGCAGCCCAAGCGTTACAAATTCAAAATCTGATGGACCGTAAGCCAAGTCAGATTTCTGGTGGCCAACAACAACGTGTCGCCGTAGCGAGAGCAATGGCAACGCGCCCTAATTTGTATCTCTTTGATGAACCGCTATCAAACCTAGATGCACGTTTGCGCCTTGAGGCACGAACTTTCTTAAAGCAATTGCAGCGCGAACTTGGAGTAACCACAATTTTGGTAACACATGATCAAAGTGAGTCACTTGCACTTGCCGACCGAATGGCGGTTATGGAACTCGGCACTATTCGCCAATTGGGCTCCCCTGCAGAGTTCTTCCATCGACCAGCAAATCTATTTGTTGCTTCATTCATTGGATCAACACCAATGAATCTCTTGGATGGCAAAATTGTCAACGGAATGGTTCATGTTGGTGATTCACATATCAATGTACCTTTCGCAACTAAATCCGCTTCAGAAGGTCAAAACGTTGTGCTCGGAGTAAGACCTGAATATGTTTCTGTATCAAGCCCTCAATCTGGTGGTTTCACAGGGGTTGTGAAAGTTCTGGAGAATCTCGGAACTCATTACCTAGTCTCTATTGATTGCAACGGACTCCTGGTCCGTGGAACAGTGCCCGATGGCGAAGAACCCACACCTGGATCAATAATTTCATTATTGCCGGATCCAAAACGCACTCTTTTGTACGACAAAAAAAGTGGTGATTTGATCTAGTGTCTTCAGTCACGCAGACTTTCACTTTGGCAGATCGAGAAGATTCGATCTACCACTACGTACCCTTTGATGTTCCAATTGGTGCTAGCGGTGTGACCGTGACTTACTCCTTTACAGGTTTCCTGTCCGTCGTGGATTTGGGAATCTTTGATCCTGTTGGTTTTCGAGGTTGGACGGGAAGTGCAAGAAAAGTAGCGATGATTGCGCCAGGGAAAGCAACGCCTGGTTACCTTCAAGGAGAAATACGAAGTGGCACATGGTTTGTAGCTTTGGGTTTGCACCGAATAGATCCTGAAGGCACCTCAGTAACTGTCACATGGGAACTTGGTAAACCCGACTTTCCTAGCGACGAGGAACTCCTGCCGCCTACACAGCGCCCTCCTAGGCGCCACTTGCCTTCCAGGCCTGGTTACCGATGGTTTGCATCTGATTTACACACACATTCGCTCCATTCAGATGGTTCCCTCTCAATCGATCAACTAACTGCACTGGGCGCGCAAAGAGGTCTTGAAATCCTGGCTATCACCGACCACAACAACACCAGCCATCACCATCTCTTGCCAGGGGCTGCCGCTCGACATCAGATCAATCTCCTCGCCGGACAAGAAGTCACAACGGATTCAGGTCACGCTAATGCTTTCGGTGAAATTCCATGGGTAGATTTTCGAGAAGCGACCCAACTTTGGCTTGAATCAACAATGCTCCACAGCGGGCTGCTATCCATCAATCACCCGCTTTCAGCGCCATGTGACTGGAATCGGGATATCCCAGAAGGTATCCATCTCACCGAACTATGGCACTCGAGTTGGGATAGAAAAAGTAGGGACCCCATAACCTGGTGGGTGGACAACGGCGCAATCCCGATTGGTGGAAGTGATTTTCATCGTGAAGGATCAGACGGCCTCCCCGGCCAACCTACAACATGGATAGAAATCAATTCAGAATCAGATGAGGTAACTGAGTGGCAAATTCTAGAAGCTCTATCATCTGGTCGAACTTCAATCTCGGGTGATGTGAACGACCCTGTAATTATTCCCGTAGGTGATGATGTCTTCGTTCTAGACGGGGAAGGTTGCTCCCTCATGGCACCTGATGGAGCGCCTACCGCGATATTCAACAATATTCACAAAGTAAAGGCATCAAGTGGACTATATTCCTTGATTGATCCAAAGGGCCGCTACCAATCATTGTGCGACGTACGTACATAAACTTCAAGAAAGGTTCGAATCAGAATGTCAAAGATTCGCATTGCAGTTATCGGCGCGGGCGCTGTGACTTCTACCATCCACCTGCCAATTCTCACCCGGCGCAGTGACCTATTTAGCATCGAAGCATTGTTTGATCTTAATGGCGAGTCTGTCAAAACCTTAGGGGAACGTTTCGCAATCCCTGCGACAAAACAATTTTCGGATGCAGAAGAAATGTTCGAGAAATCCAAACTGGACGCAGTCCTCATCTTGAACTCAGGTTCTCACGCAGACCTAGTAGTCGCATCACTTTTACAAGGTCTCGATGTCTTCTGCGAAAAACCACTGGCATATAACCAGACAGAAATTCAGAGAATTCAAGATGCCCTCAAAAAAAGCAAGAAACACCTCATGGTCGGTTACATGAAGGCACACGACCCAGCGGTTATGCGAGCAGCAGAACTCTTAAAATCACAGGGATCACCTAGAAATGTCGATGTCATGGTTTTGCATCCGAGCGGAGAAAGTCAATTAGCAACTTCCGAGATATCGATCGACCAACCAGCGCCATCACAAGAATTGATTAATTTTTTTGGTGAGTCAGCACGTTTGGTTCAAGAAGAATCCTTGGGAGTTTTTGCTAACGAACTTGGTGGCTTTTACATGAATGTTCTCTGCGGGAGCCTCATCCATGAACTCTCCGTATTGCGGGCGTTGGGTTTGGAAATCACCAAAGTTGACTACGTAGATCGTTGGCCCAAGACTCCAGAAACCGAGTCAATCCTCGTTGTGGCACGCACTGCAGATGACACCCGCATCACAATGCGTTGGTTATACATCGAGAATTATCCTGAGTATCAAGAGGAAGTTATGTGGATTGGCGAACACTCGTCTCATCGTCTTCAATTTGGAAGTCCATATTTTCTAAGATTTCCGACCAAATTAACTAGCATTACAAATGTAGCCAGCGGATTGCAGAAATCTGAATTCACATCTTATGTAGGGTCCTTCGAAACCGAACTCGAAGAATTCTATGAAATGGTTTCGACTTCCGTTCAAAGAGGGAGCACCATTGCTGATGCCGAAAGCGACTTACGTGTCCTGCAAATGATTTCCCTTAAGGTTGCACAGGCTGAAGGATTTGAAATTGGTGGCGATCTCTCTCGATGATCAAGAAATCCCCCTCGACAATCAATGATGTAGCGCGAGATGCACGAGTTTCCTCGTCTACAGTGAGTCGAGTACTGGCGGGAGCAGGCTACGTTTCTCCTGAAACTCGATCTCGGGTGGAGCACAGTATTTCAAAGTTGAGCTTTCACCCATCGTCGATTGCACAATCACTGAGACGTCAGAAGTCCACGGTTTTGGGTTTAGTAATAACAGATATCCAGAATCCTTATTACCCAGAACTTGTACGAGGTATCGAGGATGCCGCCCAAAAACTCGGCTATTCCATAATACTTTGCAACTCATCGGAAGACAGCGACAGAGAAGCTGGATACATAAGTCTTCTTGCGAGCCAACGAGCAGCGGGGCTATTTATTTGCGCACAAAGTTTCCTTAAGCGACACCGTACACAGTTGATGGAACTTGATACCCAAATAGTAATCGTTGATGCTGAATCCAAGAATGATCTATTCCCGTCAGTTCTCAATGATGGATTCCATGGCGGAGAAATGGCCGCGAAACATCTGCGTGAATGCGGATATCCGCAAATTGTTTACTTAGGTCGAGAACAGGATTGGCATGATTCCATACGCTATCGCGGAATAATTAAGGGTGCAGGTGACTTGGAGGTTCACTATTTTCAAGCCGATGATTCACTCGAATCTGGTCGTGACGTGATTATTCAGGTTGCTAAGCAGATCGCAACTCCCTTTGGATTGGCCACGCACAATGACCTTTCCGCAATCGGAGCTATCCGTGGACTTCGTTCAATAGGAATTGATGTACCCAATCAAGTTGGAATAGTAGGACATGACGACATCGCCATGAGCGACTACATAACTCCTTCGCTAACCACTGTGCGTCAACATCAGTACCACATGGGTGCCGAAGCGGTAAGTCTAATGGATGACCTCATTAACGAAACAGATACGCCTCCGCACCTAACAGTCAGCGCCAATCTAATCATCCGTGAATCCACTACAAAGATCTAAAGGGGCAGAAATCATGACCATTCCATATCCAATAAATGCCAGCGAAAATACGAGATGGCTCCTCAATCAAGTGGATGAGATCTTAGAAAAAAATAGGCAAAGGGGTCACGCCCTATGGTGTGGATACGATTATGACTTTACTTGTCCGTCATACGTTACTTATCCCTTTCAATGGTTCTGGGATTCATGTTTCATAGCGATTGCGGCGAGTCATGTTGATGTCCGCAAAGGCGAACTTGAACTTAAGAGCCTGCTGAAGAACCAATATTCTGATGGATTCATTTCTCACGTAACTTTCTGGCAAAGAGATGCATACGAAAAGATGGTTTCAACTTACGCAATTGCTTTTAGGAATCGTTATCTGTCCGATGAGATGCAGCCACCATTACTTGCTGAAGCTGTATCTGCGGTCGCCAGAAATGGTCGCGGTGCAGAATTCATCACTGAAGTACTCCCCCAAGTAAAGGGTTTCTACGAGTGGCTTCACACCGTGCGAAATCCCTACGGCGATGGGCTAGTGCGGGTGGTGCAACCAGATGAAACAGGAATTGACCATTCACCAAAATGGGAGTCACTCCTGGGAATTCAGGAATATACGGTTGCCGAGTTCAATGCCGGATGGAAGCGAATTTGTGATCCATACGATGAATTTGATCGAGATCCAAAGAAGATGATCGAACTTAATCACTTTGTGGTTGCAGACGTTATGACGAACACCATCTATATCGAAAACCTACATGTATTGGCAGACCTTTGCGAACAAATTGGTGAAACGACTGAGGCGCAAAAATATGAATCTCGGGCCAAAAAGGCTTTCGAAAGTTTAGTCACACTCTGTTGGGATGAAGGAGATGGCCTATTTTATGATGTAGCCAATAAGGAAAATACTTCTCTGAGAACGAACACCTTCACATCCTTAATGCCTCTACTGCTTCAGGAGTTAGATTCCGCAAAGGCCCAAGCGATCATTGCTCACATTGTCAACGTTGACGAATACTGGGCCCCATTTCCAATTCCAAGTGTTGCTATGAATGAACCAACATTTGTTCCAGATACTGTCGATACAATTCTTGTATGGCGTGGTCCAACATGGATCAATAGCAATTGGTACCTAGCCAAGGGATTGATTCGTCATGGGCGACCTGATCTTGCGAGAGTGATTGCAGATAAGAGCTTTGAACTAATTAAATCCAGTGGTTTCCGTGAGTATTACGATCCTTTCACAACTAAAGGCCACGGCGCGCCAGATTTTAGTTGGTCCACGATTCTTGCTGACTTGTATCTCATAACAAGAAATGCGGATGGATCTTAGGGAATTTTCTAAAGAGCCAACATGTCCACAAAATCGCTTACTTTTGTTACCTCTAAGGCAGCTCTATCAAGGGATAATTCTAGAATCTTTCTCTGCTGTTCAGCGCTATAAACTCTGGACAAATTCTTGCGATACTTATCAAAGAGCAGTGGAATTCCGTCAACCCGACGCCATGCATGTCCGATTGGGTATTCAACAACCACCTCATCGAGTGAAGTTCCGTCTTTAAGTTTTACGGTGATGGCATTTGCGATGGAGCGCTTCGTGGCATCGTGATAGTCGGCAGTAAATTGTGAATCTTCCACACATGTGATCTTTTGGCGAAGCGCATCAATACGGCGATCGCTGGCAATGTCATTTTCATAATCTCTTGCCGTGAGACGTCCAAAAATAAGTGGGATGGCAACCATGTATTGAATACAGTGATCACGATCTGCTGGGTTATTGAGAGGTCCTTGTTTATCAATAATCCTTATGCACGCCTCATGTGTGCGAATAATTACTGACTCGATATCCTCTGAACTCTTTCCCGCTTTAATCAATTGATGGTGAATCGTCATTGCTGCCTCCACGGCAGTTTGTGAGTGGAACTCAGCAGGAAATGAAATCTTAAAAAGAATATTTTCCATGACATAAGAACCATAGGCTCGTTGGAACTTAAAAGGTTGCCCCTTAAAGGAAACATCATAGAAACCCCATGTTTTTGCAGTTAACGCAGTTGGGTATCCCATCTCCCCCGCTTTAGCCATCAGAGATAGGCGTACTGCTCGAGAAGTCGCATCCCCGGCCGCCCAAGATTTTCGAGAACCTGCATTCGGAAAATGTCGGTAGGTGCGAAGAGATTGCCCATCGACCCAAGCTAAAGAAACTGCGTTGAGGGTTTGTTCCCGAGTTAACCCAAGCATGTGCGCCACTACAGCGGTTGAGGCTACTTTCACGAGAAGAACGTGATCTAGGCCCACTTTATTAAATGAGTTCTCCAAGGCAATACAACCTTGAATCTCATGGGCCTTAATCATGGCAGTCAGTACATCGTGCACAAGAATCTGCTTGGCACCTGGATCTGAATTCCTTGAAAGCCAATCAGCAGTGGCAAGAATCCCGCCCAAATTATCGGATGGATGTCCCCATTCAGCGGCTAACCAGGTGTCATTGAAATCTAACCAACGAATCATTGCGCCAATATTGAATGCTGCCTGAACCGGGTCCAAAACAAAATGAGTACCGGGAACTTTCACACCGTTTTCTACGGTAGTACCTGGCACAAGTGGTCCAAGAAGTTTGGTGCAGGCCTCGTACTCCAGGGCTTCAAAGCCACAACCGAGTGTGTCGAGAAAGCAATACCAGGCTGTTTCGTACGCTACATCTGAAGTTATTTGATACTTCTCGACATAATCGACAATATCAATAATCACTTGATCGAAATTTTGCGTAGCCACTATTTTCCGCCTATCTACTTTCTATGGGAACAAATGCGAGGTCTTCAGGTCCAGTATAGATTGCACTTGGGCGAATAATCTTGTTGTCATTGCGCTGTTCGATAACATGCGCCGACCAACCAGATGTCCTAGCCATCACAAAGATAGGAGTAAAAAAAGACGTTGGTATACCCATCTTGTTATAGGCAACGGCTGAAAACCAATCCAAATTAGCAAACATATTTTTTGCATCCAACATTGTGGTTTCAATGCGTTCGGCCACTTCGAAGAGTTTCATCGAGTCAGATGCCTCTGAAAGATCCTTCGCTACTTTCTTGATGATCTGATTCCGTGGATCTGAAATTGTGTAAACGGGATGGCCAAAGCCGATGATTACTTCTTTGTTAGCAACTCGTTCGCGGATATCGTTTTCGGCTTCATCGGCCGTGGAATAACGCTGTTGAATATCCAGCGCGATTTCATTTGCCCCCCCATGTTTGATCCCTCTCAAGGCGCCAATCGCTCCCGTAATAGAGGAGAAAATATCTGAACCTGTCCCAGCAATGACACGCGATGTGAAGGTGGAGGCATTAAATTCGTGTTCAGCGTACAAAATAAGGGAGACATGCATCGCCTTTTCCCATTCAGGGGTAGCTTTCTTCCCATGCAATAAGTGGAGGAAGTGACCACCGATGGAATCATCATCGGTCGCCAAACTAATACGTTTGTGGCTATGCGTGAAGTGATACCAGTACAAGAGCATTGAACCAAGGCAGGCGATGAGCCGATCAGCGATCTCTTTAGTCTCGGCTTCGTCATGGCTTGAATTCTCTGGAGACTCACATCCAAGGGCGGAAACACCTGTTCTCAAAACATCCATGGGGTGTGCAGTCGCAGGCAAAGACTCAAGAATCACTTTTACCGATATCGGAAGATCGCGATGGGCATGCAGTTTGGTCTTATAGGCAACAAGTTCCGACAGAGTCGGGAGATGACCGTGCACGAGCAGATGCGCAACTTCTTCGAATTCGCAGTGAGCCGCTAAATCCGCAATGTCATATCCCCGGTAGTGCAAATCATTTCCAGATTTACCCACCGAACATAGCGCCGTACTGCCAGCAGCAACACCTGAAAGAGCGACAGATTTTTTGGGTTTGAAAACTACCTCATCATCTGTACCCATATTGTTATTGGCCATCTTTCTGGAACTTATCGAGAGAACGTTCATATTCGTAATAATTAATGCGCTCGTATAACTCTTCACGCGTTTGCATGGTTGGCAGTGACGCTTTCTGGCTTCCATCTTTGCGAATTGTGTGGAAAACAGATTCGGCGGCCTTGTTCATAGCCCTAAAAGCGGAAAGCGGATAGAGCGCCATAGCTACACCGGCACCGGCTAATTCATGTGTTGTAAAAAGAGGCGTCAGCCCAAATTCGGTGATATTTGCAAGGACCGGTACCTGCACCGTAGATGTAAATTTCTTGTATGTCTCTAAATCTTTTACAGCCTCTGGAAATAGCGCATCCGCGCCAGCTTCAATATAAGCAAGCGCGCGATCGATCGCTGCATCAATGCCTTCAACCGCCAATGCGTCAGTACGCGCCATAATTAGGAAACTTTCGTCAGTGCGTGCATCTACTGCTGCCTTAATGCGATCCACCATCTCACTCTTGCTTACAAGTTCTTTGTTGGGACGGTGACCGCAACGTTTGGCTGAAACCTGATCCTCAATGTGCATTCCAGCTGCGCCAGCCTTTATCAGTGAAGCCACGGTCCTGGCCACATTGAAAGCGGATGAACCAAATCCAGTGTCTGCATCTACTAACAGGGGCAAGTTGCATACATCGGTGATACGCCGTACATCGATGAGTACATCTTCCAAAGTTGTAATACCTAGATCTGGAACTCCAAGAGAACCAGCAGCGACTCCACCACCGGAAAGATATATCGCATGGAAACCTTCGCGTTGGGCAAGGAGGGCATGATTGGCATTGATGGTGCCGACGATTTGCAATGGAGCTTCAGCATGTAACGCGCTTCTTAGTCGAGCCCCAGGGGTTTGCTCATTCACGTATTTATTCTAGGGCAGAGACGTACGTGGGACTAGTTGCGCCTGCGAAATTAATACGACCCGGCAGGCTTAGGGATCATGGGCGATGTAGATTTCATCGGTTCGAAGTTAGAAAATGGGGTGGCGTGAATGATTCCAGATATACCAACAATGGCCCCAGAACTCCTACACACTAAATACATAGGGTCATCCAGTACCGTTTTAAAATCAACTTCTCCGAGAGGACTGACGTTGATACCTGTCCATCGGACAAAATCTTCTTTGGCGACGCCAAATACAACGGAACGATCTTTTTCATAATCCTTTTTATATTGAAAATAACAAGAAACGGTTGGCGAGTTAGCTACCGATGCGTTTTTCCAGAGTCCGGAAAGGTGAGCATCGAGTTCATAAAATCCTAATGGCATGTCATTGGGGTAAATAGTGGCCATCACAACGCCCTTGAAATCTGAAGTCGTTGTCGATGCCGTCGTTGCAGCGCTCACAGAAATGTCTTGAGTTGGTACAACTTTGTAGTAAACATTTTGCGTAGCATCCCCCGCTGGGCCTGTAGCACCGGCCGAACCACGCGAACCTGTTGGCCCAACCTCGCCCTGGGCCCCGAGCTCCAAACGAGTGGAACCAGAAGGACATTTGAGCGTGCCTGTAAAAGTAACAACCTTCGTTGTGGGATTAGCGCACAGTAAATAGCCTGTCGACGGAGTGTTGCTCACACCAGCACCCACTCCATACGCTGTGGCGCCGCTGAGAGCAATGCCAATCACGACGCCTAAAAGGAGCCGTGTTTGCTTGCCCAACTGCACTTTCATCGCTCACCCTCAACCAGGATCCACTTCTAAGGTAACGAGATTACCTTCGAAGCCGACCCAGAACAAGCCGTCAGCATGATCGAGGTATCAATTGCCCGATTTGTATTACCAGATTGAGATCTCTGCACGTCGGTTCGATGCCAGCGCTTTGGCATTCTTGCCACCGTCAACTGGCTTGCTCGAAGCAAATGCTCCCACTGTGAAATTCACACTGGGAAGCAATTTCTCAAGATAGGACTTGGTTGTATTTGCCCGTGCGCTGGATAGGGCTTTGTTATCTACTCCACGATTAATATCAGTGTGGCCGTACACAACGAGTTTAGTGAAACCTTCTGTTTTAACGATCTCGGCGATCCTTTTTAGTTCGGTCATTGCAGAGAGCGTTAATTTGGATGAGTTATTGGCAAAGTTCACTACCAATGCAGGAAGTGGCTTCTCTAAGTGAAAGGTTGGAATCACGATGGTCTGTGTGTCTCCCCCGCCAATTTCGGTAACCTCAACCTGAGTTGACGGTCCAACAATTGTGTCCACCGAACATGATGTCGTAGTTGTTGTACATACAACTTCGCCTCTGATCTTGACCACATAACTCGTCGCGTTTGGTGAAGCCTGCCAAGACAAGAGCGACTTCGGATTCATGATTGAAGTTGGGCCCACCAATGTTGGTTCTGGGACAGGATTAACGGTTACGGGGATGTTCTCAACTTGAACAAGTCCATTAGTCGTGATCGTTACCTGAACGCTCGTATGTCCGCTAAACGAAGGCGCAGTCTTTATATCGGCTTGCGTTCCGTGCAAGGTAACAAGGTCAACTCCTTCACCCTGTTGTGTGACTTTCACACTCGAATCATTCGTCGAATTAAGTTCCAGGGTCTTGGTAGTTGCATTTGGATCTGAAGGAGGATTAATTATAAGAGGTAGCGCAATCGCCTCTGGATTGACAATCAAGGTGACGCGGCCTGATACAGGCGGATAGTTGGAATCTGTTGGAGTAAAGACCACAGTCAATTCATGAGTTCCTGGATCAAGAATCGAATCCAATCCCGGTGAATATGAGTATGTACCTGGAACCGACCCCACTGCATTGAGTTGCGTTCCATCCACTGGAGTTGGATGCGTGATCGGTGATGGGCTGTTCCATATAAGTGTGGTCACTGGTGAATAAACGAGAATCGTGACTTGCGCAGTCAAAACATTTCCACTACTTGCAACAGTAAAGGACACCGACAATGTATGTGTTCCAGGAGTTAGAACTGTTCCTGTTCCCGGGCTATAAAGATAGGTTCCTGAATAATTCGATGATGCATTGAGTTGGGTCTCCGAAAGAGCCGCCGGATAGTAAATAGGACTCGGGCTGGTCCACGTGATGAATGGCGCGGGTGGCGGTGGAGTTGGCGCCGGAGTTGGCGCTGGAGTTGGCGCTGGAGTTGGCGCTACAACGATTGCAGTCCACGTCGCGTACAGAGTTACGTTGGATGAAGACATCAGGAAAGTCGCGCTTGCCGTAGCTGCGATTGCCGTACCAAGTCCATTCGCTGCGGTGTTCCAACCTGCAAAGCTGTATCCAGTTTTAGCAAGCGTTCCGCTATTACTGAGAGCGGTAACCGTGTCGCCGCTGGAATACGTGGCTACGTCAATGGGGACTGATCCTGACGTTGCTGTATTGGTGTCGTAGGTAACGCTGTAGGTCACCGGGACTCCACCAGAGGTCTTGAAATGCTCAACACTTCCATAGCCCATTAGGGATGCAGCATTGAGCGCCTTCGCCTGATAGTAATAATCAGTTCCAGCGCTTAAACCTGTAAAACTGACTGAAATTGCAGAGCTACTCGTACTGGAGGGATAAGCCGTCGCCGTAGTAACGCATGTTGGAGATGTATTAAGTAAACCGGCAGATGGACCAGAGGCATTGACAGAATTGCTAGTGCTATAGCAAATACTCGCACCATTTGTTGCGACCGCACTGAGGTTTGTGATTATCGTTCCAGCAACGTCAACGGTTGCGTTGGTCAAGTTTGAAAAAGCCGCGGAAGTGGTTACAACTGGAGCCAAGGCGCTTGCAGATGTATGGCAATTTGCTCCGTCGTTTGTTGACCCAGCGAGCGTGGTATCTGCAAGGTTTGTCGCAGTAACAGAAGTTGCCCCGCTTGTTGAGTCGGTGGCACCTATTTCGTATAGGGCGTGAGTACTCACACCGCTAGAAGCCGTGTTGTTAAAGAAATACAAGTTTCCAACTGAATCTGAATATTGCGCTCCATAAGTTCCGCCTGCACCTGCATCGGAATAGGTCACCGCTTTACTTATGTAGGTTGCACTGGTGGAAGTTGCGGATGAGAATGTAAATATGAAAAGAGTGCTGCCTTCTAGCGAATAGGCCTTATAGCCAGAGCCCGAAACATCTTTAACTGTTGTGATGTCTTTCGCACTACTAAAATTAGGGCCGGAATCATTCTTTGTTAGCGCGACATCTACCGCAGTGGCTCCGGATACGACCCCAGCGGTCCTGGTCAATGTCACCAACTGTAAAGCGCTACCAACATCGAGCATCACGTCGTTTGTGACAAAGTCTCCTCCGGATGACGCAGTGAGGTTCGTGTATGTACCTCTTTGTGTAAAGGTTCCTGCTGCATCAATTTCATAGAGTTTCGAACTCGAGTTTCCGTAAATTAAGTTATCTGCTGGGTTATAACCAATGCCATTAATACTTGAGACACTGGCGCTACCGATTGACGTATATGTTTGCGTTGCAATATTGAGACCGTAAAAATTTCCGCCACTCACCTGGTAAAAAGTTGAGTTACAGGTAAATGGCGTAGAAGCCGCTTGCGCGATTTGTGTAGGCCCAATAAAGGCAAAAAGCAACGACGCGATTAATGCAAAGATCCAACGACCACGGGAGGGCATTACGGACATAACGGCAGATTTCTGCAACATTCAGACACCGGATTCGCTTAAAAATGCCCAAAATCCGGCGTACCGCCAGAACTCCCACATTGGGGGGCTATACCCCAAATATAGACTAAAAGTCGGGGGCTAGCCCTATATTGAAGATTTAACGCGCTGCATCAGCGCGGGCTCGACGCCCCACAGGCGAATCAGCTCCTCATATCGTTGCCTCTCAGCGGGTTCTGGTGCCGCGCCAGTCTTGATAGCCCGAATCATGAGGTTTCTTGGCGTATGTTCACCGCCGACAAATTCAACAATGTCGGTTCGGTATCCATGGAGCTTGAGGATTTGAGCCCGCAACGAATCGGTAAGCAGGTCGGCAAATCGTTCTTTCATAAGGCCATGTTTGGTTATCAGCGACCAAGGTTCTGGTGAATTCTGCATTTGAGACTGCAGGTCGTGATGACAACAAGGAGCGATGAGTAATAGTTTGGCGCCGTTGTTAATCCCCCACGCGATTGCATCATCGGTTGCGGTATCACAAGCATGCAGTGCGATCACTACATCGGCGCTAGTCAGCGTGGTCTGTGAAATTTCTTCCGCACGAAATTCGATGGTGGGTTCAATGCCAAGTTCTCGGGCGATGGCCACATTTCGAGTTCGTGAATCTTTACGCACATCAATGCCAATTACTTGAACAGGCATTCCCGCGCTCCTAAGGTATTGGTGGGCGGCAAAAGTTAAATATGCGTGGCCACAACCGAGGTCCACAATTGAAAGAGGATTCTGCTGAGTTGGCTGATGAATATGTCCGGCTTCAATTGCTGATTCCAAGGTAGGGGCAAGGAGTCTTAAAAACTCCTCCACCTGTTTGTACTTATCTTGGCGAGAGGGTTTGATATGGCCCGCGTTGTCTGCGATGCCTACCTCCTTCAAGAATGGATCTGAAGAATCCAGCAAACGAGACTTCACTCGATCGTGCTCCAGGTTCTGCTTGTTTTCACCTTTTTCAAAGTGAACGAGTGGCTCTTGTTTCTTCGTGATACGAATCGACATGGAACCCGCGGCGTGCTCGACGAGGATATTGGCAAAGCCACTTGAGACTAACGCTTGAAGATCAAATGTGAGTGGGTCGACATTTGTAGTGGTCGTTTGGCGACCATCATTTTCCATGATCTGCAACATAATCGCTTCTTTAATCTTTACAGGTCGAATATCAATTCGTGCTGTGTGCGTCTGCATATTTCTGCGACGACCTGATAGAACCGCACGAACAAATGTTTGAGTATCGCGCATCATTTCGCAGGACTGAGAAATAGCCTCATCCAGAGTTAACGCCATGGCAACACAATCAACATTTTTAGACCACCCAGGTAGCTCTTGGTGAGAGATACCGATCCCCCATGTTCGCGAACGATAGCCAAAATTATGCTCATTCCTAAACCTGAACCACCAGCTTCTCGCGATCTGGATCTATCAAATCTCTGAAATCCCTGAATTCCACTTGTGTAAGCACTTTCAGGAAGCCCGGGTCCACCATCTTCGATAACAATTTCTACAGACCCCTCGACAAGCAAAAGTGAAACATGCACGGGTGCGCCCACGGGTGTATGGCGCGCAATATTTCCGAACGCATTACTAAAGAGCCGGGCCAGATGTGCCTCTGATCCGGGCACATCAATGCCCGGTGAAATCTCAATTTCAACGATTCGATCTCTGTGTAAGGTAGCAAAGTCGCCCGCATGAGAAAGTAGCAACTGTGAAATTTCCACCGTTTCAACGTCGGATACGGGCCTTTGTCCAAATTCTGCCAAGAACAAAATGTCTTGAATGAGTGATTCCATGCGCACGATTTCCGATTGAACTCTGGCATAAGCAAGGGCTCTGCGCTCCGGGTCGGTCATGGCGTTTCCAGAAAGAAGTTCTACATACCCCTTGATAACCGTTAAAGGTGTGCGCAGTTCATGCGAGGCATCTCCCATGAACTCTTGCATTCGATTGCCCGACTCTTCTTCCACTTGAGTGGCGTGCGAAAGAGTGGAGACCATTTGATTGAGTGCCCGCGTCAATTGGTCGATCTCCGAATTCCCCGTTGATGCAGGGAGATCTGGCGTGGCTTTCCCCATGGAAATAAGAGTGGCTGAATCGATGATCTCTTCGACTTTTCGCATGTCTCGTCGAACAAATAACCAGGTAATGATTCCAGCAAATAATAGACAAACAAACATGTAGATCAACAAACGCAATAACTCCGATTGAAGTCGGGCATTCGCGTCTCTCAAAGACGCCGCAACCACCAAGTATTCACCATTAGTCAGCGGAATTGTTTCTAACCTGTAAGCGTCGATGCCTGGAACAGTCTGAGGTTTCAACGAGCTCTTCTTGACCAATGCAGGAGTCGGATTAGGAACGATGCTTAATTTTGAATCAGTAAGCACTGCTCCAGATTTTGATCCTGAGTAGAAAACTATCGTGAGCGCAAGGTCGCTTTGCTTTCCAGAATAAATGGCCTGCGAAAGTGCATCGTTACTATTTCCATGAATTGCCTTGGCAACCGCGGTGAGTGATTGATCAATAGACGCAATTGCCGACGCTCGAGATGCAGTTATCGCTACGGTTCCGATTACCAGAGCGCTGACCGTAGTTACCGTCGCAGTAACAATCGTGATCCGCGTGCGAAGTTTCATTTACCTGGTTTGGGCTCAATAATCTGAAAACCGACACCTCTAACGGTTTTAATACATTCAAATCCATCTTTATGAAATTTCCTGCGCAAATATGAAATGTATGTATCAACGACACTTGAATCGGTATCGAAATCAATTTCCCACACCGCTGAAAGCAAGTTCGACTTACTCAGCACACGACCTTTGTTTGCGAGAAGGTGTGCAAGTAACTTGAATTCTGTTTTCGATAACTCCACCGCGTCCGCGTTAAACGTCACTTCGTAGGTGTCTTCATTGAGGGAAATCGGCCCACATGTAAGAATTGCCGATTCCGTAAGTGCCGGTTTAGTTCTGCGCAAGACAGCTTGCACTCGAAGAATCAATTCTTCGAGTCCGAAAGGTTTGGTTACATAATCATCGGCGCCCAGACGTAAACCTTTAGAAACATCCTGGCGGTCACCACGCGCAGTTAACATGATTGCAGGAGCCGTGTTCCCTGATTCACGTAATCGTTCGAGCAATTCAAAGCCATCCATGATGGGCATATTGACATCCACAATGAGCAAATCTGGTTTCGCTTTGCGAAGCAGGGTTAGCGCACTCATTCCATCTTTGGCTTCGATCGTCTCAAATCCGCTCAAACGCAGAGCATCGGTGAGCAATTCGCGCACGCCAATTTCGTCGTCCACAATCATGATCAGCCCTTGTGACATATCTGCCTCCCCTGAAAGAGGGTATCTTGGCTAGCAGGCCTTATGTATCCTTACCTGCCAGGTTTGCCCTTTTCCGCAAGAAAACGAGTGATTTTTCACAGAAAAGCCACAAATTGAGGGGGCAGTATCCACCTATAAGGCAAGGTGCTTTAGAAGCGAAAGGTCAGACGATGCAAAGAAAGAAATTCCTCACGATCACACTTATCGGGGTTGCGCTGGTTCTTGGTTCCACGGCAACTGCTCAAGCAGATGTGACTCCATCACCCGCTCCAACACTTCTTGCTCCACCTGTGGCCAATCCAACCACCAACGCAACATATGCGGCGGCATTGGCTGCTTATCAAGTGGCTCTTACCAAATATGAAGCCGACTTAGTCACGTATCAAGCGGCGGTAGTCACATACAAGGCAGCGTTAGCCGCTAATCAAGATAAGCGCAAAGCTATTAACTCAACTTTTAACGTGTCGCTCGCAACCGCGCGTGCTACCTTTCAAACTTTTCTTGCTGCAAATCCAAATGCAACTGCTGCTCAAAAAACTGCAGCCGTAGCAACCCGAGACACAGCAATTGCCACGGCAAATTCAGTGCGAACTGCTGCGCTAGCGGCAATTAACCCAGGAGCAGCCCCTGTCAAACCCGTAAAACCTGAGCGTCCAGCTAAACCTGAGAAGGCGGAGAACACTCAAAAGGCGGCAAAGCCATTGAAAACTGATGTGAAAGAAACCAAAAAGTCATAAAATAGAGTCTTCCCAATAAAGAATCCCCTAGTTGCATCCGGCATCTGGGGGATTCTTTTATGCCAAAAAGATTTTACCTGGATTCAAGATCCAATTGGGGTCAAGTGTTTTCTTAATCGCACGCATAACGGCAACAGCTTCTGCGCCAGTCTCCTCGAGTAGCGCTTCAATTTTGCCGCCGCCGATTCCGTGCTCGCCGGTACACGTGCCACCCATCGCGATAATTTTCATCGTTATCTCATGCACGATCTCTCGTATTTGATCACGTTCTTCCGGTTTATTTGGATCAGTAATTATTTGGCAATGAAAATTGCCGTCGGCGACATGGCCAAGGATTGAAAATGGAAACGGGTGTTGAGAAAGGATTTCTTGAGCAAGTTCAACGGCTACGGGAAGGGCAGATAATGGAACCGCCATATCCGTGCTCACACCGCGCATTCCTGGGTGCGTTGTGATCGCTGCCCAATGTGCATTATGGCGAGCTTGCCAAAGTTTGCGCCTTTCCGATTCATCACTCGTCCACTCAAAATCCGAGCCGCTAAATTCAGAAACGATCTCCTTCACCGACTGCGCATCTTCAACTACACCTTGTGGGCTCCCGTGAAATTCAAAGAAGAGAGTGGGAACTTCGGGCATCAACAAATCCTCATGGGCATTGAGATTTCGAATACATTGGGCATCAAGAAATTCGCACCGAGCAATGGCTATTCCCATGCGGACAATTGCTGTTGCAGCAGCCACGCCATCTGTCAAAGTGGGGAAACGAACCACTGCGGCAGCCATCTTTTCTGGAACTCCAAAAACTCGAAGAGTGAGTTCGGTGATCACGGCAAGGGTGCCTTCAGAGCCAACGATGAGTTTTGTTAAGTCATATCCCGCCGACAGTTTGCGAGTACCTCGGCCGGTATGAATCACGGTGCCATCGGCCAAAACAGCCGTCATCGCCATCACATTTTCTCGCATCGAACCGTAGCGAACTGTCGTAGTACCTGCGGCGCCTGTTGCCGCCATTCCCCCTAAAGTGGCATCGGCTCCGGGATCAACGCTAAAAAAAAGTCCCTCATTCGCCAACTTCGCATTCAGCGCCAAACGCGTAACTCCTGGCTCAACTCTGACGAGTAAATCATCAGGTCGCATTTCCACGATCTTATTCATGCTTGATAAATCTAGAGAAATTCCACCGTAGAGCGGAACAACATGTCCTTCGAGCGATGTGCCCGCGCCGAATGCAACAACAGGAATCTTTTGTTGGTTGCAGTAGGCCAACACGCGCGAAACTTCTTCCGTGGAATTCACCGGGACTACCGCCGAGGGCCTCACCGGAGGGAAGGCTGATTCGTCATGACTATGTAGATCTAATACGGATTCATTGGTGCTCACCTTCCCAGAAATCAGATCTTGGATGCCGCTGATTTGGGAGGGATCGAGATCAACACGTTTCACCGACGAGTAGCCTCCTCAAGAACTTGCAGTAGGTGTACATAATCATGTCCCGTTGCCGAAGTCATTCCAATTTCGCATGGCCGGTTTGAAGATGCGTATTTTTCAAAGGTACGTCCATTCACTTCACGTGCCTCACTTTGCGTGGCGGATGCGGTGAGTTCGGGATGAAGCATTCCTCTATCTCCTGCAAATCCACAACATGCCCAATTCTCTGGGATTATTACTTCATTAGCAACAGCATTCCCAATCTCAATCATTGCCGCATTCAATCCCATTTGCACTCCAGAGCAGGTGGGATGAAGAACTAATGAAGCAATCTTGCGGTGAATGTGAAGCTTTGGCAGAACTATTTCTGCGATGTAGGCAACGGCATCAATAATGTTTACTTCTCCACCCATTTGTCCTAACAAACCTTCGGTACAAGAGGAAGAATCACAAACAACGGGAATCATCTCATTTCCTTTTACCCGTCCTTGTAACAGCGCACTCTTGGTCTTCTCGCTCATAAGTTCATAGCCGCGAATCAGGCCTTTCGATTTCCATGGAGTACCACAACATAGTGATGGAATGTTTTCGGGTACCCGCACCTTAATTCCCGCCCGCTCACATAAAGATAGAAATGATTTCTCAACGCCAACAACACCCTTCGGCGCAGCAAAAAGTGAATTCACGCATGAGGGGAAATAGAGAACATCCGCATCTTGTTGAATTTTTCCGAGGCGAGTGGATCCACCCCTAGGAAGATGCACACTCCATAACGGGAGTAAATCTTTACTAATCATGTTTCGCCCGAGTTTGTTCACGCCAAGTGTTAGCGCTTTCGGACTGCTTTTTGCAATGGATAGAGCGACGGCAATTGTTTGAGAGATTCCTCGCCAATTTCGTGCAGCACTCAAACCGCCACGCTGCATAAGTTCTGATTGACCCTCTGCACGAAGTCTCTTGACTAATTGCCCCGTATCGATATGTACAGGACAAGACACGGCGCACATTCCGTCCGCTGCGCACGTTTGTAGCGCTTCATAGTCAAAACGTTTCGTGAATTCTTTAACGAGATCGAAATCTCCTTCGTCCTGCGCCTTAACTGTTGCGCGCCTAATGGCTATGCGTTGGCGAGGAGTCAGAGTGAGATCTCGACTTGGGCATACAGGTTCGCAGTAACCACATTCCACACAGCGATCAACTTCGGAATCTACTGAGGGGTTAATTTTAATATCTTGAATGTGGGCCAGTTCGTTGTCATTGATCAAGACGCCCGGGTTGAGCAAATTTTTTGGATCACAGAGTCGCTTCACTTCAATCATCACTTCATAAAGTTCATCCCCACATTGGCGGCGAACATACGGTGCCATGATTCGACCAGTGCCATGCTCGGCTTTCAAGGACCCTTCGTGACTCAACACGAGCGAGACAAGATCTTCAGTAAAGTCCTGATAGCGCTTCAAAAGTTCGGGTTGATCAAATCTTTCATTGAGTAGAAAATGCAGATTTCCATCCTTGGCATGTCCAAAAATGACGCTTCCCTCGTAGTGATGACGTTGGAAGAGGGTCGATAGGGCCATGGTTGTCTCATGAAGGGCGCCCATGGGTACCGCAATATCTTCTAATATCGCTGAAGTTCCTGAAGGACGATTACCCGCAACTGCCGCATACAAACCTTTTCGTGCCCGCCATAATTCATTTCGAATCACTGCCGAAGTAGACAATTGAGCATTTGAAACTGGAAGCTGGTCAAATACTCCATGTGCAAAAGCCACTTGAGCATCTAGTACGTCCTGTGTTGATGCTTGATACTCCACCAGCAAAGCTGCGTGCTCCTGAAAGGAGACCCCTGCCAAAACGGTATCTGCCATGTGTTCATGTTGAGCAACTCGCAAAGATGCCGTGTCAAGTAACTCAATCACAGCCGCTTGTGATTCTTTAAGCGATGGCAGGGCGCGCGTAGCATCTGCCAACGTATCAAAGATGAGCAAACCTGTTGCCATCTTCTGCAATAAAGGAACTGTCCTAAAAGTTACCTCAGCAATAAATGCCAGAGTCCCTTCGCTTCCGACAATCAAATGTCCCAAAATATCGATCGGACGCGAGTAATCGACAAAGGAATTGAGTGAGTACCCCATGGTGTTCTTAATTGCATAGAGTTTGGAAATCTTTTCAATGGAATTACCGTTGGCTAATATTCGATTTCTAAGGTTTGCTAGACCGGCATAAAGTTCTGGTTCAACCACTCGTAAATGTTCATCCGCATCACTTGTCCCAGTATCAATTACCGTCCCACTGGGCAAAACAAGAGTAAGAGAATCCAATGTGGCATAAGTGTTAAATTCAGTTCCGCACGCCATTCCACTCGAATTATTGGCAACAACTCCACCCACTGTGCAGGCAATTTCACTTGCTGGATCGGGACCAAGTTTCCTGCCAAACTTTGCCAATGCAATATTTACTTGCTTGATCGTTGCGCCAGGTTGCACTCGAACGCGCATCCCCTCATCGAGTACTTCAATCTCCTTGAATTTGCGGCGAGTATCGATGAGCAATCCAGATGAAATCCCCTGCCCGCTCAAACTCGTGCCACCAGAACGAAATGTCATGCCGATTTCTTCATCATGGCTAATCCGAAAAAGTTGACCGACCTCTGCCGCGGTCTCTGGACGAACAACCACGGTAGGAGTGAGCGCATAGTGAGAGGCATCCCCGGCCATCGCCGTTCTTTCGAATATTTCAGGGAAAATTCCGCCAGGAACTGCTCGCTCGAGCGCAGTTAAAAGAGAGCTCGACGTCATCGGCATCCCTTTCTTCTATTCCTTTTATAGGTTGAATAAACTTGCGTCAGTATACTGAGACATCGAAAATACTTTTGAGAGGCAGAGAATGGCTGATTTTAATAAGGATTTCGAGGGCCTGCGGGCAATAGTGACCGGTGGGGCAAGCGGAATCGGCGCCGCCACCGCTTCAATGTTGTTCTCACGCGGAGCTCGCGTCAGCGTCCTTGATCGCCAGGAGCCATTAAATCCAGTCAATGGAATTCACTATCTTTCATGCGACATCCAAGATAGATCCAGCGTCGAGAAATCGGTGCATACAAGTGCATCGACAATGGGTGGTCTTGACATTGTGATCAACAATGCAGGCATCGGGGCCGCTGGCGCCGTAGACGCCAATGATGATGCGGAATGGCATCGAGTCCTGGATGTGAATGTTGTTGGCACGGCACGAGTATGCGCTGCTGCGCTCGCCTATCTACGTCAATCCTCATCAGCATCGATCGTGAATGTCAGTTCACTTGTTGCGCTGGCTGGAATACCCCAAAGAGTTCTCTATGCTGCAACAAAAGGCGCCATCTACGCACTCACTCTTTCTATGGCGGCTGATCATGTGAAAGAAGGCATTCGGGTTAATTGCGTTCTACCCGGTACCGCAGATACTCCCTGGGTCGCGCGTTTGCTTTCAGCGTCTCCTGATCCTGCAGCAATGGAAAAAGCGCTGATTGCTCGACAGCCATTAGGCAGACTTGTTAACCCGCAGGAGATAGCTTTTGCTATCTGTTACCTAGCGAGCCCGCTTGCAGGATCTACAACAGGAACTGGATTGGGCGTGGATGGCGGAATCATGGGGCTTCGAATTCCTCAATAATAAAGAATAATAAAAAATAATGAAGAATAATAAAGAATAATGAAGTTAGTGCAAGATATTTACAGCGCGAGCAATTACCAGTCCTACAATCAAAAGCGCAGTCATGGACTGTACCAACATCAACATTTTTGCCCATCGAGTCAGCGGCATGACATCAGTCGGGCTAAATGCACTGGCATTCGTGAAAGAGGTGTAGAGATAATCAAAAAACTTAGGGTGCCAATCTTTCCTCGCATAACTGGGGTCTGACATCTGCGGGAATATGAAATCTGGATATGGATGAGTGGCTTGAGCTCTCTTGCCAGGCCCTCCACGATCTAGCTCCCAAAACCACAAAGCGAAAACAACTACATTGGTAAGCCAGATGGATCCACCAGATAAAAGAAGGCTCCGAGCATCCGTCACGCCACGCGTGATAATCGCATCAATAAGCTTAATCGCCGATGCAGTATTGGAAAGAGTCATGATGCCCACGAGCACTAGCCCAAGAGCCCTTGTTGGTGCTACATGCAAAGAAATTCGACGTGGATTAAATGCAAATACCGCCACGAGCAAGACCGCTTCAACGAAACAAAAAACTGATTGAAACGAGAGCGAAAGAGCACTGGGCAATACATACTGCAAGGTGATGACCAGCAGGACAATAATGGAGATTGGCCACCGATGCTCCCCCATATGTGGGCGATGCCAGTGAGGTTTCTCTAATCCGGAACCGAAAGCGCTTGTCATAGGCCATTAGGTTAGCAATAAAGGGTGTTGGAAAGAGTGATGGAGTATCTTGGAGATATCGTTTCTCTATGAACGCAATATCTGCCTTTAATAAGAAGCTTGCCGCAAGCATTACATCAATGGTGAGCACCATGTGGTGTGCCTACATCTTTGCCCTCATCGCACTGATATCGCTCCCTGGAGCAATAAAATCTGGGGACACCATCGTCATCGTCTCATGGGTTGCCCAAACTTTTCTTCAACTTGTCTTGCTTTCAATCATCATGGTCGGTCAAAATGTTCAGTCAGAAAGCGTCGAACAAAAAATCAATGAAACCCATGCAGCGAGCCTCGGAGAGTTCGAGCTTGCCAAGGAGGCTCGATCAATCGCGAATGAAGAATTACGCGAATTGAAGAAAATTTCATCTGAGGTCCATCAACTACTACGCGACCTTGAACGGAAAATTGCACTTCCTTGACCTGTAATTGCCCAACCTATGAGCATGGCAGACTTCTCCCATGATCTCATTGACGACCTGGGTTTTGACCATTGCGATATTGGCTTTAGTGATCGCGTTTGATCTTGGTCTGGCGATTCTTAGGCGAGATAAGGAAACATCTGTTCTGGAGGCGGCTTTCTGGACCGTCTTCTATATTGGGGCGGCAATAGTTTTTGGGTACTTTCTACCCCATTGGGCATCGGCTCAAGGTCAGAAAGAATTCTTTGCTGGATGGCTCACTGAATACGCGCTTTCGGTTGACAACATTTTTGTCTTCATCATCATCTTGGGTCACTTGCATGTGAAGAAGGAGAAACAGCAACTCGTTCTACTCCTTGGGATCATGCTTACCATCGCAATCCGAGGCGCATTGATCCCTCTGGGCGCTGCGTTGATTTCTCGCTTTGCCAGTGTTTTCTTTATTTTCGGTGCCTTCCTCATCTACACCTCGGTCGAGCTATACAGGGGCAGCAGTGATGAAGAGGAGTGGAAAGAAGGGCGGATTGTCGCAAAAATGCGAGCACGCGGTGTCAGCACCTTCGCAATTGCACTCGTTGCTCTGGGAATCACAAACCTAATCTTCTCCTTGGACTCCATCCCAGCCATCTTTGGGTTAACCAAGAATCCTTATATTGTGACAACGGCCAACGTTTTTGCTCTCATGGGACTTCGTCAACTCTACTTTTTACTTGAAGGTCTATTGAAGAGACTTATCTTTCTCTCTAAGGGCTTATCTATAATTTTGGCGTTCATCGGCGTCAAAATGATTTTCGAAGCCCTCCATGGCATAGGCGTAGATGCTGTGCTTGGCATACGTGTTCCGCAAGTTTCTTTGGAATTTAGTTTAGGCGCAATCATCACCTGCCTAATTGTTACTACGGTTGCAAGTCTTACTGCGACTCACGGCATTGCAGGTGCTGAGTAATTATTTACTCGGAAACTGCCTTCTTTCGCACAGAGTCATGACCGATATCTTTTGAACGTTCATGAATTTTTCGTAATTGCAATTCAAAACTTCTGATCGCGAGATCAAAAGCTGCAAGGTCATTGAATGCAGCAGCTTCTGCGCGAATTAATGGACCGGCACCGCGAGAGGTGAGTATTACACGGTGAGATAATTTTCCTTGCTTGGGATTGGCTTCATGAATTACTTCAATTTCAACGCGATCGATAGCCACACTAAATCGATCCATAGAAATCAATTTTCCCTCGGCAATCTCTTGAAAATCAGAGGCTACTTGAGCATTTCGTGTATGGAGAACAATGTTCATTACTTCTCTCCTTAACTATTAAGTTCTTGCTTGATGTAACAATGCCACAATTCCATGCTCCCTGCTATGGGATGCACCGAGAAATCACTGTGAGATTAAAGAGGGTTAGAAAGGCAAAACCCCCACAATGAGCGTGAGCACAATCGCGATCGCTAGGCTTTGCAGGAGAATTCGGATTGCAGTTGCTCTGTCTTGGGCTCTACTTGCAGGGTCTGAAACTCGCGCTATGGATCCGAGAGAACCAAAATTGAAGGTTCCCATGAAGCCAAATGCCAAACAAAATTTCTTTCGAGATTGAACCCACCCTGTTGAGGCAACCATCAGCGGCGCAAAAATTGTAAATCTCGCGCCATAGGGTGCATGTGCTGCGATGAGTCCAACTAAAGTGACAACAGAAAATACGGATCCAAGGATGGCTACGAGTTGCCTTCTGCGAATTTCACCAACACCGATATTGCATGTACCCGCTATGTAATCAGGCATCTTCAAATTCATCTTCGTCGACCCAAACATTCTGGGGGCCATCCTCTTGCTTTTCCATCCAAGAAAGGAATGACCCGACCGCACGGAAGGATAAGACGGCAAGCGTCAATACTCCGACTAGTCGACGAGCGAATTTCAACATGTGCTAAAAATACACCGTAATCTTTCAAAGCGCCTTCTGATTAGGTTCAAGATTTATGCGTGTTGCAAAGCGCTTTCAATATCGGCCCAAAGATCCTCTACATTTTCACATCCGACTGACAGGCGGATCAAACTTTCTGGTACAGATGCACTTTCTAGCGCCCACCTGCGCCGCCTCTCCCATAGGGATTCAACGCCTCCCAGGCTGGTCGCATTTGTAATGAGTTCAGCGGCTTCACATACCCGATCCGCCTCTACCGCCCCACCGATAATTGTGAAAGATACAACAGCTCCATACCCACTCATAAAATTCATGGCCCGTTCATGATTGGAATCTGTTTGAAGTCCTGGGTAATACACCTTCGTGATCTTATGGTGCATAGAGAGGCGGCGTGCTAATTCACCGGCGCTGCTTTGTGCTCGATCAAAGCGCAGGGCAAAAGTGCGCAGCCCGCGCAAGGCTAGCCATGCCTCGAAAGGTCCAGGTATGGCGCCATTAAGTTTGCGAGAATCTGAAATTCTAGAAAAAAGAGCATCATCATTCGTTGAAATTGAACCAAGTACAACATCGCTATGGCCAGCCAAGTACTTGGTAACAGAGTGCATCACCATGTCAGCGCCAAAACTTAAGGGCTTCTGAACCATCGGCGTCGCAAAAGTGTTATCTACGGCAACACCGCAACCCATCTGCTTTGCTGCAGAAATGAGAGTGGGAAGATCGGCGATATCTAAACATGGATTTGTTGGAGACTCTAGCCAGAGCAGGGATGTACCTGGTAGGGCAGATATAACTTCCTGCGTATTGGCTAAATCAACAAATCGAACTTCGATCCGCCCGCTTTGATGTAACGAATTGAGTAGCGTCATCGTTCCGCTATAGCCTTGATGAGAAGTTGTGACAACGCTGCCTACGGGCAGCAATGAAAAGACTGCGCTGATTGCAGCCATACCTGAGGAGAAAACTAAAGTTCTGCCGCCCTCCAATGATCCGATCGCATCCTCGAGCGCGGTCCACGTTTCATTTCCATAACGGCCATAACCAATCGGCCCTCCAGCATGCAAAGTAGAATTAAGCGAGATCGGCGGATTGACAGGACCATCGGCAATAGGAGTTGGTCTACCCGCTGTGATGGCAATCGTCTCCAGATGAAATCTTTTATCCATGAAATCAGCCTACAGCGACTTAATGATTCGATTGACGGCTTCCTCTAAAACATCGTGGCCCGTCGCGAAATTAAGGCGAATATATTGTTGAGCATTTGGGCTAAAAGATTCACCTGGATTAAAAGCAACTCGTCCCTTCTCCAGTAAAGTCTTTGCCGGATTATCTCCGAGGTTCAATGAGGCAAGATCAATCCATGCCAAATAACTACATGCAGGAATTTCATATGTGACGGTAGGCAATTTCTCCGAGAGCAAAGTTTTTAAGAAATGTCGGTTCTCATCAAGCGTGCGAAGAGCGCCATCCAACCAATCTCCCCCCTCGGCAAAGGCGGTGGCAGTGGCAAATGCCCCCAGCAAAGAAGCGCGATAGTGCGTTGCTTCTGGAAGCGCTGCCAATTTCGAATTCATGGTTTCACTCTGGCTTACAACGAAAGCACATTTAAGACCAGCCAAATTCCAGGCTTTGCTTGCCGCAGTGACAGTGACGCCCAGATCTTGCGCATCTTGACCCACTGACAAAAATGGAATGAACTGAGTTTCCGAAAACGTCAAAGGTGCATGAATTTCATCGCTGATAATGATGACGTTATATTCCTTCGCGAGTGCAACGAGTTTAAGCAACTCTGCTCGAGAATAGACTCTTCCCAAAGGATTGTGCGGGCTACATAAAAGATGAATCTTGACGCCACTCTTATAAGCGTTTTCAATCCCATCAAAATCTATGGCATAACCAGAGTTAACGTCACCGAAGGGCACGTCCACTTTTGTTACGTGGGTTTCCTCAATCCACGTGCTGAAATTGTGATAGACCGGCGAATTAATAAGGACTTTATCACCAGGTTGAGTCAGCACTCTCAAGACCTCAACGACTCCCACACCGACATCGGTAACAATGTGAACTTGCTCGGGATCCACAGTCCAGTTCCAGCGCATTTGTGCGAACTTGGCAAAGGAGGTGCCGACTTCAGGAATAGAGCCCAAGTAACCCAAATCGGAATGTGAAACCATTTCTAAAAGAAGAGTTCGAATTGGCTCGGCAATTTCGAAATCCATTTCAGCAACGGGTAAAGGCAAGACATCCGCGGGAAAATCTCTCCACTTAGTGCTTCTATGGGTTCGCATCTGGGCAAGAGGTATTGGAGTGACAACGATATTGCTCATAAGCGCAAGTATTCCATTACTTTAGGAATTTATTCTACGAGTTGAGTTGCGGACAATTAAAGTAATCGGAAGTGTGTGGGCAGGATAGACCGAATCCGGCTTCTTGAGCCTGTCCATAATGGATTTTGCAGCAAGCTCTCCCATTAACTGCGCGGGTTGTTCAATGGTGGTTAGATCCGAAAATTCAGCCATCTCGTGACCATCAAATCCAATAATGGAAATATCATCAGGTACTTTCAATCCATGTCGGCGAACCGCTTGCATCGCTCCAATTGCCATTTCATCGGACTCACAAAATATTGCCGTAGGTCGATTCGGACGTGCAAGCAACTCATCCATAGCTCTTGACCCTCCGTACATCGTAAAGTCACCATGCACTTCACGATCTGGAACCCATGCCAATTTGTTTTCGGCGAGCACTTGCATGAATCCCATTCGCCGATCATGAGGCACACTCGAATTAAATGGATCATCTGGACGGCCTGACATTAAAGCAATTTCCTTGTGTCCTTGGTTTACGAGATGCTGCGTGGCCGTTCTCGCCCCGGCAACATCATCTATGGCGATGCTTGCACATTCATCTCGGTGCATTCCAACGAGTGCGATGGGAATTCCAAGACTGAGCATCGATTCGAACTCTTCTTCGGTGGGTGGCAAGCCGATAACAATCAATGCGTCGACTCTGCCTTTGAGCAGTTGGTGCTGGAAAAGGCGCTCTCTTCCTTTCATTTGGCTAAAGTTGTACAAGAGCAAATCAAAGCCGGCCTCGCGAAGAGCCTGCTCTGCGCCATTAATAACTTGCGAGAAATACCAGCGCGCGATGTATGGTGCAACAACCCCAATATTTTTGGTCCGCGATGCCGATTTAGTCGATTTCTCTTCGCTGATCTCATATCCCACGTGCGCTGCGGCAGAAATAATCTTTTGCCGAGTTTCTTCATTGACATGAGTCATCCCCCGCAGGGCGCGAGAAACCGTGGCGCTCGAGACACCCGCGGCGGCGGCGACATCTTTGATTCCAGCCAAGAGAACACTTCCAGACTCTGTAGATTTGCAACTTGCTGCAAATGTTGCAGAAAGTGCAGATCTAATTCTGCAAAAGTACGGTAGCAGCGCCCTTTATGGCAAGGAGTTGCTAGATTCAGGAGATGAATTCTTGCATTTTCAGGCTGATCGGCAGCAGTGCATGAAGGTGTCCCCAGCAAAGATGAAAAAGATCGTTGCCGACCTTTGCCTGCTTGACCCCAAATTCATTCCGACTGTTGAAGCGAGTCCGCTGTGCACTATCGGACGAAACGTTGGTGAGCAATCGCATTTCGCTTCACTCGTCGAATCTGTCATTTCGCAGCAACTGGCTATCAAAGCGGCCGACACGATTCATGCAAGGCTAGTCACTCTTGCAAAAGGAGAAATCACACCTGCCCGTGTTGCAAAAATATCACTTGAAGATCTCAGAGCCGCAGGGGTTTCCGGGGCGAAAGCGAAAACCCTTCATGGCCTTGCCCATGCTGGCCTTGATGGGCACATCTCCTTCGATGATTTGCACGAAATCGAAAATGACCAAGAAATCTTTAATCAGTTAACCGCCTTGTGGGGAATTGGACCCTGGACAGTCGATATGTTCATGATGTTTCAACTAGGACGTCTTGATATTTGGCCAACTGGCGATCTTGGAGTACGACGTGGTTGGGAGAAAATACATCGCCTTAAAGAACAGATCGAACCAAAAAAGCTCGATCTCAAAGGTGAAAAATTCAAACCTTACAGAAGTGTCATTGCCTGGTATTGCTGGAGAGCAGTGGACAATAAATGAAGCTACTTAGTCTCTAATAGCAGTGAGACAGAATTTATACACCAGCGTTGATCTGTCGGGACGTCATAGCCTTCACCCTCAAAAACATGACCCAGATGAGAATCACATGATGCACACCGAACTTCAGTGCGAACTCGCGGCGCCAAAGAACGATCTTCAATAAGCAGGACTGCATCCTCTTTTGTTGGCGCATAAAATGAAGGCCAGCCACAGCCGGAATGAAATTTGGTGTCACTGCGAAAGAGTTCAGCGCTACAAACTTTGCATTTGTACACCCCTACTGTTTCGGTATCAACGTACTCTCCTGTAAAAGGTCTCTCCGTAGCGCCGCGTCTTAACACGTCAAAGGAAAGCGGATCTAAACGAGCACGTAATTCATCGTCATCGAGCATCGCAGGAAATGGCACACCAGTACTTGAATGGCAGTCATAACCGTTTGGATTCTTGAGTAAGTATTTCTGGTGATACTCCTCAGCGGGCCAATATTTTTCATTGGTGGCAGGAAGTATTTCGGTAACTATTTCTCCATATCCAACTTTTGATATTTCCTTGGCATATAGGTTTCGAGTTTTTGTTGCTAATTCGTTTTGAGCTTCGCTGGTTGTATAGATTGAGCTTCGATATTGGGAACCGATATCATTTCCTTGAGCATTGAGAGTCGTTGGATCATGCATTGTCCAAAATTCTTTCAAGAGCTCCTCATATGAAATCTTCTCCTGATCGAAAGTTACCTGCACCATTTCAGCATGCCCAGTTCTACCTGTGCAGACTTCTTCGTAGGTGGGATCTTCTTTGGAACCACCCATATATCCGACGCTGGTTTCAAGAACGCCATGAAGGCTCCAAAAACGGCGTTCGGCGCCCCAAAAGCAACCTGTTGCAAAATATGCGATTTCAACCATGACGGTATTCTCGCAGTGCAACGAGGAACTCGCATGCGCTGATAACCTTGGCGCTATTACCTGCGCCCCCGTAGCTCAGGGGATAGAGCACCGCCCTCCGGAGGCGGGAGCGCAGGTTCGAATCCTGCCGGGGGCACAATTCATTCTTATCTCTTTTCAAAGATGCAAAACGCACTGATGTGCATCTAACTCGTGAAAAATCTGGCCCCGAGCGAGATAAATCACCCTTTTGGCAGGAATCTCTCAGCGAATCTCCTTGTTTAACTCACAGATAGAGGAGAGAATTACACCCTTAGTGAATTTAGTGATGTACGTGATTTTTTCACCGCTATCTACCTATTTTTAGGCTGCCAACGATGGCGCCCTTAAATGCCTTATGCAGAAAGGATCGGTGCGGTATGGATTGGCGACATCAATCAGCTTGCCGTGACGAGGATCCGGAGCTCTTTTTCCCCGTTGGAAATACTGGCCCTGCCATCACTCAGATCGAGGAAGCCAAGAAAGTCTGTAACCGTTGCATTGTGAAAGAGCCTTGCCTTGCCTGGGCATTGGAGAGCGGTCAGGATGCTGGCGTGTGGGGTGGCTTATCCGAGGACGAGCGTCGCGCACTCAAACGTCGCGCTGCAAGAAACCGTGCACGTTTGATGGAGCAGAGCAACAGCAACTTCCAATCACACAACTAATTTCACTCGCGCTGCTACAGCGGAAAGGTAAGCGAGGCTCGAGTACCTGGATTTCTCTGTTCTAGAGAGAGCTTGCCTTGTAATTCATTTTCAGTCAACGTGCGCACAATCTGAAGACCCAAATTAGCTGATGCAGAAACTTCAAACTCTAAGGGCAGGCCTTCTCCGTCGTCGGCGATCGCGATCGAACACAGGGCATCATCTCTGATAATTTCAATGCTCAACAAATTGCCTTTTCGGGCCAGACCATGTTCAAGCGCATTGTGTATGAGTTCGGTAACAACTAGGGCTAATGGTGTGGCGACCCGTGGCTCAAGTGTGCCAACAACTCCAATTCTTCGAATTTCTATTTCGCTCATCCTCGGGCTTAATTCCATTGCATTGGTCACCAGGTGATCCAGCACTTCATCAAAGCCCACAGTCTCTTCCAGGCTCGTAGAGAGAGTTTCGTGCACCAATGCAATTGAAGCGATTCGTCTGACTGCTTCTTCTAGGGCAACGCGAGCACCCTCATCTTCAATTCTTCGAGATTGTAATCTCAAAAGCGCAGAAACTGTTTGGAGATTATTTTTCACACGGTGATGAATCTCGCGAATCGTTGCATCCTTTGTTACCAATTCCCGATCGCGCCTGCGCAATTCTGTGACGTTATGCAAGAGCACTATCGCTCCGATTCGATCACTGGATTGGATTAAGGGCATGACAAGTAGATCAAGTGTCCCGCCGGCATTTTCACACTCAACTCTTCTGAGTGCTTTTCCATTGAGTGCGGTTCGCATCCCTTCTTCATGTGCATCTTGACGTGGCTTTGCGAGTGATTCGGCCACTTCGCCCAATGAAAAACTTTCCAATTCTTTTTCCCAACCTAGGCGACTAAAGGCCGAGCGCGCGTTAGGGCTTGCATAAGAAATCACACCATTAACATCTAGGCGCACTAAACCATCACCGACGCGAGGAAGGGGGTCAAAGACGGCGATCGCATCGGGATAAGGAAATGTTCCCTCTGCAACCATTCTGTATAGATTATTTGCGATTTCGCGATAATTGAGCTCTAGTCGGCTTGGAGATCTCATGAGATCCGCATTTCGGTGGCGTGAAATCACTGCGATGACTTGTCCTTCCCACACAACAGGGATGGTCTCTTCCTTGATCATCAAATCGCCCACTTGCTCTGGCTCTGAATCACGAACAATCTCACCATTGGAAAGAGCGGCATCAATACGTCCACGAGTACCCCAAGAAATTTCTTCCCCAATCACGTCGTGGGCAAATACCGTCGCCGCAGTTGTGGGGCGAATGTGCGCTACGGCGATATGTCCAGTGGGCCAACTCTTACTATCTTTTCGCAATGGGACCCAGAGAATGAGATCTGCAAATGAAAGATCTGAAAGCATCTGCCAGTCTGCCGTTAATTCATGAATCCTATGTAGTTGCGCAGGAAGCATCGGGTTTCGTCCCTCAAGCAATGATTCCAACGCAGACATTTCTTACTCCGTTCTTACTTGTTGTTTCCCAACCATTCCGGCAAATGCTCGGCGATTTCCTGACTGGCATACCAGGTAAGTTCGAGTTCAAGTGATTCAGCGATGAGAGCAGCATCGACTTGCGACCAAGCAATATCGGAAAGGAGTTCAACTTGATATTCATCTTCTGCGCCAGATTGCGTTGACGTTAGATTTACTGCCAGTACAAATCCTTGTGCATCTTCTGACTCTTGCATTTCTCTAGATTCCTGTGCGGCAAGGAGTGAGAGTTCAAACTCCCTCTCCTCCTCGTCAACCTCAGAATTTTCCTCAAAAAAAAGGCGCGTTGTTGCAAAAGCGGACGAGAAACCATAGGTGCCATTTCGAAGAAGCGAATCGATTTGTTCGGGCAAGACTGCAAGATAGGCGCGCATGCCCCAAGGGTATAAGAGATTACTGTGTGAGTTCGACCGCGATCTTTGCGATCGCCTTGCGTAGTCCATTCCGATCATCGACTTCAATCAGAGTTGCACGCTCGCGCTCTGCCTTCCCAGGAGCCCGCGAATCACGCGGTAAGGTGTAAATTCGTTGAGGCTTAAGCGGTGCAATAGATGCCAGAAATACTCCCTCGTCGTCGCTCCCCTTGCGCCCTGGAGCCTTCATATTCAAGAGAATGCTCACCTTGGCTTTCATGGCAATTTGAGAAAACTGTCGAACTAGTAATTCCATCCGATAAATACCTAAAACATCCGCCTTGCCAAGAAACCAGATCTCGTCGGAATGGTCACAAGCCCAGTGGTTGAGAGCCGCTGCCCATCGACGATCAGTGAGTGACTCACCAAGATCCTCTACTGTGCCAAGATCAATAATGACGTAATCAAAATCAGAGAGCGCTCGTGTCATGTACTGCTCAAGAACACGCACTCTTTCTTGTGTGATTTCACCGGCTGAAAGGTTTGGGGCAATGACTTTCCAAGAATCACCAGAATCCAATTTCCTTACACCAAGCAGCGCCGCGATAGCAGGCCTATGAACATCGCCATCTAATAGCAAAGTGGATTTACCAAGAACGCTCAGCTCCATGGCCAAATTCAAAGCTACAGTCGTACAACCCGATGCTGTCGAAGCGCCGCCCAAAGCAATTACATGAGCTCGTCTTCGACTCTCCGGTGAACTCATTCCACTTCGAAGAAGTGGCGCCCGAACGCTTCCTCGGACTATGGAGGCAAGTTCAGTGACATCTTTGGGGACTGGATGAATACCTAAATAGATTGCTGAGTCATCGCTATTTGCCGAGAATCCGATTACGTTACGAATCTTGCCTTGCCACAATGCAATTGCTGACGGCGTTATGTCAGGCAAATCAGGCGAATACACCAGGACAATATTCAAAAGAGTGAGAGCCTCACCAGATAAATAGCGTTCAAGCCCGGCCAGATCTAGAGCCCGATACACCACACTCCAACCTTGGGAAAACAGAGTTCCAGAAACGAATCCTTCAAGCTCTGAATTTGCGATGGCAGTAACAATTACAGGTAATTCGATTTCAGCCATTCACTTTCACCACGACAATCCTGCCCGTAGATGTGGCATTTAATAAAGTTAATATTTCTGCTGCATCAACAGAGATGGTCAATGAAATATCGCCCCCGAGAGTCTGACCTTTTTTGTCAATGGAAAGAAGGAAAACATGAGACAGGATGAGAATTGGCGGCCCGATACTTTGAGTCAAGGTTGAATCACCTACGTGATAGAGATTGATGATCTCCCCCGATGCCACATCACTAGGGAGATCCGAGGCGTGAATGCTGATGGGAACGGCGCTGGTTTGCAATTCACTTTCGCTCACCGTTAGCGCCGAACGAGGAATCAATTCACCAGCTGGAACATGTCGCATCACGATTGATCCGAGGGGATCTTGCCGCGCGGGAATATATAGGGCATTGAGCTCTCCGAGAGTCACGTTGGCTTCAATGAGATCGCTGGAGATGAGAGTATGGCCTGGAACTAACGTTGTGGTCGCGCTCCAGACTGGCACTTTCTGATTAGCCAGACTAGAAAGAACAAATGCCGAGATAAAGGATGCAACAACGAGCGCTCCTGCTGCGACAAGCTTTGTTTGAAGTCTTCTGCTATTTCGTTTCATAAGCGTCACTAAACGACTTTGGGGCTCATTCTTAATGTGGCCCTTTAACAGTCATCCTTTTGGATGATCACGATTTCATTCCAGTAGCCGAGGCGTCCAGAGCCTGAATATCCAAGAGTCAGGACATGACAATTTATGCAATACACCCAAGAGTTATACATCAGCGCAGCGACGTGAATTTTGCGAAATCCATTTGGGATCATCCAATGTTGGATCTATACCGACCTGAAAACTCCCCAATTCCAGACCGGAAACCCCTTTTGTACTCCTTGCCCTCGATTCACGAGGAAGATTTCGACCCGGAATTTGCCCCGCAACCAACTTCGGCCAGCGAACTGCCCGATCTAAGAACGTGGACCTTTAAATTTAGTACGAGCGTCTTAGAGATCTGGGCAGCTAGGCGCCAACCAACTCAACTCTCACATTGGTGTGACCGCTTTGTGTATTCCGAACTGATCAAAAATGTTGGATCGCAGTCTGAAATCGGACACATTCGAAAACTCCACCAATGCCAACCACTCGATGGAATTGGCGAATCCGCAATGACTGTTCGATTCCAGGGGCGAATACGTTCGCTTGCGATGCGCTTTGAAGGGCTCGATCACCGATGGTTATGCACTTCGCTTACTCTTTTGTAAGCGATACGCATCTGAAAGTTGGAGCTAGGCCGCACCGTGGCAACGTTTGTACTTCTTGCCTGAACCGCAAGGACAGGGCCCATTACGAGACACTCCCGTACTTTGTACAACACCTGATTCATCTGCCGCCGAGTACTGCAACTGCACAGGTGCCTGCGGGGTCTCTAAACCTTTCGCGCTGACATCATGGGTAGATTCTTCAACGCTGACTTCCACATTGAAAAGATATCCGGCAATCTCTTCTTTGATTGCATCCATCATCGCCGAGAAGAGATCAAATCCCTCTCGCTGGTATTCCACAAGAGGATCACGCTGAGCCATTGCACGAAGGCCAATTCCTTCTTGCAAATAATCCATTTCATAGAGGTGTTCACGCCATTTGCGATCAAAGACTGAGAGCAAAACTTTTCTTTCAAGTTCACGCATAACTTCTGATCCCAAGGCCTCTTCGCGGGCGGCATAAGCTGCGACGGCATCATCAATCACTCGCTGGGCAAGAAAATCTGTATCTAGCGCTTTACGACTACCCAATTCTTTCTCTAACTCTTCAATGGTAAATGAGATTGGGTAAAGAGCCCTAAGAGCTGTCCAGAGCGTTTCTAGATCCCAATCTTCTGGGAATCCATCTGAAGTAGCAGCCTGGACATAGGCCGCCAAAGTATCTTGTAAGAAAATTTGAACTTGATCCTTAATGTCTTCACCTTCAAGAACCAAGCGACGCTCACCGTAAACAACTTGTCGTTGACGGTTTAGGACATCGTCATACTTCAAAACGTTCTTACGAATTTCAAAGTTCTGAGCTTCAACCTGCGTTTGAGCAGATCGGATTGCATTGCTTACCATCTTTGATTCGATCGGTGCATCCTCTGGAAGGCCGGCTGCCGACAAGAATCGCTCAACCATCCCAGAATTGAAGCGACGCATTAATTCATCTTGTAGGGAGAGATAGAAACGTGACTCTCCAGGATCTCCTTGGCGTCCTGAACGACCGCGTAACTGATTATCAATACGCCGAGACTCATGACGCTCAGTTCCAAGAACATATAACCCGCCGAGTGCGGTCACTTCTTCATGGGCTTTGATAACCGCTGTCTTTTGCTTTGCTATCTCATCTGGCCATGCGCTTTCGTACTCTTCAGGAGTATCTACGGGAGACAACCCGCGACGCTGTAATTCAAAGTCAGCCATGAAATCTGGGTTTCCGCCCAACATAATGTCGGTGCCTCGACCTGCCATATTTGTAGCAACTGTTACTGCTCCTACAACTCCAGCGCGCGCAATGATCGCGGCTTCACGTTCGTGATGCTTTGCGTTGAGAACTTCGTGCGGGATTCCGTTCTTACGCAAGACGGCTGAGAGTTCTTCCGACTTCTCAACGCTGACGGTGCCGACCAGCACTGGTTGGCCCTTGCGGTGGCGATCAACAATATCTTTGGCGACAGCATCGAATTTGCCGATCTCAGATTTATAGACCAAATCCGGTTGATCCACGCGAACCATTTCACGGTTGGTTGGGATCGGGACAACGCCCAGTTTGTAAATCTGATGAAATTCTGCGGCTTCTGTCATGGCGGTTCCGGTCATACCGGAAATCTTTGTATACAAGCGGAAATAGTTCTGAAGTGTAATTGTCGCAAGTGTTTGATTTTCATCTTTAATTTCAATGCGCTCTTTCGCTTCGAGCGCTTGGTGCATTCCATCACTGTAGCGTCGGCCGGAAAGGACACGTCCGGTGTGCTCATCAACGATGAGAAGTTCGCCATTCATGACCACATAATCTTTATCACGCTTAAATAATTCCTTGGCTCGAATCGCATTGTTGAGATAACCAATCAAAGGTGTATTGACTGCTTCATAGAGATTTCCAATGCCGAGTAACTCTTCAACTTTAGTAACGCCCTCTTCTAAAACACTCGAGGTGCGCTTTTTTTCATCTACTTCGTAATGCAGATCCCTTACAAGTTTACCGGCGATATTCGTGAATTCGACATACCATTTCGTGGCCTTATCAGCGGGACCGCTGATAATCAAAGGAGTGCGCGCTTCATCGACAAGAATCGAGTCAACTTCATCCACTACTGCGAAGAAGTGTTCTCTCTGAACGCAATCCTCAAGTGACCATGCCATGTTGTCACGCAAATAATCAAAACCGAATTCATTATTGGTGCCGTACGTAATATCTGCGGCATATGCAGCCCGACGCTCTACGGGATCCATAGATGCCAAGATCACTCCAACGTTCAAGCCAAGAAAGCGATGGATACGTCCCATCCACTCGCTATCGCGTTCGGCAAGATAATCATTTGTGGTGACTACGTGAACGCCTTTTCCGGCGATAGCGTTGAGATAGGAAGGAAGCGTGGCAACCAAAGTCTTACCTTCACCTGTACGCATTTCAGCAATATTCCCGCGGTGCAGTGCGGCCCCGCCCATGATCTGGACGTCATAGTGTCGCTGACCGAGCGTACGTTTAGCCGCTTCTCGTACAACTGCGTATGCCTCTGGCAGAAGTTCATCCAACGTTGAACCGTTGGCAAAACGCTCTTTAAAGGTAATAGTCATAGCGCGCAGATCGGAATCGGAAAGTTGAGAAATACGTGGTTCATGGGAATTTACCTGATCAGCAACCTTGCTCAGCTCTCGAAGTACTCGGCCCTCACCTGCACGAAGGATTCGATCTAAAAACGCTGGCATGAAATTACCTTTCTCAACCCTTGATTCACGATGCTCGGGCAAGGCCAGTGGCCATAACCCATGTGACTATCGTAGGGGCTCGGCCACACAAGCAGTAATCGCCGCCAAAACAGCAATCTGGCCCGCCCGAAGGGCGCGAGTGGCCTCAATCAAAGTAGATCCGGTAGTAACAAGATCATCAGCAAGAATGACTTCGCGAGATCGCAGTGGATTATCTAGAAGTGCCAATGAATGATGAACGTTGAGGCGACGAGATTGTGCGTCTAAGGTGGCTTGATCTTTGACGCGTCGAACATGGCCGAGCAACTGGCGCACCGGTATGGCTTGCACTTTAGCGGCTCTTTGAACTACCTCGAGATTGAAGTTTCTCCCCCGGACCCTCACAGCCTGTTTTTGTGACGGTATGGGAACGACTACGAGATTGCTTCCTAAATCTTTTACGGCTCGCGAAAGCGATAAACCCAGCGCGCTTACAACAAGCTCATCTGCAACCTTTATTCCATTTTCTTTTGCCGCTAGGAGAACTCGACTCGCTACCGGGGTGTAGATGATTGTGGAATAAACTTTAAGTCCCGCAACATGGGTAATGAGTACTTCATGCTTCCAATTGCGTAAACACACGAGACACAAAATCTCGCCTAATTTGCTGCACCCTAAACACCTCTTAGGAAATACAAGTTCGCTTAGCACGTAATCATTCTTGCGAAATTTTAAATATGTTCCCTAGATCTCAATCGTGGATGTGGAGAGATAATCTTCGGGTTGGAGTTTAATGAGCCTGGATTCAATAATCTCACCTGAATAGCGTGGCAAGGTCAAAACAAAATGCGATCCAGCGCCAGGTCGACCCCACGCTTCAAGTTCTCCGTTGTGAAGGCGTGCATCTTCAAGGGCAATGGAAAGACCAAGGCCCGTTCCACCTTTTACGCGGGCGCGCGATGGGTCCCCTCTCCAAAAACGATCAAAGACGCGAAATGCATCCTCTGGATCCAATCCGATTCCATAATCGCGGATTCCCACTGCTACTGCACTTTCGCTCTGAACAATTCGAATGCGAATCAAATGGGATTGTGAATGTTCTATGCCATTGCTGAGTAGATTGCGCAAAATTCTTTCAACTCGTCTTATATCCGCTCGCACCAGCACCACATCATTTTCATGAGACCGTTCGATCACCACGCTATTTTCTGTAGCTAGAAGCGTAAGGTCTAGAACGCATCGATCAACTAGTGTGACTAAATCAAACTCAACGAGTTCAAGAACTGCAACGTCGGCATCAAATCGGCTCACCTCTAGCAAATCCTCAAGCAAGCGCTCAAACCTATCGAGTTGGGCTACCAATAATTCGGTGCTTCGGGCGATAACCGGATCGAATGAATCTCTCGCTGTATGGATCACTTCAGAGGCCATTCTCAATGTGGTTAATGGCGTTCGCAGTTCATGAGAAACATCGGAGACAAATCGTTGTTGAACATGGGAAAGCGCTTCGAGTTTCGAAATCTGCCTCTCTAAAGAGAGCGCCATCTCGTTGAAGGCAATCCCGAGTCGCGCAATTTCATCCTTGCTCGTTACTTTCATCCGCTGAGTTAAGTCTCCCGCTGTAAATTGTTCAGCTACCCTAGCCGCCTCTTGCACTGGTTTGATTGCCTGACGTACAACCAGCCACATGACTAATCCAATGAGTAGGACAAGTACCAGTCCCGCCAAGGCCAGTGAGTTCTTTACCAAATTAAGGGTTTCATTTTGATTTACTAAACTAAAAACTAAATACATTTCATAATTTCCAGCTTTGGGAATTGTAATATTTTGTCCAACAGCCAACCCAGGTATCTGATTCCCTCCTAGGTAAGAGACCGTGATTTCAGCCCACTCTGGCTTCTTACTCTTGCGTACTAGTGAGCGAAGAGAGGCTGGGATGGAACTTGGCGCGACTAAGTTTGATGTCCGCTGATAGTCATTCGCACTCTGAGGATTACTTCCCGATTGCAACAAGACAACTTCACGCCCGTTGACCGAGGATCCAATCATTGTCGTGGAATTTACTACGACATCATCAATGATCTGTTGAATTGTTTTCTCAGTCGATCCTTGGGAAAGAACGAGTCGATATTGGGCATTAAATACTGCAGATTGAGATTCAGCGATGGAGGAGTCAACTTTTACTTTGCGGATTCCGTCCGAGATTTTTGCATAAAGTGCCGACTCTGTAAGCCAGACGATTCCAAGAGAAAGGAAGACTGCCCAAAAAATTACTTTGAATGCTAGAGAGTTTCTAAAACGTGAATCCTTTACGGAGTCGGGACTTATCACGAACCGCTCGATCCTCCGGCTTTGTACCCAACTCCACGAACCGTTACTACAAGTTCGGGGCGCTCTGGATCGTGCTCTACTTTTGCGCGAAGACGCTGGACATGAACGTTAACTAAGCGTGTATCGGTTGAATGATGGTAGCCCCAAACTTCACTAAGCAGCGCATCACGAGTAAAAACTCGCCCTGGTTCCTTGGCTAGTGCAACAAGTAAATCGAATTCGAGTCGAGTCAGCGGAATGACTTTTCCACCACGAGTCACTTGATGGGCAACGAGATCTATGGCCAAATCTGCAACTGTAAGTTGTCCAGAAAGTCCAGAATTCGCACGACGCAATCGTGTTCGTATGCGAGCAACTAATTCTGAAGGGTGCTTAAAAGGCTTAATCATGTAGTCATCGGCGCCCGCTTCTAACCCTTTGACAATGTCATGGGTGTCACCTTTAGCGCTGAGCATCACGATAGGAACCATGGATTCGGCTCGTATTAATTTACATACTTCAATTCCATCTAGGCCGGGAAGCATCACATCAAGGAGAACTAAGTCGGGGGGATTGTTACGGAAGATCTCCATAACTTCATCCCCACGACTCACGAGGTCAACATCAATTCCTGCTCCGGTTAAAACGATTCCGAGCATTTCTGCAAGGTCCTGATCGTCATCGACGACCATTACCAAGGTCATTAGCTACCGTGCTCCCAAGAGTTGAGGTACATATCTTGGGCTGGGGTAAGTGTGTCGATTTCTCCGCCCAAGCTCTCCAACTTCAGCTTGGCAACTTCTTTATCAATATACGTTGGAACGTTGTGCAGTCCTGCTGGAAGATTCTTTGCTTCTGCAACGAGATACTCCGCAGTAAGTGCCTGATCCGAGAAGGACATATCCATGACCGATGCTGGGTGTCCCTCTGCGGCTCCAAGATTGACCAGACGACCTTCGGCAAGAAGGAGAAGTCGACGACCATCTGCCATGACGTACTCATCTGTCTGATGGCGAATCTTGAGATTCTTCTTCGTGGCCTTCTGCTCCAACCACGCAACATCAATTTCCACATCAAAGTGTCCAGAGTTTGCCATGATGGCGCCGTCTTTCATAACTTTGAAATGCTCTTCGCGAAGTACATCGCGGTTACCGGTGACAGTGATGAAAACATCTCCGATGGCGGCAGCATCAATCATTGGCATCACGCGGAAACCTTGCATCATTGCATCTAATGCTTTGGTGGGATCAATTTCCGTGACGATTACGTCAGCGCCCATTCCCTTGGACCGCTCGGCAACTCCCTTGCCACAATATCCAAAACCAGCGACTACAACGATTCGACCTGCCAACAAGAAGTTTGTTGAACGAAATACCGCATCCAAAGTGGACTGGCCAGTTCCGTATCGATTGTCGAACATGTGCTTTGTGTCGGTGTCATTGACGGCAATCATTGGGAACTTGAGTGCTCCGTCCTTGGCCATCTGACTTAATCGAATCACGCCAGTAGTTGTCTCTTCACAACCGCCAGTAATTCCAGAAAGAAGTTCGGTGCGAGTTGTGTGAAGGGTATTTACAAGGTCGCATCCATCATCGAATACTTGGTGTGGCGCAATATCAAGTGCTGCATTGATGTGTGAGTAGTAACCATCACGATCAACAGCATTGCGAGCGAAGACGCTAATTCCAAATTCATGCACGAGGGCTGCAGCAACATCATCTTGAGTTGATAATGGGTTAGAGGCACACAATGCGATTTCGGCGCCGCCAGCTTTGAGAGTGCGCATCAAGTTTGCAGTCTCTGTAGTCACATGCATACATGCGGCGATTCGTACTCCACTAAATGGTTGGCTCTTAACAAAACGTTCACGAATTTGCGCCAGCACTGGCATGTTTCGTTCGGCCCACTCAATGCGCTTGCGACCTTCGGCCGCTAAAGACGCGTCGGCGATATCGTGTGCAGGGACGGTGGTTACGGCTGAATTCATGAATCGACTCCTTGATGGCCTGATCATTGGTCTGGCTGATAGAGGCTTAGATTACCGTGAAGAAGAGCATTCGGCACATTTCAACCGCGAATAAGGGCCAATAGGTCTGCTTGCATGCGAGCCAATTTGGCTTGAGTCTTAGCTTCTACATTGAGTCGCAGCAAAGGCTCCGTATTTGAGGAGCGAACATTAAACCACCACGTTGGCGTGTTAATGGTGAGACCATCAAGGTGATCGATCGTGGCATCTTCTTTACTTCCAAACTCCGATTCCAGTAAGGCAAGGATTGTTGTTGGGTCGCTGACTTTGGAGTTGATTTCTCCACTGGCAAAATATCGCTGATAGGGCTTGAGAATTTTGGAGAGCGAACTCGTCGATTCGCCCAATGCCGCAATTGCATGAAGCGCCGCGAGCATGCCTGAATCTGCACACCAAAAATCCTTGAAGTAGAAATGGCCTGAATGCTCTCCACCGAAAATCGCGCCCGTCTCTGCCATCATTGACTTGATATAAGAATGTCCGACTCTGCTACGAAGCGCCTTGCCACCGCTCTCTTCTACGATTTCGGCAACTGCGCGCGATGAAATCAAATTGTAAATAATGCTCGAACCAGGGTGCTTGGCTAATTCACGTGATGCAATAAGCGAGGTCAGATCTGACGGATTTACCATCTCTCCCTTTTCGTCGACAAGGAAGCAGCGATCTGCATCTCCGTCAAAAGCAAGGCCAATATCAGCTTTGTGCTTGAGCACCGCCTTTTGAAGATCCTTCATATTTTTGGGATCAATGGGGTTTGCTTCGTGATTGGGAAATGTTCCGTCAAGTTCGAAAAATAATTCAATAACTTCGGCGTTCAAACGAGAAAAAACTTCAGGCGCCGTGTAACCACCCATGCCATTTCCTGCATCGATAACAATCTTTAGCGGCCGAATCTCGGAGACGTTAACAAGAGAGAGAAGGTGCGTGACGTAGTCAGAGACCATGTTCTGTTGCTTTTCAATTCCCATGTTCCGCATAGGAATTGGGCTACCTTCGTTGACAAAACGCTCAATAATCTGCAAACCCGATTCTTTGCCAATGGGTTTTGCGCCACTCTTGCATAATTTAATGCCGTTATATTCTGCTGGATTGTGGCTTGCTGTAAACATTGCTCCAGGAAGATTGAGTTTGCCCGATGCAAAATACAACATATCTGTGGAAGCTAACCCAATTCGAATAACATCCATGCCATTGGACATTGCACCAGCAGAAAAAGCCTCTGCCAATTCCGGAGAAGATGGGCGCATGTCTTCCCCAATAACAATGGTGCCAGGTTCGCGCTCAAGTTCTAGGAATCGAGCAAAAGACAATCCGACCGCGAATGCAAAATCTGGAGTGATCTCTGATTCAACAAGACCGCGAATGTCATAGGCTTTAAAAATATCTGGAACTGTTGTGTCCGTCATAACTAGGAAGGTACCGCACGCAGATGTCCACGTCGCCCGAGATCGGCATGTGCAGATTTCGTCGGAGACTCGCCAGGAACGTTATTGGCCACTTCCCTGACTGCATCAGCAATGGCCATCAAGTCATCGTGAGATGGGCCATTTTCTGAGGGGTCAAGTTGTTGGCGGATCACACTCCAACCATTTGGGACGGTAAGCCTCTCGGCGTGGACGGCGCACAAGTCGTATGCGTGCGGTTCGGCAAATGTAGCCAACGGACCAACAACAGCAACTGAATCGGCATACACATACGTCAGGGTCATGACGGCTTTTTGCCGACACCCGCCGCGAGAACAACCGCGACCCGTGCGTATTGATGATGACATGTACTTAAGATTAGTGGGCGAAGAGGTTCTTTTCGGGCAGCGACAGGGCAGGAATTCAGCGATTAATAACGGCAATGTCAGAGCGCGGAACCGACGCCCTAGTTAACTTGGAACTTGGTGCCAGAGGAACACTTGATATCCCATTACTGGTCCGCAATAGGACGCTTCCAAACACTCCTGGGCCAACGTGGGTAATCGTGATCGCTTGGGAATTCTTCGGCGGTATCCACCCGCTTATGTCAGTACCTACAAGGGTTTGACTCCGAACTTTTCCACTTGTTAGGCGAGTCGAAACAGATACCTCAATCTTGTCGCCCGTGAAGTAGAAAATTGGGTTAAGGCTATTTACGGCAATCGTCATAGGGGCAAGTGCTGGAGCCGAAGTACTCCAAACGAAATCACGATGACCTGATGCATTATCAAGGGAATACACCCCTGCCTCTACCGGCTGATCTGAATGAATCCGAAGCGAAAAAATATGTGAAGTGATCGTCGGACTCAGCGTAATGTCGGTGACGACCCCTTGCGTTATAGATTTTGCATCCAGTCCGACGGGAACAAAGACACCATCCGTAGAAATTAGATCTACACGCACATTTGCATCTACAAGTCCCGGAGAGACAATGCGCAAAATGTGAGCCGAACTCACTCCCTTAACGATTTGATGAGGAATTCCTGTAATCACCAGATCGTTGCTGGGCGCCATCGCGGAGTTCACGATGTCTCCTCCGAGTGGCTTTAGACCAAGACTTCGCTGGTCAATCAAAAACGAAGTCACACTCCCAGCACGTGGGGTGACTCGTAGGACTAAGCGACTTTGCCCTGCAGCAATTACATCTAAGGGGACGACCGCGCTGGAATTTCCTTTGACGGATACAACTTTTCCAACTTGAGGTCCGTTTTCGCTCCAAGCTGTAATGTCCACGATCGCATCGCTCAGTCCGCTATTAACTAAGTGCACATACCCTTTGCTCGATACATCTGCAGTTCCACCAACAAACCACTGCTCGCCTTGTGCCGCAGAACAAAGTGTTGCACCCGACCATGTGCCAGTGAGTGACTGGCTTGCAATAGAGGTCACTCCTGCACTGTTGATGAGAATTGGATCGCTCTTGATTGAAAAAGCAGAATATTTTGAGCGAACAAAATTCGTACTCTTGGGAGCAATTTTCCTTATCGGTGTCGACGTTGATTGGACCGAAACCCAACCATTGAGACCCGAGCCTGATGCCGGGCAGGCAATTGATGGATAACTTTGGGAATAGTGACTCCCGCCAGACTTGCTGGTAATTGCATTGCTTGCGCCAACTGCTAGAAAGAATATCAATGCAATAAAACCTGCTCGGCGAAATCTCATGTGAGCTCCTCCACAGAGATTTCACTTGTTCGCCGGCGCGCAGGAGTCCCCATGATTACTGCCATCAATAAGACAAGTGCTTGCAATGCAAGCCAACCACGGCGGGCGGTTCCATCGTGCAAAAGTGAAAATTCTCCTACCTGATTTGTTGAAAATTGAGGCAGACCGTATTCGCTTTTGGTACGCAGAAGTTTCTTACCATCTTGAATAATGATCCAACTGGAGTCGAAGTTCTCCGCTAACGAGAGTGTTCCGATGCCTGGAGAGAATGTTCGCGTGCCTACTGGATCTGCCAGGATGGCAACCGAGTTTCCTGCTGTGCTTGTGAAAACTAACCTTTCACTCGTTGTGCCAACGCGCCACACGATTCCTGCTGCTGTGGCTGAATTTCGAACGAATCCACCCAGGCCATCGACTGTCCTAGCAAATTGTTTATCTACCGGAGCTTTCATAAACATGTATTTAATTCCAAAACCTGAAAGCACCTTGCTACTCATAAGTCCGCTGCCATCAACAATTTCTCGTACTGCAACATCAACTTGAGCTGGCGCCGCTGGAGCTGTGTCTGGATCTCCAAGTAGAGCATCCACTCCGCGAGCAATATAAAAACTCAACCCTTGTGAGGAGGAATTCGATGCAGAACGTATAACCAAAGTTTTCACACCAGGAGTAACAGCAAGAAAAGCTGGCAGAACAGATTCCTTATCGGCACGTACAGGGGAGTTCGCGCCGGTAGTGAAAATCCATCCGGAAGCAATCACGGAGTAGAGCAGGGTTGATGCAACGACGAGGCCGGCCATCACGTGCCTGTAGTGGAAATGTGTCATTGCTAAGCGCTCCCTGAGTCCGTCCAGAATGATGACTCCGGCTAGTACGGAGGCGATTGTCGCGCAGGCCAACAACGGGCCTATCCATAAAGATGTATTAGTAGAGGAGCCATGAGCAGTTAATGACAGGTTGCTTGCCAGAGTTGCAATTGCAAGAAACAGCAAACCTAATTCAGCAAATATGCGAGCCCTTGTTGAAGAAAATATCGCGACGATCAAAACGAGAGTAATCGGACTCACTACCCACCATGGGAGCGCACCTACGCCCCCGGGGTTGGCTAGCCATGCAAGATGCGCACCTCCACCAGATAAAGCCAAGCCAGGTTCTAAGAGAAAGCGAGTGGGATGAATGACTGCCTCGAAAGACCAAGGTAGACATAAAAGCAAAGGCATCAAAATTAAAACTAAGCGCCTCACATATCGAATCGTTGCAACTTCTTTATCCCTCGTTATGCGAAACTCAAGAAAATCTGCGCCGGCTCCAACAAGATAGATCATGACGACGGCAAGAAAGGCTTGCAAAGAGAAAGCCGCGAGAACTCCCAATAAGAGAGTTGTTGAGAATATTGTTTGCCATGAAGATTTCTCTACATGCCGCCCATCAATAATCCGGCGAATAATCACTGGTCCAAGAATTAAAGTCACCAGTGTGCCTAAACGCCCAGAGTTCACGCTAGCAATGGCAACGGGTGAAAGTGCGTAACTGACACTGGCACCCATCTTCAACCAGGTGTTTGATGATTGCGCACGCAGAGATGAGTACATCGAGAGCATCAACAAAATAGGGGTTGCCCAAAAGAAAGCCGAAATCAGAAATATTGACTTGCCAAGAAAGAGAGTTGACGCTGCTGCCACAAGCACAATCCACGTCGGCGTTGGCGATGCACTTCCCATTCCAACGCCATGCCATGAGTCGGCATATTGCCTCCAAAGGTCTATTGCACCTTGAGGGCTAGAAGGAAGAGCACCGCCGGCTATTGAACCGAATCTGTATCTTGACCAAATCGTGGTCAGCGCAGTTAGGAAAAGTAATCCAATGATTTCGGGGCGGCGAAATACCGCACGCCATTTCACGGTAGGAGCAGGCGTGAGAAGATCTTCGTCCTCATTGGTTGAGTCCAGTATTGAAGTTTCACCACTGGCGCTTGGAAGAATCTGTTGACGCAGAGAATCCATACCGCGCAAAGTTCCCATGCGTAATTGAGACCATCGAGGAGGAATGAATTCGGCAACTACCCGCGGAGAAATCAACCTATTGGGTTTGCGTGATTTTCTTGCCTTAATGATCTCCCCTGGGTGAATCAAGATTGAACCTACTGCCAAGATTTCATCCGATGCATACCCCGGTAATTTCGCCAGCAAGAAACCAAGAGCTCGCGTCAGTGCGGTACCGAAAAGTTGTATCGCTAACCAGGGAATCAGCCACCAGGATGAGTTAGCCAAAAGTACATAAGCAGCATTTCGTCGATCCAAGAGAAGGTGCCTATGAAGAAAAGCGCTCTCTACATCAATGCTTCTGCGCTCTGACGCTGATGCCTCGGCATGTAAGGCAACGGCATCTGTTACCGCGATAACCGAATGTCCTGCAACGCGCGCTCGCCAACCAAAATCAACATCGTCGCGGAAGAGCGCCAAATTGGAATCGAAGCCACCGAGTTCTTCAAATACGTCTCGCCGAACCAACATGCCAGCCGTGCTTACCGAGAGAACTTCGTGTATGCCATCTCGTTGGCCTTGGTCGTATTCGTGAAGTTCAAGGCCCGTCCATCGCGCACCATTTCCTGCAATGCTCACACCAACTTCTAGCAGATGAGTCCTGTCATACCACCCACGAAGTTTTGGCCCCGCGATGGCAACTTGCGGCCGCGCTTGCACCGCTTCTAAAAGTGCAGCGAGCGCACCAGGAAGTGGAGCGCAGTCATCGTGAATAAACCATAACCATTCGCTCTCACTCACTGAGGCGGGAAGCTTTTCGATGCCAGCGGTAAGGGCTTCCCCGAAACCATAATTTCGATCAACACTGATGAAGGGCACTCGCGCGTTCTTGAGTAGTTTTAACGAATCATCGATGGATCCTGTATCAACCGCCAACGTGTAATCCAGCGGACGAGTTTGTGAGGCAAGTGAAGCCACAACTTCAGGGAGCCAGGTAACGCCATCGTGGACCACCAGAATTGCCGTGACTACGTGGTCATCCACCTTCTTGGCTGAGTCAGCCACAAGAAATGTCCGACCTACGTTTAGGCGGGGCGACGCTTGAGACGACGGCGCTCGCGTTCAGATAGTCCGCCCCAAATTCCAAAACGCTCATCATGGGCAAGGGCATATTCCAGGCACTCCGAACGAACATCACAGGACATGCATACACGCTTTGCCTCGCGAGTTGAACCGCCCTTCTCAGGAAAGAAGGCTTCTGGGTCAGTCTGAGCGCATAATGAGCGCTCCTGCCAGGAAAGCTCAACAGTCTCGCCGCTCACAAGCTGAATGCTGGGGCCATCAGGTCGAATATCTGACACGCGGATACTCCTTAATAGCTTCGGGCGCACCTTGGGTGGCGCATAACCAATGAGTGAATTACACGCGTGTAATCCCTCAAAGTCAAGCCCGAGTGACTATATTCACCGCTTTACTCAGCGTGAATTTGTGGTTATAAGGGGAAAAACCCCTTCATTTCCGAAATATTCATTCAATAAATCTGTATTTCGCGGGACGTAGGCACCAGCAGAAATAAAGGAATTCACAATGGAGACGCCCTCAGAAATAGTTGCTCCATCGCTAATGATCGAACCATGAATCTTCGCCTCAGGGCCGATGTGGACCAGGCTGCCTATGGCGCTACCACCATCAATCTGCGCACTCGGGTCAATAACTGCCCCCGCCAAAGCCACATACTCGTGTGAGCGAAATTTCAGATCCGCGCTATCCAAGGCGCTTGCATTGGCTCGACCTGCCACCAAATCAGCCGAACCTTTGAGCAGCGCAGAAGGTGTTCCAATATCTAGCCAATATGAATCATCAACAACTGCAAAAATACGACGACTTTCTTGGATGAGAGATGGAAAAGTTTCTCTCTCAATACTTACGACGGCATCTGCAGGAATTTTTTCAATCACTCGAGGGTGGAAAACATAACACCCCGCGTTGATGGTGTTTGTAATTGGATTTTCCATCTTCTCTAAGAAAGCGCTCACTCGCCCGTCACTATCTATCGGCACGCACCCAAATGCACGTGCATCTTCGACATGCGTCAAATGCAACGTCACATCTGCATCCATAGCTTCGTGAAAGGCAATTTGCGCAGACAAATCGTGAGAGCTCAAGACATCGCCATTGAGAATGACAATTGATTCGTTAGCATTGAGTAATTGGGCGGCATTTCGAATAGCGCCACCGGTACCCAGGGGCGCGTCTTCAATCGCATATTGAATCTTTATATCCCACGCAGATCCATCCCCAAAGTAGGGCAGAAAAACTTCAGAAAGATAAGAAGTAGCAAGGACAATCGAAGTAATGCCCGCTCGCTTGGCCATCGCCAATTGATGTTCGGTGACTGGCAAACCTGCCAGTGGCAACATGGGTTTGGGGACCGACTTAGTAAGGGGCATCAAGCGAGTCCCCATGCCACCAACGAGCAAGATTGCTTGAGTCATTTAATTATGAAGAAATTTCTTGATGTGCCAGCAACCGTTGTGCTGCGGCTTCGATCTGATCATCAGTTGCAGTAAGTGCAACGCGAATATGTCGGGCTCCGCTTTCACCGTAGAAATGTCCCGGAGTGGCAAGTATGCCTAAGTCTGCGAGGGCTGATACCGAGTCCCAATCTGCTTCATCTCTCGTGCACCAAATATAAAGTCCTGCTTTTGACTCCTCGACGCGAAATCCAAACTTTTCAAGCGCCGGTGCCAAGCGTTCGCGCCGAGCGTTGTATCTGAGTCTCTGTTGCCCAACATGCAGGTCATCGCCAAGTGCAGCAATCATTGCTTTTTGAACAGGCAAAGGAAGGATCATCCCTGCATGTTTTCTTACCTCACGCAATCGTGAAATGATTTTTGTATCTCCTACGACGAAGGCCGCTCGGTAGCCAGCCATATTTGAGCGCTTAGAAAGTGAATGAACAGAAAGAATGTTGGTGTTATCTCCTCCTGTGTGCGCGAGAATCGACGTAGGCGAAGCTGAATGCCCAAACTCTAAATAACATTCGTCGGATACAACTAACGAGTTATTACCTCGTCCTCGTGCCCAAGCAATGACATCGGCCAACTCCTGTTGGCTGTGAACTCGCCCTGTTGGATTCGAAGGTGAATTCACCCAAGCAAAATCAGCTGCTGGCCATTCTTTAGGGGAAATATGAACGGGAGTTCCAACCGCGCCAGCCAAAATTGCACCGACGCTATAGGTTGGGTAAGCAACATCCGGATACAGCACCGACTTCGCTTCCAATAATGTGGGAAGCCATGCAACGAGTTCTTTAGATCCAATAACTGGAAGTACGTCGAAATCACCCGTAGCCCCAAGTCGCGCTTTCGCCCACTCTGCAATGGCACTTCGAAGTTCGACAGTGCCTGCAGTGAGTGGATAGCCAGGTGAGTTTGATGCATCTTTAAATGCTTGTTGAATGAACTCCGGAGTCGCATCAACGGGAGTCCCTACTGATAAATCAATAATTCCCTGCGGGTGCGCTCGAGCACGATCTCCAAATGGGGCAAGCGTGTCCCAAGGAAAATCAGGGAGTTTCAGAAGAGAACCTTCTTAGGCCTGAGCAGGCGCAGCAGCGACTACAACCGCGTGATCTGTATGTGTTGGTCCAACCTTAGCCGCGCCCCCGGGTGATCCAATCTCAACAAAAAATTCGGTATTCACTTTGGTGAATTCGCTCCACTGACCTGGGACATCGTCCTCGTAATAAATTGCTTCTACGGGACACACTGGTTCGCACGCGCCACAATCAACGCACTCATCAGGTTGGATGTACAGCATGCGATTACCTTCGTAGATGCAATCCACTGGACATTCCTCGATGCAGGATTTATCTTTCACATCGATACATGGTTCAGCAATTACATAAGTCACGGAAACCTCCAAGTGTGCAAACAAGTATGTGAGAGCCATAAGTGTATTCCCGACTCTTGCAATCGCGCGATTTTGGCGCTCCGCTAGCGCTCATTTCCAATTATCGTTACCCCATGGGGCCAGGGGCGCAGGAGATAGGACATCGACTCACTATTCGCTTGAACGAGCCTGAGGGTGGCTTTAAAGACATTATGGGAATCTTGGAATCTGAGACGACCCTGCGCAAGAAGGATGGGTCGCTCGTGCAATTCCAACCAAGCGAGGTAGCAATTTGGAGAAAGATCACGCCGCCAAAAGAGAGGGCCGGCCACGGGGCGCCCTTGTCCTTGCGTATTCGCGATATGGAAACCGCCGCAAACGCAACGTGGCCCGCTAAGGAGATCCAACAAATCGGCCATTGGTTATTGCGAGCATCTGGAAAATTCACCATGCGCGCTAATTCGGTCCTGCCCCTTGGGACCCCGCCTTATGGTGATCCAGGAATGGAGATCCATGAAGCAATTTCAGTGGTAACCGACTTCTATAAGCAACATAAGCTTCCCGCGATTTTTCATATTCCCCTGCCCACCTATTTTCCATTAGATGACTTACTTCATGAAGCAGGATGGATAGAGAAAATCACAGCCCAGGTAATGGTCGGTGATATTGGGCCCGTAAACATTTCCACGAATCCGCTGGGTACTTGGGAATTTGCAGACTCCCCCACTGATGAATGGCTCAGTGTCCAAAGTGATCACGAAGTTGCAGAGATTATGAAAAGCGCTCCAGCAACGTATGCGGCGTTGCGTGTAGAGGGCGAAATGGTTGCCGTTGGCCGTGGGGCGCCGTATGAAAAATGGAGCGTTCTGAGTCGACTGTACGTTAAACCAGATTATCGCCGGCAAGGGATCGCACAAGAATTAATCTATGCCTTACTTGCGGTGGCTAAAAACCAAGGAGCTACAAAATCATTGCTTCAGGTGGATGAAAAGAATCATTCTGCTATTGATCTATACACAAAAATCGGTTTCTTCCATCACCATAGTTATACCTATCGTGTACTTGCTGAAGATTAATTTAAACTTTTGCAGCAACGGAAATTATGAGCATGACAACACCGGCAAGAATTAGCGAGTCGCCCATCGTATTACCCTCGATGAGTAACTCATTTCCTACGCCCAATACCCCTGCGCGCAGGACGATCAGGAACCATCCACATGCGGCAATAGATTTATATAGACGCCTTCCCCAACCTCGTCCAATGAGCCAAATTCCAACGCCACTTCCGATCAGGGAAATGATCAGCCCACCAGGGACAAAAGCGTTATGCAACAAGGCAGAACAAGCACCGAATGCAACTCCTAGAAAAGCCGAGACGACTATCTTCATTCAGCGATGATGCCTGCGAATAAATCCGTCTCGCGACCATCGGAATTAAACGGTGCGGATGCGGTTCCCTTTACAAGGGAGTAGAACTCCAGACCCCAAATCTGGGATCCCAGATTATTTGAAAGCGCGAAGAATGGTCCGTCCAGCGCGATCTGAGTTTCATGCGCTTTCATCGCAGCCATTTTTGCATCAACCATTGCTGTTCCATCGACAACTGCTGTCACAAGCTCGTCGGCCTTTACAAAGGGAAGATCATCCACGCTTTCAGCGCCAAAGAAATCAGAGCCCGAGGCTTTCATTGCCTCAATACCCTGAGCGATAATTGATTTAGGCATTGCATTCCAATAGATCTTTTGAATCTCCCACTTATTTCCTGATTGCAGCGATAACTCAGCAGCACGCATTGCTACACGATGCGCCTGAATGTGGTCAGGGTGTCCGTATCCACCTATTTCATCATAAGTAATTAGCACATGCGGCTTCACTTCTTGAATCACGTCAACAACCATACGCGCAGCGGTATCGAGGTCGGCTTGCCAAAATACATCGGGTCGATTATTTGGCTCAGTACCCATCATTCCGCTATCACGAAACATGACTTCTTCATTTCCAAGAAATCTATGGTCCTTAATTCCCAATTCGATCATTGCATTTGCTAGTTCAGTAATTCGATGATTGCCTAATTGATCATTTTCTGATGCAGCCAAGTGTGAAAGCCCAGGGACCAAGACCTCGCCCTCTTCGCCACGAGTGCAAGTAATCAACGTGATGTGAGCCCCGAGAGAGGCGTAATGCGCCATCGTGGCGCCATTATTGATGGTTTCATCATCGGGATGAGCATGAACCAGGAGCGCTCGATAACCGGAATATGGCAGTGACGTCATATTCGCCATTCTGCCCTACCTCTCTGGCCCGAGCAATCTTTAGCATCCTGTAGTAGCCGCTCCTAACGTGGCGCGAGAGCAACCTTCTCCCCTACGATTAGCGCAATGTCTACCGGTGAAGCACGTACAGATAACAAGGCACGTCTGCCTCGAGATGAACGACGCGCGCAACTTCTCAGCGCCGCCTTAGAGGTCTTTACCGCCGCCGGTTATCACTCAGCGGCCATGGATGAAATCGCCGACCGTGCCAGCGTAAGCAAGCCGGTGCTCTATCAACACTTCCCGTCGAAATTAGAGCTCTACTTAGCGGTACTTGATTTACATATTGATTCTTTGGTTTTCCAAATTCAAAAAGCGATCGCCTCTACTCCTGAAAATTCGAACCGCGTGAGTGCCACCGTTGAGGCCTATTTTGCATTTATCGACAGTGAAGGTGAAGCTTTCCGTTTATTATTCGAAAGCGATATGAGCGTTGAGCCAGCAGTTCGCGAGCGGTTAAATCGCATGACCTACGACTGTGCAGCTGCCGTCAGTGCGGTGATTTCAATAGACACCGGATTACCACAAGAAGCAGCGATGCTTCTTGGTGTCGGACTTATCGGAAGTGCTCAAGTAACGGCGCGACATTGGTTAGAGCGCGACAGCAAACTCACTCGTGATCAAGCAACCAACCTTGTATCAAATGTTATTTGGCGAGGAATTTCAGGTTTCCCTCGCACCTAAGTTGAGCGCGAATTAACTGTAATTCGGCAATCAAGGACGTTACTCGGTAGGATTTACATATGAGCACAAAGAAAACGCCTGCAACTCACGGTTCTGAAGTTCGAATCGCCATCACTGATGTCTCCAGCGAATTAGCTTTTGAATGTCCTTCTCCCGCCGCTGAAATTCGCGAGGCTGTTACAGCCGCACTCACCTCAGGCAATCCCTTGATTCTGAACGACCTCAAAGGACGTCAGATCATTGTGCCGGCTCAAAAGATTGGCTTCGTCGAGATCGGCGAACAATCTGAACGTCGCGTTGGTTTTGGCACCCTGTAATAGTGACGAATACTTTTGCTGACCTTCCACTTCGAAGTCAAACTATTGCATCTCTTCATGCACACGGATTCATAGCACCTTTCGCAATTCAAGAGATGGTTCTGCCCATTGCCTTGAGCGATGGCGATGTAATTGGTCAGGCAAAGACGGGTACCGGCAAGACTCTTGCCTTTGGAATTCCTTTGATTGAAAGGGTTATTGCACCCCAAGATCCAGAATGGGCAGATTTCGACAACAAAGGTTTACCTCAAGCACTTGTTGTGGTGCCCACTCGTGAACTTTGTGTTCAGGTAGCAAAAGATATTCATGAACTGGCAGAAGCTCGAGGAATCCGAGTCATCGCCGTCTATGGAGGTCGCGCTTTCGAACCGCAGATTGAACAGCTGCAGTCGGGGGTCGAAATTGTTGTGGGTACTCCAGGGCGTTTGTTGGATTTATATCGTCAAGGTCAAGTAAAACTCAGCAAGGTTGCTCGCTTAGTTCTGGATGAAGCCGACGAAATGTTAGACCTAGGCTTCTTACCTGATGTGGAAAAGATCTTTACAAGCACTCCCGAGCGCAAGCAAACAATGCTCTTCTCCGCGACAATGCCAGGAGACATCATCGCCTTGGCTCGTCGATTCATGAATCAACCAGTACATATCCGCACTCAAGATAATGATGATGAAAGCGCGGTGGTTTCGCGTGTAGAACAACATGTGCTCCGCGCACATGCGCTCGATAAAATTGAAATGCTCGGCCGAATTCTTCAGGCCGAAGGCCGTGGTCCCACCATGGTCTTTTGTCGCACCAAGCGAACTTGTCAGAAGACTGCCGATGATCTTTTAGAACGTGGATTCAAGGCTGCTGCAATCCATGGCGACCTTGGTCAAAGTGCTCGTGAAAAGGCTCTCGCTGATTTCAAGGCAGGAAAATCCGATGTGCTTGTTGCAACTGATGTGGCAGCTCGAGGTATTGATATTGACGGCATCACTCACGTAATCAATTATCAGTGTCCAGAAGATGACAAAACGTATGTGCACCGAATCGGACGCACGGCTCGCGCCGGTGCTCACGGAATCGGCGTTACTTTTGTTGACTGGGACGACATGGCCCGCTGGAGCATGATTAATCAATCACTCAAATTGGGCTTGGCCGAACCGATCGAAACCTATTCATCCTCTGAACACCTTTATACCTCGATGAAGATCCCCGCGGGTTCCCAAGGCAGACTCACAGCGGCGAAACGCACAGAAGAACCCGCGCGAACCCGTACTACTTCCCGACCAGAACGCTCAGAGCGACAGGTAAGGAGTGCACCCAAGAAAGCTGCACCGGTAAGAATGAAGACCGAGCGAACTCGTACTCGCAATAAGAAATTTAAAACCGAAGAGGTTTAGTTTCCAACCTTCTACCAAGTTAAAGCAAAAGCTTTTACGGAATCAACAATCATTTGAACAGCAATTGCAGCCAGAAGTAAACCTGCAATGCGTGCGACAAGTGTCACTCCACTTTGGCGAATCACGCGAAGAATTGTGGTCGATGAAAGCAATGCGAGAGCGATTGCTAAGTGCACGGCAAGAACTGCCGCGATAAGTCCGATGGCATGCGAAGTATCGTGAACTCGCTGAACGAAAATCATTGTCGCGACAATCGCCCCAGGTCCTGCAAGCAACGGTGTACCTAGCGGTACAAGTGCAATATTAGAATCTGCTCCTTGAGGACCTTCATTGCCGCGACCCGTTAAGAGCTCTAGGGAAACCAGCAATAGGAGTAAACCGCCAGCGCCTTGTAACGATGCGATGGAAATATTGAGGTAGTTGAGAAGAAATCGACCAAAGAGAGCAAAAACCGCTATGACAAGAAGTGAGACTCCGGCGGCTTGCCACGCTAATCGGCGCCGAACTTTTACTGATTTATCTGAAACTAATGCCAGAAATATTGGTGTTGCACCCGGTGGATCCATAATCACAAAGAGCGTGACGAAAGCTTGAATCGCAAAAGTAACAGCACTCGTAGCTACAAGATTCATAATTTCACAACCCTTCGTGCATCTGCCAATGATTCTAAGCGAGCCCATTCTCCGGGATCCGTCGAGTTTTCACCCAGCGCATTCAGCTTTCCAGTGCCATGGTAATCACTGGAACCCGTAATTACGAGGTCTAAATCTCGCGCAATCGTGCGCAACATACCGCGCTCTGATGCGCTGTGGTCTCGATGGTCCACCTCAATGGCGTTTAGGCCCGCAGCTACGAGTGCATCAAAATTGGAAGCATCGAGAATCTCGCCCCTGTGCGATGCGAATGGATGGGCAATGACAGCTACTCCTCCCGCTTTGCGAATCTGCGCGATCGCAACTTCCGGAGTCGGTGCCATATGTGCAACGTAATATGGAGAATCATTATTGAGTAAACCTTTAAATGCTTCATCGCGCGATGAGATGTATTTCTTTGCCACAAGGGCATCAGCTAGATGTGGTCTTCCGAGAGTGGCGCCGACCGGCTTGACTGCCTCTATATCTTCCATCGTGATCTCATAGCCCGCCGCATTCAGGAGTTCGATCATCTTTACCATGCGGGGAACTCTGGAATCTCGCGTATCGGCCAGCATGCGAATCATTTCTGGATTCGTGCCATCAAAAAGTAAACCGAGCATATGGACACTGACCCCGTCGAGAGTGAGGCAAGAAATTTCAGCGCCTAGTACTACTTCAAGAGTTCCACGAAGCGCACCTGTGGCTTGCGACCAACCAGCAATCGAATCATGATCGGTGAGTGCAATTGTTGTAAGACCATGTATCAGTGCGTTGTTAATAAGTTGACGTGGAGTTTCGGTACCGTCGCTGCACGTTGAATGCGTATGGAGGTCAATCACAGAGCAACTTCTAATTCAGTCGGGCGCGTGCGTACAACCACGAGGACACAACCTACGAGCACTAAGACGATTCCTGGAATCACGCCAAAAGCTGGCTTCTGATCAAGCCAGAGAAAAGCGATCAGTGCGCTCACTGGTACCTCAAAGAAAACAATGAGAGAGATGACCGCAGGCGATACGCGACGAAGTGCTGAGTTAAAAAGAGTATGGCCCAGAATTTGTGCACCGAGAACAAGTCCTCCCACGATCCACCACTCTCGGGCGGGAAAATGCAAGACGGGCATCGATGAAACAAGTGCGATCGGCAATACGGTGAGCGAACAGATGAAATAGCAGATCGTTGTATAGGTAGTCGTTTCAAAACTCTCTTGCGCCCTTGCCCCTGCCATCAAATACAAAGCCGCTAGCGCTGCGCATCCAAGTCCTGCAAGATCCCCAAGAAAAGAGCGCACTGAAAGGTGTAGATCTATTCCTGAAATGAGAAGTACTCCCGAGAAACTCACGACCATTCCTAGCCATGCTTTGGAGGGAATGTGGCTTCCAGAAAGTTTGAGAAAAAGCGCAGCAAATATTGGTTGAAGCGCAGCGAGGGCTGTTCCAGCGGCCACACTCGTAAAGCGCATTGCTAAGAAGAAACCCATGAAGTGCAAAGCTAAAAGAACTCCTGCAATAGCCGACCACATTAATCCATGGCGGTTTCTCCACTGTGCGTGGCGAATTGCAAAAGGCGCAGTAACTAACGCGCCTCCTAAATTTCTCCAAAAGATTAGAGTCGGTACCGGCATCAGACTTGTGGCGATTAGTGGGCCAGAGGTGCCAATTCCCAAAACCCCAACACCTAATCGAATCAGATCAGGGCGAGCAGGTAGTTGAGTGTGATTAGTGCGAGATCTGTTTGGCATTAACGCGCTATGCCAAGGCGAACACCTAGTAAGGACTTGCTACGAACGATTAGAGAGGCCGCAATGGCGCTCATCGCAAGTGACGCAGCCGACTCTGGTTCTTCTAAAACGATCGGAGTACCGGCGTCACCTCCGGTACGCAATGCAGGACTAAAAGGAACTTTCCCAAGAAGGGGGACATCACTTCCCACTAATTCAGAGAGGCGCTTTGCCGTTGCTTCTCCTCCACCGCTGCCAAAGAGAGAAATTGTTTCCCCGCACTTGGGACATGGGAAATCAGACATATTTTCGATAACACCTATGACGTGCTGCTTGATTTGATGAGCAATTCTTCCTGCTCGCTCTGCCACTTCAGCGGCGGCAACTTGTGGTGTAGTGACCACCACAATTTCAGAACTTGGGATGAGCTGTCCTAACGAAATAGCCAAGTCACCTGTTCCTGGTGGAAGGTCAATGAGCAAAACATCTAAGTCGCCCCAATAGGCATCACTGAGCAATTGTTCAAGCACGCGATGCAATAGGGGGCCACGGTAGGCAACAGCATCTGCACGTTCAGGTTTGAACATCTCCATCGAAACCGTTTTGACTCCGTATGCCTCAAGTGGGATAAACATTTGGTCAATGGCAGTGGGGCGTTGCCCCATGAGTCCCATGAGTCGTGGAACCGAGTGTCCGTATACGTCAGCATCAAGGATTCCAACTCGCAGGCCTTTTTGAGCTGCAGCAACAGCAAGGTTGACAGTCAGCGATGATTTGCCGACGCCACCTTTACCGGAGGCGATACCGATGACTCTTGTTAGCGAATCTGGCTGAGCAAATGGAATGAATTTTTCGCGACCATTTCGTAATAAGAGTTTCACGTTATTTCTTTGTTCTTCGGACATGACACCAAATTGCAGATTTACAGAGTCAACTCCGGCAATCTTGACAACGGCTGCGGTGATATCTCCGCGCAATCGATCTTGCATCGGACATCCAGAAATGGTGAGCAATATCTTGAGGTCTACTACCCCTTGGGCGAATGAAACTGTTTCCACCATCCCTAGATCTGTAATGGAACGATGAAGTTCGGGGTCTTGAACTTGTGACAGGGCAGTATTTATTGAATCAATAACGCTCATAGTATGTCTGGATCCATCTTCGGAGTTGGTCGCTCTTCGGCATCAATCTCTTCTAAGGAAGCGTTGATGTGCTTCTTTATAAATGCCTTCGGATTGAGATCGGAGGGTTGAAGATCTTCAAACCCCGGTCCTAAGTTTTCGCGCAATTCGGCCGTTGCAGAATGCGTCAAACGTTGAACCTTACGTACAAATCGAGCAGCATCGGATGCAAACTTCGGTAAGCGATCCGGGCCCAGAAGAATGAGCGCCAAGACGGCTAGTCCAATCATTTCTCCGCCACCGATATCAAAGAACATACCCGAAGCCTACCCTCCTGGTAAAAATGTTTCTTAAGGGGCTGCAATCAGCGTCAGTGTGGCCGTATGCGATGTGGTGCCTCGTGTGTAGGAAATGTGTACGGTATCGCCCACATTCTTTGCACGCACGGCGACAATGAGTTCATCTGAATTATTGACTTTCATTCCCTCAAACATCGTGATGACATCACCGGCTCTGAGTCCCGCTTTAGCTGCAGGTCCTCCAGATCGAATTGCATTTGCTGTGCTTGCAATCTTTGCTCCACCACCAGAATATTGACTGTCGATGGAAATACCCATGATTGGATATGTGGCTTTGCCGTTCTTTATAAGTTGGTCGGCAGTTTTGCGGGCCTGGTTGATAGGGATTGCAAAACCTAACCCAATCGAGCCCGATTGAGATCCATAGGAGGCTCCCAATGAGGCGATTGCAGAATTCACTCCGATAACCGCTCCCGTGGAATCAATGAGCGGTCCACCTGAATTACCGGGATTGATCGCTGCATCTGTTTGCAGAGCATTTATGAATGAGTTCTCGCCAGTTGATCCGCCAGCAGTCACGGCTCGGTTTTTTGCGCTGATGATTCCAGAAGTGACTGTCCCCGTTAAACCCAATGGAGAACCAACGGCGATTACAGCATCGCCCACTTGAATGGCATCGCTATTTCCGAATTCGAGTGCTGGAACATTTGTCGCCGCAATCTTGACGACCGCTAAATCATAAGCAGTATCTCGTCCGACAAGTGTTGCGGGAAGAGATCTTCCATCGTTGAGTGTGACGGTAATCGTGCCTGATGAGGTAACCGCTGCTTCAACCACATGATTGTTTGTCAAAATATAACCGGCGCTATCAATAACAAAACCAGAACCCGTACCTCCTCCGTTCGATGTCTCGGTGGAAATAGAGACAACGGAAGGAAGAACTCGTTGTGCAAGTCCAGCAACTGAATCCGCTTTACGTTCGATAGTGCTCGTTGACGAAACCAACGTTGCATTATGATGAATGAGGGAGCTTATATTGGATGAGCCACCAATAAGGCTTCCTACTAATCCAGCAACAACGGCGATGACAAGTGCGCTGCCCAACGAGACCCGAGCACGCTGTGGCTTGTTTTCCACAGTCCACCAAGGACGATCGGAATCTAAAGGTTGCATTGCATCCTCCTTCAAGGAAAGAAATCCGACATTAGTAAATCTTTATTTTCCGAGAAATTCGTGAGAACACGCTTAAGTTACAGTTTGGTCGCAAGTAAAAGTCCGTCGCCCACGCCAACTAGTGAAATCTGCCAAAGAGAAGTAGCGCTACGAATGGCCTTGCCACATTCGCGAAGCGCGATTGTCCGAGGATCGCGTTGGGCAGGATCGGAAATCTTTCCCTCCCCAAAGAAATTATCTATAGCCAGTACACCGCCCGTTCGAAGCATGCGATGCGCCTCATCTACAGAAAAACTCAAATCTTCAGCCTCATGGCGCAGGACGACAAGGTCATAAGCCCGATCGGTCAACTTGCCCATTACATCCACCACAGGATTAGTGATCAGTCGATATCGCTGCGGTGAAATTTGAGCCTCATTCAGTGCGATGCGCGCGATACGTGCATGCTCGGCTTCATCATCAATAGAAGTGAGAGTCCCGCTTTCAATCATCCCCCGGAGAAGCCAGAGGCTTCCCACCCCAGAACCTGTGCCTACTTCAACGACGGATTGTGCAGAAATCAGATGTGCAAGAAAACTGAGAAAAGATCCCGTCCCTTGCGAAGCGTCCAATGCGCCGACTTCTATCCCTCGCGCACGTGCATTGACCAGAATTTCGTCCTCGTGCACGAAGCCCTCCGCATAACTATGCACATCTGTCTTCATTTTAGGTCAGCAATCCAATCAATGAGTAAGCGCACGCCAAAACCTGTACCACCTTTGGGATTCTCCCCTGAGTCGCTTTCGCTTCTTCCTGGTCCCGCAATATCTAAGTGCACCCAGTTTCGCTTTCCAGCAAAATGTTCAAGAAAGAGTGCTCCCGTTACAGATCCTGCGGAAAATTTGAAGCCGTCAGCAGTGTGATTAAAATCGGCGATCGTGCTCTCGAGCGCAACTTGGTAGTCATCAATGAGAGGCATATGCCAGACCCGATCGCCATTCTTTTCACCAATTTCAGTGAGTTTCTTGGCAAGAGATGTATTGCGTGTGTACATCGCTGCATATTGACGGCCTAAACCAAGAGTTGCGGCTCCTGTGAGAGTTGCGACGTCAATGAGGTAATCGGGATTTAAATGCATGTCGGCATAAGCCAAGCCATCTGCTAGAACCAAGCGTCCTTCAGCATCTGTATTGATTACTTCAACAGTGGTTCCACCGTAGTGAGTAATAACGTCACTGGGACGTTGTGATGTTCCAGAGAGCGCATTCTCTGCACACATAAGTAACGCGGTGACTCTTACTTTGGGTCCGATTTCGGGCATTGCTGCAACGACGGAAAGGACGGCGGCGGCACCAGCCATGTCACTTTTCATTGCCATCATCGTGTCGTAAGGGCGTTTTAAAGAAATTCCGCCCGTATCAAAAGTGATTCCCTTGCCAACAAGAACCACATGCGGCCAATTCTTTGAACCTCTAGGCGCGTAACTCACTTCAATAAATCGAGGTCCAGGTTTCGGAGAGGAGTTTCCCACAGCAGTGAGTCCCCCAAATTCTGAAAGTTCACTGCCGCTGAGTACTGACACCGAAATGTCATTGGACTTAGTGAGTGCCTTCGCACGATTTGCCATCCACAGCGGAGTTTTTATATTGGATGGAGTGTGGATCAAATCACGTGCCTTCCATACTGCAGAAGCAAGAATGACTGCTCGCGATATTTGCGCAGGATGTGCATCGCTGACAAAAAAAGATGGATTCTCAGAACTAGCCGAAGAAGTTTTCAATGTCCACGTATACGAAGCAAGGAGTAATGCAATTGCATGCGCCTTGATTTCATTCTTAGAAGTTGCGACTGCACTTAATAGTGAATATTTCTTTCCCCGCAATTTTCGCGCTAGAGCAGCTCCTCCAGCACGCGAATCTGCAATGGACCCACTTCCAATTCCAACGAGCAGAAGTCGCTCACAGCGAGCGCCTTGCGCGCTCACAGGTATTTCAAATATTTCTCCGACTTTCCCTGTAGCAGAAAAAAAATTTAATTCATCAGTGAGGGAAAGTTCAAAATGTTTTTCGCACTTGCTCACAAACGATGTTGCAACCGGAAAAGTTATTTCCCCTGAATCTGTTTTAGAAAATGCGATGGCAAGGGCGTCAATGTTTTTCAGACTTGAAAGTTCTAGTGGTTTTTCCGTAAGTGAAGGAATTGCCATTGCGCCCACGCGAGTGTTCAGTGCTTATTTCTTAACGAGCAGCAGCGCTGCGGCATGAAGAGCGTTACCTAGGTTTGTTGCTTCTTCGCCGTTGAGTTCAACGACAAGGCGGCCTCCGCCTTCAAGGGGAATACGCATAACCAGACTGCGAGCTTCCTTCGTGACCTCCATAGGTCCGTCACCAGTTCGAGGTTTCATGGCTGCCATGGTCCGGACTCCTTTTCACGCTCTCCTGTACGCCTGGCACCCACCGACCCATAGGTCTTTAGATACATGCGTGTGAGGCAGAAGTATCTCGCACTAACGCCCTATCCATGAAATTGAGGGAACTACAACTCCAAAGCAGCGGTTAAACGAGCGCGACCTGTAGCGATAACCCCTGCCACCGCCGCCTCTGGAACATGGAGCATCTGCGCAATCTGGGCGCTAGAGAGGCCTCTGAGGTAGTGAAGCGTCAAAATAATGCGCTCCTCCTCGGGCAAACTGGCGAGCAATTGAGCCAGAGTCTGCGCCATGGGCGTAAGGCTACTCGGAGGTGGCTCTATCGAGGGCTTCTTCAACGCTTGTGGTCCAATGCAGGAGTTCGCGTTGCCCAGGTTTGACGAACCCTTCGCTCTCCAAATGATCGATCATCTGACGAAGAGGTGAATAGAGTCCAAATGGATCCAGGACGATGACGGGCTTATCGTGAAATTTCAAGAAGCGACCGACCCATATTTCAAAGAGTTCCTCCAGGGTTCCAAGGCCACCCGGCAGTGCAATAAAGGCACCCGAGAGTTCCTCGATCATGCCCTTTCGCTCGCGCATGGAATCTACGACATGAAGTTCGTGGCTATCGTGATCGGCGAATTCAATATCAACGAGTGCTTGAGGAATGACCCCTATTGTTTTCCCACCGCCGCTTCGCACTCCACGTGCCACTGCTCCCATCATGGAAATATGTCCGCCCCCAGAGACGAGGTCCCATTTCTTCGCCGCGATGGCTTGACCTAATTCGAAGGCCAGGTCAACATATTTGGCATCAATAGTCGGAGATGACGAACAAAAAACGGCGATACGCATCCCTGAAGGATAGAGGCTACCCTTGCCCCATGTCGCATCACTCTTCTGAGCAAGCCTCCGGCCACGGTATCGCGACCATCGCCGCTGATGGATCCGTTCTTGATACCTGGTATCCCTCTCCAACGCTGGGAGCGCTCACGGCAGAAGCGCCGACCTATTTACGCGGGCTCGAAGGACGCGATCACGAGCGCGGAATCACTCGAGTATTAGTCGAACGCACGATCACATTATCTGAGCCTGCTCGAGATGCATCTGATGTGTATCTGCGACTTCACCTGCTTTCCCATCGCCTTGTTGCCCCTCATGGTCAATCTCTTGAGGGCATATTTGGAATTCTTACAAATGTAGTCTGGACCACTCACGGCCCCTGCGCTCTTGAAGGATTTGAAGAGACCCGAGCTCGTTTGCGAGCAAAATATGGCCATGTTTCAGTGCTGAGCGTCGATAAATTCCCACGGATGGTGGATTACGTCATCCCAAGCGGAGTACGTATCGCCGATGCTGATCGGGTTCGCCTCGGAGCGCATTTGGCGCACGGCACAACAGTGATGCACGAAGGTTTCGTCAATTTCAACGCGGGAACATTGGGTTCCTCCATGGTCGAGGGAAGAATCTCGGCTGGTGTTGTCGTCGGAGATGGAACCGATGTCGGTGGAGGCGCCTCCATCATGGGAACTCTTAGCGGCGGCGGAAAAGAAACTATCTCTATTGGAAAGAAATGTTTACTGGGCGCGAATTCTGGACTTGGAATTTCACTGGGTGATAACTGTGTCATCGAGGCCGGAACCTACATCACTGCAGCCGCAAAAGTTTCACTTCCTGATGGCGAAATCGTCAAGGCAAGCGCACTCAGCGGAGGAGATAATTTACTGTTCCGCCGTAATTCTCAAAGTGGAAACCTTGAAGTGGTGCTTCGAACAGGCACATGGGGCGGGTTGAACTCCATCTTGCACGCAAACTAATTTACAAGCTAATTTACAAGCTATGAAATGCCGTTCTGGTCGGTGATGGAGCCGGGCTCGGGCTTGCAGTTGCTGCTGGGCTACTGATTACCGCAGTATCAAAATCAAAATAGGCAGATGGCAATTTACTTTTGCTTCTAAATGCCTCTCCCGATAATGAAACACTTTTGCCGCCACTGGATGTAGCCGTGATGGTGGCGACCGTACCGCTTGGATGTCGGCTTGTAATAATCAGGGTAGCAACATCAGGCAATCCAAATGCGCTGGCAATAACTGATTGCGAAATAGGGCGAATCCAATCGATATATTTCGAATTAAGCGAAGGCAACAAACTCCAAGGATCAGGGACACTGATTGCGTATGGAACTGCGCTGCCCCATGCATCTACGCCAGATTCAGTTGCACCCCCTGAAGATGAGAAGAAATAAGCTGCGATCGGCATCGAGTTATACAAGATTGCCAAGCCATGTGAGTCATCTGTACTGGTGGAAGTTACTGCGCCCTTCCAGATCACACCATATTTTGCTTCGCTCTCTTTCGAATACCCTACAAAATTCTGATCCGCAGTAGCTGAATAGAGATCGCAATCGCACGCAGTTTTAATTCTTCCCGCTTTGCTGAGCGCATACGTGCGCGAAGCGATTGCTTGCGCCTGAAGTGCTTGCACCGGCCACGACGAAGGCATCTCTCCTATCCCCCATAAGTACTCATCATGCAACCGAAGCGAATTAGTTATTTCGATTCGGTAACCCAGTAGCGCAGTTTTCACAAGTTTGATTTGCATCTGGCCGTATCGATATTTAGAAGTTGTGGAACCGATCTTGAGAGATACAAGCGAATCCACACCAGGTAATTCGCGTGTTCCACTCCAACGCACCGTCCACGATGATCCAGAAGTGAGGGCAGTTACTTTCCCCGCAGCATCGGTAACGCTGGGGATCGCTGAATTTCCTAAGAGCGTGAAGGAAAGAGTTGACTTACTGGGAATGATGGTGTCAGCAACAGATGTAACGCCATCTGCAATGTCAGCGTTAAAAAGTTCGATGTGAGCTAATTTCGTATCCGTCTTAAGCGAAAGAGAGGTTAATAAATGACCCAGATTTACTCGAAGAATCTGATCATCTCGGACGGGATTCACCACGACATCTTTGTAATAATAATTCAGGATTGCGGTTGCACTATCGCCTTCTAGCGCTTCGCCACGCGCGCCAATCTGACTCATGCCGACACCATGTCCATAACCACTGCCATGGAAAGAAAAGGAAGGTGGGATATCCACTGCATATGCGCGAGGAATAAATGCAGCGAAGAGTAATGTCACTGCAATAAAAGTGCGGAAGTTAAATATCCTCATCAATGGCCGCGCTCTTTCCGACCTTTAAGAATTTCTCGTATGCATCGACAACGGCATTTGGTTCGCCCCGCTTGATTAATTTGCCCTTGTCTAGCCATGCCACTTCATTACACACATCACGGATAGTTCCCAAACCGTGGCTGACCAGAATGAGCGCGCGAGCATCACTTCGCAACTCTTTGATCTTGTTCAGACTTTTCTCTTTGAAGTGGGCATCTCCCGTGCTGAGGGCTTCATCCACAATCAAAATATCTGGGCGCACTGTGACGGCAACCGCAAACCCAAGGCGAGCAAACATTCCCGATGAATACGTTCGCATCGGCGCCTCAATTGCATCTCCTAATTCAGCAAAATCGGCGATCTCTTCAAAGTGTGAGGCGATCTCTTTGCGAGTCATGCCTGCCGCAAGTCCACCCAATTCAACATTTTGTCGCCCAGAAAGCGTAGGACTAAAGCCAACACCGAGGGCAAGAAGCGTGCTCACTTTTCCGTAAACTTCAACGCGACCTTGTGACGGCGGCAAAATGCCAGAGATAACTCGCATTAACGTTGATTTTCCAGCCCCGTTTGCTCCGACAATTCCTAAGACTGAACCGTAGGGAACATCCATCATGATGTCATCAAGGGCTCGAACGACACGAGTGTGTTTAGTTCCGCGACCCAATGTTCGAACTCGTGCCTTCAAAGTTGGCCGTCGATCAATGGTTGTCGTATACGTCAACCCTAAGTGCTGGACAGAGACAGCAAGTTCGCCAGGAATATGCGTGGAATTAGACTCGGACTGCAAAATCGCGCTCCCTTGCTAGGAAGTAATACGTTCCGATAATAAAAATTCCCAGTGCCCAAGCCAGAGAGATCAACATATCCGTAGCTTTAGGAACTTGGGCGTGAACTATTGCGCGAGACCACGAATTTAGAAGCGGAAAAAGAGGGTTAAACGCTTCGAGGCTTCTCAAATTATGTTTGAGAGCCGATGCCTCATAAAGTATTGGCGAGAGATAGAGCCATGTTCTGGAGAAGTAAGGTAAGAAACTTGAAATATCTCGGAAATACACATTGATCGTGGAGATCAATACCGCCAGCCCCAGGGCCAATATCGCGGTAATGACCACTACAGGAATTGCCCACAACATCGCCCAACCAATAGGAAATCCCAAAATGGTTCGAATTACAAAGAAAACGAAAATAGTTGGGAGGAATCGAAATATCCCAACGACGGTGGCTGAAATTGGCAACATGATTCTTGGAAAGGCGGTGTTGAGAATTAGTTTGCCGCCCTTTGTAATGGATTTAACTCCACCTGTCATCGTGTTGGAAACAAAATAGAAAAGGAATAGGCAGGCTGTGAGGTGGCCATATCGCATCTTGTCGCTGTGCCCGCCGATGATGACGATCAAGAGAAAATAAACTCCGGAGAGCAACAGTGGATTGAGTACTAGCCAAACTTGCCCAAAGACAGAGTCGTAATGTTTTTCGCGCAACTCTGATCGAGAATATTCGGCGATAAAAGATCGTCTTGCCCAAAGGGAACGCCAATACTTACGCAGTGGAGGTAGTCCGGCGCGAAAAGGCTCGTAGACCTCGACGGGCGCGGTCTTTGATTTAGCGTTATCCACGGAGGCAGGTTACCGCACGGTCCTTGGGCTCACTTGCCTTCAGGCACGAGAGTCCGAGGTGATGTGACAAATCCCGCGCCCCAAGACATGTGCATCGTGAGCAAAATCGCGGGTAATCTCAATTTTTCACCCATTGTTCTACCAATTCCAAGTGAGGCGACCACAAGAAAGGCGCCGTAGATTCCCGCCGGCAAGAAAAGAATAGGTGAGATAACCATTCCCCCTGCAAGTGAGATTATTGTTGCGATCAATGCAAATGGAGGCGCCAGATATCGTAAATTCACGGTACCTACGTGTCGCCGAGATACAACACGACGCCAACGGCCGTATTCAAAATATTGTTTTGCGAGTGCCCGCAACGAGGGGCGAGGTCGATACACAACATGTAAACGTGGATCGAAATAAACAATTCCTCCGGCTTGTCGAAGACGGAAATTCAATTCCCAATCTTGCGCCCTCGTAAAGCGTTCATCAAAGCCGCCGGCGTTTATCAGTGCGCTTTTTAAGAAAACACCGAGGTAGACCGTGTCCACCGCACCTGCTGAACCACCCGTGTGAAAACGGGAAGCACCCACGCCGAGCGGACTTCTCATCGCGCAGGCGACTGCCTTCTCAAATGTTGTAACACCTTGCGCGGCCATCATTCCACCTACATTGACCGCGCTTGTTTCTTTGAGAATCTCAACTGCTAAAGAAATGTAATCTCGAGGTATTTCTGCATGGCCATCGACGCGAACAATGATGGGAAACCTAGATTGCGCAATTGCTAAATTCAATCCTGCTGCGGTTCGCCCCGAAGGGTTTTCAATAATCACCACTCGCGAATCTTTACTTGCAAGGGCCCTCGCTACCTCAAGAGTGCGATCCTTCGATGGTCCGATAGAAAGGACTACCTCCATTTGTCCGAGATAATCCTGAGAAAGAATTGCACTTACTGACTCTGAGAGGTAAAACTCTTCATTGAGAACAGGCAAAATAACCGAGACGCCGTTCACCTGGGATATCTGCTCGGAAATGTGCACCTGAGTACGCTACCGTCCAAGTAGGCTCTCCTAGTGAAATCCGCGCGCGCGACCCGAATAATCACCTCACTCTCAATCGGCGTTATTGCACTCTCGGCAATTTCCTGGATAGGCCTGGGGCAGATCACTGGTTCGCTCAAGAGGGTGGATGCATTTGCCGGATTAAATTCCAGACCGGAAAAAGCATCAAGCGCCGTCAACTACCTTCTCGTTGGTTCAGATAATCGCGCAGGCCTCACCGCCGCTGAACTTAAAACACTTCGAGTCGGAAGTACCGCCTCTGCTGCGGGCGGACGATCTGACACCATGCTTCTGGTTCACATAAGTAAGGCACGTGACAAGGCCGTCATCGTTTCATTACCGCGAGACACTCTTGTTACAGTCCCTCAATATGTTGCCAGCAATGGAAAAACAATTGCTGCACAACAGGCCAAGTTGAACTCGGCATTTAGTTGGGGCGGGGCACCATTATTGATCCAGGTCGTGGAAGCAAAAACTAATCTACGAATTGATCACTACGTTGAAATCGGTTTTGGAGGATTTGCAAAAGTTGTTGATTCTCTTGGTGGCATTCAAGTATGTAGCAAAGTTGCAATCAATGATCCAAAGAGTCACCTTGTCATGACTGCTGGTATTCATACGTTAAATGGCATCGAAGCTCTCAAATATATTCGGACTCGTGATTTTGATGGCATGGGCGACTTGGGCCGCATGCAAAGGCAGCAACAATTTATGAGCTCCGTCATCAAAAAGGCAACGAGTACTGGAGTTCTTCTCAATCCAGTGAAATTTATTAGTTTCATAAATGCGGCAATGGAAACCGTGAAAACTGACTCCTCACTAAATTCAAGTGACCTTGTAACTCTTGCCAAGCAGATGCGAAATCTTTCAGCCAGCAAGGTAAGGACGTTGACCGTTCCACTATCTAATGTGAATTTTTCGCTCCCCTATATTGGCTCTACCGTACTCTGGGATCCAGTGCTTGCTCCTGAACTTTTCCAGAAACTTCGTGATGACTTGCCTATTGTCACCGAAGTTGTCCCTACGCCTTCGGCTAGTTCTTCCAAGGCCACCTCATCCTCAACGAGTAAGGCGACTCCTAAAGCAACCCCAGTGATCATTGACAAATTTAAGACGCGCACCGCAAGTGAAAACCCTTGCGGTTCTCTGAAATAACTTTGTAAAACTCATAGACTCTGGCTATGAAACCCGTTCTTTCGGTAATTGGCACGGGGTATCTAGGTGCCACGCACGCAGCATGTATGTCTTCACTCGGCTTCACCGTAATTGGAGTCGATAGCGATAGCGCAAAGATCGACCAACTCTCGCGAGGCGAATTACCCTTCTATGAGCCAGGGCTTGAGGAATTACTGCGCCAGCAAATTGCTTCAGGACGTTTAACTTTCAGCACTGATTTCGCCATAATCTCAAACGCCGATGTGCATTTCATTTGCGTGGGAACGCCTCAAAAAGAAAACAGTCTTGCTGCAGATTTGTCTTTTGTTAAAGGGGCTATCGCAAGCGTTGCCCCCCATCTCAAGAGCGGTTCGTTGGTCGTCGGCAAATCAACCGTCCCAGTTGGCACGGCTCAAGAACTCACTGCAATTTTGCGCGCAATTGCACCTCAAGCAGATCTTGCCTGGAATCCAGAGTTTCTACGCGAAGGCTTTGCCATTGAAGACACATTGCGGCCGAATCGACTTGTCGTCGGTGTCACCAATGATCGAGCTGAACACATCCTCAAAGATGTGTATGCACCCATTCTCGAACTAGGAACACCTTGGATTCGCGCTGACCTGCCAACATCTGAACTTGTGAAAGTGGCTGCTAATTCTTTTCTTGCAACAAAGATCTCCTTTATCAATGCGATGGCAGAAATATGCGAGGCCGCGGGTGGCGATGTGACAGTTCTGGCCCAGGCAATCGGTTATGACCCTCGGATCGGAAACAAATTCCTGCAAGCCGGTATCGGTTTTGGTGGCGGATGTTTGCCGAAAGATATTCGTGCATTTATGGCGCGCGCTGAAGAATTAGGCGCTGAGCAAGCTCTTGAATTCTTGCGAGAAATAGATGCAATCAATCTTCGTGCGCGTGCACGAGTTATTGATGTTGTTCGCTCCATGCTTTCTGCCGACTTAACGTCCTATAAAATTGCTGTCCTAGGCGCAGCATTTAAGCCTGAGAGCGACGACGTGCGAGACTCACCTGCCCTTGATATTGCCGCGCAATTACATGCCGCTGGCGCCACTGTGACGGTCCATGATCCAAAAGCCATGGCACCTGCACAAAAACGTTTTCCTACCTTGAACTTTGCACAAAGTTCGCAAGATTGTGTCGCTGATGCTGACATCGTCCTCCATCTGACCGAATGGAAGGAATACAGGGAAATAGATCCTTCGCTGTTCAAAACACTTGTCAAGAGGCCACTCATCATTGATGGTCGCAATGCTCTCGATAGGGCTAAATGGACAGCGGCAGGATGGACCTTCCACGCACTTGGTCGAAAAAATTGAATGCAGAAGAGTCGATAGAGGCAGCTCTATCCTTAAAAACCTGGGCAATAGTTGGGCTGAGTAATAATTCAGATCGCCCCGCATACGGTGTCGCGTTATTACTTCAACAAAAAGGGCACCGAATCATTCCAGTTCATCCAAAAGCGGAGATGGTTCACGGTGAGGCAGGATATGCAAAACTCTCTGAGATCCGATTTCCGGTGGATGTCGTTGATCTATTTGTGAATTCACAACTCGTCGGCGTCGTTATCGATGAGGCAATTGCGCTAAAAGCCAAGGCAGTCTGGATGCAGTTAGAAGTCATCGATCACGAAGCATTCAAGCGCGCCCAAGATGGCGGCCTTATCGCGGTGATGAATCGGTGTCCAGCAATTGAATATCGAAATCGAGTGTAGTTAGAAACCTGTTTTATGGGTTCTACGAGCTTTGAGGTTTTCCCCTTTGGCCTTGGCCTCATCGCGTTGCTTGCTCATCGCTTGCGTTACTTTTTGTGAAAGAGATTCATCGCTCACGCCAAGAATTCGTGCCGCGAGAATTCCAGCATTCTTCGCATTTCCGATTCCGACCGTTGCAACAGGAATTCCAGCAGGCATCTGAACGATAGAGAGCAGTGAATCCATTCCGTCTAATACTTTTAGCGCAATCGGAACTCCAATTACGGGAAGTGGTGTCAACGCCGCAACAACGCCTGGCAAATGCGCCGCTCCACCGGCTCCAGCGATAATGACATCAAATCCTAAGGACTTAGCACTTTTTGCAAATTCAATAGTTTCCTCTGGCATGCGATGAGCGGAGAGAACTTGCGCCGAATACGTAATTCCGAACTCATCCAAAACCTTCGCTGCATCTTCCATAATCGGCCAATCAGAATCAGATCCCATAATGATTGCTACGTGATTCTTACTCATCGATTTCTCCGCTCATATAGTCCACTGCATGAGTGATGCACTCCCGTAAGTCTAGAAGATCATCACCGAATGCGCTTACATGGGCTACTTCGCGCCCTGGAATAAAGTTGACTCCATATTGATGAAACTTCATGGCCGGACTTCGAGCCATGAGGTGGAGATAAGGTCTATACATATCGGCCTTTGTTCCTGCCATGACGTTTCCTACGACGACGAAACCAGACGTCATGGATGTATCTCCCAGCGGAAGATCCAATATCGCCCGCAGGTGCTGCTCAAATTGGTCCGTGCGAGAGCCTTCCATGGTCCAATATCCAGAACTGTGAGGAGTCATTAAAGCGCCGCACAGTTTGAATTCACCATCGTGGAAATACAACTCAACAGACATGACCCCCGTGAGTGAAAGCGCTAGAGCAATTTCCAGTGCTTTATTTTGAGCCTGATTTATAAATTCTTTGGAAATTCCAATGACGGGCGTCTCTGTCCGCGTCCAGACTCCTTCCTTTCGATAAATCTGTGTTGGCGTCCAAACCGATGCTTGAGCATGTGGAGAGCGAGCCACTAATACCGATACCGCAATTACACCTTCGGGGACAGGTGCCTTTATCTGGGCAAGGTCGGAGATTTTCATCAAAGTAGCCGAGCTCGGCCTGATAGTTGCTCCTTCGGCTTCAATGGCACGAATCACCGAGATAGGTACTGCGCCATATTCATAGCTCAAGAGATCACAATCTTGTGCAAACTCTCTCACCGCAACCACATCAGTCGCATCTCCAGCAAAGAATTTTAGGTCAATCCCAAGAGCTATTGCGGGCGCTACCAACATTTTCGAAAGGTGACCGGCACCAAGTATTCCGACAACAGGAAAAGGGCTTTTCATAAATTCGCGCTACCTTCTTTGTAGATGAATAACATCGCCAACGTTCACATGTTTGCCATCGGCGAGTACCAGTGCTCCCGATGCATCAATAGCGATAGCCACGCTCTCAGTGAAATCACCTGCCGGATGTTCAACCCGAACGGCCGAGTTAATGGTTGCGCAACGGGCAGCATATTCATCCCTTAATGCCTTGTCGCCTCTCTCGAGCCGATTAAGCAATGATGTAAATTCAGTCAAAATTGCGACAAGAAGTGCATCTCGATCGCATCCATGACAACCTTCAATCTCAAGTGAGCTTGCATGGTCAACAGGTAATTCGGATTCGTTCATACCCACGTTGATTCCAATACCGACCACAACGCCACGTTTATCAACGTGTTCAGAAATTAGCCCAGCAATCTTTTTCTCTCCGATAAGAATGTCGTTAGGCCACTTAAGCATCACGCGCTTGTTCACTGTGATGTTGCAACAAGAATCAATAGCGCCGACCACAGAAAGTCCTGCAATCAGAGGTATCCACGAAAGATCTACTGCATCTATCTGTGGCTCAATAAAAAATGAAAAGAGAAGTGCCGATAGGGGTGGTGCTTCAAATGTCCGATCTAGTCGGCCTCTGCCGCTTGATTGATATTCAGAAACCAATACATCACCATGCTGCGAGTTACTGGCCCGTACGCTATTTACTAAATCATTTTGCGTAGATCCCGTGACATCGACCACGCTTACCCGCCAGTAACTGTGAAGAAGCTCGGAATTAATCTTCTCCTGATTCAAGGGCGTACGTAAGTTGCTCACGACTAGTACCGTAGGGGTATGAACCGTGATCTGCATACAACTGCGGGAAAAATCCAAGACCTTCGCGATCGTCTCGATGAGGCGGTCCATGCGGGATCAGCGCGCGCCGTAGAAAAGCAGCACGCTAAAGGAAAAATGACTGCTCGCGAGCGCATAGCCAAACTTGTCGACGAAGGCTCCTTCACCGAACTTGATGAATTCGCCCGACACCGCTCTACTAATTTTGGTATGGAGAAGAATCGTCCTTACGGAGACGGCGTCGTTATTGGCTACGGAACAATCGATGGCCGAAGCATCGCCTTGTTCTCGCAAGATTTCACGGTTATGGGCGGCAGTCTCGGCGAAGTTATGGCTGAAAAAATGGTCAAGATTGCTGAGTTCGCGCTCAAGACAGGAATTCCGTTAATCGGCATCAGCGATTCAGGTGGCGCGCGCATTCAAGAAGGCGTTGCATCTCTGAGCGGGTATGGACGGATCTTCCGCCTCAACACTCGTTCATCGGGAGTCATTCCCCAGATCTCTGTGATTCTGGGTCCCTGTGCTGGAGGAGCCGCATATTCGCCTGCTCTCACAGACTTTACAATCATGGTCAATGAAACATCCCACATGTTTATTACCGGTCCTGAAGTAATCAAGACGGTCACTGGCGAAGATGTAGGAATGGAAGAACTTGGCGGAGCTCATACACATAATGCCAAGACAGGAAATGCACATTACCTAGCAGAGAATGAAGATGACGCTTTAGATTATGTGAAAGCGCTTCTTTCCTATCTTCCGAGCAACAACATGGACGGGTCACCAATTTTGCCGGCCACAGAAACTCTTGAAGAGAAGCCAACGGATCAAGCACTCGATACTTTGATTCCCGATAGCCCTAACCAGCCATATGACATGAAAGTACTTGTCCAAGCCCTCTTGGACGAAAATGAATTTCTCGAAGTCCACGCACTTTTTGCGCCAAATATTATCGTCGGTTTTGGTCGAATCGAGGGTCAATCTGTTGGGATCATCGCAAATCAGCCGCAACAGTTAGCTGGAACGCTCGACATCGATTCAAGCGAGAAGGCAGCGCGCTTTGTTCGATTCTGTGATGCCTTCAGCATCCCGATTTTGACATTGGTGGATGTTCCCGGTTTCTTGCCCGGAATTGAACAAGAGTGGAATGGAATCATTCGTCGTGGTGCAAAACTTCTCTACGCATATGGCGAAGCATCCGTTCCGATGATCACTCTGATTACACGCAAAGCATATGGTGGCGCTTTTATCGTGATGGGCTCAAAGTACATCGGCGCGGATGTGAACCTTGCATGGCCAAGTGCAGAGATTGCTGTCATGGGCGCCCAGGGTGCGGTGAATATTCTCTATCGCAAGGAACTCAACGAGTCAGATGAGGCTGAGACTCTTCGTGCTTCGCTCATCACTGACTACAACGAAACCTTGGCTAATCCATATTTGGCAGCAGAGCGCGGATTTATTGACGCAGTCATTGAGCCACATAATTCCCGTGAATACATCACGAAAGCACTACGAGCGCTCAAAACAAAGCGCGATACCTTGCCAGCACGCAAGCATGGAAATATTCCTCTGTGATCACATTTACCATCACATCGGGTACTCCGACAGTAGAGGAACTCACGGCATTAGAACTTGCCCTGGAACAACATGAGCGCCCTGTTGAGGAGGCACTCAAGGCCAAGAGCGTTTGGGCGACACCTCAATTGCGTCAACCACTGCCAAGGAAAAACTAAATGCCGCACATAATTCTGGCTTCAGCTTCCCCTTCTCGCAAGCGACTCTTAGAAGCCGCGGGAATACATGCAGAAGTTAGGGTTAGTAACGTCGATGAAGAAGCGCCCATTTACGAAGCCATGACACCAAAAGAGATGGTAATTGCGCTAGCGATCGTTAAAGCGCATACCGTTCGCGAACTAGTTAACCAACCCAGCATCATCATCGCTTGTGATTCAACCTTCGAATACGAGGGCGTCTCTCTTGGAAAACCTTTAACCCCAAAAGTTGCCACCGAACGAGCGAAAATGCTGAGCGGGAAATCTGGGTGGTTACATACGGGCCATTGTGTCATTGATACTGATCGTGGAATCGAAATCTCAGATATAGCAACAACTAAAGTTACTTTTGCCACGATGAACGATGCCGAAATTGCTGACTATGTTGCATCAGGTGAACCGCTCAACGTTGCCGGAGGGTTCACTCTCGATGGATTAAGTAGCGCTTTCATCGAATCCATCGAAGGTGATTACACAAACGTGGTTGGTTTATCGATTCCACTTTTACGTAAAATAACTTCGCAGTTGGGCTATTCATGGCCAGATCTTAAAAAGAATCTCATTGGAGCCTCCTCATGAAGAGTGTCTTGATCGCAAATCGTGGCGAAATTGCCGTGCGTATTATTCGAGCCTGCAAGGACCATGGCCTGAAAAGTATTGCCGTGTATTCATCCGAAGATCGCAACTCAATACATTCGCAAATGGCAGATGCTTCCTATTCACTTGGCGGTACAACGGCAACACAAACGTATTTAAATATTGAACGCATCATTGAAGTTGCAAAGAAATCTGGTGCCGATGCTGTTCATCCTGGGTATGGATTTCTCTCTGAAAATGCAAACTTTGCCCAAGCCGTCCTTGATGCAGGTTTGATTTGGATTGGACCATCCCCCGATGCGATTCGATTGCTCGGGGATAAAGTCTCTGCCCGAAAGATTGCTGCCAAAGTTGGTGCGCCGCTCGTTGCCGGTACCGCTGACCCCGTCGAAGGTTTCGAAGAGGTAATTACTTTCGCTAAGGAACACGGTCTCCCCGTTGCAATCAAAGCAGCGCACGGTGGTGGCGGACGTGGCCTTAAGGTGGCCCGCACGATGGAGGAAATCCCTGAGTTCTTTGCCTCTGCTGTTCGCGAGGCCATTGCGGGTTTTGGTCGCGGTGAGTGTTTTGTTGAGCGCTATTTGGATCGTCCACGCCATGTTGAAACCCAAGTCCTTGCAGACACTCACGGAAATGTTGTCGTCGTCAGTACGCGCGATTGCTCACTCCAACGTCGCCATCAAAAACTTGTTGAAGAAGCACCCGCTCCATTTTTAACACAAGCTCAAAATGCTGAGCTCTATCGATCCAGTAAAGCCATTATCAAAGAGGCTGGTTATGTTGGTGCCGGTACATGTGAGTTTCTTGTTGGAGTCGATGGAACCATTTCATTCCTTGAAGTCAATACCCGGCTTCAAGTAGAGCATCCTGTAAGCGAAGAAGTAACAGGTTTTGACCTTGTTCGCGAACAATTTCGCATCGCCATGGGCGAAGAGCTCGGATACGACGATCCAGAAATTCGCGGACACTCCATTGAGTTCCGTATCAACGGCGAAGATCCTGGCCGATCATTCTTGCCAGCACCTGGTCGCATCACTCAATGGAACCTCCCTTCAGGTCCTGGCGTTCGTGTCGATGCGGGATTCAAAAATGGAGACACCATCGGCGGAAACTTTGATTCACTCCTTGCCAAACTCATTGTCACTGGAAAAACACGCGAGGAAGCAATCTCTCGAGCACGTCGCGCCCTTGAAGAATTTCAGATCGGTGGCTTAGCAACAGCACTTCCCTTCCACCGAGCAATTTTGGAAGACCCGGCCTACACAGAAAATTTCACTGTCTACACAAGTTATATTGAAAATGAATTCAACAACGAGATCCCTAATTACGGAACAACCAAGACTGAACTGCAAAGCTTGGCTGCATCCGAGCACCTTGTTGCTGAAGTAAATGGACATCGATTTGATATTCGTTTGCATGCACCGGAGCCACTTCACAAACGCCATCGCGCAAAGGCGGGAATGAGTGGACTCGTTGCAGGCGATGGACTCACTAGCCCCATGCAAGGCACGGTAGTCAAAATTGCACTGGCCGAAGGTGATTTCGTAGAAGTCGGCGACCTTGTCATTGTTCTTGAAGCCATGAAGATGGAGCAAGCACTCTTAGCCCATAAATCGGGCGTCATTGCAAACCTCACTGCGGTTATCGGAGAAAGTGTGACAAACGGAGCCAAGCTCTGTGACATTATTGATGCATGAGTTCCTTTAACATCCAAGACCTGTACACAGACCCGATGGCAGCTGCCGAATTAGCAGCTGCCGATATCGCCCGTCGCACCGGAATTGCCAAACATGATGTCGCACTCGTGATGGGATCAGGATGGGTCAGCGCGGTTGATGCCCTTGGAACTCCTGCACATGAATTCGATGCCCATGAAGTGCCAGGATTTTTCCCGCCTGAAGTAGAGGGTCATTCAGGAAAGATTCGCTCCTACGCGATTGCCGGTGAGCACGGAAGCATCAATGCCCTCGTGTTTCTTGGACGTACCCATCTTTATGAAGGCAAAGGCATCGAACCCGTGGTTCATAGTGCTCGCACGGCAGTTAAGGCGGGATGCAAAATTCTTATTCTGACCAACGCATGCGGAGGTATCAATAAGGAGTATCACGTCGGCCAGCCTGTTTTAATTCGCGACCACATTTCACTCACAGCCACGAGTCCGCTTATCGGCGCGAATTTTGTTGACCTCACAGATCTTTATAGCAAGCGCATTCGTGCGATCGTTAAAGCCGAAGATTCCTCACTTCAAGAAGGCGTCTATGTGCACTGGCGTGGACCCACTTATGAAACCCCAGCAGAAATCCTCATGATGCGCACGATGGGCGCTGATCTTGTTGGAATGTCTACCGTTCCGGAGGCAATTGCAGCACACGCACTGGGCGCAGAAGTTTTGGGTATCTCACTGGTCACCAACGCGGCGGCCGGAGTCACGGGTGAGAAACTCAACCACGAAGAAGTTATCGCCGCAGGAAAAGCAGCGGCCGACCGTATGGGCGCACTTCTCAAAGGCGTTATTCCGAAACTACTCTAAGACTATGGATTCACAACTGCTGGCCGAAGTTGAGGCATGGATTGCTGATGATCCGGATCCTGTAACAGCCGCGCTACTTCGATCTTGGGTTGAAACACAGAACGAAGAAAATCTCAAGAAATGTTTTAGTGGTTTTCTTCAATTTGGGACTGCTGGACTGCGTGGCCCAATAGGTCCTGGACCTTCGTGCATGAATCGTGCAGTCGTGGGACGCACCGCTGCTGGTCTTGCAAAATATATGAAAGATAGAGGCCTCACCAGCATTGTGATCGGGCGCGATGCACGTCATGGTTCTGAAGATTTCACACAAGAGACTGCGCAAATCATGAGCGGTGCTGGAATGAAAGTTTTTGTGCTCCCCCGCCCTCTGCCTACCCCTGTTCTTGCATTCGCTATCACCGAATTAGGCGTGGATGTCGGCGTCATGGTTACCGCAAGCCATAACCCACCTCAGGACAATGGCTACAAGGTCTATATCGGTCCCACCGTTGATGGCATTAATTACCGAGCATCTCAAATCATCTCCCCCACTGATGGATTTATTTCGGCGGAAATAGCGGCGATTACCTCTTTGAAATCGCAACCCCGAGGCAATTCCTGGACACAACTTGATGATGAAGTGGTAGAAAAATACGTCCATCGCACGGCAAAGTTGTGCAAGGCGCCTGGAGATCTCAAAATTGTTTATACCGCGATGCATGGTGTTGGAACCCAAACCATTCAACGTGTTTTTCACTCTGCCGGCTTTGCCTCGCTCATCCTGGTTGACGCACAAGCCGAACCTGACCCAGATTTCCCTACCGTCGCCTTTCCTAATCCTGAAGAACCTGGTGCCATTGATCTAGCACTAGATACCGCTCGCGCATTTGGTGCCGATCTTGTTATTGCCAATGATCCTGATGCCGATCGTTGTGCAGCTGCAGTCAATGATCCCGTCACTGGATGGCGAATGCTTCGTGGGGATGAACTTGGCGCCCTTCTTGGTGAATACATCGCAAGAAATACGAAGAATGGAATTCTGGCCAATTCGATCGTCTCATCATCACTTCTCAAAAAAATTGCTAAACATTACAACCTCGAATTTCGTGAAACTTTGACTGGGTTCAAATGGTTAGCGAAGATTCCTGGGCTCACCTTTGGATATGAAGAAGCTCTTGGTTATTGCGTTGATTCTGCATCCGTAAACGATAAAGACGGCATTTCTGCTGCGCTGATGTTGGCTCAACTGGCGACGGAATTAGCGAAACAAAATGAAACTCTCCTTGATTTGCTCAATGAAATTTGGAAACGCCATGGTTTTCACGGCACGGAGCAGATTTCGGTACGTGTCAGCGATCTCTCCCGGATCCCCGTCTTGCTTACCTCTCTGCGTAATAATCCTCCCGATCAGATTGCCGGACGTTCGGTTATCGCCATCGATGACCTCATGAAGCCAAAAGATGGACTTCCACCTACCGATGGAATTCGCCTCTGGCTTGATGGAGATATTCGCATCATCATTCGTCCAAGTGGAACTGAAGCAAAAGTGAAGTGCTACATAGAAGTAGTGACGCACGGCGTCAATGCACAAGATGATTCTGAGATATCAATAAATGGGCTAAAACCTGATTTGCTGGCGATACTTTCCTCGTAAACTCGCATAAAGAAGACTAGTATTTCTTGAATACATAACGGTTAATCGAGTCTATATAGCGACGGGAAGAAATGACCACGATCCTAGTCAGTCTAATTATTGGTGGTACTGCCGGGCTTTTGGCAGGAATGTTTGGCATCGGCGGGGGCATTGTCATCGTCCCTATGCTTATGGCTTTTTTGAAATTCCCGCAATCCAAAGCCGTGGGTACGTCATTAGGCTTTGATTTATGAGCACCCAAATAGAAACGACTTTCAAAGTCCAACTTGATAATAGAGACCGCAAGAC
>CAILHY010000006.1 GCA_903834145.1 uncultured Actinomycetes bacterium
CATCCAGTCCATAAAGCGTTTTATGGGCCGGAGGTTTGATGAGGTGACCAATGAAATATCGCACTTTACCTACAAATTGACCAAGGGCGACAACAATACCCCACGCGTGGATATTGATGGCCGTCTTTATACACCGCAGGAGATATCGGCAATGATCCTTCAGAAAATGAAGAAGACCGCTGAAGATTTCCTGGGTTATGAAGTAAAGGAAGCTGTGATCACCGTACCGGCCTATTTTAATGACGCGCAGCGCCAGGCGACAAAAGAAGCAGGCGAAATTGCCGGCCTCAATGTGCTTCGCATCATCAACGAGCCAACAGCAGCAGCGCTCGCATACGGTCTTGATAAGGCCGACAAAGAGCAAACAATTCTCGTCTTCGACTTAGGTGGCGGAACGTTCGACGTTTCACTTCTTGAAATCGGCGACGGCGTTGTAGAAGTTAAAGCAACCAATGGAGACAACCACCTTGGTGGCGATGACTGGGATCAGTCACTTGTTGATTTCCTTGTCAAGACCTTTGGTTCAAAAAATGGAATCGATTTAACAAAAGACAAGATGGCGATGCAACGTATTCGTGAAGCTGCAGAGAAAGCAAAGATTGAACTCTCTTCATCTCAGCAAGCATCGATCAACTTGCCATACATCACGGTTGACTCTGAAAAGAATCCACTCTTCATGGATGAAACAATTACTCGCGCACAATTCCAGTCATTGACTGCTGATTTGCTCGAGCGTTGCAAGAAGCCATTCCAAGCGGTTCTTAAAGACGCAGGAATTCCTATTGCAAATATCGACAGCGTTGTACTTGTTGGTGGATCCACTCGTATGCCAGCAGTTGTCGATCTCGTTCGCTCACTCACCGGTGGCAAAGAACCAAACAAGGGCGTTAACCCTGATGAGGTTGTTGCAGTCGGTGCATCACTTCAAGCCGGTGTTCTTAAGGGTGAAGTCAAAGACGTTCTTCTTCTTGATGTCACTCCGCTTTCACTTGGTATCGAAACCAAGGGTGGCGTTATGACCAAGTTGATCGAACGCAACACAACAATTCCTACAAAGCGCAGTGAAATCTTTACAACCGCTGATGATAATCAGCCAGCTGTTCAGATTCAGGCCTACCAAGGTGAACGTGAAATGGCTGCCTACAATAAGAAGTTAGGTATGTTCGAACTCACCGGTCTTCCACCTGCACCACGTGGAATTCCACAGATCGAAGTTACCTTCGATATCGATGCAAACGGCATCGTGCATGTATCAGCCAAGGATCTTGGTACTGGTAAAGAGCAGAGCATGACCATCACTGGTGGATCCGCACTTTCCAAAGACGAGATCAACCGCATGATGGAAGATGCAGAATCGCATGCTGAAGAGGATCGTCAGCGCAAGGAAGAGGCAGAAATCCGCAACACGGGTGACTCCCTCATGTACCAAACAGAGAAATTCCTCGCTGAAAACGGCGAAAAACTGAGCGAAGGCGAAGCCGGCACAAAGAAGGCAGAGACAGAGGAAGCACTAGCTGAACTCAAGACTGCTCTCGGCGGCGCTAACTTCGAAATGATCAAGAGCGCCACAGAGAAAGTTTCAACTCTGAGCCAAGCACTTGGCGCAGCTCTTTACGCAGCAAATGCAGCGCAACCAAGCGATGCACCAGCAAATGAAGAGGGCGTTGAAGATGCTGAGATCGTTGAAGAGGCATAAATGACTGATTCAACGGATACAGTCTTAACGGACTCTGTTGAAGAGGTGCAAGAAGTTTTGCAGAGTGAGGCGGTTACCGATCCGGTAGCCGTCCTCACCGCAGATCTTCAGCGACTTCAAGCTGAGTTTGCCAATTACAAGAAGCGTGTGGATCGTGATCGTTCCCTTGCTCACGAATTAGCAATCGGCGCAGTGCTCAATGAACTTCTTCCCGTGCTGGATGATCTCGATCGTGCGCGCGAACATGGTGAATTAACGGGTGGCTTTAAAGCTGTTGCCGATCAACTCAGTAATGTAACGACCAAGATTGGTCTTCACAGTTACGGCGAACCTGGATCACCTTTTGATCCACAAATTCATGAAGCGCTCATGCATTCAACCTCAACAGAAGTCACTGAGCCAACAGCTACGACGATTTTGCAACCAGGGTATAAATACAAAGAGCGCATTTTGCGCCCTGCCCGTGTTGCAGTTACCGATCCAGAGTAACCAGAGTAAATAGACATGGCAGCCAAGGACCTTTACGAGAAAGATTTCTACAAGATCCTTGGCGTGCAAAAAAATGCAACCAGCGATGAGATTAAAAAGAAGTATCGCTCTCTTGCTCGCGAATTGCACCCTGATAAAAACAAGGGTGATAAGAAGCTAGAAGAGCAATTCAAAGCGGTGTCGGAAGCCAACGATATTTTGTCCGATGAAAAGAAGCGCGCGGAATACGATGATGCCCGTTCGCAATTTGCACGTGGCGGTTTTCGCGCTCCGCAAAGCGGTGGAGGTCAAAATCCTAACGGCGATTTCAACGACATGTTTGGCGGCGGATCACCACAAGATATTTTCGCTAATCTTTTTGGTGGACGTCGCGGTCCACGCAAAGGTCAAGATCTGCAAACAGAATCTACGATTACGTTTCGCGAATCTGTCTTTGGCACAACGCTAGAGCTGCGTCTTTCTACCGACGGCGGACCTGCGCAAAATATCTCTGCACGCGTACCGGCCGGCGTGAACGATGGCGCCAAGATTCGTCTCAAAGGAAAAGGTGCTCCAGGGGAAGCTGGCCCGGGTGACTTATTCATTCAATTACACGTAAAGCCTCACCCGATTTTCTCCCGTAAAGGCGAAAACCTCACGATTACTCTGCCTGTTACTTTCACAGAGGCAGCCCTTGGCGCCGACATCAAGGTTCCAACGCTTTCAGAGGAAGAAGTAACGGTACGCCTTTCTCCAGGAACGCCAAACGGGCGCACACTGCGCGTTAAAGGTCGCGGCATTAAGAAAGCAAGTTCTACAGGCGATTTGCTGGTCACTGTTGAAGTGCACGTGCCACAACGCCTTGATGCCAAAGCAACCAAAGCACTTCAAGACTTTGCGGAAGCTATGTCAGATGAAGACGTGCGCGCAGATTTCATAACTAAGGCACAAGGATGACTGAAGAGCTGACTTCGGGAAACTCCGAACATGGCGACGAAGCCGCCGTGTATGTCATCTCTATCGCCGCGGAATTATCTGGCTTACATCCGCAAACTCTTCGTCAATATGATCGCCTTGGATTAGTTTCACCTGGGCGTGCAAGCGGGCGAGGGCGCAGATATTCCTTGCGCGACATCGCCACACTTCGCAATGTCCAACGCCTAGTAGGTGAAGGCATTAACCATGCAGGCATCAAACGCATTATTGAGTTGGAGTCCGCTGTAGCAAACATGGCGCTGGAGATGGCGCGGTTGCGCATAGAAGTTGATGCGCTATTGGATTCCAATCCGCCCAAGGCTCTTGCTCAACGCAAGTCCGCCCCGATCGTTATTTACAAAGCGAGCGAATAGTCCAGGTATGCTCGCCCCATGAGCGCACGCGAGCAACTAAAAGCAGAAATCATCAACAAGGCAGTTGTCCATGGCAAAGTTATTTTGTCATCGGGTAAGGAAGCCGATTACTACGTGGATCTGCGTCGCGTAACTCTTGATTCACACGCGGCGCCACTCATTGGTGACGTCATGCTTGATCTTGTTAAGGATTGGGATTACGAAGCAGTCGGTGGCTTAACGCTGGGTGCTGACCCCGTTGCAACAGCAATGATGCATGTTGCCGCTCAACGCGGACAACACATCGATGCCTTTGTTGTGCGCAAGGCAGAGAAAGCACACGGTTTGCAACGTCGCATTGAAGGCCCCGATGTAAAGGGTCGCCGCGTGATTGCCGTTGAAGATACGTCAACAACCGGTGGTTCAGTATTAACTGCGGTGGAAGCCCTTCGCGAAGCAGGGGCCATAGTTGTTGGCGTTGCTGTGATTGTTGAACGTGGCGCTAAGCAAGCAATTCTTGATGCGGGCCTTGAATATCGCACCGCATACTCACTTGCCGAGCTTGGATTATGACAACCACATTGCCCACAAGAACTCTTGGCCCATGGCATGTATCAGCCGTTGGACTTGGGTGCATGCCGTTATCGGCAATGTCGGGATTAGATCATCCAATTCTTAAAGATCGCGATGGCGCGATTTCTGTTATTCACGCAGCACTTGATGCCGGTGTTACTTTATTAGATACAGCAGATATTTACGCCCCTAGTTGGAACACTTTCGGACATAACGAGAAATTGGTGGGCGAAGCTTTCACATCCTGGAGTGGATCACCAGAGGCGAAATCAAAAGTTGTCATCACAACAAAAAATGGAATCACCCGGGGACCTGCCGAGACTTGGGGTCGAGCTTCTAACATTGATTATTTACTCCGGGCGGCAGAGGCTTCTGCGTTGCGTTTAGGAGTAGAGAAAATCCAACTCTGGCAGCACCATCGTTTAGATCCACGTATGCCCTTTGAAATGCAATTTGAAAATGTATTGGTTTTGCTCGAGCGCGGACTTGTGGAGCGTATTGGTGTGAGCAATTACAACGCAGAACAATTACGTCGAGCCATCAAGATTGGCGGTACTCCTGCACAAGGAGGTTTGGTTTCCATTCAAAATGAATATAGCCCTCGCTATCGCCGCGAAGCTGAAGTATTTGCGATTTGCGAAGAGTTCGGGATCGCATTCCTACCATGGTCACCACTCGGTGGAATGAGTTTGGCCGCAAACCTAACAGGAGAAAAATTTAGGGCCTTCACTGAAGTAGGTCAGACTCACGGAGTTTCTGCATATGCCGTCACAATTGCTTGGCATTTACGAAATTCCACGAAAGTGATTCCAATTCCGGGAACAACAAAAATTTCATCGCTCATGGAGAACCTGCAAGGTGCATCGCTTGAATTAACCGATGACGAATTTAGATTATTGAACGCTAGCTTGCCCGAGGATTCTCCTCTTGAGGGAGAACTGGTAGATCAGCCAGTATTTCGAGATTAACTTAAGTGACGCTTAGTCCGAATCTCTTTAAGAATTTCTAGCGCAAGTGGCAACAAGCTGACGACGATAATCACACCGACAATCGGCAGTAAATATTTATCGACGGAGCCTTTGAGTTTTTCACCCAATATGTAGCCCAGCAAGATCACGCCATCGCTCCAGAGAATTCCTCCGACCACGTTGTAGATAAAGAACTTCGTGGCAGGTACTCGGGCAATTCCGGCAAGTGGGTTAATCAGTGTTCGGACAAAGGGGATATACCGAGCCAAAATTATTGCTTTACCTGGACCGTATTTCTTCAACCACTTTTCCGTGGATTGCACACGTGCTTGATTGAAATAGCGACTATCAGGGCGATTAAAGAGCGGGCGTCCAAATTTATGACCAATGAAATAGCCCAATTGGGATCCAAGGATCGTTGCAATGGGTGCGCCAAGGAAAAGCCCCGCGACGGACAGGTGAACTCCCCCAAGGAGGGCGGCCGCTGTTCCTGATGCTGCAACACCGGCGATGAAAAGTAAGGAGTCGCCAGGAAAGACCAGGCCAACCAGAAGACCAGTTTCGGTGAAGAGGATTCCAAGAACCCCCGCTAGCCCGAGATCGGCGATGATCCATTTTGCGTCCAAGAGATTCATAAGGCTCAGACCTTACCTGCTGAGGCTGGGAAGTCGAAGCCTGCTAGCCCTCGGATTGCCCTAATCACGCTCAATCGCCCCGAAATTGCTACCCGATGAGAGCGCCAGAAGACGTGTAATAGACCTGTAATAGACGTGTAATAGATAGGTACATCGCCAAGGATTTGGGATTCAGGGTCAATCTGTGCGTACACTTCGCAAGTCTTTGCTCAAGCCCCCGCGGGTCCCGATCTCCAATGGAGGAGAAATGCGAGCTTCCAGCTCTCTCGTGCAAGTCACCGGAAATAACCTCAATATCGTTTACGTAGTTTTAGCCATCTCTTTGGCTGCGCTCGCTGTTGCCTGGGGCCTTCGAGCCCAAGTGCTTGCAGCCGATGAAGGCACAGCGAAAATGCGCGAAATTGCTGGCGCCGTGCAGGAAGGCGCCGCGGCATATCTCGCGCGCCAATTCCGCACACTTTCATACTTTGTAGCAATCGTTTTCGTATTGCTCTTCGCACTTCCTGGCGCTGCCGATATTCGTATCGGCCGTTCTGTCTTCTTCCTCCTAGGCGCAGGATTTAGCGCGCTCGTTGGATACAACGGTATGTGGCTTGCAGTTCGCGCAAACGTGCGCGTTGCAGAGGCTGCTCGCCAGAATTCTTCCGAGAAGGCAGTGCAGATTGCATTCCGCACCGGTGGAGTTGTTGGTATGACCACTGTTGGTCTTGGCCTTGTTGGTGCATCACTTGTTGTGATCATCTATCGCGAAAACGCCCCAGCCGTTCTTGAAGGTTTTGGTTTCGGCGCAGCGATGCTCGCGATGTTCATGCGCGTTGGTGGAGGTATCTTCACAAAGGCAGCAGATGTCGGAGCCGACTTGGTCGGTAAAGTTGAAAAGGGTATTCCTGAGGATGACCCACGTAACGCAGCAACCATTGCAGATAACGTCGGCGATAACGTCGGTGACTGCGCAGGTATGGCCGCTGACTTGTTCGAGTCATACGCCGTAACTCTTGTTGCAGCACTGATCCTTGGAAAAGCCGGCTTCGGTGATTCAGGTTTGATTTATCCATTGATCGTTCCAGCAATCGGAACTGTCACTGCAGTCATCGGAATCTTCTTGACGCGCATGCGCAAGACCGATGCAAGCGCCATGACATCTATTAACCGTTCATTCTTTATGTCTGCTGTTATCAGCGCAGTCCTTACAGGACTTGCAACTTTCGTTTACTTGCCAGGAAGTTTCAAACTTCTGACAGGTCTTACAACTGAGACAGTAACTGCTGCAGGAAATACAAACCCAAGAATTCTCGCCTTCGGCGCAGTTCTTATCGGAATCGTTCTTGCCGCTGCTATTCAAGTACTTACTGGTTTCTTCACAGCAGTTGGTAAGCGCCCAGTGAACGACGTTGCCGCATCATCACAAACAGGCGCAGCAACCGTTCTCTTGTCTGGTATTTCCATCGGATTTGAATCCGCTGTTTACTCTGCCGTATTGATCGCATCAGCAGTATTTGGCGCCTTCTTGCTCGGTGGCGGAAACATTGTGCTTTCACTCCTTGCAATCGCATTGGCTGGTACTGGTTTATTGACCACCGTTGGCGTTATCGTCGCGATGGACACATTCGGACCAATTTCCGACAATGCTCAAGGTATTGCTGAAATGTCCGGCGACGTAGAAGGAGAAGGCGCAAAGATCCTTTCCTCCCTCGATGCAGTCGGTAATACAACAAAGGCAATCACTAAGGGAATCGCAATCGCAACAGCCGTTCTTGCAGCAACTGCCCTCTTTGGCGCATTTACCGATGCAATCAAGAAGGCCGTAGAAGATGCTGGACAAAAAGCTGGCGATCTTGCATCCCAATACCAAGGTGTTCTCGATGTTGCTAACCCACGTAACTTGGTTGGTTTGATCATCGGTGCAGCAGTTGTCTTCTTGTTCTCAGGTCTTGCAATCAACGCAGTATCACGCGCAGCTGGCGCAGTTGTTGTTGAAGTTCGCAAGCAATTCATCGAGCACCCGGGCATCATGGATTACACAGAAAAGCCAGAATACGGCCGCGTTGTAGATATCTGCACACGCGACTCACTGCGTGAACTAGCAACACCAGGTCTGCTCGCCGTTATGGCACCAATCGCTGTTGGCTTCGGTCTTGGCGTTGGCGCACTCGGTGCCTACCTTGCTGGTGCAATTGGAACTGGAACACTGATGGCAGTCTTCCTTGCTAACTCAGGCGGCGCTTGGGATAACGCAAAGAAGATGGTTGAAGATGGTCACTACGGTGGCAAGGGCTCTGATGCTCACTCTGCAACAATCATTGGTGACACTGTCGGAGATCCATTCAAAGACACCGCTGGTCCTGCAATTAACCCATTGATCAAGGTAATGAACTTGGTGGGTCTTTTGATCACACCTGCAATCGTTGCGTTGGCACTGGGTGGACATAATTCATACAGCACCGTTATTGGTCTTGTTGCATTCGCTGTAATTGTCGGTGCGTTAATTCATAACCGCCGCAAATCCACAGCAATCGAATACTAAAAACGCCTCGCTTAAGAAATAGATCGGTTACTTAATTCAGCCATGGCAAAAAAAGAGGCTCACGAGCTAAAGAAGTTGGTGATTGTTGAATCACCTGCGAAGGCTCGAAAGATTGGCGGCTACCTCGGCGATGGATACATCGTCGAGGCTAGCGTCGGCCATATCCGAGATCTGCCACAGCGGGCCGCCGATATCCCCAAGGAATACAAAGGCATTGCCTGGGCTAAAGAAGGCGTCAATATTGAAGACGATTTCGCGCCTTTATACGTAATTAATCCCGACAAAAAGGCCAAAGTAGCCGAGCTCAAAGCGCTCATGAAGGGCGCCGACGAACTTATTCTGGCAACAGACGAGGACCGCGAAGGTGAAGCAATTGCCTGGCACCTTGTTGAAGTTCTTGAACCAAAGATTCCTATCAAGCGAATGGTCTTTAATGAAATTACTAAAGAGGCTATTCAAAAGGCAGTAAATGAAACCCGCGATCTTGATTATCACTTAATTGATGCTCAAGAAACTCGTCGCGTCCTTGATCGTCTCTTTGGTTATCGCTTATCTCCCGTACTCTGGAAGAAAGTTATGCCACGTATTTCAGCAGGACGTGTGCAATCGGTTGCTACACGTTTAATTGTTGAAAAAGAGCGCGAGCGTATGGCATTCATTTCCTCCAGTTGGTGGGATCTCAACGCTAAGTGCGAACTCGGTTTCACTGCGCGCCTGATTAGCGTTGAAGGAAAGAAAGTTGCAGCAACAAGTGACTTCGGCGCCGATGGCGCAGTCAAAGAAAAGTCTGCCGCAAACATTTTGTTGCTTGATGAAACTGGCGCACGCCACCTGGTTGATTCACTCAAGTCATCACCACTCACTGTTAAGTCCATCGAAGATTCACCACGTACCGAGCGACCAAAGCCACCATTCACAACGTCAACTCTGCAGCAAGATGCAGGTGGACGACTTGGTTGGGGCGCACAAATCACCATGCGTATCGCACAACGTTTATATGAAAACGGTTACATCACTTATATGCGTACCGATTCTGTAAACCTTTCAGCCCAAGCAATCAACGCAGCTCGTGCAAGTGCCAAAGCGCTTTATGGCGCCGACCATGTTTCAGAAGTTCCGCGTGCCTATGCCAGCAAGACAAAGAACGCGCAAGAGGCGCACGAAGCAATTCGCCCAGCTGGCGATGTTTTTAAGACTCCTGGTGAATTAGCGCCCGAGCTCTCCCGCGATGAGTTCGCACTCTATGACCTGATCTGGAAGCGCACTGTTGCATCACAAATGGCTGATGCAAAAAAGATGCAGATGCGCGTGGACTTTGATGCTCGCACCAATGATTCAAAGGATGTAATTTTCCGCGCTAACGGATCTGTTCTTACCTTCCCAGGTTTCCTTGCAGCATATGAAGAAGTTGCCGATGATAAAACCGATGAAGAGTCAGAAGATCGCAGACTTCCTGCAATGAGCGTTGGACAAGCGGTAAAGGTCAGCGAATACAGTTGTGAAGGCCACGATACAAAACCTCCCGCGCGCTATACCGAGCCAACCCTTGTAAAGAAGCTAGAAGAGCTTGGTATTGGCCGACCATCTACCTTCGCATCCATCATTCAAACCATTCAAGATCGCGGATATGTCTACAAGCGTGGTCGCGCCCTTGTGCCGGCATTCCTTGCTTTCTCTGTCACGGGTTTGCTCGAACAACATTTTTCTAAGTTGGTGGATTACGAATTCACCGCCAGCATGGAAGAGGATTTAGACAAGATCGCAAACGGTGAAGCACAACGTGTTGATTGGCTTCGCGATTTCTTCTACGGTCATGATGGACAACCCGGACTCAACGAACTCTCTGCCGACCTTGGCGCTATTGATGCGCGCGAAGTAAACACGATGCGCCTTGGCGATGACATTGAAATTCGCGTTGGTCGCTACGGCGCCTACTTGCAACAAGGCGAAGGCGATACTCGCAAGCTTGCCAACATTCCAGAGACGATGGCACCAGATGAATTAACTCTCGCTGTTGCGATTGAGATTCTTGCTAAACCATCAGGGGAGCGCGAACTCGGTATTGATCCAGCAACGAACTTGCCGATCATTGCGAAGTCTGGTCGCTTTGGTCCCTATGTCACTGAAGTACTTCCTGTTGTTGAGCCAGAATTAACGGCCTCAGGAAAGAAGAAGCGCAAGAAGGCCGATGCGCCAAAACCAAAGACAGCATCCCTGCTTTCCACGATGACTCTCGACACGATTACCTGGGAGGATGCACTTCGTCTTCTTTCGTTGCCTCGTACTCTTGGCACGGATTCACAAACAGGTGAAGACATCACTGTTCAAAATGGTCGCTATGGCCCATACCTCAAGCGCGGCGTTGATTCACGTACCCTGACAAGTGAAGACCAACTTTTCTCGCTCACCTTTGATGAAGCGCTCGAGATTTATTCCAAACCAAAAGAGCGCCGACGCGGTGTTGCAAAGCCACCACTAAAAGATTTAGGAATGGATCCTGCAACACAGAAACCACTACTTGTTAAAGATGGACGATTCGGAATGTATGTCACCGATGGTGAAACAAATGCAACGCTTCGCCGCGGCGATACCGTTGAAGCACTCACGCTCGAGCGCGGTCTTGAGTTGCTTGCGGGACGTCGCGCGTGGGAGGCCGAAAACGGTGGAGCCTCACGCCCCAAGAAATCCTCACGCAAGAAAGCTGCCGCGGCCCCGAAAGACGCAACCGCTAAAGCTTCGACAGTAAAAGCCAGAGCACCTCGAGCAAGCAAGAGCGCTCCGACATTAACGAAGAACACCATTAAAAAGGGCACGGCCAAGAAACCTGCAAAGAAGACAGCAACCGGGAAAGCCAAAGCCGCAGCAACTGAGTAGTTCCCTTATTTTTTATTTAACCCCAGGTGATAAAACTTGAATTCCTAGTTTTTTCGCATTCATTGCCATTTGCTTGTCGTAAGTAATCAATCCCTGGATAGTTTGTCCGAGCATGAATGCACTTGCCACATGCAAAGCGTCAAGAGTCCTCAAGCTAATATCTGTGGGAAGATTCTCAGCCATCAGTAGCGCTGTCTGATTAATCGGAATTATCCAAATCTTGTGCAGAATTTGTAGACCAATTTCAACTTTTTGTGGGTCCGCACGGCGCAGTGTTCGAATAACTTCAACTCGAGATATTGCAGAAGTAGTGACGGGCTCATTAAGGAACGCAACCAAGGCACGGGATTCCTTTTCAATGAGAATGAGTTTAAGAATTGCAGAACTATCCAAGTACCAACTCAATATCGTTCCTCTGCGCGCATTTCCATGAGGATCTCGGTTGATGTTTTCTTCCCTTTGAGTTTTGCTGTCGGAAGAGTGAAACGCCAATCGGGATTTTGGGCAGCGGTAATTAGCCCTGCTGCTAAATATTCTTCATACAAAGAAGCGGCCATAGGAATAATTCGTGCAACAGGAACACCTCTGTCGGTGATCTCGTACACAGTTCCCTGTTTCACCTTCGCAAGTATCTGCGATGCGGATTGGCGAAGTTCGCGAATGCCTACTTGTGGCGGTACTTCTATTTGAGGAATCGGCTTTGCGACTTTCGTTTTCCTAGTGGCTGTTGTCATATAGCCAAGGTAGCACAATTGCCTTAATGTGCTACCTCAATTAATGGCCAAAAGAGGCAGATCACGCCTATTAGCCAGCGCACAAGCGCCCGATAGACTCCACCCCATGTCTAGAACGCTGCCAACCCCTGCAGCTCCAGCGCAAGATCAAACGCGCGGAGTTATGGCCATCCCTGCCTTTAGAAAACTCTGGCAGTCCATGGCCTTTTCCTCCCTGGGCGATTGGCTCGGCCTTCTTGCCACGACGGCAATGGCGCAACAGCTTTCGGCCGGTAACTACGCAAAGGCCAACTTCGCCATTGCAGGTGTATTCATTGCTCGCCTTCTACCGTCAGTATTCCTTGGCCCGTTAGCGGGCGTAATCGCCGATCGTTTTGATCGCCGTCGCCTGATGGTGGTCACCGACATATTCCGCGCAGCCTTTTATGTTTCCATCCCTATTGTCGGCACATATTTCTGGCTCTATGCGGCAACGATCTTTGTTGAATGTTTAACGCTCTTCTGGTCACCAGCCAAAGAGGCGAGCGTTCCCAACCTTGTTCCCAAAGAGAAACTTGAAAGCGCCAACCAGGTTTCACTCCTTGCCGCATATGGCACGGCGCCGATCGCTGCGGCGCTCTTTTCTATTCTTGCTCTGATCAATGGCGCCATTTCAAGTTTTTTCCCATTCCTAAAAAGTAACTCCACCGATCTTGCGCTCTACATCAACGCGGCGAGCTTTGCCTTTGGTGCATGGACCGTCTGGGGACTTCGCGAAATTCCCAAAGGTGCTGCATCTAAAACTGCTGGCGATGTTGGTGTAGCAAAATCACTCCTTGAGGGTTGGCGCTTTGTTAGCAAAACAAAAGTTGTTCGCGGTCTGATTGTGGGAATGGTCGGTGCGTTCATTGCAGCCGGCGCCGTTATTGGCCTGGCGCGTACTTTCGTGGGCGACCTTGGCGGTGGAGATGCCTCCTACGGCGTTCTCTTTGGTTCGGTCTTCACCGGCCTTGCACTAGGTATTGCATTCGGACCACGCGTCTTCGCGCAATTCTCGCGCCGTCGCCTTTTTGGCGCAGCTCTTGCCATTGCAGGGTTCTTCCTTATTGTCCTTGCACTGATTCCTAACCTTGTCATTGCTGTCTTTGTTGTTGTACTTCTTGGATCATTTTCGGGAATTTGTTGGGTTACTGGCTTCACGATGCTGGGCATGGAAGTTCAAGACGAAGTACGCGGGCGCACCTTTGCATTTATGCAATCACTCATCCGCGTCACACTTGTTGCAGTTCTGGCAATCTCGCCACTTATTGCCGCAGCAGTTGGCCGACATTCATTCAAAGTGCGCAACATGTCCCTGAGCTATAACGGGGCTGCCATCACGATCTTGATCGCAGGTTTCATCGCCATGGTGATCGGCATTGTTTCCTACCGTCAAATGAAGGACCGCCCCAACGTTTCTCTCTGGAGCGATATCGCCAATGCACTTAAGGGCGAACTCGGATCTATCACCGGAGCCACAACAAAAGGCCTATTTATAGCCTTCGAAGGCGGGGAGGGTTCAGGAAAATCCACCCAGACCAAGCTATTAAAGGCGTGGCTTGAGGATCAAGATCATTCGGTTGTATTGAGCCGCGAGCCCGGCGGTACGCCACTGGGAAATGATTTGCGCACTATTTTGCTCTCACATAGCACCGGAGTTATTTCCCCTCGCGCCGAGGCGTTGCTCTATGCCGCAGATCGCGCACACCACGTCTTCTCTGTGATTCGTCCGGCACTAGAGGCGGGCGACATTGTTATCACTGATAGATATTTTGATTCATCGATTGCCTACCAAGGTGCCGGTCGCGTATTGGAGCCCGGAGAGGTTGCACGTATTTCTCGTTGGGCAACAGAATCACTTTTCCCAACACTGACAATCATTCTTGATCTACCAGCAGAAATTGGATTGGGCCGCCTCAAGAAAAAAGATCGACTTGAATCAGAACCACTACATTTTCACGAACGCATCCGCCAGGAGTATTTGCAATTAGCACTCCTTGATCCAGAGCGATATCTAGTTCTTGATGGACAGATGAGTGTTGAAGATATTCACACGGCAATCATTACTCGCGTGGCAGAATTGCCAGCGCTGAGCAAAGTTCCCAAAAAGCCAACGTTGAGATCGCGACAAATTCAAGCGATCGTTAAATCGGGCGCTCTCGTGCAAGCCAAGGCAAAGAGTGCAACGCGCGCGGTTACACATAAACCGGCGAAGAAACCAACAGCGAGCAAACCTGCATCGCCGGCGACTAAGGCTGCGACAGCTAAACCTGCAACCAAAGCGAGCAAGAAATAATCGCGATGAATGTTTTTGATGAATTAGTGGGTCAGCAACACATTGTGAAATCACTCCAGGATGCAGTGACCGCATCGCGCACGGGTGAGGAAACACAAGAGATGACGCACGCATGGTTATTTACTGGCCCTCCCGGCAGTGGGCGCTCCAGCGCAGCCGTTGCATTTGCCGCAGCCCTGATCTGCCCAAACAACGGATGTGGCACCTGCATTGATTGCCGCACTGCAATGGCTGGCGGACATGCCGATGTGGAGATCATTCGCACCGAAGGTTTATCCATCAAGATCGATGAGGTGCGCGAGCTCTTACAACGCGTTGCCTGGTCACCTAGTGTTGGTGGCTGGCGCGTTGTTGTCATGGAGGATGCTGATCGCCTGACGGAATCTGCAGCGAACGCGATGCTCAAGGCCATTGAAGAACCAGGTAGCCGCACCGTCTGGTTGCTCTGCGCCCCAACCCTGCATGATGTTTTGCCCACCATTCGATCCCGCTGTCGCCACCTGCAATTGCGCACACCCAGCACTGATGCCGTGGCCGAAGTCCTTACCCGCCGCTATGACATTTCCCCCGGCATGGCAGATTTCGCAGCCCGCGTGAGCCAAGGACATATCGGGCGCGCTCGCCACTTAGCCACCGATGAATCCATCCGCGGACGTCGCAACACCATCATGAAATTACCGCTCACGATCACCGACATTGCTTCGGCCTTTAAAGCTGCCGCCACATTGGTGGAATTAGCCACCGAGGAAGCCAATACGCAATCAGAGGCGCGAGATGAAAAGGAATCTCAAGAGTTAGCCCAGGCATGGGGCCAGGGCGCCACAGGGCGAGGTATGGCCACGGGTGGTTCGAAGGCGCTGAAAGAATTAGAGAAAGAACAAAAGTCTCGCGCAACGCGCATGGTGCGCGATTCATTAGATGGCGCGCTCCTTGATATCGCAACGTTGTATCGCGATGTCATGATGGTGCAAGCCACGAATGCGACGAACGGTACACAACAAACAAATAGTGCAAACAGTGCGGGGGCAATCACCCAATCAGCTGCTGATTCCCCCATCCAATCTTTAATCAACAAGGAATTAGCAGGGGAGATTGCGGCGCTCGCAGATCGTCTACCGCCACATGCAACAGTAGAGAAGATCAACGCAATCATGAAAGCGCGCACCAACTTAAGTTTTAATGCCGCGCCACTTCTTACTATCGAAGCTTTGATGTGCGCTCTTGCTTAAGAACAC
>CAILHY010000007.1 GCA_903834145.1 uncultured Actinomycetes bacterium
ATGTTCTAGTTCCTCTACATGATTTTTCTTGAAGGCGCTATATGCAAGTAAGTTGTATCGAACGAGTGCAATTATGGGAAGCCAGATACTGCCAAGAATCGTGCCATCGATGATCCTGACCCACATAGGCAGCGCATCGACAAGGCCAAAAGGTCTCATAAGCAATGATGACGATATGCCCTGTAGCACTCCGCCAATGCCGGTAATCAAGATCGTTTCTCCAGCGAGTAAGGGCCTTGAAGTTAGGTATTTTCGTATACCAAGTAGGCCCCACACTGTTAATCCAAAGACAAAGAAACTTAGTGCAAATGTCGAAATTAACGCTACGGCATCTACCCAATGCAATACTGATTCTTTATTGGCTAGAAGTGCATACGGAATAGCGATAACGAAGAATGTGATGAATGAACCTTTATCGGCCGTCCACTTACTCGTGAGGGCTTGATAAAAGAGTCTGTCATCGACATCTTTCACGAACCTATATTCCTTTAATCAATCTGAAATAAGTGCGCGCAATCTGGACACGTTGATTGATTGTCTCATCTTGTTCCAGATGAAGAATCTTGGCAAGGCGTGCTATTGAGTTTTCCGTTGACTTAACGGTTGTAAAACGACGCTTTGATATTTCCGTATTAGAAAGTCCCAATGCGATCAATCGCATAAGTTCTATTTGAGTATCGGTAAAAGGAGTTTGATGTTGCGCACCATTATTCCTGGAAGCCTTCTTATCGCCAGGATTTGCAATTGCTTGAATCGCTTCGTGAATACTTCGCATGAGAGCTTCCGGGGTGTCCACTTTAGATTTCTGTTGGTAAATCACATGAGGCGGTACGGGACGCAGGTTAGGACGAAGCAATCGTGGATCAGGAAGGGATGAAAGAATAACGATTCCTACACTTGAATCTTTTTCGCGCATCGCGTAAGCGATATCAATTCCTGTTGGTCCATCCCCAAGATCAAGATCAAGGGTTACAACATCAGGGTGATGGAGTTGAAAGAGCTTCATTGCCGCCTGAGCATTTGATGCACTACCTACGACACGAAGTCCACCGGCAACCAAAGACTCGGAAAGTATTGTCCGAGAGAAGTTTTCATCCTCGACCACGAGTACTCCGAGAGCGAGTGCAGCTTCGGTTGCAATTTTCATTGGGAAAATATACGAGACAATCACCCCAAAAATCACCCTTTTTATGTGGGGATAACCTTATGGCTGGTCAAAACGAGGAGTCTAGAAGTATCAATGTCGAGTCTTTCTGGCAGATCAGTGGAGCAAAAGAAAGAGCTATCGATGACGTTCAGTCTAAGGATTCCCCTACACCAATAAGTTGAGTAAACAATTGGTCTAGGGGGTAACTCCCCAGTTTCGTGAAAATCCGTGGGTGATATTGCCCTGCATATTCACGTACTTCTATCTTTCCGCAACGGATTTGCACATGACATGCAACGAACCGCGTACCAAATCTTTTTCATTGCGACATCCAAGTACCACTAACGAAAGGTGAGTGAGATGGCAACACATACTGTTTCACGCAGGAGTGTAAATAGAGGTACTGCACGATTTAACGTTGCGTTTTTGTTTAGCCTTGTCTTAGTACTTGTGGCTCCCGCTCTTATCACTGCCTATTTCGGAATCACTATTCACACGGTCATGTCCGGCAGCATGCAGCCGACCATGAATCCTGGGGATGAACTTATAGCCGACGTTATCCCGGCCAACCACGTCCAGGTGGGCGATGTCATTTTGTATCTCAACCCAGATAACTGGGAGATGACGGCTCACAGAGTTGTCAAGAAGACACAAGATGGTCAAGGAATCAAACTTGTCATGCAAGGCGATGCAAACCCAACTCCCGATCCTGAAGTTGCCTACAGCGGGCTCCAGCCAATCCGTCAAGTGGTTTACACGATTCCCAAAATTGGTTACGTATTGGATCTCCTTTCTTCCACAGTCGTGAAGACACTTGGCGGAGTTCTGTTGATCCTGATCAACATCTTTTTCTTTATGAAGATGCGGCGCAAAGAGTTAGCCGTAGCTATCGCCCCCACTGGGCGAATTATGTCTAGGGATGGATTGCGTGAGGCTCCCCGCCTGTCTGAGGAAGAGCGCTACCAACAACTAGAGAAATTTACAAATAACTAAAGATGCTTTTTCTAGCCTGCCCCTCAGGCACAGCAATAGAACCAACTACTAGCACCACCAACTACTAGCACCACCAACTACTAGCAAGTGAGGAATACACACTATGTCGATATCAACAGCAGCTCTGAGAAGCTCGTTATTTAGTTTCAATGGGAGCGCTTCTAGCTTGATAGGTAAAGGCGCACTTTTGGTCGTTGCCGGTGTCATTGGTACCGCAGGTATCACTGAAGGTGCATCCGCAACTTTGGATGCTGTCGCATTCAACACAAGCCCGCAAGGCATATCTGGCGGTATCTTGAAATTAGAAGCAACCGAACGTGGAGACGGCTTCACTCAACCAATTCAGAAGATTGCTCCTGGTGACACAGTTAATCGATTTGTTGAATACAAGAACAGTGGCGACTTGGCTGGAAAGAGTCTTTCTGTTTCTGCACTCGACACATCTTTGACCTCTACTTTGCTCACCTCTAGTGCAGTAAAAGGTCTTCAGGTAACCATCACCCGTTGCTCCAATGTTGGAGGAACTGCGGCATGGACATCGGCTGGAGTATGTGAAACAGCGGCGCATGTTGCCGGTACGACAACAGATGTTCTCGTATCCACTCCAATCACCAGCGTAATTGCAAGTGCACAGTCCTTGATTTCAACGATGGCCGTCGATGAGGTTGCCTCTTTGAAGTTCTCAATCGTGCTACCTGATCAAGCAGAAACTACAACAAATGGCGTGTTGCCATCACCAACAGTTCAGGGAGCTGCAGCTCTGTTGCAATTCAAGCTTCGTGAAATCCAACGTGACGCATCAACAACCAACTCCTAATAAATCCTAATAAATCCTAATAAATCCTAATAAATCCTAATAAATCCTAATTAATAGGAACGAGACTAAAAAGAAATAGAGGTTCGAGATGGGATTTCATGCCGGTGCAGGTGTGAAATCCCTTTCGGACAACATCCACTACTAATCAAAGGAGGAAGTGAAATGGGTCTACGCACTAATGGGCTATTACAAGGAAAAATCAGTTCTTCAGTCTTATTAAAAACCTCAATTCTCGTTGTTGCAGCGCTCATTGGCACTGGCGCGGTAACTGAAGGAGCATCCGCTACTTTGGACGCTGTTGCTTATAACGCGACACCTCAAACAATTAGTTCTGGCACATTGAAATTTGATACACCCACAGCCGTATCTGGAAGCACTGGCTTCTCCGCAACATTCGCCAACATGAATCCAGGTGATACTCGAACCGTAGGAATCGAATACACGAACTCGGGCACAAGTGGTGGAGTCGGAATGGCTCTTTCTGCAGGTGTCGCTGCATCGAATAATCTTTCAAGTGATGCTTCGCGCGGTTTACAGGTAGTTGTATCGGCTTGTTCAGTCGCTTGGTCCTATCCTGCAGGATCTTGTGGTGGCACGACAACTGTTGTGGTCGCCACAAGCCTCAGTGCGCTCGTTGCCGCGAGCGCTAATGGAGTTGCTTTAACCGGAATTACGACTTTGGCATCTGCCGCGGTGCTGCATCTGCAATTCGCTGTTGGTTTGCCAAATGCTACGAATAACGAAGTATGGGTAAATGGGGCTGCGCCAACGGGTCAATCCATTCCGGGATACGGAACAGCGACTGCCATTTCTGGCGGAACGATTACTGGACTAAGTGCATCTGTCACTTGGGTTCTACGTGAGCGTCAAGCTACGGGTGCAACAACGAACTCCTAATACATATGAGTTTGTAGTTTAGGGAAAGGCAAAAGCTGTGAAGAGATTGGTCTGTGCTGTACTGAGCGCACTGTTTGTGCTGCTTGGTGCAACGCAGGCCAATCTCGCTTTTGCTGGATTAGTGACAATTGCAAGCCAATCTTCGCCGCAAGCAATGAGTTCTGGCAGGCCTGTGGTGTTTCCGGCAGCGAGTTCTACAACATCAAATCTTGCCTCGTACACTTTGCCGACATTTACTGCGGTGGGAAGTTGTGTGTCGGGATTTACGCTAGTGACGTCCGCATCGACCCCGTCAGGTTCAACGGTAATAACGCTAACAACCGCACCGCCGGCCTACACGGTCGGGATGACAGCGGCCCGCACTGGAATCCCTTCCAACACAAAAGTTACCGCAATCTCCGCCGTTGTTCCTTATTCAATAACTATTTCTAATGCAACAACTGCGACAATCAACATCGGACGTAACGTCACATTTACGGGCTGTCCCTACCAGCAGTATTTCAGTATTAATAACACTGGCAATTTGGCTGTCACAAGTATCGGTATTGCACAAACGGTTACAGTCTCCAGTACCGACACGATGGCTCTTCAATGGTGCACCACGGGTTGGACTAACGAAGCATCAGCAACATGCGCGGGTTCAATCAATACGATCATGACAACCAGTGGAACAACCGGCAGTCAGTATGTAAATGCATCTATACCAATTCCAGCTACAAATGGCACTGCCAGAATCAGGGCATTTACAAATGTCAGCGGAAACACCACCACTATTAATATCATCATGTCCACCGCGCTAAATCTCGCGCAAGAAACGACTCACCTCTAGCAGGTTTTGCAACGGGCGCAGGTATGCTCGCGCTATGCGTCGAATAATTGCACTCGTGCTTTCCTCAGTTACTTTATTAATAACTCTTCCTCAGAGCGCCAAAGCAGCTCCTATTTATGCATTCCCTATTGTTGGATGCACGTATACATACGCTCACTCGCACCATAACTATCCGGCTACCGATATCTTGACTAAAAAGGGATGCAAGTTTGTTGCCACCACGGCCGGCACCGTTGATGAAGTTAATCGTGTAGATAAGTGGAGCGGAAAGACAAATCTCGGCGCTGATCGCGGTGGCTTATTTGTTTCCATCCTTGGCGATGATGGCGTGCGCTACTACGGATCGCACTTGAGCAAAGTTGCCGTAGGGATTGAACCGGGAGTACGTGTTGCTGCTGGGGATTTGCTGGGTTTAGTTGGAACATCAGGAGATGCCCGAGGGACTGCCTCTCATGTTCACTACGGAATTTCTTGGCCAACACCGCCAGCTATTTGGTGGGTACGGCGCGGAGAGTTATATCCATGGAAATATCTCGATGCGTGGAAAGTCGGAAAAGATCTTTCTCCTGCAAAATCAGTGGCCGCACTTGAGAAGAAAGTGGGAACCGTTCCCAAACAGATCGGTTACTAAATTAAGAAAGGCCCCTCGATTTCTCGAGGGGCCTTTCTCTTTAAAAGTGGTGAGTATTAGTTAGCGTTCACTGCATCGGCCTGAGGACCCTTTGGACCCTGTACGACCTCGAATGAAACTGACTGACCCTCTTCAAGGGACTTGTAACCGTTTCCTTGGATTGCTGAGTAGTGAACGAATACATCTTGTCCGCCACCATCAACTGCAATGAAACCGAAACCCTTTTCAGAGTTGAACCACTTAACTGTGCCTGTTGCCATGTTTTTACTTTTCCTTCGATATGTGGGGTGAATGAGAAATCCTCGTTCACCAGTCATCCTCTTGCGCCAGCGATACCGAGCAAAGCTTTAGGCCATGAAACGGGTACTGATTAAGCGTCCGACTAGGGAAAAGAGTACTAGGTCACACTCATATTGCCTAAAGGTCTTTTTGGCTCCGAACCATCTGCTGGCGCAATCTCTCCAAATGCGGTAAAAATAGGCCTCTCTTTTGCGAAGCCGTGAGGGCTCGTGAGGCGAAATAAGGCAGCTGTGGTGGACCGGGGAAGGTCAAACCAACGCGTAATGACCTAATTCGACCGCAAAAAGGGAGAGTCATGGACCGTATTAACACGCCTGCACCCAAAGGCAGATCTACCATTTCATCTATGGGATCACATGCCCTTTCTAGGGGTTATCTCGTCATTCATTCTGCGCCAGCCGCGCTGACCAAACATGTCGAATGGGCGATCCAGAACCTTTTAGGTAAAACCACGGTGATTGATTGGGAGCCACAATCTCTCGTTGCAGGTACCCATAAGAGCACCCTGGAATGGCGCGATCGCCTGGGGGTAGGGGCGGAGCTCGCAAGCGCGCTACGAGGGTGGCACTACTTGAGATTCGAAATCCGCGAAGAATCTGTAACGGAGAACGTTCTTTATCGTTTTACTCCAGAGTTAGGCATTCATCGCGCCTTGATTGATGGCGCGGGAAGTGTCTTGATCACCGAACATCAAGTGATGGGAGCGATGGATCAAGATGAAGATTCATTGCGACAAACCCTTGCCAATGCAATGGGAACTGCATGGGACCTAGAGCTCGAACAATTTCGTCGCGCTGACTTGGATACAATATCACAATCAAAAGCAATCTAATTCGTAGAATCAGAAAGTAGAATCCTTTACATGAGTCAACTAAATGAAAGTCCAATTATCACGATCGAACGACGCAAAGCAGTCACGATCATCATCTCCTCTGTCATTGTTTCCCTAGCGCTCGCTGGTGGGTTAATGAAAGTTGGCTCAGGATTTGCAGCACGGAGCGCGAACGGAATTACTGTCACCGGTTCTGCGAAGGTTTCTGCGGTTGCCGATAATGCTGTCTGGACTCTCAATGTGCAAGCATCGATGTCAAAGGTTTCCGATGCCATTGCCAAAGTTGGTTCCGATGTCGATGCGGTGAAGGTATATCTCACAACTGGCGGAGTACCTGCAGATGCGTTGACTCTCGGTGCTGTCTCCACGTATGCGAATGCTGAATACATCAATGGCAATCCAACGGGTCGCATCTTGTCCCACAATGCCTCACGCGATGTAGTTGTACGAAGTAAAGATGTTCAATTGCTTTCTAAATTGAGCCAAGGAATAGGTAACTTGTTACAAACTGGTGTGAACGTCAACACGGGTGGCCCTCAATATTATGTTTCCACTTTGCCAACCTTACGTCCACAATTACTGGAAGAGGCAATGAAAGATGCGAAGATCCGCGCCGTTGCTCTTACAAAAGCAGTCGGCGGAACCATTGGCGCAGTTGTCAGTGTTACGACCGGACCTTTTCAAGTGACGACGCCTGATTCAACTATGACCGATGCTGGTGGGGCTTATGACACGACCACGATCAACAAGACAGTGACATCTACGGTTTCGGTGACCTTTAAAACCAAGTAGTTCTGACTGAGTTCTATAGAGGAATATTGCCGTGGCTACCACGGCGATAGGGAGCGCTTGCAATTGCTTGGGCTAGAGCCGAGCGCGTCGTCTTGGGATCGATAATTTCATCGACGGCTCCGATCTCAATAGCACGTTCTACTCCACCTGAAATTTTGTCGTGCTCTGCCGCCAATTCAAGTTCCATTGTTTCTCGCTGATCCTCTGGAATATCTGCAAGTAAGCGGCGGTGCAATACGCGCACTGCGGCAACGGCGCCCATCACGGAGACTTCAGCAGTTGGCCATGCAAATACTTTCGTCGCACCGAGGGATTTGGAGTTCATAGCAACGTAAGCACCGCCATAGGCACGGCGTGTCACAAGAGTGACACGGGGGACTACGGATTCACCAAATGCGTGAAGCAATTTTGCACCTCGCCTGACTGCGCCTTCCCATTCCTGGCCAGCACCTGGAAGAAATCCAGGTACATCGGCAATAACAATCAGTGGAATTCCAAAAGCATCGCAGGTGCGAACAAAGCGTGCCGCTTTCTCAGCGGCCGATGAATCAAGAACGCCGCCTAAATGTTGAGGATTATTAGCAACAACGCCCACCGTTCGCCCACCTAACCTTCCGATAGCGATGAGTATGTTCTCGGCCCAATGCGGATGCAACTCCAGGACTTCACCTTCGGTATCCAATATCGCGCGCACCAGCGGGTGTACTTCGTAGGCACGCTTGGTTGGAGGTGGCACTAGGGCTGCAAAATCAAAGTCAGGCAGATCGGTGGCCATATGTCCTTGATTGGCAAAGAGCGCGGTGACATCGCGAATCTCATCAAAGGCTTCTTGCTCTGTATGTGCAATCACATGAGCGACGCCGCTATTTTTCTTATGCGCATCCGGTCCGCCGAGCGTTGCAATGTCAATCTTTTCACCCGTCACACTTTTTACTACATCCGGACCCGTAACAAAGATTCGACCTTCTGGTGCAAGAACGACAACGTCGGTCAGTGCTGGTCCGTATGCACCGCCACCTGCAGTTGGTCCAAGGACTAATGAGAGCTGTGGAATCTTTCCGCTGGCCGTGATCATCGCTTGAAAAACTTCGCCGAATGCATGCAGAGATGAAACACCATCGCGCAATCGTGCGCCGCCTGAGTGCCAGATACCGATGATCGGCAATTGCGTAGCCATCGCTTCTTTGTAAGCGGTCAGAATTACATGAGCGCCGTCAACGCCCAGGGCACCACCATGAAATGTTGCATCGGAGGCAAAGAGAACAACTTTATTTCCTTTAACTAATCCCGTTGCCGCCAACATTCCAGATTTATCAATCGGAGAAATAAGTTGAACGGTGCCGGGATCACATAGGCGCGCTAAACGAAGTTGCGGATCGCGCGGGTCAATCTCAGGTGTGTCCATTTTTTAGAGTGTACGAAAAGCCAATACAACGTTGTGTCCACCAAAGCCGAATGAATCATTGAGCGCGGCGATGTCACCGGCAGGCAGGGCTCGAGGTATATCGCGCACAACATCAATAGTGACTGCTGGGTCAAGGTTTTCGATGTTGATTGTGGGTGGAGCCATTCGCTCTTGTAGCGCCTTGACGATAAAGACAGATTCAATAGCGCCCGCTCCACCGAGTAGGTGACCTGTGCTGGATTTCGTTGCGGATACTGCAACGTGATCGGCTTCTTTGCCCAGTGCTAATCGAAGTGCGTTGGCTTCTGCAACATCGCCGACAGGAGTAGATGTGGCGTGCGCGTTCAAGTGAACAATGTCGCGAGTAGTTAAACCTGAGTCACGAAGTGCAAATGCAATAGCGCGCTGAACTCCGCTTCCATCTGGATCTGGCGCAGCAATGTGATAACCATCAGAAGTTAATCCTTGTCCTGCAATTTCAGCATAAATAGTTGCACCACGTGCTTTTGCGTGTTCATACTCTTCAAGCACCAAAATGCCTCCGCCTTCACCCAAAACAAAACCATCGCGGTCTATGTCGTAGGGACGAGATGCGCGAGTGGGGTCATCGTTGCGAGTAGAGAGTGCTTTCATTGCAGCAAAAGCGGCCATCGGAAGTGCATGGCATGCTGCTTCAACTCCGCCGGTGACAATAATGTCAGCGCGATCAAAGCGGATCATTTCCATGGCATAACCGATAGCTTCAGCGCCCGATGCGCAGGCACTTACAGGTGTGTGTACTCCCGCTTTTGCTTTGAGTTCAAGACCTACATTTGCAGCTGGTCCATTAGGCATCAACATCGGGACGGTGTGTGGGCTAACAAAACGTGCGCCCTTAGTTTTCAAGATGTCATATTGATCTAGGAGTGTTGTAACTCCACCGATGCCTGAGGCGATTACCACGCCCAGGCGCTCGAGATCTACATCTGGAGATCCTGCGTCTTTCCAGGCTTCGCGAGCGGCAATGAGTGCAAACTGTTCGGAGCGATCCAAACGACGCATTTCAACGCGCTCCATCGCCTCACTTGGTTCCATAGCAACGCGGCCGGCAATAGTTACTGGAATTGTCGATGCCCACTCATCGGTAAGAGTGCGCACACCACTTTTGCCAGCAAGGAGCGCTGACCAAGAGCTTGCGACATCTCCACCCAGGGGAGTGGTTGCACCTAATCCAGTAACTACGACGCGACGACGTGACATGTGTTGTTCTCCTTAGTTAAGCAGATGCCTTAACGATGAAATTTACAGCGTCGCCAACAGTGGCCAACTCTGAAACCTGATCATCAGGAATTTTCACGCCAAAGCGCTCTTCTGCGGCAACAACAACTTCAACCATGCTCAATGAGTCAACATCAAGATCATCGGTGAAGCTCTTATCTAGTTCGATCGATGCCGCAGGGATTCCTGCAACTTCTTCAACGATCTCTTTAAGTCCCGCGAGAACGTCTGCTGGTGAAAGTGCCATAGCGGTAGTGCCTTCCTTGTTGGTGAGTGTTAGTTGCTGTGAACTGTTGGTAACGGTGGTAGCTGAACTACCTGACCTGCATAGACCAATCCTGCGCCATAACCGATCAGTAGCGCCAATCCGCCATGCAATTCTGGGTGATCTTCGAGCAACGCGGCCATTGCCAGTGGCACGGATGCCGCTGAGGTGTTTCCTGAGGTGCGAATATCTTGGGCAATGATGACTTCTTCAGGCAATTTCATTTCTTTTGCCATCGTTTCGATGATGCGCACATTTGCTTGATGTGGAATAAAGGCATCGAGTTGATCCACGCTCATTCCTGCAGCTTCAAGTGCGCGAAGTCCGGCTTTTGCCATGGAGTAGACAGCCCAACGGAAAACCACTTGCCCTTGTTGTGAAATAACTGGCCAAGGAACATCCATCGCGTTGTTTCTAAATTCATTCCAGGAAGGATTCATTAAGATGGCATCGCGAGAATCTGCATCCGATCCCCAAATTGTTGGTCCGATGCCAGGATGATCTGACGGACCAACTAACACAGCACCTGCTCCATCGGCGAAGATGAATGCAGTTGCACGGTCATTAGGATCGATAAAGTCTGTGAGTTTTTCTACTCCGATAACAAGCACATATTTTGACGTGCCGCTGCGTATGAAGTCACTGGCCATTCCTAGCCCGTAACAAAAACCTGCGCATGCTGCGTTGATATCAAATGCCGCTGCTTTTGGATTTCCTAACCTGGCAATAAGGGCTGTTGCAGCACTTGGTGCCTGGAAAGGGTATGTAATGGTGGCAACAATGACAGTATCTACATCTTCCATAGTTTTACCTGCGCGCGATAGGGCTTGGCGACATGCTGCCTCTGCCATATCCAGAACGCTTTCATCGGCGGCGGCAAAGCGGCGCTCTTCAATTCCGGTGCGTTGGCGAATCCATTCATCCGTGGATTCAATACGTTCGACGATTTCAGAGTTAGGAACAACTCGTGATGGCTGATATCCGCCCACACTTAAGATTTGGCTATCGGTGCCCTTGCGAACCTGAATCATTGCGCTGCCTTTGCGTTAGGTCCTGCGTGACGGGCAATCAGATCTCTTGCTGCATCTAGATCATCCGGAGTTTTAAGCGCCAGAGTTTCCACTCCTGGCATTGACCGCTTAATCAATCCAACCAGAGTGCCCGCTGGTGGCAACTCCAACACCGCGGTAACACCGAGGGCAACCATCGTTGCCATGCACATATCCCAGCGCACTGGATTGGCGATCTGCGAAACGATGCGGGACATGACTTCCTCGCCGTTTGTGATGCGCGCACCATCTTTATTAGAAACGATTGCGTGAGTGGAATCTTGCGGGTGCAACGTTGTTGCAAATTCTTTGAGGTGGCCAACGGCCGGTGCCATGAAATGAGTATGAAAGGCGCCTGACACGGCCAGTGCGCGTACTCGGGCGTTGGATGGAATCGAATCCGCCAGCGCGGTCAGCGCAACCAGGTCCCCGGCGGCAACAATTTGACCAGCGCCATTGTCATTGGCGGCAACGAGCCCAAGGTGAGCGATTAATGCAAGGATTTCATCGCGGTCCCCGCCCAGTACCGCCGACATTCCAGTTGTGGAGTGGGCGGCAGCAACTGCCATAGCAAGACCGCGCTCGCGCACAAGTCTCATCGCATCAAGGTCACTAATAACGCCTGCGATAGATGCCGCAGTTAATTCGCCAACCGAGTGCCCTGTCGTGAGATCAAAAGGTGCATCAACTCCGAGCGCCTTGGCACCGAGCAAGCCTGCAGAAACGATCAGCGGTTGGGCGTTGGCGGTATCGCGGATTTCATCGGGTCCAGATTCAGTGCCGAGAATTGCAAGGTTAAGCCCGATCGCATCGGAATATGTGGCGAGTGAATCTTTAAGGTCGGAAATTTCCAACCATGGAGCAAGAAAGCCCGGAGTTTGTGAACCTTGACCTGGAGCAACGATTGCGAGCACTGGCAGATTTTAAGCCCCTTGCGCCCTTACTCACGAGTATCAGCGCGAAAGCAGCCAAACCTGAGCGCTATGGGGTGCAACTTTAATTTTCGCGCGAGGTGATGCAATGGCTGGTTCGTATGTTGAACTTTCATGAGAGGCATCAAAGATGCAACGGAAAGTTTCTCCCCATTTTTCATCGGGCAATGTAAAGACAGTTTCTGATTGCGATGAGTTGAGAAGTAACAGCAATCCACGATTGGATCCAGCTTCAAAGAAAACAGTAATGCTTCGTTTATCTCCATCGCTCCAATGGGTGTCGGTCATTTCGCGACCACCCAAACTAAACCAAGCAATGTCTTTTCGTTGAGTGCCCAGATCGATAGCGCCGGTGAAGAATTCGGAAGCAACATCGGCAAGGTAAGTATTTCGGATACTTACCAGTGCCGAAACAGAATCGAGCATGTCTTGCTCCTGATCGTTGAGATCCCAATTGAGCGCCCAACCCTCTCCACGAATATCGGAAGTTGGCAGCGAGTAAGCATTGTTGGATCCATTTTGCGTACGGCTTACTTCATCGCCCATGGAGAACATCGGTACTCCAGATGAAAGAGCCAGCGTTGCGAGCATGGATTTTTGTAGCCAATGCCGAATTGTTGCAATACCTGCATCCTGTGTTGGCCCTTCAGCGCCAACATTCCAGGATCGGTTGGAGGATCCACCATCGTGATTGTTTTCGGCATTCTGTTCATTATGTTTTTCTTGATAACTCACAAGGTCATTGAGAGTGAATCCATCATGAGCGGTCACAAAGTTAATAGATGAGGTAGGTCCGCGGTAATAGAAGATGTCGCTAGAACCACTAATGCGCGAGGCGATATCTGCCACACCTTCACCATATCCGCGCTCTAAGTCACCAAGCCAAAACTGGCGCACGGAATCTCGATAGTGGTCATTCCATTCGCGCCATGGATAGGCGAAATCTCCCAAGCTATACCGCGTGACATCCCATGGTTCTGAAATCAATTTGAGATTGCGCAAGACTGGGTCAGCGGCAATTGCGGTGAATAAAGAAGAATCCGTTGCGGAGTCATTTCTGTATAACGCCGTTGCTAAATCAAAACGAAAACCATCCACGCCAATGACATCGCTCCACCAACGAAGGGAATCGAGAATTTGGCGTACCGCGTGTGGCTGGCCTGCGTTGACGGTATTTCCACAACCTGTCACATCGATGTACTGATCATCACCTTGATGTCGATACCAACTCTTGTTATCGATTCCTCGATACGAAAGAGTCGGGCCGCCGACCCCACCTTCTCCGGTGTGGTTGTAGACAACATCCAAAATAACCTCGATGCCAGCGATGTGCAGTTGGTCTATCGACCACTGCAATTCTGCAATGGGATCTTTTGTTGCTGCGTAGGCATTGTGTGGTGCGCTAAAAGCGATGGGGTTGTACCCCCAGTAATTTCTGCGCCCTCGTAAATGAATCGCAGGTTCGGTGATGGAGAAATGAATGGGGAGTAGCTCAAGGGCAGTGATACCCATCTTCTTTAAGTGGGCAATCGTGCTGGGGTGACCCAGGCCTTTGTACGTGCCACGTTCGCCATCATCGATCGCTGAATTCTTTGCCGTCAGACCTTGCACATGTGCCTCATAGATCACGGTTTTAGCCCATGGCGTATTGAGGCGATGTATGGACCGCGGATGGTGATCGGTAACCACCGAGTACGGCACTTTTCCTGCACTATCTCGTGGATCGCGTAGTCCAAGTTCTCCTGCACCCGATGCATCGATGCTCACATGACCATAAATCTCGGGCGCATACTGCAAATCGCCATCGAGTTGATGTGCATAGGGATCGAGCAATAATTTTGCCGCGTTGAAGCGCAAACCACGTTCGGGTTGCCACGGCCCGTAGACCCGGAAACCGTATCTCTGGCCAGCCCGAACACCGGCAAGATATCCGTGCCAGATAGGACCCGTGCGATGTGCCAGGGCGAAGCGAGTCTCGACAAGGTGGCCATTGATCTCGTTGAAGAGGCATAACTCCACGGCATCGGCGGCGTCAGACCAGAGAGCAAAATTGCAGCCCTCGTGAGTGAGCGTTGCACCTAGGTAGCGCGCGTCAGCCGATTGCATCTGGCTATCTTGCCGTGAAATGAGGGTTTTCGCTTAATTCCTCACCCTTTAGGACCCTTTAGGACCCCTTAGGACCTTTAGGACTTTTTAGGAGGCGAGAAGTTGCGCCTCCTGAGCGCGAAATTGACGAACGATTTCGAGTTCGAAACTTTCCTCATGATTGCGACCTGTGATCATGCGGATTCCCTCGCAGATGCTCAAGTAAAACGCGGCAGGCAAGAGATCGATGCTTCTTTTGAGAAACCACGGAGTTCCATGTCGCATCATCCAGATCAACGATTTCATTCGTGAAGTTGGTCGGCGCGTTTCAACAACCACGGGCGCAAGTTTCCATCTTCGCTCAACGAGCAGTTCTCGAAAATGTGCAGCCAACATTTGGTGACCTATTTTGCTGGGGTGCATTCGGTCTACGTGCCAATTGGAACCTTCGTAGACATTTTCGATCTCTCGCGTTTCAAGCATGATTGCATTGAACTCGTTAGCGATGGAGAGTGTGATGGCATTGAGCGCATTGATACGGCGCCGTAGAACTCGCGCTAGCAACTTTGGCAATGGAACAATCTGTGTTGGATCGTGAAGTTGTAGGAGCAAAACTTCAGAGTGGGCGCTCTTGAGTATTTGAGTTGTTTCCCGAAGGTGATGATAAATGGCTTGTGGATCGAAACCATTTCTTAGGACATCGTTTCCGCCCACGATCACGGCGGTAATGTCTGGGGAGCTAGCGAGAATCCTTTCTAGCTGCACATGGCGAACTTCGGCAGATTTTGCACCTGGCCGAGAAACATTGATATAGGTCAATGGTTGATGAAAAGCATTAGCGAGATAAAAAGACCAACCACGATTTACCCCTTCACGGTCTGAATCGCCAACTCCAGATGCAGCGCTGTCACCAAGAACTGCGAAAGTGATAGTTGGAGAAATTGTGCGAAAAGACATTTACGCCACCCGCAATTTTGGTGGAGTGGGAAAGAGGTCCGTTTCCTTTGCACCTATCGCGAGAAGAAGTTCGATTGTGCGATCCCAGGGAAACCGCTCTGCCTGTTCACGACATGCAATCGTGATTTCTGATAGATCCGATTCAAGAAGTTTTTCAATCCCATCAGCGAATGCCAACGCATTGTTTGCAACGGTCAGACCGGCCGGGTGCTCCGAGTCGATGGCTAGAAATTCTCCAACCGCACTTGTTTGCGAGGCGACAACAGGTGTCCCGGATGCGATCGATTCCAAGGCCGCAAGACAGAAAGTTTCAATTGGACCAGGTGCGAGCGAGATATCAGAGGAGGCCAATATCGCCGCAACGCGATTTCGATCTGCGATATACCCCAAGAAAGTGACCGGGAGATCTTTTGCTGCTTCTCTGAGTTGATTCCACATGGGCCCGATCCCAATGAAAACAAGGTGAGCATTGATACCACGACGTTGAAGTTCGGCCATGGTTTCAATGGAGCGCATTGGTTTCTTTTCAGGTGACATGCGGCCTACATGAACGATAAGAATATCTCCACCTTTGACTAGATCATTATGCATCCGTTTGTCGCGAGCATGGGGTGTGAACGTCACCAGATCTACCCCCAGGGGAACCTGAAGAACATTTTGCGTGTTGATTTCGAGAAATTCTTTGGCGGCAAAATTTGTGGTGGTAATTACGTATTCAAATCGGCTAGAAAGACGGCGATTATGCCAATTCACGAAACGTTGAACGGAGAATGGAAAGTAGTTACTTGCAAGTCCCGTTAAGGATTCGTGACTAAAAACCACCGCAGGGATTTTTCGATTTCGAGCCCAAACCCCAATGGATGACAGAGTGAATCGATCCGATATCTCTATTCGATGTGGTTGAAGAGTTGTCAGTAATTTACGAAGGTCGCGATTGCTTCGAATGATGCGATAACCGCCGCTAAAAGGCAATCTGATACTGGGAACTGTTATCCGCCGGCCTGCCGGAGTATCTTCACAATAGAAACCGTTACCAGGCACGATGTAGGTAAATTCATGTCCCAATGATTGATACCCACGACCCAAATGATGAAGAGTGGTTCGAATGCCACCGGATTTGGGTCCATAGAAGTTTGCAACATGGACGATCTTCACGCTACGAGTTCCCTTCTCATGTGACTCAAGGATGGATTCTTACGTTCTTTTTCCAGCGCAATGAGTTCGGTGTAGTGGTTGAGTAATTGATTATTGACACTTTCCCAAGTTCGCGAAATTACCGAAGCACGAGCAATCTCTCGCATCTGCTCAAAATCCGAACGCGCAATCATTGAGGTAAAAGCGCTAAGCATCTCCAATGGCTGGGCCGTATCAATGAGGTAGCCAGCATTTCCCTGTGCTACTAAATCAGTAGGCCCGCCAGTATTTGGGGCGATGACCGGTATGCCTGATGCGAGAGCTTCTTGAATGGATTGGCAAAATGTTTCGTGCTTGCCTGTATGCACAAAGATATCCAGCGATGCGTAGACCCTGGAGAGATCTTCTCCACCTTGAAAGCCTAGGAATATTGCGTTGGGAAGTTCGCGTTCTAGTTTTGAACGAGCTGGTCCTTCCCCAACAATTACCAATTGAACATCGGGGCGTTTATCAAGAACTGCTAAATCATCGATACGTTTTTCATTTGCTAATCTTCCGACGTATCCAACGATCTTCTTTTCAGAGTTCCCCTGCGTCCATTGTTTACGAAGTTCTTCGTTTCTGTGTGCCGGATTGAATCTCTCTGAATTTACACCGCGTTGCCATAAGTGCACATTTTTAACACCGCTTGATTCAAGATCGCGACATGACCATGAAGATGGGGCCAGTGTTCGGGAGGTTTGCATATGAATCTTGGCAACCCATTTTCTTAATTGCGAATGCGCAATAGTTAATCCGTAATGTCGAGCAAAACCGGCAATATCGGTTTGATAAACGGAGAGAGTTGGAATATCCATTCGCTTTGCGATCTTGGCAACGTAGGATCCCAGAAAGATTGGAGAGGCCAAGTGAATTACATCGGGGCAAAAACCTTCAAGGAGCGGCTCGAGGGTTTTTTGGGGAAGTGCTACTGGAATGAGCCCCTTCATCGCCAGGCTTGGAATTCTTTTTATGCGAAAACCCGCATACCGTGAAGGGCCATCCGTACTCTCTGGTGCAATAACAAGTGCTTCATGACCCTGGGCAGATAAGTATTCAAGTATGCGCAGTACAGAATTAGTGACCCCATTGACTTGGGGAAGAAACGATTCGGTAACGATCGCAACCTTCATGGCTGGAGAGTGAAGTATCCAAGAAACCTCAATGGGAGGTTGAGGTTACGTGTCGGCAAAGCAGAGATGAAGATCCGACGAGGCGCTTTGTTCCATGCGGTACCGAGAAGTAACATCTGAGCATGAAGATTGCGGTCTGTGTAAAGCAAGTGCCCGACTCTTGGGCCCAAAAAACGATGATCAACGGATTGCTCGATCGAGAAGGTGTCGACGCGGTTCTCAATGATCTAGATGAGTACGCCGTAGAGGAAGCTCTGCGCATCGTTGAAGCTCACGGTGGCAATGGAGAAGGTGGCGCTCACACCATCACCTTGATTTCAATGGGACCCGCGCGCGCAACTGATGCGGTTCGCAAAGGACTTTCCATGGGAGCCGATAGCGCAATCATCATCACCGATGATGCACTCATTGGAAGCGATGCACTCGGTACATCAAAAGTTTTAGCCACAGTAATTGCCGATCAAAAGTTTGACTTAGTTCTGTGTGGCACCGAATCAACGGATGCACGCATGAGCGTCGTGCCTGCAATGTTGGCGCAACGATTGGGCTGGGCACAATTAACTTTTGCTGGTTCCGTAATCGTTACTCCCGATGATTCAACTGTGACGATCACTCGGGAAACGGAAGCAGGAGTTGACACTATGAAGGCGCAATTTCCATGTGTGATCAGCGTGATCGAAAAGATTAATGAACCCCGCTACCCCTCATTCAAGGGAATTATGGCGGCGAAGAAAAAGCCGATGGCAGTGCATTCACTTTCAGAAATTGGCTTAGGCAAACAAGATTCATGGAGCGCGGTGGTTGATGCCACGCCACGTGCAGCCAAAGCGGCGGGAGTTAAAGTTGTTGACGATGGAGCCGGCGGAGAAGCCCTCCTGAATTTCCTAGTAGAAAAGAAATTCGCATGAGTCAGGTATTGATACTCGCAGAATTTTCCGCCGATGGCGTGGCAAAGACTGTTGCTGAACTCGCCACCGCTGGTGCACGTGTCGGATCCGTTACCGCACTTGTCCTTGCGGCCCCGGGCAAAGGCGGCGCGCTCGCCGGGCTTATTACCAGTGGGCCCATTGCAGAAGTGGTTGTCATCGAAAGTGATGCTTTTGAAAAGTATTCGGTTGCTGCCGCCTCTGACGCAGTTGCGCAAGTTATTACTGCAAGAGCGGCCGATGCATTTCTCGTTGCTTCCAGTGCTTACGGCAAGGAAGTTGCTGCACGTGTTGCTGTGCAGATTGAGTCAGGTCTTATTACTGATGCAGTAGATGTTGGCGCAGATCTCACTGCAACTCAATTAGTTTTTGGTGGATCAACAACGGTGCATTCTCGCGTCAGTCACGGTTGCGCAGTCATAACGCTTCGACCAAATTCAATAACTCCAGATCTTGTTGCGGCTTCACCATCCATAACAACTGGCGCTTTTGAAATGAGCGCGAGTGCACAATTGGCACAGGTAATTTCACGCGCCCCTTATGTAAAAGGCGGTCGACCAGAGCTGACGGAAGCCCAAATCATTGTTTCAGGGGGCCGTGGCACTGATGGCAATTTTGCCGTTGTTGAAGCGTTCGCGGACTCCTTAGGCGCCGCGGTCGGTGCTTCACGTGCAGCCACAGATGCAGGTTGGTATCCACACTCACTTCAAGTCGGCCAAACTGGAAAAACGGTGAGCCCTCAGCTCTATGTCGCATGCGGAATTTCAGGGGCCATTCAACATCGCGCCGGAATGCAAACGAGCAAGTTGATTGTGGCAATCAATAAAGATCCTGACGCGCCGATCTTTGAAATCGCAGATTTTGGCGTAATAGGAGACCTTTTTGCCGTGCTACCCAAGGCCACGGAAGGCGTGCAAGCGCGCAAGTCCTAGACTTGGCTCCATGGCCATCTATCTCGATCACGCAGCAACCACTCCAATGGTTGATGCGGCTATCGCTGCAATGACGGCTCAAATGGCTCAGTTGGGCAACCCATCAAGTCTTCACGCCCCTGGGCGAGCATCACGAAAAGCCATTGAGCAAGCCCGCGAGTCATTAGCGTTGCATATCGGATGCGTTCCCAGTGAAATCATTTTTACAGCATCTGGAACAGAGGCAAACAACACCGCATTAAAAGGTTTGTATTGGAAAGGCAAAAGTGTTGGCCGCAATGTGATCGTGATATCTGCGATCGAGCACCATGCGATTCTTGATCCTGCGCAATGGTTGGCAGAACACGAAGGCGCCGAGATTGTTTCGATTGGCGTGACAAGTAATGGTGTACTTGATTTTTCTCAATTGGAGCAACTTCTTAAAGATCGCGCAGATGAAATTGCAGTAATTTCTGTAATGCACTCAAATAATGAAACAGGCGCGCTCCAGCCCATCACTGAAATAGTGGCCTTGGCAAGTGCGCATTCGATCCCTGTCCACTCTGACGCGGTACAAAGTTTTAAAAAGGTGCCCTTATCTTTCTCAACTCTTGGACTCACGGCACTCTCACTCAGTGCACACAAGATAGGTGGCCCGCTCGGAATCGGAATTCTTGTTCTCAAACGTGGACTTGAAATTCCGGCGCTTTTGCATGGCGGGGGACAAGAGCGCGAAATTCGTAGCGGAACTCTGAACGCGCCAGCCATTGTGGGATGTGCCGCAGCCGCAGATGGCGACTACCCAGGTGAACACGTTCGTGAAATGCGCAACCTGCTGGCTCAGGGAATAGTTCACGTAATTCCAGATGCGTACATAAACGGAGCATCGGAAACACTTCCGGGCATCGTCAATGCTACTTTTCCTGGTACAGAAAGTGACACGCTACTTTTGCTTTTGGATGCGCAAGGCATTGCAGCATCAACGGGGTCGGCATGCAGCGCGGGAGTGCAACGTCCAAGTCATGTGCTCCTTGCCATGGGTCATAGCGATAAGAGCGCACGTTCAAGTTTGCGCTTTTCGTTAGGGTCAACAACATCGACCAGTGATGTGACCTCAGTGTTAAACGCACTTCCAGGAGTAATAGAGCGCGCTAGAGCGGCCAATCTTCGATGAGACTCATTGCAGCCATGAGTGGCGGAGTGGATTCAGCTGTTGCTGCGGCACGTGCGGTCGAAGCTGGCCACGAAGTTATTGGTGTGCACTTAGCGCTCTCTTCCAATCCGCAGAAATATCGCTCTGGAGCGCGGGGATGTTGCACCGTGGAGGATTCCCATGATGCGCGCAGGGCAGCGGATGTTGTCGGTATCCCTTTCTATATTTGGGATATGGCCGAAGAATTCCACGAGGGTGTTGTAGAGAATTTCCTCTCTGAATACGCGGCAGGCCGCACGCCCAACCCGTGCCTTCGGTGCAACGAAAAGATTAAATTTGCTGCCGTCTTAGATCGTGCTCGGGCGATGGGTTTTGATGGTGTTGTCACGGGGCATTATGCAACCACTAAAGATGGCCCCATGGGTAAGACTTTGCATCGGGCAATCGATAATTCCAAGGATCAGTCCTATGTCTTATCGGTTCTTACGGTGGAACAAATTCAAGGCGCCATCTTTCCACTGGGTGATACCGAGAAAGTTGATATCCGCAAAGAAGCCGCTGCGCGCGGACTCTCTGTCGCTAATAAACCAGATAGTCACGATATTTGTTTCGTTCCCTCTGGAGATAACGCGGGATGGTTGCATGATCGCTTAGGCAGTGAAGTGGGTCCGATTGTCGATCAAGAGGGCACAATCATTGGTAAACATAAAGGTGCCTATACCTACACAATCGGGCAACGCAAAGGTTTAGGTCTCACGGTACCCACCCCTGATGGCTCACCTCGATTTGTGTTGAAGACCCAACCAAAGACAAACACTGTTGTTGTAGGCGCACGGGAGGATTTGGCGATCACGAAAATGTATGGCGAAAATCCTGTGTGGTGTGGTCCCGCGGTGACATCAACGCCAACGCAAGGTTTTGTACAAATTCGCGCGCATGGTCAACCATTGCCATGCACCTATTTCTACGACGGCGAAAAGCTCATTGCACATCTGGAATCTGAACTTCTTGGATTAGCAACAGGACAAGCCATGGTTATTTATGACGATGATCGCGTGGTCGGTTCGGCAACGGTCTGCGAGACGCAGGCATGAGTCCCAAGGTGCGTGCTCGAATCGATGAGCTCACTCAAGAGATTCGCGACCATCAATTCAAATACTACGTATTGGATAAACCCAGCATCACAGATGCGCAATTTGATTCGCTCCTTCGCGAACTCAATGATCTTGAATCCAGGCATCCAGAATTACGCGCGCAAGATTCGCCAACACTCAACATAGGTGGAGGATTTGCCACAAGTTTTGAGCAACGAGATCACATCGAAAAGATGATGAGTCTGGATAACGTCTTTGATAACGAAGAACTCGGCATGTGGTTTGATCGCACTGAAAAGGAAGCGCCCGTTAATGAGTGGCTCTGCGAACTCAAAGTAGATGGGCTAGCGATCAACTTACTTTATGAAGGCGGAGTACTCACACAAGCTCTTACTCGCGGCAATGGTGTCACAGGTGAAGATGTCACTCTCAATGTGAAAACCATTAAGAACTTGCCACATACTTTGATCGGCAAAAACATTCCATCGCTGATAGAAGTCCGCGGGGAAGTCTTTTTTCCACTTGAGGCATTTGCCGAACTCAATGCCTCTTTGGAGGAACTTGGAAAGTCCCTCTTTGCTAATCCACGAAACGGAGCCGCTGGTTCTTTGCGCCAGAAAGATCCGAGAATTACGGCTGCACGTCCGTTGAGTGTGGTGGTGCATGGGATTGGCGCTTGCGAAGGTGCAACTTTCGAATCTCAAAGCGGAGCCTATGAAGCGCTCAAAGGGTGGGGATTGCCCACCAGTGAGCGCTATCGCGTTCTTGCCACGCGCAAAGAGGTGAGTGATTTCATCGCCAACTACGAGAAACATCGTCACGACATAGAACACGAAATTGATGGTGTTGTCATTAAAGTCAATGAAATCTCCCAACAGGTCGCGCTGGGCTTTACATCGCGCGCACCTAAGTGGGCAATTGCGTTTAAGTATCCGCCAGAAGAGGTAACAACGCGTTTACTGGATATCAAAGTCAGCGTGGGCCGCACGGGCAGAGTAACGCCATTTGCATTTATGGAACCCGTTAAGGTTGCTGGGTCAACGGTTACCAATGCCACTTTGCATAACGCTCAAGAAGTTGTGCGCAAGGGAATTTTGATCGGTGATGTTGTGGTGATTCGCAAAGCTGGTGATGTCATTCCTGAAGTGCTAGGGCCAGTGATAGAAAGACGTACCGGTGCAGAGAAGCCATTTGTTATGCCAACTCATTGTCCCGATTGCGCAAGTAAACTTCGCGCTATTTCTGAAGGTGACATTGATATTCGCTGTCCTAATACGCAGTTTTGCCCAGCACAATTGCGCGAGCGCATTTATTACATAGGATCGCGCGCGGCCTTGGATATTGATGTTCTCGGATTCGAATCTGCCCAAGCACTTTTGAGTGACAAGATCATCGACGATGAGTCAGACCTTTTCGATCTCACCGCTGAAAAATTGAGTAAGTCAGATTTCTTTCAGAAGAAGGATGGCAAAGCGGCAGCAAATGCGGAGAAACTATTAGCGGCCCTCGAACAAGCGAAGTCGCGTCCACTCTGGCGCACTCTGGTTGCTCTTTCTATTCGCCACGTTGGGCCAACTGCCGCGCAATCTTTGGCGACCACATTTGGATCCGTGGATGCGATTGCCACGGCTTCGGCCGATGAATTATCGGCAGTCGATGGCGTCGGTGCCACGATTGCAGATTCGCTTATTGAATGGTTTGGACAGCAATGGCACCGCGACATCATTTCCCAGTGGAAAGCCGCCGGCGTAAGAATGGTGCACGAGCAAGGCAAATCGGCCCCACAAACATTGGCGGGTCTGACATTTGTAGTGACAGGCGGATTGAGCGATTTTACGCGTGATGGGATTGCTGAAGTGATAGCGGCCCATGGCGGAAAGAATTCAAGTTCGGTCTCTAAGAAAACTGATTATGTGTTGGTGGGGGCTGACCCTGGCTCAAAATTGGCCAAAGCTCAAGAATTGGGCATTGCCATTATTGATGAGGCGCAATTTAAGAAGCTCCTGGCTAAAGGCTGAGGTAGGCTCTGCACATGATTTCCATCGCCGGTGAAGTAGTTCGCAAGTTACCTGCCCCTCCAGTTTTCTTTGGATTATTCGCATTCGGACTGCTCAGCGTCCTGTTGTACGTGGTTCTGCGACTCGACCGGGATTAATTGTCTGATCATTTGTCGGCGCATATGAGGCTCGGTTTATTTGGTGGGACTTTTGACCCAATTCACCAGGGCCATATCCACCTTATTCAACAAATTCTTGATCGAAATATGGTTGATGAAGTACTTGTTGTGCCGGCCGGCAACCCGTGGATGAGAAGTGATGGTCCCATTGCCTCGGCTATGGATCGTTTAGCAATGGTTGAACTGGCTCTTTCCGATTTACCGGCGCGGGTGAAATCACGAGTAGGGGTGTGTGAATGTGAGGTCCGCCGATCTGGACCCACCTACACGATTGATACCGTGGAGGAGTTGTACGGTTCTCGGCCAGATGTAGCAATTGTCATAATTCTCGGCAGCGATGCCGCGGCACAAATAGATAAGTGGCATCGAAGTGCAGAACTTCGAAATCTTGTCGAAGTATTGATTATCGCGCGCGATGGGGAGGGTCTAGATATCGATGCACTGGATCTTTCTTCAACGAAAGTACGACAAGAATTACTCACCCATCACAGCGTTACCGGCGATATTCCTGCCAACGTTTTGACCTATATCAAGGAGCACAACTTATATGCCAGCTAGCAAAGCAGTTATCGCAAGTACTCAAATTGCCGCACGAGCAGTGTTGGAGAAAATGGGGCGCGATCTCATTGCCATTGATCTCTCTGATCAGTTAGTGCTCTCTGAGGTCTTCTTGATCGCAAGCGGCGCCAATGTTCCCCAGGTCAGCGCAATCGCCGATGAGGTGGAGCGTCAAATGACACTCGCTGGTCAAAAGCCAACGCGCCGCGAAAATGGTGCCGAGTGGGTCCTGATCGATTACAGCGACCTCGTTGTACATATTCAAAGTGATGAATTGCGTCGTTATTACATGTTGGATCGTCTCTGGAATGATTGCCCTACCATCGCACTCGATGCCGTAGCGGAAGAGAAAGCACGTGGCTAATACACAACGCATTGTCCTTTGGCGTCATGGTCAAACAGATTGGAACGTGATCAACCGATTCCAGGGCCACTCAGATATTCCCCTCAACGAAGTTGGTGTCTATCAGGCACAACGCGCCGCCCAACTCTTGGCAGGAATGAAACCCACGGCAATTATTTCTAGTGATCTCTCTCGTGCACGTGACACTGCGCAATCACTTGCTGATCTTGTTCACTTACCTGTCTCCACCGATATCGATTTGCGTGAAACGAACGGTGGCATGTGGGAGGGTAAAACCGGTAAAGAAAATCGTGCAGAGGATTTCGCAAACTTTGTTCGCTGGATTGATGGAGATGACAATCCCGCAGGAACAATCGGGGAGCGACGCACCGAAGTTGCCGATCGCGCTGTGGGTGCAATTAATCGCGCACTGGCACAAGGCGGGGAAAATCAATTATTAATCGTGGCAACACATGGCGGCACTGCCCGATGTGTTTTAGGAAAATTGCTAGAGCTACCGCAATCACATTGGGGAGTACTGGGCGGTCTTTCTAACGCGGCTTGGTCTGTTTTGGCACTGGGGCCACGGGGTTGGCATTTGGTCGAACACAATGCCGGATCTATCCCAGAGCCGATTTACGGAGAGGAAAGTGGGGCTGAGCCCAACCTTCGATGAAGAAATCAAAGAGCCCCGCAGCTTTTGCAGCACTCACAATAGGATCGCTCGGTGTGGTCTTTGGCGACATCGGTACTAGCCCTATTTATGCATTTCGCCAGTCGCTAGATTCCTCGGGGACTACGGCCTACGACATTTTTGGAGTTGTATCGCTGATTTTTTGGTCCTTGATGCTTGTTGTATCGCTGAAGTATTTAACTTTCGTACTCAGAGCCGATAACAATGGCGAAGGTGGGATCTTGGCGCTTTTTGCCTTGTTGCCCTGGAGAATCAAGAACGCGCAAACTGGCGCACGGTATGGATTCCTTATTTTGCTTATGCTTGGAACTGCACTTCTATTTGGTGATGGAATTTTAACTCCCGCGATATCTGTTCTTTCTGCGACGGAGGGTTTAGGAACAATCGATCCACGATTTATTCATTTATCAGTACCTATCACGGTTGCAATTTTGGTGGTTTTATTTGGGGCTCAATACAAGGGCTCGGGAAGCATTGGCCGACTCTTTGGACCGATCATCTTGGTCTGGTTCGCAACGATTGGATATTTAGGATTTCGAAAAGTTCAGGAGATGCCACATGTCGTTAAGGCGCTCTCACCTTATTACGCAGCGGAGTATGTCGGCCATCATGGCCTCCACACTTTTGTTATTTTATCGTCGGTAATTCTGGCAATTACTGGCGCAGAAGCGCTCTACGCCGACCTTGGTCACTTTGGAAAGACACCGATTCGAGTGAGCTGGTATCTGGTAGTGGCGCCGACATTGATTCTCAATTACTTAGGGCAAGCTGTCGTTGCACTTCAGAATCCAGATACCAAGGGTAATCTTTTCTTTGACCTTGCTCCGACAAAATCTTGGACATTATTCCTCGTCCTCATAGCAACTGCAGCGACAGTCATTGCCTCGCAAGCCCTGATAACCGGTGTTGCATCGCTTTCGCGCCAAGCAGTAAAACTTGGGCTCTTTCCGCGTTTGAAGATCGTTCACACCAGTGAAGATTTAGAAGGTCAGATTTATGTCCCGGCGATCAATCTTCTCGTTGGCATTGGATCTATTTTTCTCGTCATTAACTTTAGAAGTTCGAATGCGCTAGCAAATGCCTATTCGTTCGCTATATCGGGCACGATGCTTGTTACAACCCTTGCCTTTGGATTCGTGGCCAAAGAGAAGCTCAAATGGAATAAGGGCGCACTCATTATTACGTTGCCTTTGCTTCTTGCAATCGATCTTGCTTTCTTTTTAGCCACCGTAACGAAAATTATTAAGGGCGCCTGGGTTCCACTCGTAATTGCTCTCGCTATTACTTATTTAATGTGGACCTGGCGCAGAGGACAAAGAGCCCTCTCGGTGGCACTTTCAGATTCTGTATTGGGATGGGAAGAGGTGGAAGCTTTAATCGAAAGTAATTCCATCTCCGTAATTCCTGATACCGGCGTATACCTTTCCTCCACGGCTCATCAAGTACCTCAAGCACTTGCATCGCAGATTCATAATTTACATTCAATTCCCTCCAACATCGTTGTCGTGGAAGTAATTACGGGTGACATTCCTTTCGTGAGCGCACCGCCACGGGTGAAACAAATAAATTCTCGAGTTATAGAGGTAATTATTTGGGTCGGATTCAAACAAGAGCTCAAGGTTTCTAAGATTCTGGCAGAGAAGGTTTTGACTCCAGAAATTGAAGCTCGTTGCACCTACTACCTTTCAGATAGAAAGTTCGTTGAATCTCATGGTGGGGCTTTGAGAGGTCTCTCTGAGCGAACTTTTGCACTCTTGCATCGTAATTCTGCGACAGCCTCTGATTACTTTGGTTTGCCGGATAACCGCGTGATTTCCCTAGGCACTCGGATGGATGTTTAGCCCCCATCACTCTGCCCGAGCCCTCTGGAAATTGTGTCCGAAGTACCGTGATGGGGTAATCTCTCGCTGAAGATTCCCACCATGGGTTTTTGAAAGTTCGGGGCTGTGGCGCAGCTGGTAGCGCACCTGCATGGCATGCAGGGGGTCAGGGGTTCAAATCCCCTCAGCTCCACGTGGAAAATGAGCGTGAACATGCGGCGTACGACATTGTCCATGTGCAGGAAAAATGGCTCCCAATCTGGGATGAGATAGCCCCGTTCAAAAGTGGTCGAGCCGATGATCCCCGCCCTAAGAAATATGTCCTGGATATGTTTCCCTATCCTTCCGGTGATTTACATATGGGCCATGCCGAGGCATACGCACTCGGTGATGTGATTGCTCGATATTGGGTTCAAAAAGGTTTCAATGTCATGCACCCCATTGGTTGGGATGCATTTGGTTTGCCAGCAGAGAACGCTGCGATCAAACGCAATATCGATCCTGCGATCTGGACCTATGAAAATATCGCTGTACAAAAAGCATCGATGCGCCGATATGCATGTTCCTTTGATTGGGATCGCACATTCAATACCTGCGATCCAGAGTATTACCGGTGGAATCAGTGGCTCTTCATTCAAATGTTCGAGCGCGGTCTTGCCTATCGCAAAGCCTCCAAAGTTAATTGGTGTCCTTCTTGCCAAACTGTTTTAGCAAACGAGCAAGTAGTTGCAGGTCTATGCGAGCGTTGCGATACAGCAGTCACAAAGAAGAAATTGACGCAGTGGTATTTCAAGATCACTGACTATGCAGATCGCTTGCTTGATGACATGTCCGAACTCGAAGGCCAGTGGCCAGAGAAAGTTTTGACAATGCAGCGCAACTGGATCGGCCGATCAACCGGTGCCAACGTTGATTTCCAAATTGAAGGCCGCGATGAGCCCGTCACTATTTACACCACACGCCCTGACACTTTATATGGCGCAACATTCTTTGTTGTTGCAGCAGATAGCGACTTAGCTGCCGAACTGGCACAAGGAACAGCAGTGGAATCCCAGTTCAATACCTACCTTGAAAAGATTAAGGCCGATAGCGATATTGATCGCATGGCAACGGATCGACCCAAAAGCGGCGTCTTCCTAGAGCGCTATGCGATTAATCCAGTCAATGGCGAGAAGTTACAAATTTGGGCAAGTGATTATGTCTTGGCCGATTACGGAACGGGTGCCATCATGGCGGTGCCTGCTCATGATCAGCGCGATCTAGATTTCGCGATTGCAATGCAATTGCCTGTGCGCGTTGTTGTTGAGACGGGCGAGGAAGATCCTGCGGTGAGTGGGATTGCAACCGCAGGAGATGGCGCGCTTATTAACTCTGGCCCACTCAATGGCAAATCAAAAACAGATGCTATTGCATTCATTAGCGCCCAACTCGAAAAAGATGGCCTAGGAAAAGCCGCTCGCAACTATCGCCTGCGCGATTGGCTTATTTCTCGCCAACGTTATTGGGGCACTCCAATTCCAATTATTCATTGCCCATCCTGTGGCGATGTTGCTGCTCCCCTTGATACTTTGCCGGTGAAATTGCCTGATGCTGCAGGGCTTGATCTCAAACCTAAAGGAACTTCGCCCCTTGGCGCTGCAACCGATTGGGTAAATGTCCCATGTCCAAAGTGCGGGGCACCATCCCTTCGCGATACAGACACTATGGATACATTTGTGGATTCATCCTGGTATTTCTTGCGCTATCCCAACAACACCGATCACACCCAAGCCTTTAGTCGCGAAAGCGTAGATACATGGTTGCCTGTTGACCAGTACGTTGGCGGAGTAACCCACGCGATTTTGCACCTTCTTTATAGTCGCTTCTTCACCAAGGTTTTGTTCGATATGCAGATGCTCTCTTTTAACGAACCATTTACGCGTTTACTCAATCAAGGCATGGTCGTCATGGATGGCTCAGCAATGAGTAAGAGTCGTGGAAATTTGGTTCGCCTCTCCGACGAATTAGCAGTGCATGGAGTCGATGCGATTCGCCTGTCGATGGTTTTCTCCGGCCCACCTGAGGATGATGTGGATTGGTCGGATGTTTCACCTTCGGGTTCAGTCAAGTTCTTGTCGCGCGCATGGCGTCTCTCAGGAGACATCACTAGCGCTCCCGGCGTTGATTTTTCACAAGGTGAGATCAGTCTTCGCAAAGTGACTCATAAAGCCCTTCACGATGCTGGGGTTGCAGTTGAAACATTCCGTTTCAATGTTGCTGTTGCTCGAATTATGGAATTAGTTAATGCCACTCGCAAAGCAATTGATTCAGGGTGTGGCCCGGCAGATCCTGCTGCGCGCGAGGCCGTAGAGGCGATTGCCATCATGCTCTCACTCGTTGCCCCGTACACCGCCGAGGAAATGTGGGAGCGCTTGGGACATCAACCTGCCATTGCACTTGCTGGTTGGCCAGTGGTTGATGAAGCACTCCTTGTTGCTGATTCGGTAATTGCCATTGTGCAGATCAACGGAAAGATCAAAGAGCGCCTTGAAGTTTCGCCAACTATTTCTGATGCAGATCTTGAAGCGATGGCAATGTCTCACTCAACAATCGTCGCTGATCTGACAGGTACAACAATTGCCAAGATCATTACTCGTGCCCCCAAGCTCGTTAACATCGTTGTAGCTGGGCAGTAGCTTTCCTAATTTTCGACGTTGAACGTATTCGCAATCAATTCCGATCTCCCGTAGAGGCGTTGTCATTCAATCGGAGAAGAGCGCCGAAGTGATCCTCTGATTGCTCGTATCAACAGATATACGGCGTAAACAGAAGCTTGGGTGAATGTAGAACCCCTAGTCCGTATGCCTTTTCAATGGGTGCATGAATCAACTTCTGCAAGGCTATAAAGAGCAAATCCAAGATTGGTTATCTGACCTACATTTCGAGAGCGCCCAAAAACGAGCACTCCTGATCCTCGCTCTCATTGCTGTCGTCGTATCCGCAGGTGTTGTTTTCCGCGGACATTCGCAACCCGTAGAGATTGCGCTACCGGCTCCATCTGCCCCATCTACCCTGTCAATGATTGCGCCCCCACTGGTCACGGTTGATGTTGCCGGGGGAGTCAATACACCTGGAGTTTATGAACTTCCCGTGAGTTCAAGAGTGATCGATGCGATTACCGCTGCTGGTGGTGTGAAAAAAGGAAGCGATGTCAGCGATGTCAATCTGGCTCGCATCATTAAAGATGGTGAACAAATCTATGTGCAACCAATAGCAAGTAATTCCGTTGGCACTTCGTCGACAACCCGTGTGGTCATTAAGCACACGGGGCCAATCAATATTAATCGCGCCACTATTTCTGAATTCGATTCGCTTCCCGGCGTTGGCCCGGTGATCGCAGCCCGAATTGTGGCCTATCGAAAAGTGAATGGCCCTTTCATGAGTGTGGATGATCTTCAGAAAGTTTCTGGGATTGGTGCTTCGAAATTCGCGGAATTCAAGAGCAAGATCACCGTGTAGGTGATTACCGAGCCCTGGTCCTAGGTGGTGCCATCTGGGTAGGTGCGCTTACACAAAGTTGGATCTCGCCTTGGTGGTCGTGCACATTCTTTGCATTCATTGCGCTTTTTGGCCTGGTTCGACATAAAACGCTCATAGTTGTCTTAGCGTGCGCTTTACTTCTTGGCGCCTCGATGATGTCACTTCGCCAAGCAAGTCTAGAAAAGAGCGCAGTTCGAGAGTTCTTAGGTAAGAACGCACTCTTGCAGATGCAAGTGATGACGGATCCGAATCAAACAAAACCCAAAGTCTTTGGTTCAACGTTGGCGCCGCCAAGTTATAGCTTCCTAGCAACCGCCCTAAATATCGGTAGCGATATTCCTGAATACCGTCTTCGAGTTCCTGTACGCGTAATTTCCTCAGATGCATCCGTTCTTGGTTTATTGCCCGGGCAGATTTTCCACGCAACAGGTTCAGTCCGTTTGAGCAAGGAAGCGCGAGTAGCAGCGCTTTTTATAGTGCGCGGAGATATTCATGGAGTAACGCCTGCTTCGCGATGGGCACGAAGTTTGGGCTCAATCCGCACCCATTTGCGAGATCTCAGCCACCGCGTTGACGCCGGCGATGGAGGAGCGCTAATTCCTGGAATGGTTTTAGGCGATACCTCGTTGCAAGATCAGTCCTTTAGAGATGCCATGAGAAGGTCTGGATTGACGCACTTAACGGCCGTCAGCGGGGCGAATTTCGCAATCATTTCGCTCTTTGTTTTATGGTGCATGCAATGGTTTGTACGATCGATCCGTTTGCGTTTGATCTTTACAACAATCGCTCTGATGGGCTTTATCGCACTGGTGCGTCCATCTCCGTCAGTGCTTCGCGCCGCAGCGATGGCCAGCGTTGTGATTTTCGCTCGCGGAGTCGGAAAGAAAAGTGATTCCTTACCTGCCTTGGGATTTGCCGTCGCGACCGTCGTGGTAGGTGATCCATGGCAAGCCCGCGATCCAGGTTTCGCACTTTCAGTATTGGCAACCGCGGGTCTGTTGCTTCTTGCACCTCACATAGCCAATCGACTTTCACGATTTATGCATCGCAAGATTGCTGGTGCGCTCAGTCCTCCGATTGCAGCGGTTGTGATGTGTGCTCCGATCTTGGTTGCGCTCTCGGGATACATCGGCCCCATGACCGTGATCGCTAACTTACTTGCCGCTCCCATGGTTGCCCCTATTACAGTGTTGGGATTTATTGCAGCTCTTGCCGCGCCTTTCGCGCCAGGGGTGAGTATCTTCCTTCTGTATCTGATTCGATTTCCCGCAGATGCGATTGCCGGAATTGCGCGTTGGTCTGCGAATTTCCCTGTTGTGCAATTTACTACGGGGCTCGTGGGATTTGCGACGGCACTCGCAATCATGATCACCATCATCGCAGCGCTGCTTTTTCTGAAAACGCGAATGCGATATGTGATTGTCATAGCGCTGATTTCGGCGATCACATTCTCGTGGGTGACACGTTGGCCTGCAGGGGATTGGCAGATCGCGCAATGCGATGTTGGTCAAGGCGACTCCTTGGTTATTAACTTAGGCAGCCATCGCGCAATCGTGATTGATACCGGACCTGATGCGGGTCTTGAAGACAAATGCCTGCGAAATCTGGACATTAAAGAAGTGTCACTTCTTGTGCTCACGCATTTTCATGCCGATCACGTTGAGGGTGTTGCCGGGCTTATTAACCATCGCAAAGTTGATCAGGTGTGGGTGAGCAATAACAACGAACCGCTCTTTGAGAGTGCTCGAGTACATCAATGGTTAGCTGGCGTTTCCCAAGTCAGCGTTGTGGCCGGGAGCTTGGCAACTATTGCCAGCAATCGCGGATGGATCACGCTAAAAGTCTTATGGCCCGATGATGGTTCGCACACCTTTGCCCTCATGCCAGGTGATGGTTCGGCCATTAATAATTCGAGCATTGCATTGCTGATTAGCGCCCCTGATTTCACGCTATTTACTGCGGGGGACCTAGAACCACCCGTGCAAGCGCAGTTGGTGGATGCTATGGCGCACGTGGATATTTACAAAGTCAGCCATCATGGATCCCTCTACCAAGACCCCGCCTTGATAGCGCGACTTTCGCCAACGTTGGCTGTGATCAGTGTCGGCACGGGAAACTCGTATGGCCACCCCGCGCCTCAAACGTTGGCCCTGCTGGATAGACTTCGAAGCCGGGTTTACCGGACGGACAAAAGCGGAGCCATTGCCATTTCGGCAAGAGCGCATCGTTTTCACATCCGAACAAGCATGGCAAGTGCATGGTGGCAGAAAGTGAGGTTGGGATGAGCAATTATCTTTTGCTCGGTTCTGAATCCGCACTCGCCGACCGAGCAATGGGTAAGTTGATGGCGCAATTTAAAGAAGCGAGCGCCGAGATCACCACTATCTTTAGCGCAGATGCAATTGTTGGCGATATTGCCGATGCGCTTTCGCCTTCCCTCTTTAGCGAAAAGCGCGTATTGATTATTCGCGATCTACAAGATTTATTGATGGAAGTTCAGGATGAGGTCACACGGTATCTGGATGATATGGATCCAACTATTACCGTGGTTTTTATTCATAAAGGCGGAGTCAAAGGCAAGGCTCTGCTCGACACCATTAAGAAGACAAAGCCAGAAATAATTACCTGCGAGCCTCTTAAGAAGGAGAGCGAGAAGCAAGATTTCGTTAAGAACATGATGTTGGACCTGGGGCGCAAAATCACACCGAGCGCAGTTGCCGCTTTGGTAAGCGCCGTTGGAAACGAATTGCGCGAACTCAGCGCCGCATGTTCACAGATTGCCTCCGATACAACGGGGGTCATCGATGAATCCATGATTGATAAATACCATCAAGGCCGCATTGAAACGACAGGTTTCGATGTCGCTGATGCGACCCTTGAAGGAGATACAACTAAAGCGCTCCTGGCACTTCGCAGCGCCATTGCTACAGGCACCGATCCGGTTATGGTGACCAGCGCGATCGCCTCCGCACTTCGAGCATTGGCAAAAGTTTCCGGTGCCAATCGCGGATCGAAATCTTTTGAATTGGCTGGAGTATTGGGCATGGCTCCGTGGCAGATCGATAAAGCTCGTCGCCAGTTATCTTCATGGACTCCACGGGGCATCGCCACCGCTGTAGCCGCTATTGCTCAAGCAGACGCCGCTGTTAAAGGCGCTTCCGTGGACCCGATTTACGCTCTGGAACGGGCTGTTTCCGAGATTGCCCGAGCCCGCTCCTAGCGGGGCCCAACCAATTTGAGGCTAATGGCACCTCGCTGGTAGCCTTCACCCTCTTGGGCAAGACCTATCAGGGTCGGCCATCTTAAGAAATAGGACAGGACAAGCGCACGTGGCAAATATCAAGTCGCAGATTAAGCGGATCAAGACCAATGAGAAGGCACGCCTTCGTAACAAGGCAGTGAGCTCATCCATCAAGACCGCTGTTCGCAAGTTCCGCGACGCAGTTACTGCCGGAGATAGCGCAAAGATCACCGCTGAACTTCGTAGCGCTTCGCAAGCTCTCGACGTTGCAGTTGCTAAGGGTGTTCTTCACAAGAATGCAGCCGCCAACAAGAAGTCCAAAATGGCTAAGTCAGCGACCAAAGCTGGCGTTCGTTAATTTTCTCTTCACTCTAAAGCGAGGCTAGGTTCATGCCTGCAATTTCACTTGCTAAGGCACCGCAACCAGCATCAACGGATCCGGCTCAGATTCGCAATTTTGCGATCATTGCCCACATCGACCATGGAAAATCCACCCTGGCTGACCGCATGCTCGGAATCACCGAAGTAGTTGACCCTCGCAATATGCGTGCCCAATATCTGGATCGCATGGATATCGAACGCGAACGTGGCATCACGATTAAATCTCAAGCAGTTCGTCTGCCATGGCGATCAGGCATTGATGGCAAGGAATACATCCTGAACATGATCGACACACCTGGTCACGTGGACTTCACCTATGAAGTCTCGCGCTCGCTTGCGGCAAGTGAAGGTGCAATCTTGCTCGTAGATTGTGCGCAAGGCATTGAAGCCCAAACACTTGCCAACTTGTACCTGGCGATGGAGAACAATCTCAAGATTATTCCTGTACTCAATAAAATTGATTTACCTGCTGCTCAACCTGAAAAGTTTGCCGCTGAATTAGCAAAGCTCATTGGATGTGAACCTAGTGATTGCCTTCTGGTCTCTGGAAAAACTGGCGCAGGTGTTGCCGAATTACTAGATCAAATTATTGAACAAATTCCAGCACCGCAAGGTGATGCAAATGCCCCCGCACGCGCGTTGATCTTCGATTCCGTTTATGACGTCTACCGTGGCGTGGTGACCTACGTACGAGTTATTGATGGACATCTTTCTTCGCGCGATCAAATCCAAATGTTTTCAACGGGGGTTCGTCACGAAATGCTCGAAGTCGGAGTCATCTCGCCAGAGCCCGTTGCAAGTAAGGGACTCGGTGTAGGCGAAGTTGGTTATTTAATCACCGGCGTGAAAGATGTTCGCCAGTCACGTGTGGGCGATACTGTTACGAATTTCAACAATCCAACAAAGACTCCACTGGCCGGATATAAGGATCCAAAGCCTATGGTTTTCTCTGGTCTGTACCCGCTCGATGGCGCCGACTATCCCTTGCTTCGCGAAGCTCTAGATAAGTTGCAACTCAATGATGCTGCATTGGTATACGAGCCAGAATCATCAGCCGCACTTGGCTTTGGCTTCCGATGTGGTTTTCTTGGCCTACTCCACATGGAAATTGTTCGCGAGCGTCTAGAGCGCGAATCAAACCTGAGCCTTATTTCTACGGCGCCTAACGTGGTCTATAACGTCAAGTTAGATGATGGTAAATCCATGATTGTTACCAACCCCAGCGAATTTCCTGATGGCAAGATCCAGAGCGTTGAAGAACCGATCGTTCGTTCAACCATTCTTGCTCCAGCAGAATTCATCGGCGCAATCATGGAACTTTGCCAACAACGGCGTGGAACCTTGCTCGGTATGGATTATCTCTCAGAGGATCGCGTAGAAATTCGTTACACACTTCCACTTGCTGAAATTGTTTTCGACTTCTTCGATAAATTGAAATCCAGCACTCGTGGCTACGCCTCCCTAGATTACGAAGCAATCGGGGATGCCGAAGGCGACCTCGTAAAGGTCGATATTTTGCTTCAAGGTGAGGCAGTAGATGCTTTTAGCGCCATTGTCCACAGAGATAAGGCCTATGCCTACGGTTTGATGATGACCGGCAAATTGCGCCAACTCATTCCGCGCCAACAATTTGAAGTTCCTATTCAGGCAGCTATTGGATCACGCATCATTGCTCGCGAGAACATCAGCGCTATTCGCAAAGATGTTCTTGCCAAGTGTTATGGCGGTGACATCTCTCGTAAGCGCAAACTTCTGGAGAAGCAGAAGGAAGGCAAGAAGCGCATGAAGATGGTGGGACGTGTTGAGGTTCCACAAGAAGCCTTTATTGCAGCTCTTGCAACGGATGCCGACATCGAAAAGGCGAAAGCCGCCCGAAAGTAACGCATGACTGCACAACTCTCTTTCTATGTGCATATTCCCTATTGCGTGAAGCGATGCGGATATTGTGATTTCAATACGTACACACCTTCACAATTACTCGATGGCGGAACACTCGAAGCGGTGTCGGGTGATTACATTGATGCGGTTCTGCGCGAAGTTGAAATTGCTAAAGTCTCATCGCCCGGCTCAGTGCCAACAATCTTTTTCGGTGGAGGTACTCCAAGTCTTTTGCCAGCCAATGATTTAGGCAGAGTCATCACTGCCATCAAATCTGGATGGGATGTCACCGAAGATTGCGAAATAACGCTTGAAGCAAATCCCGATTCAGTCGATGCTTCCAAGCTCATGCAATTTCGGGGAGCGGGGTTTAATCGCGTCTCCTTTGGCATGCAATCGGCGGTACCTCATGTTTTAGCAACGTTGGATCGAACTCACAACCCAGAGAATGTATTACGCGCCGTCGAAGGTGCGCGTGCTGCTGGATTTTCTAGCGTGAGCGTTGACTTGATTTACGGAACTCCGGGGGAGTCGCTGGCGGATTGGCGCACAAGTGTTGAAAGTGCTCTCTCCCTGGGCGTGGATCACATCAGTGCATATGCACTCATTGTTGAATCTGGAACGAAGCTGGCTAATCAGATTAAGCGCGGCGAATTAACGATGCCTGATGATGATTTGATGGCCGATATGTATTTACTGGTCGATCAATTAGCGCAAGAGGCTGGCTTGTCTTGGTATGAATTAAGTAATTGGTCAAAGCCTGGACATGATTCCAGGCATAACGTTGCCTATTGGAAAAATGCTAATTGGTGGGGACTTGGACCTGGCGCTCACTCACATAAAGATGGTGTTCGCTGGTGGAATATTAAACATCCCACTGCGTATAAGTCTGCGCTTTTTGCTGGCACAACTGTGGTTGCTGAAAGTGAAACCTTAACCCCAGAACAATTGTCAGATGAAGCAATCATGTTGCAAATTAGAATGCGAGAAGGCATCGAACTCTCAAAACTTTCGGCAGATCAAATACTTCGCATTGAGCCGTATTCACAATCTGGTCACTTGGATCATCAGCACTGGGCAAATGGAATCCTGCAACTCACGCCAACGGGAAGGTTGATTGCAGACCGAATCGTGCGCGAATTGGTTGTGTAGTAACCTTGGCTACCATGCAAAAGTTGACCAATATCAGCGCTGTGACGGCGTAAGCACTTCCATGTCCTCCCGTCGCCTTGAAATCCTTCGCGCCATCGTCGATGAATATGTGACGACGCAAGAACCTGTTGGATCAAAATCCATTGCCGATCGCGCAGGACTTGGTATTTCCCCTGCAACTATTCGCAATGAGATGGCAGTTCTCGAAGAAGAAGGACTCATCACCCACCCGCACACCAGTGCAGGGCGCATTCCTACTGACCTGGGTTACCGAGTCTTTGTAGATAAATTGGCCACGATTAAGCCACTCTCAAGTGCCGAGCGTCGCGCGATTGAAACCTTTCTAGAGGGTGCCCTTGATCTTGATGATGTCGTGATGCGCACTGTTCGGTTGCTTGCCGATGTCACGAAGCAAGTGGCGGTTGTGCAATATCCATCGATCGTGAAGTCAAGCGTGCGCCACGTAGAACTTGTCTTGCTCACCCCGACGCGTTTGATGATTATCTTCATTACCGATGCAGGTCGTATCGAACAGCGCATCATGGAATTCATGCATGACCTTCCAGAGAATTTCCTAGCGAATCTTCGTACGCAGCTCAATCAAGTAATTACTGGAGCTCGCTTACTTGATGTTGCAGAACGTTTATCGGGTTTACTAGATAGTTATAGCGTCAGTGATCGCCGCGACGTGGGCAGGATTATTTCCACGATTATTGAAATGTCTATGGAAAAGCCAGAAGAGAAAGTGGTATTGGCTGGAACCGCCAACCTGGCTCGTTTCCGTGAAGATTTCACCGCGCAGATTCATCCCATCCTTGAAGCCCTTGAAGAGCAGGTAGTTTTACTTCGGTTGCTCGGCGATGTTACCGACACAGTCCAAGTGCGCATCGGTACTGAACAAAATGAACAAAATCTTCGCCAAACAAGTTTGGTTACAGTGGGTTATGGCACAGGAGAGAGCGCACTTGGTGCCCTCGGGGTCATTGGACCTACACGTATGGATTACGCAGGATCGATCGCAGCAGTATCTGCTGTTGCGCGTTATGTCGGGCATTACTTAAATGAGGGCGCATAGTGTCAGATCATTATTCAGTTTTAGGTGTTGAACGAGATGCAAACCAGGACGATATTAAGAAGGCTTATCGAAAATTGGCGCGCGAACTTCATCCTGATGTAAATCCTGATCCACATACGCAGGAGCGCTTTAAAGAGGTTACTGCCGCATATGAGGTACTTGGTGATCCGCAAAAACGTCAGAACTATGACATGGGTGGAAACTCACAATTTGGTGGCCAAGGATTTGGCTTTGGCGACATTATGGATGCGTTCTTTGGTGGTGGCGGAAATCGTGGACCGCGTCCTCGTATGCGAGCAGGACAAGATGCTCTCATTCGCATCGAAGTGGATCTCAACGAAGCATGTTTTGGAACCGAACGCGAGATTGGCGTTGAGAGCGCCGTTCTGTGCACGAAGTGCCACGGAACAGGTTGCGCCGATGATGCGAAACCTCAGGTGTGCCAAACATGTAAAGGTCGCGGAGAAACTCAACAAGTAACGCGCTCTTTCATCGGGCAAGTAATGACAAGTCGCCCGTGTGCCAATTGCCAGGGGTATGGAAGTGTTATCGCCAATCCATGCCGCGAATGCGCTGGAGATGGCCGAGTACGTTCTCGCCAAAATATTTCCGTCAAGATCCCCGCTGGTGTTGAAACAGGTAATCGCATTCAAATGTCTGGCCGTGGCGAAGTAGGCCCAGGCGGAGGGCCGGCCGGCGACCTCTATGTAGAAATTGTTCAATCACCTCACGAGTTCCTGGTCCGCGAAGGCAATACCTTGCACGTGGCGCTTGGTATCACCATGAGCGCAGCAGCTCTTGGAACAACGCTCAATGTTGAAACTTTGGATGGGCCGATGCCCGTTGTCATCAAGCCTGGTACTCAAAGCGGAGCAACAGTTCCTATAAAAGGCAAAGGCGTTACTCATTTACGTGGCGGGGGACGAGGTGATCTGATCGTTCACGTTGAAGTTCATACGCCAACAAAACTCAATAAAGAGCAAGAAGAATTATTAGCAGCCTTTGCAAAATCGCGTGGAGAAAAAGATGGGGAATCACAGATGCAAAGACATGATGGCGGTTTCTTCAGTAAGTTATTTGGGCGCTAATGCTTACTCTCTTTCATGTGGAAAATTTACCGATTGATATCGGGCAACACTTCGTGATCGACGGAGATAACGGGCATCACGCATCTCGTGTATTGCGCCTAGAGCAAGGAGAAGAATTACTTCTCTCAGATGGTCGAGGTTCTTGGTCACGCGTCACGGTTTCAGCAGTAGATAAGAAATCCGTGTCGGTTACCGTGTTAGAGACTGGATCACAACGAGCGTTGTCCACGACAATCACCGTTATTCAAGCACTTACTAAAGGCGACCGCGCTAAAGAGGCAGTGGAACTCCTCACTGAGGCTGGAGTTGATGTAATTATTCCTTGGCAGTCATCACGGTCTATTGGCAAAGCAGAAGCAGGAGTGGAGCGGTTGCGAACTACTGCCCGAGAATCCAGCAAACAATCACGCCGTTTTTGGATTCCCGAAGTTCGTGATGTGGCATCCACGAAAGATGTCCTAGCGACAATCTCCACCTCAGATTTAGCGCTGGTTTTGCATGAGAGTGCGCTAACAAAGATTTCAGATGCACTTGCTGGTTTAACTTTAGTTTCAAAAGTTGCCATCGTCGTAGGCCCCGAAGGCGGACTTACCGATGAAGAACTAGAACTGATGCACGAGGCTGGCGCTAAAATTGTCCTTTTGGGCCGCCCCATTTTGCGATCTGCTCATGCCGGGATTGCCGCAATTTCAGCTGTTTGCGCTGCTTTACAGATATGGTGAAGCCATGCCGTTAGACCCCACTTGTCTCTTTTGTAAAATCATCACGGGAGATATTCCCGCTGACATTATTTATCGCACCGAAAATGTTGTCGCTTTTCGCGACATCACACCGCAGGCGCCAACACATGTTCTTTTGGTTCCAACAGTTCACGTTGAAAATGCCGCTGATTTGGCCACCATGTCTTCGGTGATTACCGCCGCGCTCTTTAGCGCGGCTGACGAAATTGCCACATCAGAAGGTTTGGATGGATATCGAACGGTTTTTAATACTGGAGCATCGGCGGGACAGAGCGTTTTTCACGCTCACTTGCATCTCTTAGGTGGTCGCTCTTTCACTTGGCCTCCGGGTTAGCCACCTAATCATCTAGAATGAGCTCAATGGATAGAACACTTTTTGCGGTGCCCAGCGCCATTCCTATGGTTGCGCTCTTGGGCCCGGCAGATGCACATTTACGTGTTATTGAAGAGGCTTTTCCAACTCTGACAATCACCGTACGCGGAAACGAAATCACATTTGCTGGAGATACCGAACAAGGTATTCGACTAGAAGCGCTGCTCAATGAATTACTTGTCGTGATTCGATCTGGTCAAAACTTGACGATTGATCTTGCCGAGCGTGCAATCTCGATGCTCAAGCAAGAACCACAAGATCATCCTGCAGAAGTACTTTCACTGAATATCTTGAGTAACCGTGGACGCAGTATTCGCCCTAAGACTGCAAATCAGAAACATTATGTCGATGCTATCGATGAATCCACTATTACTTTCGGAATAGGGCCAGCAGGTACAGGTAAAACGTATTTGGCAATGGCCAAGGCTGTTGCCGCATTGCAGGCAAAAGAAGTCAACCGAATCATTTTGACTCGCCCAGCGGTGGAAGCAGGCGAGCATCTTGGATTCTTGCCAGGAACTCTTTCTGAAAAGATCGATCCATACTTACGTCCACTCTTTGACGCGCTCCACGACATGATCGATCAAGATTCCATTCCACGCCTTATGCAGACAGGGGTCATCGAAGTTGCCCCCCTTGCTTATATGCGCGGTCGCACACTCAATGACGCATTCATTATTTTGGATGAAGCCCAGAACACCACGCCCGAACAGATGAAAATGTTTCTGACTCGTTTAGGTTTTGGTTCAAAGATGGTTGTTACCGGAGATGTCACGCAGATCGATTTACCTAACGGCGCAAAATCCGGGCTTAAAGTTATTCGCGAAATCTTGGGCGATATTGCTGACATATCCTTTATCGAACTCACTCCGACCGACGTCATTCGCAACTCACTCGTTGGGGAGATCGTTGAGGCATACGGAAAATTTGATGATGATCGTTTGACAAAATTGCAAGAGCCACGCCAGCTTCGTCCAGGCGGCTAACCTATGAGTATCGACATTCTCAATCGCTCAGGTGTGGATTGCAAACAAGCGGGCCTTGAATCACTTCTTGCCTTTGCGATGGAACAATTGGGACTTCACGATGAATGCGAACTCAATGTCCTCTTGGTCGATGAAAAAGAGATGACAGAGCTTCACATTAAATGGATGGAGGAGTCAGGACCAACGGACGTTCTATCTTTCCCCATGGATGAAATCCGCCCTCATCATGTGGGTCCAGCGATTCTCGGGGATATAGTTTTATGCCCCACTATTGCACAAAGCCAAGCAGGTGACGTGGGTCATGAATTTGAATTTGAACTCGCAATCTTGAGCGTTCATGGCTTATTGCATCTTTTAGGATATGACCACGCGATTGCACACGAGGAGACAGAAATGTTCGCCCTACAAGAAGAACTCGTGGCAAGGTGGCGCGCATGACCTTTCTCATCGTTCTTGCCATAGTGGGGCTCTTGGCTTTTGCGGGATTCCTTGCTGGTAGTGAAGCTGCACTGACTTCTATTTCACGGATCATTGTTGAGGAGTTAGAAAATCGCAAAGGCGGAAAACTACTCCGTAAGGTAAGTCAAGATCCTGCTCGCTATCTCAATGTTGTTCTTTTAGTGCGCAAAGCAGCTGAACTCACCGCAACGGTCTTGCTTGCCGTCATCATGCTCGATCATTTTGATACGGGTCAGGCGCTCTTTCTCACCGTTGTCATCATGGTTGTTATTTCCTATGTCATCGTCGGGGTAGGACCTCGCACGCTAGGAAAACAGAATCCATATTCATGGGCGCGAAGTGGCGCAGTGGTTGCCTATTACTTGGCAACATTCTTAGCGCCGATCACGATGTTGCTCATCGCGATCGGGAATGCAATCACGCCAGGCAAGGGCTTCAGGCAAGGACCCTTTGCTAATGAAGCAGAACTTCGTGATTTGATGGACCAAGCCCACGAGCGAGGTCTCGTGGAATCTGATGAACACGAAATGATTCACTCAGTATTCGAACTTGGTGACACCTTAGTTCGAGAACTTATGGTTCCGCGGACCGATATGGTCTGGATCGAAAAAGATAAGTCGCTTCGTCAAGCCCTCTCGCTAGCACTGCGGTCAGGGTTTTCCCGAATCCCCGTTGTCGGTGAAGATATCGATAACATCATTGGGCTGGCATATGTAAAAGACTTGGCTAAGCGCACACTGGATCATCACGATGCTGAACAGAACGAGCGCGTTGAACAACATATGCGCGCTGCAACATTTGTCCCCGAAATTAAGATGGCTGCCGAATTATTAAAAGAGATGCAGCGCGATCAAATTCACCTAGCAATTGTTGTTGATGAATACGGCGGCACTGCCGGCATCATCACGATTGAAGATATTCTCGAGGAAATTGTTGGCGAAATCGAAGATGAATTCGACGACGGCGAAGAACCATTTACATGGCTGACCGATGATAAAGCGCGAGCACAAGCGGGGATTCACGTGGAGGATCTTGCAGAAGAGCTCGGTATTACCGTGGCTGAAAGTGATTACCACGATGTAGATACGATCGGCGGAATGATGGCGAAGAAATTAGGTCGCGTACCAATTCCTGGAAGCACCATTTCCTTACAGGGTTGGAGCATTACCGCTGAGCGTCCTATTGGCCGGCGCAGAAGAATTAGTAGCGTTCTTGTAGTGCGAGAAGTTGCGACCCTAGATAATGGTGAAATTAGCGCGCTCTAAGGCACGATATCCTTTCCCGATGCGCATCGTTCGATTTTCCCCTGGTGGAAGTGACCCAGCTTTAGGTCTTGGTAGTGACCCATTATTTGGCCTCATCAATGAGGACAACCAGATCGCCGTCCTTGTGGGAGACCCTCTCTATGCCGGTATTACTCCAAACGGAAAAAGCGTTTCCCTAGACCAGGTGCGCCTACTTGCACCTGTGCTTCCACGTAGCAAGGTTGTCTGCATCGGAAAGAATTACGCAGACCATGCCAAGGAAATGGGCGGGGATGTTCCCGCTGAACCCATTATTTTTCTTAAACCCAACACATCCGTTGTAGGACCTGGGGACACTATTGCCTGGCCGGCAATGAGTGATCGTGTCGATCACGAGGCCGAACTTGCCATCGTGATTGGACGCATTTGCAAAGATGTTCCTAAGGAGCGCTTCAACGATGTCATCTTTGGGTACACATTGGCCAACGATGTGACAGCGCGAGATCTACAGAAGAAAGATGGACAGTGGACTCGGGCAAAAGGCTTCGACACATTCTGCCCACTTGGACCGTGGATCGATACGGATTTCGTTCCAGGAGATCAGGCGATCACAGCGACACTTAATGGAGAAATTAAACAGTCTGCACAATTATCCGACATGATTTTTGATATTCCAACAATTATCAATTTTGTTTCCCAAGTCATGACACTCCTTCCTGGAGATGTCATTTTGACTGGAACCCCAGCAGGCATTGGACCCATGCCTGAGCGCTCAGTAATCACTGTTGCCATCGAAGGCCTTGGCGAATTAACGAATAAGGTGAGCGTTCATGGCTAGAGATATTCGTGTTCGCTTTGCACCATCGCCAACTGGCGACCTGCATGTAGGAAATATCCGTACCGCACTTTTTGATTGGGCCTATGCCCGTCACACCGGCGGAAAATTTATATTCCGCATCGAAGATACCGATACTGCTCGAGTTACTGATGAATACATTGCGGCAGCTCTCGATACTTTGCGCTGGCTGGGTCTTGAATGGGATGAAGGCCCTGAAGTAGGTGGCGACTATGGTCCCTACCTGCAATCCCAGCGTTTAGATATTTACGCGGAATGGGCGCAGAAGTTTCTCGAACAAGGCGATGCTTATCACTGCTATTGCACATCGGCTGAACTAGAAGCGCGCCGGGAAGCACAACGCGCGGCAAATGAAGCACCAGGCTATGACGGTCAATGTCGCAACCTCACTCCAGAGCAAGTTGCTTCCTACAAAGCAGAAGGGCGCGAAGCTGTTGTGCGTATGCGCATGCCAGATGGCAGTACAACATTTGTTGATGCTATCCGCGGCGAAGTTTCCTTCGAACATAAGTTTGTTCCAGATTTTGTTCTCGTACGCGGGGATGGTTCACCGCTCTATACATTGGCCGTTGCTGTTGATGACATCATGATGAAGGTCAGCCACGTATTGCGCGGTGAGGATCTACTTTCATCAACTCCTCGCCAGATTCGCGTATATCAAGCAATGGGCGTAGCTCTTGAGGACTACCCAACATTTGCCCACCTGCCTTTTGTTATGGGCCAAGATAATGCCAAGTTGTCCAAGAGAAATGGCGAAGTTTCCATTGCGTGGTATCGCGATGCGGGATTCTTGCCCGAAGCAATCTGTAACTATCTTGTTTTGTTGGGCTGGTCGCCAGGGGATGATCGTGAAAACATCACGATGAAAGAACTCACTGAATTATTTACGGTAGAGCGCGTTAACAGTTCTCCGGCTCGCTTTGATATGAAGAAATTAGAAGCAATCAACGGGGATAAAATTCGTGCACTCACGATTGATGAATTCCTAATGTGGGCCTTGCCGTTCTTGATGAGGGCAAAGGTAATCACCGGCACGGATGCCGAGATTGCACTTGTGAAATCAGCGCTTCCGATCATTCAAGAGCGCATTACTCGCCTGAGTGAAGTTCCCGCAATGTTGAAGTTTCTCTTCGCCACCAACTTCTCGGTCGAGGCAGAGTCATTACCAAAGGTCGTTGACGCCGCATCTAAAGATGTCCTCAAGAGATCCCTTGCCGAGCTCACGCCGTTGACAACTTGGACTCACGACACGATTGAGGCGGCTCTGCGGGCCTCTCTGATCGAAGAACTTGGACTCAAGCCGCGGATTGCATTCGGATCAGTCCGAATCGCAGTCACCGGCAGCACTGTTTCGCCACCCTTGTTTGAGTCCATGGAATTACTCGGTAAAGAGGCATCTCTACAGCGTATTTCTGCGGCGCTCGCGCTCTAATTTCTCCTGTATCGTTGCGCCTGCCTAATTGGGGTATGGGGTAATTGGCAGCCCTGCTGATTCTGGTTCAGTAAGTCTAGGTTCGAGTCCTGGTACCCCAGCAATAATTTCCCCCCTGCTCTAGGGCTAATTCCCAAAAAAACAACGATTAACTCTTGACGAGGTATTTCTCGCCTCTTACTTTGACCGTGCGGACTTTGCAATTACCGTGCAACGCCGCAACAAAGGAGAGAAAATGAAAAAGTTTATGTTTATTTACAATGCCAGCAATGACGTCGATTCCAATGACGCGTGGATGAGTTGGTTCACGGCAATCACGCCACATATTGCGGATATGGGCAGTGAATTCAATGGAGGAAAGATTGTGACCTCTGAAGGCGCAAGGGATATCACTGAATGGTCTGACTTCGTTGGTGGCTACACCTTGATTAGCGCACCTGATATGGATGCCGCAGTCGAGCTCGCCAAGGGATGTCCAAATAAGGCCGGTGTCCGAGTTTTTGAATCGATGAATATGTAATCCGCGCTCGCACGCAAGGGATTCGGCACGCTTTTTTGGTCTCGTGGAGGCGTGGGGCTTATGATTCACCGTGCTCTACAGGGGCATGTACTTCACTAGGGCCCCGTCGTCTAGCGGCCTAGGACTCTGGCTTCTCAAGCCAGCTACGAGGGTTCGAATCCCTTCGGGGCTACGTACGGATAATTATGTATTTTTCTCATAGAGTTGCCGCATGGAAATTATCGATTACGCCAATGAATACCAAGCGGCTACCAAATATTTCACCGATCTTGTCGCCAAACTATCTCCCGCTGACCTGGATAAGAGTGCGCTCGATGAGTGGACACCTCGCCAAGTAATTCATCACTTGGCAGATAGCGAAGCGCAGTCCTATGCACGCCTTCGCCGCCTTGTTGCAGAGCCGTTGGGATCTGCGATCCAGGGTTACGACGAGGGCGCATGGTCGGAGAATGCGATCTTGGGCTACACCGAACTTCCTATTGAGAATTCATTAGCGGTCTACAACGCAGTCCGTGCTGGATCACTCGACATCATTAAGCGCTTGAGTTTGGCTGACCTTGATCGATACGGTGAGCATTCCGAGGTAGGAAAGTTCACTATTGCCCGATGGATTAAGGGCTACACCAATCACCCTAAAGATCATTCAGGTCAGATCGAAAAGGTTATTGCCGCGCTTTAGTTATTTCCTTGAAGTGCGTGAATAACTCCAAGGTAATGGGAACTAAGAAAGACTCGTAGCGCCCATCAAAACTTCTTGTTGGTAAACTGCTGAATGCTGTTGATAGAGAGGCGACGAGGCAGGAACCGTTGCTGGGATGGTGAAGGTAATCCCTGATTCTGCGTTGGCATTTGTAGCAGTGAGAAGGATGTCTTGCAGACAGGTATAGGTGGCCATTGTCGAAGCTGTGCACTTGATGGCATTTGTCCAATCGATGTTGGGATCGAAGCCTGCGCGCAAGATTTCTGCGTTGGCATCAGGGGTTTCGCCTTGTCGTGAACATTGAACGCGCCAAAGATCAGTGGTTCCAGTCGATGCATTGGGATGCAATTCATAACCAACCCATTTGTAGGCAATAGCTGAGGCCCCGAATGACTCAGTCTCTGAGCCCGTGCCAAAGAGAGTAGATGTAGCCGCTGGATAAAGAAGAGTAAAAGTATTTGCTCCAGAGGAAACCAACATCAGGCCAGTGGCATTTAAGAGTGTCTCGCTCATGCCCGCAATATCTACAAGTTGGCCAACGGTCAGCGCAATTTGAGGACCGGTGTAGGTGAAAGTCGCGCTACTTGCTGTTGAATCCCAACTTGCGAAGGTGGGTGAGATGTTGGACTGAGTACTCAGAGTCAGAAGTGGCTTCACCAAAGTATTGCTGAGAGTCATGCAGACGTTTGAATTTACAAAGTTTGACGATGGGACAACGATCGCGTTGGTTTCGGCTAGATCGTGATTGAAGATTGAATGGAGTGATGCAGAATTTGCTCCGGCAATCGCTGTTGTCTCTGTGTACGCCATAGCAGTCAAACTTGCGCTTGCAATGCGAGTGAGACCAATGGCCAAGAATGCTGTGAGAACCATGGCGATGATGACTTCAATGAGAGTGACACCGGCGTCATCGCTGACCGAGTTGCTCTTAATCATTTTTATCATGATGACTTCATAACTGTGAGGGTTTTCTGTGAGGTTCCAACCATTGTGGTCAGAGTGATTTGTTGAGTCGTGGATGCAAGAAGTCCCGCAGGATCACCATTTGCCCGTAGATCGCTGCAGTTGTTCCACACTGCAGTTGCAGTTGCACCAGTTCCGGTGATGCTGGGAACATCAATTCTCGCGGTGATAGTGCTGAGATTGATGGACTTTGAAACTTTCAAGCTTGCATCACTATTTGAAATGGTGAACCGGTACGCCTTAGTTACTTCGACCGTTGGTGTTCCACTTATGACCCCCGTAGATGAATTCAACGCAAGACCTGTTGGTAGGGCTGGAACTACGTTCCAGTTGCTCCAACCCGAAGGTCCGACTAATTGTGCGCTATACGAGGTGCCAACTTGGCCTAGTGGAAGATCGCCATTGGCAATCAGGTTGGTAGATGGCGCGGCTGGAGTGACACCTAATGTGAATGGGTAAGAAGGAGTATTTATTGCTGTGCAGTCTTTGAAAGTTGCCATCTGAATCTGTTGCGCGGCCGTGCTCAACTTGGTGAGGGCAATTCCTGTTTGGTTGAAACGTTCAGAGAGAGGTTGCGACATAGCGATAGAACCGACAATCACCGAGCCAAGCAGCGCCATGATCACACTGGCGATGATGACTTCTACGAGCGAGTCTCCGCGATCGGACATATTAGAAAGAAGCTTTCGAATTTGCAGCGGCTTTTGCCTTGGTTGTTGTTGCCCAACGAACATCCTTGGAGATAATCAGATCAAAGGCGGACATCGAAGTTGGTGGGGTCATGGCAACCTGAATCAAAGTGCGCTCTTGAATGGGGTTGATCGATCCGCGATACAACTCAAGTTGATCGACAAAGTGAGCAACCCATGGAGCCATAAGTTGATCAACAGTTTGACCACTATCAATCGCACTTGCAAAACTCGAGTAGATATTTTTTGCATTGAGTTTAATCTTTGCTAGGTACGCAGCTTGCGCTTCTGATTCTGACAAGGTGAGTAGCGAATCGATAAAAGTAAAACGTTGGGTGATTTGAGCTAGCGATGGATTTGAGAAGTTAACCCAGTAATTATGATCAACGGCGTCTGCGTAGGCTCTGAGCGTTTCTGATTTCGCAAGAAGTGCATCAAAGAGGACCTGGCTTGCTGGGGTTGAACCAGTTCCGAGTGCCAAGAGAAAACCTTCTCCCACTTGATTAAAGCTTTCGGTAGGCAAGAAACGTGCATTGGCAAGTTGAGTTGCCCAAGGAGTGACTACATCGTGCACGCTGCGCTCTTTGGTGATGAGATCGGCAAAACCAGGAAATGATTTCTTTGACATCGTCACAAGCAGGCTTATGAAGGCATCAAATTCAAGATCAGAAGTGATCATTCCTTCATACATCTGTTGTTCGGCTTTACTGCTAAAGGTGCGGTTGTAGGCAACAAGTGAATTGCTTACAAGTGTATGAACGATGTTTTTATCTGCATAAAGGGATGACCAGCGGTATTGAATACTGCTGCCTTTATATTGACCGAGGTTTGTAAAGGGAGCGCATGTCAGCGTCGCTGCTGAAGTAGGGGCCACCATGGTTGTTCCTGCCTTGGTGCACATGCCCTGTACCTGATTGGCTTTGAGATTCGAGCTGGCGGCCATTGCACTTTGAGGGGCCATGATGGAGAGTCCAAAGACCGCTACACAAGCAATAAGAACACCTAGAGCCATTCGGCTGGTGCGGCCCATGTTGTGACTTCTCATGAGGTGAAGGTAGGTCGGCATCTTCACGCCAACCTCACAGACCGCACGCGCCAGGTACACATCTCCTACACGCTTGATACACCTCATTTCGCCAAAATTCTTGCTTTTTTACGCACGAGTACAGGATTAGTGGGTTAAATTAACGGCATTCTTCTTGCCGATAGTGAGGGTTTAAAAGGTATGACGCGAAAGATCATCTTGGTTGTCGATGACAATGAAGATATTCGTGGACTTCTCGTGCTGGTACTTCAAAAAGAAGGATATGAAGTACATACAGCAGTCGACGGTGAAGATGCACTCGAAAAAGCATATGCGCTCAAACCTGATCTCATTTTGCTTGATGTAATGATGCCCAAATTATCCGGTTTAGACGTGCTTTCGATTATCAGGGGACATGTTGAGCCACAGATTAACCAAGTGCCTGTCATGATGATTACTGCGAAATCCGCTATGGCTGATATTGATCAAGCAGGAATTTGGGGGGCAACTTCCTACATCGTCAAACCTTTTCGCCCACTAGATTTGCGGCTGAAAGTTCTGGCTATACTCGGCGTTCACTAACTCTCGAAGACGCTCTAGTGAAAGAGGCAGACCATTTCACCTAAGTCTCGAGGCAATCCCAGTCCAGTCAGTTTCTCTGTAGGTCAAAAGATACTTTTTCTGGTTCTAGTAGCCAATCTTGTCCTTCTCGCATATTTAGTAAATTCTAATTCAGGATTTGCCGATATCCAGGTTCAGAAATTTAGTTCAAGTCAATCTGAATCAGCATCGATTGTTTACACCGAACACGAAACCTTAATTTATTCGCTGGTGTACGCGCAGTGGAGTGGCGGGGAAGCACCTAAACATGACGTGCAAATTGCGCGCGCTCTCTTGACGCAGCGCCTGGCGGTGAAAAACCAAAATGGGCTTTCTATGGAACACGAAGTTACGCCGGAATATTTGGCTGCGCTCAAACAGACAGATCACATTTTGGCTTCGGCGCCCGATGGCATATTGCCAGAGGATTGGCACAGCAGAATTAAGGCGCTTTCAACGCAACCGCTCAATCAAATTGTGAATCAAACGCGGCTCATGATCGTTCAGTATCAGCAGAGCATTGATATAACTGCCCTCAACGATGCAAGAAATCGAAGCAATCGAACTTCCTTGGACCTGACATTTCTACTCACCTCAATTCTTCTGGGTGCCGTATTCTTCTTATGGGTGGGGGTTTCCATTCGGAAGCAACAAATTATTTCTCGGAAAGCTTGGCAAGAGGAAGCTGAAGTTATGCAGAAGTTTGAAGGTGACCTGAAAGAAGCCGAACTTATTGTTGAATCGCTGAAGGAATTGAATCTCGCGAAGAATGATTTTATTGCGACAATTAACCACGAGTTGCGTACACCACTGACGTCAATTGTCGGATATATCGATCTTTTGAAAGAGTATGCCTTGCAAGATCCCACGGGCGAGATGGAAAATATTATTAAGGTTATCGAGCGCAATTCAGATTCGCTCTTGTCCATAGTCGAAAGCATTCTTTCCTTATCGAAACTCGATTCTAAAGAAACGAGTCTTGATGTCGAAGAGATCTTCTTACCCGAAATAATCGAGAAGAATATTTTTATCCTCTCACCTCTCACGAAGGCACAATCCATCACGATCGATTTCAGTGCCGAATCCGGCGTGGAATTTGCCTTAAAGGGAAGTGCTAGTCAAATATCGCAGGTGGTTTTGAATTTGCTTTCCAATGCCGTGAAATTTAGTCCTGAAAATTCTCATGTTGAGGTCTTTCTCCGAGCAACAAGAAACGCAAATGGTGAGAATCTCATCAGCCTAGAGATACGAGATCACGGAATTGGAATCCCTGCTGAAGATATCCCTAAGCTGTTCAGCCGGTTTTATCGCGCCGGGAACGCGGTTTCCAGTCAAATTCCTGGAACTGGCCTTGGTCTTTCAATCGTCTCGAGAGTTCTGGAACTTCATGGGGCCACTGTCTCCATCGAATCGGCAATAAATGAGGGCACTACTTTTATTGTGGAGTTTCCTCGGCACATTACAGATGTCGATCGCCTTGTATCGTCGCAGCGTCAAAATGTTCTGAAAAAGGCGATCGTTGCGTTGACCACGGCATCACCGAGCGATCTGATCGCCGTGAGTCATAAAATGAGTGGTGCTTTGGGTTTCTATGCCTTAGATGCGGAGATGTACTTAATCGATACTTTTCAGAAGTGGCTAGAAGCCAACCCCGAAGCAAAAATCCTAGATGTCCAAATTAAGAGGGAAGCATTGGTCGTTGTTTTACAAAAAGCTCTTGTTGGTTTGAGCGATTCACAGGAGGCATAGTGACTGACACCATTTTGATCGTTGATGACAATGAAGATATTCGGACCTTTGTCAAAACCGCGCTCGAATCCGAGGGGTATCTAGTAATTGAAGCTGGCGATGGCAATGCAGCAGTGCTTTCATTCACCAGTGAGCGACCCTCACTGGTAGTTCTGGATATCGGCATCGGTCAACCTGATGGGTTTGAGGTCTGCCGAACAATCCGAACCACTTCCAGTGTGCCGATCATCATGTTGACCAGTCGCGCCGATGAAGTCGATGAAGCGATGTGTCTTGCGGCAGGGGCTGATGATTACATTAGAAAGCCCGTATCTCCTCGAATACTTGGCTTGCGCGTTGCTAATCAGCTGCGCAGGCGCGCTCCACTGGAAAGCGCAGAAGCGAGTTTGCTACACGCGGGAGAGTTAACGTTAGATTTATTATCCCGAGAACTTCGAGTGGGTGATGCGGTTGTACCTCTGACTCGTATCGAATTTGATTTCATTGAATTGCTGATGCAACAGCCAAAGCGTGTTTTTACTCGCGAACAAGTATTGAACGCTATTGGGGGATCTAGCGAATTCTCCAGCGATCACTTACTAGATACCCATGCATCGCGAATGCGCATGAAGATTAAGAGCGCTGGCGGTCCGAAAGTTATTTCAGCAGTTCGCGCTGTTGGCTATCGCTTGCTTTATCCAGATTCTGAATAATTTTACGAATTAGCAATATGTTCTGAAAGTCTGGCCGCCGTTGCAGCTACTGCAGCAGCATGAAGCCGTCCAGGTTGACGACCAAGACGTTCCATCGGACCACTGATACCAACGGCAGCAATGACTTTATTGTTGGGGCCACGTACTGGAGCAGAAACAGATGCAACACCAGCTTCGCGCTCTCCGACACTTTGTGCCCAACCACGACGACGCACTGCGGCCAACTGTGCAGCAGTAAAGCGTGCATTAGTGAGTCCTTTGTGAATGCGTTCTGAGTCCTCCCATGCAAGAAGAATCTGCGCACCAGAACCTGCCTGCATCGTGAGCGCTGATCCAACAGGCACGGAATCGCGAAGTCCTGACAAACGCTCAGCAACGGCAACACAAATGCGCACATCACCTTGCCGGCGATACAACTGAGCGCTCTCACCGGTGGCATCGCGAAGAGCGGCAAGGGCAGGGGCCGCAACTGCAAGGAGTCGATCCTCACCGGCAGCTGCTGCTAATTCTCCCGAGCGCAGTCCTAATACGAAACGGCCATGGAGATCGCGAGTAACAAGGCGGTGAAATTCGAGCGCCACTGCAAGGCGATGCGCCGTGGGGCGAGCAATTCCTGTGGCGGCTACGAGTTCAGCAAGTGAGTGCGGCCCCGATTCCAGGGTAGATAAAATCGCGACGGCTTTGTCTAATACGCCAACTCCGCTATTCTTCTTGTCCACGATGCAATACTAACATCTCAACAAGTGAGATGGTCAAATTGAGCAGGAGTGATGATGGGAAAGACGCTAGCTGAGAAGATCTGGCAAGAACATGTTGTTCGATCCGCTGCAGGTGAACCAGATTTGGTTTATATCGATCTGCATCTCATCCATGAAGTCACGAGCCCGCAAGCCTTTGATGGCCTGCGCCTAGCTGGCCGCCCCGTTCGGCGCCCAGATTTAACGATTGCCACAGAAGATCACAACACTCCAACCCAGAACATTGATCAACCGATTGCCGATCCCGTGTCGAAATTGCAAGTAGATACCTTACGCGCAAATTGCGCAGAATTTGGCGTTCGCATTCACTCACTGGGCGATATCGACCAAGGCATCGTTCACGTTGTAGGACCACAACTTGGTCTGACACAACCTGGCATGACCATTATTTGCGGAGATTCACATACATCCACACATGGCGCTTTTGGTGCGCTCGCTTTTGGTGTTGGTACCAGCGAAGTAGAACACGTCCTTGCAACACAGACTTTGCCGCTTATTCGACCAAAAATGATGGCGGTTAATGTCGAAGGCGAATTAGCGCCAGGTGTCACATCCAAAGATGTCATCTTGGCCATCATTGCAAAGATTGGTACTGGCGGGGGAGTTGGCTACATCGTCGAATACCGCGGTAGCGCAATCCGTGCCATGACTATGGAATCTCGCTTGACGATCTGTAACATGTCTATCGAAGCCGGTGCTCGTGCAGGTCTTATTGCACCTGATGAAACAACTTTTGCCTACATTAAGGGCAAGCCACATGCTCCCCAGGATTGGGACGCCGCGGTTGCCTATTGGAAAACTCTGACAACAGATGCTGATGCAAAATTTGATCATGAAGTCACTCTTCGCGCCGAGGAGATTGCTCCCTTTGTTACATGGGGAACAAACCCAGCTCAAGGAGCACCTCTATCGGGCAATGTGCCTGATCCTGCATCGATTACGGATGCGGAAGAGCGAGGAGCAGCCGAACGTGCCCTTGTATATATGGGGTTAGAAGCAGGAGCGCCTCTTAAAAAGATAGCCGTTGACACTGTTTTCTTGGGCTCTTGCACGAATGGTCGCATTGAGGATCTCCGTAGCGCTGCAGCGATTTTGGATGGCAAGAAGATTGCATCCACTCTTCGCATGCTGGTTGTTCCAGGATCCGCACGTGTACGTTTGCAAGCAGAAGCTGAAGGCCTGGATAAGATCTTTATCGATGCCGGTGCCGAATGGCGAAATGCAGGATGCTCTATGTGTCTTGGAATGAACCCGGATCAACTAGCAGTGGGGGAACGTTCAGCCTCCACAAGTAATCGCAACTTTGAGGGCCGCCAAGGAAAAGGCGGACGCACTCACTTGGTGAGCCCACTCGTTGCTGCAGCAACAGCCCTTCGCGGCACACTTTCATCACCAGCGGATTTGTAAGGGAGACGATCATGGATAAATTTGTAACACTTGTTGGAACTGCGGTTCCACTACGTCGAAGCAATGTTGATACCGATCAGATCATCCCCGCTGTTTACCTCAAAAGAGTGACGCGTTCTGGATTTGAAGATGGTCTTTTCTCTGCATGGCGCAACGATCCAGAATTTGAACTCAATCAAGAAAAGTACAAGAACGCCACGATTCTTGTTGCCGGTATTGATTTCGGAACGGGATCCTCTCGCGAGCACGCAGTATGGGCGTTGCAAAACTACGGTTTTAAAGTTGTCATCGCTCCACGCTTTGGAGACATCTTCCGTGGCAATTCAGGAAAAGCGGGTTTGCTCACAATCACACTTTCACAACACGATGTCGAAGCCCTATGGACGGCAATCGAGGCAAAGAGCGATCTTGCGATCACTGTTGATTTGGAAGCTCGCACCGTCTCCTACGGCCACTCCAGCGTCGGCTTCATCATTGACGATTACACCCGCTGGCGTTTGATGGAGGGCCTGGACGACATCGGATTGACGTTGCAACAGACTGATTCCATTGACTCTTTTGAAAAAACGCGCCCGGCCTTTAAACCGCAAACAATTCCAGCGAGATAGGCTCATTTTTCGACCGAAATGTGAAACTCTCAACTCTTGCTTGAGGGATGCACTGCGAATTATCAGCGTGAAATAAGGGTTTTTTGCACGTGCATTTCCACGTGTGAAATAAAAGTGTGAAATAAAACTGCGCGACACGCAATGAAATTGATGGATTATGCGCTTTTTACCGCGTAAATTTCTTACCAGGTAGGCAAATGCCTAACTTTTACGCGTAAATATAAGGGGATTTTCATGAACAAGGCCCAATTCATTGCCGCGTTGGCCCCACACTTCAACGACAGCAAAAAAGAAGCAGCTCACGCTGTAGATATCGTCTTCGACACAATCACTCGCACAATCGCCAAGGGCGAAGATGTGATGATCAATGATTTCGGTAAATTCAAGAAGGTGGATCGCAAGGCACGTAAGGGTCGTAACCCTTTCACTGGCGAGACCATCCAGATCAAGGCAAGTAAGAAGCCACGCTTCCTCCCAGCAAAGGGTCTTAAGGAAGTTATCTCTGGCGCACGCAAGCTCGAGCCAGCCCCAAAGCCCGCTCCTAAGGTTGTTGCAAAGCAAGTAGTAAAGGCACCTGCTAAGAAAGTTGTAGCCAAGAAGGCTCCAGCCAAGAAGGCACCTGCTAAGAAAGTTGTAGCCAAGAAGGCTCCAGCCAAGAAGGCACCTGCTAAGAAGGTTGCAAAGAAGAAGTAATTTCTTTAGTAAAACGGGGTCGGCCATTACGGTCGGCCCCGTTTTTCTTTTCATCCTGAGCGCTCACCGAGTATCCTAGGCACATGAGCGGGATCACGTATGAACCGCCTTCAGGGCGACCGCTAGGAACCAATCGAACATTTAGTATCTGCGCGAAAATCGTGATTCCACTTTTGCGTCTTTTTACAAAACGCCAATGGTCTGGAATGGAGAACATTCCTAGAAGCGGGCCGGCAATTGTGGCGAGCAATCATGTCTCCTACTCCGACGTCATCTTTTTCGCTCAATACTTGTACAAGAATGGTCGAGCCCCGCGCTTCATTGGTAAGAGATCTGTATTCGATACCCCCATCGTGGGGCGCATTGTTTTGGCGGCTGGCCAGATCCCTGTAGATCGCGAAAGCGGCAACGCTAACAAAGCTCTCGATCACGCCGTTGCTGCCCTCAAGGCTGGACACCTCATCGGCATTTATCCCGAAGGTACTCTCACTCGTGATGAGAATTTATGGCCGATGGCGGCAAAGACGGGTTTGGCTCGACTGGCGATCATCACTCAGAACCCCATCATTCCTGTGGCGGCGTGGGGTCCATCCACGGTCCTGCCGCGATACGGAAAAGTGCCACATTTATTTCCGCGGACAACAGTTACCTATGTTGCTGGAAAACCTATTGATATGTCGCCTTGGTATGGTCGCGAAGGCGATCCGGGCGCCCTTGTGGAAGCTACCGCCCACGTCATGAAGATTCTTACGACGATGCTGGAGGAGATTCGTGGAGAAAAGGCGCCCGTGAGCGTTTTTGACCCACATACATCCGACCTACCTCGAACAGGTAATTTCAACAAGGCAAATAAGGCAAACAAGCAATGAGCCCCGTGACCGTTTTAGGGTCGGGTGCTTGGGGAACCACCCTGGCTCAAGTTCTCTGCGATGGCGGAAACGATGTACTTATTTGGGGTCGTAATCAAGAAGTAATTGATGAGATCAATCAATCGCATACCAATGCCAAGTATTTACCTGAGATCGAATTGCCTCATAATCTTCGCGCAACGAGTGACATCACCGAAGCTTTCTCTCACGCTAGCATTTATGTTTTGGCAGTTCCGGCTCAGGTCTTACGCGAAAATTTAGAGAGCTGGAAGCCCTTCATCAATAAAGATGCAATCTACGTGAGTACACTAAAAGGCATTGAGGTCTCTACGCACTTTCGCATGAGCGAAGTGATCCACGATGTTCTCGAAGTCGATGAAGCGCATATTGCGATTATCACCGGGCCAAATTTGGCAATGGAATTAGCTAAACGCCAACCAGCGGGTGCCGTCGCTGCCGCGGTTTCTGAAGATTTGGCTCATCGTCTACAAAAACTTTTCACGACTCCTTACTACCGCGTCTATGCATCGATTGATATTTTGGGATGCGAGATGGCGGGTGCAGTAAAGAGCGTGATCGCACTGGGTGTTGGTATGGCAGCGGGTATGGATCTTGGCGAAAACACGCAGTCCATGTTAATTACTCGAGGTCTCAATGAGGTTGCCAGGTTAGGCGCCGCCCATGGCGCAGATCCGTTAAGTACTGCAGGCCTTGCCGGCATGGGAGATCTCGTGGCAAGTTGCTCGTCGCCACTTTCTCGCAATCGAAGTTTTGGCGAAGCGCTGGCCCGAGGAGGTTCTATGGAATACGCCCGGGCCCATGTTGGCGCTACCGTCGAAGGCGTGGCCTCTGCGGCGGCAGTTGTTGAGTTAGCTCACCGCGTGGGGGTAGAGGTCCCGGTGATAGAGGCGGTTGCTGATGTCGTAGCAGGTCTGATCACACCTCAAGAGGCTTTAATTCGTCTTATGGGAATTAGTACTCGTTCAGAGGATTTCATCGAATGAGCAAAATCCATGTGGCAATTCTCTGCGGTGGACGCAGTAGTGAACATGAGATTTCTTGCGTCTCTGCCGGAGGAATTCTTAGCGCTATTGATCGCAATCGCTACCAACCAATATTGATTGGGATAACGCGCACCTCGGGACGTTGGGTTTTAATGCCTGAGGGCTATCCGTTGGAAATCGTTGATGGAGTCCTTCCATCGGTGCCCGAGGATGCCCCGGAAGTAAATACAGATATCCATGGTTTTAGTGTGGGCGGAAAATCTTTAGGTGTCGATTTAGTTTTCCCAATATTGCACGGACCCTATGGCGAAGATGGAACCATTCAAGGTTTCTGCGAAATCGCGAATATTCCCTACGTGGGTAGTGGCGTCCTGGCTTCGGCCGCAGCGATGGATAAATCATTTGCGAAATCGATATTCGCATCTCATGCAATGAAGGTTGCCGAAGGAATTGTTATTACCGCAGAAAAATGGGAGAGCTCTCGTGCAACGTGTGAGGCGCTTATTGGAGTCTTGGCATATCCACTCTTTGTAAAGCCTGCTCGCGGTGGATCAAGTCGCGGGACATCCAAAGTACACAACCCTTCTGAATTATCTGATGCAATCCTCGAAGCGCATCGATTTGATCGTAAGGCCCTTGTGGAAGAGGGAGTAAAGGGCCGTGAAATAGAAGTTGCGGTTCTCGAAGTCGATGGCTCCCTGGTCATATCTCAACCAGGTGAGGTAATCATTGATGAGAAATTTGAGTTCTATAACTTTGAAGCAAAGTATTTGGATGATGCAACAACGGCTGCTATCCCAGCTCCATTACCGAGTGATGTGATCACCGAAATCCGCGCAGAAGCAGCGACTGCATTTACCGCTTTAGGTTGCTCCGGACTCGCGCGCGTGGATTTCATTTATAGTGATGAAGGTCAGATTATTATCAATGAAATTAATACAATGCCCGGCTTTACTTCATCGTCGATGTATCCGACTTTGATGGCGGCAAGTGGAATCACGTATTCGCAGGTGATAGATGAACTCATGAAGTGCGCGCTCACGCGCCGAAATTCAGTGCTGGGAAATTAGTAGGTAGTTACAGGGCAGGTCAATGTGCGAGTAATCCCGGCAACGGCTTGAACTTTGGACAAAATTACGCGTCCAAAATCTTCCATGCTGGTTGCCTCTGCACGCATGATGACATCGTATGGGCCGGTTACACCTTCGGCTAAAGTCACTCCAGCAATGGCAGAGACAGCATGTGCAACGCTCGATGCTTTTCCGACCTCAGTTTGGATCAAGATGTAGGCCTGTACTGACATGGCATTTCCTCTCTCGATATTGCTTGTACGGGGCGACGTTAGCGCATTTTTGCGCTTCGGGGCAGTAGCTTTTTATCCCGCGTAAGGTATGGCCATGGCATTTTCCGAATCCGAGGTCATCGCTGAACTGGCGAGTATTTTCTCCTCAACCGATTCCAGGATCCGTGTAGGGATTGGTGACGACGCTGCTGTGGTTGCCCCCGCCGTGCACGATGCAGTGATTACAACAGATATGGCTATTGAGAACGTTCACTTTAAGCGAAGTTGGTCGAGTGCTTTCGAGATTGGCGCAAAGGTCACCGCCGCCAACCTTGCAGATATCTATGCGATGGGTGCAACCCCTCGCCATTTAGTGGCGGCAGTTTCCTTAACGGGAAATGAAAGTATGAATTGGATTCGTGAACTCGCACAGGGCATGAAATCCGAGGCTGATAAATGTGCGGTCAGCATTATCGGGGGAGACATTGTTCGCGGGCCTTTTGTTTCAATTTCAATGACCGCCGTTGGTGATGTTGTCCATCCCATACTTCGCTCGGGCGCACAGGTGGGCGATGCAATTTATCTCTCGGCATTGGCTGGATATTCTGCAGCAGGACTTTATTTATTAGGTAACCCATTAGGTAAAGAAATAGTTGTGAGCGCACTTTCGCAAAGCGCCGTTGCAGAGAGAGCATTGGCGCAATTTCGTGCACCAGATGTGGATTATCAAGCAGGCGTTGCGTTTTCCAATGCTCATTCCCTATGCGATGTTAGCGATGGATTATTGACGCAGGGCAATCAAATTGCTCGTGCCTCTGGAGTGCGGTTGGAGTTTTCATCCGAGTTAATTTCCAAGGCACCAGGATTTCAGGGGCTCAGCGATTTAGCCGACGAAGTCGGTGCCTACATATGGGATTGGATCGGTTGCGGAGGAGAGGATCACGTATTTCTTGCCACCGGAGTTGGCCTACCTGGCTTGGAAATCGGCGCAGTAGTAGAGGGAAGTGATTGCGAAATTCTTGGACTGAGCAAAAACCCTGAAGGATTTGCTCACTTTAATTAACGGGAAACTTTGCCAGCTTTCAGGCATGAAGTGCAGACGTTCTGACGCTTGGAGGTTCCGTTGATGAAGGTACGCACGCGCTGAATATTTGGATTCCAGCGACGACGGGTCTTTACCTGGGAGTGCGAGACGTTATTGCCAAAGCTGGGGCCTTTGCCGCAGATATCGCATGTTGCTGCCATCGTCGTACTCCTTCAAGAAACTGTGCGGATTTGTCCTTTTGAACGGGCGTAAGGGTAGCGCCTAGGCGGGGGTGAAGGCTAATTGGCTCGAGCCAGGTCCAATGTGGTGCAAAAGAGGTGGTGCCCCTCATGATATTTACGCGTAAATGAGCGTGAGTGAGGAGCGCAACAGGCAAATGTGAGGATTTGCAATGTGAGCAGGCTGAGAATTGGGAATGAGTTAGCAGCATTGCTGATTCAGAGTTAATCCAGATTAATTCACAGATGTAAAGAGGAGAGATTATGCATGCATTAGATCTTGCTCGTTGGCAGTTCGCCATAACCACGGTCTACCACTTCTTGTTCGTCCCCATCACGATTGGCATGGCGTTCTTAGTAGCTGGATTACAGACGGCTTGGTTTAGAACCAACAAGTTGAAGTATCTGCGGGCAACAAAGTTTTTTGGAAAGCTCTTCCTGATCAACTTCGCTATCGGTGTCGTCACTGGCATCGTTCAGGAATTTCAGTTCGGAATGAACTGGTCCTCCTATAGCCGATTCGTCGGAGATATTTTCGGAGCGCCACTTGCCATGGAAGGCCTCTTGGCATTCTTCCTGGAGAGCACATTCCTGGGTCTTTGGATATTTGGTTGGGATCGTCTACCTAAGAAGATTCACTTGGCATCGATCTGGTTAGCTGCGACAGGAACTTTATTGTCGGCCTACTTTATTCTCGCTGCGAACTCGTGGATGCAACATCCAGTGGGTTACATCCTTAATGCAACTAAAGGTC
>CAILHY010000008.1 GCA_903834145.1 uncultured Actinomycetes bacterium
AACTGATCGGGCAGATCGGATAAACCGATTGGAGCGGGTGACCGGGATCGAACCGGCATGGCCAGCTTGGAAGGCTGGGGCTCTACCATTGAGCTACACCCGCGAGGGCTGTTATCGGGACCCCCTGTGGGCACCGTAACAAGGTGAAGGATAGGGCTTCGGTAAGAAGAAGGGAATTTCTGCCCTAGACTTCCAACTTACGCCGCGGGGCGTAGCGTAGTGGCTAGCGCGCCTGCTTTGGGAGCAGGAGACCGGAGGTTCGAATCCTCTCGCCCCGACCAGCATTTCGATCATTAATTCATCGCAATCCACAGCAAGGAGCTTCTCGTGAAAAGCACGGTCGAATCTTTATCCCCCACCCGTGTACGTCTCACAATTGACGTCACTTTTGACGAACTCTCTGGGCACATCAGTGATGCGTATAAGAAGATCGCAACGCAGGTAAACATTCCAGGATTTCGTAAAGGAAAAGTTCCTGCATCAATGATCGATCAACGTGTTGGTCGTGCGTCTGTTCTCGATGAGGCAATCAATACTGCGCTTCCAGATTTCTATGGGCAAGCTGCACGCGAACATGATGTGTTAGTTCTTGGGCGCCCAGAAGTTGATATCAAAGAGTTGGTTGATAAAGAGAAGTTGTCCTTTACTGTCGAAGTAAATGTTCGTCCAGAAGTTGTGTTGCCAGATTTTTCTAAGATAACAATTTCTGTTGATGATGTAGCAGTAACCGAAGAAGATATTGCAGAGCAAGTTGATGCATTGCGCGCTCGCTTTGGAACGCTGCTTACTGTCGAGCGTCCAATTGCTAATGGCGACTTTGCAACAATTGATCTGATCGCGCGCATTGACGGAGAAGAAGTTGATGGCGGAACAGCGTCTGATATTTCTTACGAAGTTGGTTCAAACCGCATGATTGACGGCCTCGATGCAGCACTTGTTGGATTGAGCGCGGGAGATGTCAAAGAATTTGATACGCAACTTGTTGGAATGGAAGATGGCAAGACTGGCGCCGTGCAGGTAACTGTTCAGGTTGTTAAAGAACGCGAACTTCCGCCACTTGATGATGCATTCGCCAAGTTGGCTTCAGAGTTTGATACGTTGGAAGAACTCCGTGCGGATTTCACAGAACGTTTAACTCGAGTGAAGTCAATGGAACAAGGAGCACAAGCACGTGATCTTCTTGTTGAGAAATTACTCGCAGAGAATGAGATTCCAGTTCCAGAAGAGTTCATTCTTGCCGAAGTGAATGATCACTTGGGTGGCGAAGGCCGCATGGAAGATGCCGAGCATCGCGCTGAAGTTGATGGCCAAGTTCGATCATCCTTGAAATCAGATTTCTTACTTGATGCTGTTGTAAAAGCAGAATCGGTTGAAGTGACGGAGATCGAACTCACCGAGTATTTGATTCGTACATCATCACGCTACGGAATGGCGCCGGAGCAATTCGCTCAGGAACTTTCCAAGGCTGGGCAGATCAGCCAACTCGTAGCCGAAGTTGCTCGCGCCAAGGGATTGGCAAGCGTCTTGAACCGCGTCACCGTGAAAGATGCGTCAGGAAATATCGTCGATCTTGAGGCACTTCGTCCAGCAGCCGAGGCTTCTGCCGAATAACCTCTGCGCTCAGAGCGAACACGGGCCCTTTTTGGCCAGTTTGAGCGCGTAGTCGCAACATTGCAACCAATTGCGGGAAGCATTTGGCGCGCCAGGTTGTTAGGGTCAATACAGGAAGTTTCAATGAGGAGGATGTCAGTGGATTCAATTAGCCCTCAGGTAGCAGAAATTGTTGCCCGTGCCCAGCAATCTGGTGGATTAGATGACCAGGTTTATAACCGCCTACTCAAGGAGCGCATCATCTTCCTCGGTTCGGTTGTAGAAGACTCCATGGCTAATGCCATCTGCGCGCAGATTCTTCTGCTCGCTGCAGAGGATCCAGAGAAAGATATTTATCTGTACATCAACTCACCCGGTGGATCAGTCACCGCCGGTATGGCCATCTACGACACGATGCAATACGTCAACAATGATGTCGCAACAGTTGGAATGGGTCTTGCTGCATCAATGGGTCAGTTCCTTCTTTGCGCAGGCGCCGCTGGAAAACGTTATGCAACACCGCATGCTCGCATCATGATGCACCAACCTTCTGGCGGAATCGGTGGCACCGTGACCGATATTAAAATTCAAGCCGAGCAAATCGGATTTACAAAGCGCAAGATGGCCGAGCTCATTGCATTCCACACTGGCCAAACCGTTGAGCAGATCACAACGGATTCTGATCGCGATCGTTGGTTTAACGCAGAAGATGCTAAAGAGTACGGATTTGTCGATCATGTTGTTCGTTCAGCAGTTCAGGTATCAGGTCGCGGAGGCACAGCATGAGCATGGAATTAAATCGCGTCAACGAAATTACAAGTCGTTATGTGCTTCCAACCATTGAAGAGCGCACGAGCTATGGCTACAAGCGCCTTGATCCGTACACAAAACTTTTCGAAGAGCGCATCATTTTCTTGGGTCAAGCAATTGATGACACCGTAGCAAATGACGTTATGGCTCAACTTTTGACGCTTGAATCCATGGATTCTGATCGCGACATCATGATCTACATCAACTCACCAGGAGGTTCATTCACGGCCCTCACTGCGATTTATGACACGATGCAATTCGTGCGTCCTGATGTCATGACCATTTGCCTCGGACAAGCTGCCTCAGCTGCAGCGGTACTTCTTGCCGGTGGCGCAAAAGGAAAACGCTACGCACTTGAGCATTCGCGTATTTTGATTCACCAACCTTCAAGCGAAGGTGGTGGACAGGCATCAGATATTGAAATCCAGGCACGTGAAGTTATGCGCATGCGCACACTTTTGGAAGAACTTATTGCTCGCCATTCCACTCGTGCACCTGATCAAATTGCGCAAGATATCGAGCGCGACAAGATTCTTACATCCGCTGAAGCAGTGGAGTACGGCTTGATTGATCAGGTTCTAGCAAGCCGTAAGGCAAAGCCCACTCACTAACGTTTGCCAACCGGGATGTCTCACGAATGACGTGGGCCATCCCGTAAGGTTGGAACAATCATGAAAAAGTTGATCGCTCCTGGAAGCCTGCTTTCGTACAAAGGCTTTCGCCAACTCTGGTTTTCAGGACTTCTTGTCACGTTGGGTGGATCCGCTTTCCCGATTGCACTTGCCGTTACCGTCCTTGATGCGGGAGGTACTGCAACAACTCTTGGTTTGATTCTTGGCGCACGCATTTTGTCTTCGGTATTGCTCGGACTTGTCGGGGGAGTCTGGGCAGATCGACTTCCACGTAAATATGTAATGCTCGGCGCCGATATTTATCGGGCGCTCTTGATGTTGGGTTTGGTCTTTGTTGCTACGCCAACTGTGCCACCGTGGGTTCTGGCACTGATTGTTTTTTTGATGGGGGCTGGCGAAGCTTTTGGTTATCCAGCTTCGGGCGCAATTTTGCCAAGCTTGTTGCCAAAGGAGTTATTACCGGCTGGAAATGTGATGCGAGGTATCGCTGCGAGAATTTCATCGATTGTGGGTCCTGGCCTTGGTGGATTCTCTGTTGCAGTCATTGGCGGACGCTACACATTTGCGGTAACGGCCGCGCTTTTTTTCGCAGGCACTGCGCTGCTTATTACGATTCATGAGAAACCGCGAGAAGTGATTGATGTCCAGCCCTCGTTTATTTCTGAAATCCGCGAAGGTCTTGTTGCTGTATGGAAGTTGCCGTGGGTTGCAGCCCTTATCGCTATGTCCTCATTGCAGTTGATGGTTGTCCTTGCCAGTACTTCTGTCTTGCTTCCCGTGGTTACTCGCCGAGAATTTCATACCAACTCAGTGTTCGCGCTTTCTGAAGTTGGGTTTAGCGTGGGTGCGACTATTTCTGCGCTTATTGCCATCAAATTGAAATCGAAACATCCGGGCCGAATGGTTGTTTTATTATGGGGTTTGTTTGCCGTTGTTCCCCTTGTCTTGGCATTTCCTTCATCGCGAGTATTGATCATCGGTGGATATCTGTTGGCTGGTATTTCCATCGGCCCGTGGGAGGCGTATTGGAGCGCTGCCCTTCAACGGGAAATTCCTCAGGAATTGCAAGGACGCGTATTTAGCGTCGACTACATGGGCTCTATTGCACTCATGCCCTTAGGTATGGCACTGGTGGGTCCCGTGACGGATGCGCTGGGAGTGAAACCATTTCTGATTGGTGCGGCAATTTTTCACGTGATTTTGTGCCTAGCAGTTTTGTTCGTTCCTGGAGTGAAGGATTTACGTGCACCAAAACCCATTGATTATTCTCAGGGCGAACAGTCCGAGGCGTAATTAACCACCCACAAAAGAGCCCGTGAATCTAGGCTTAGGTGTTGCCTCGAAGTGAATAGTTCCCCGTCCTGAGGCCTGAAGGAGCGTCATGACCCGCATCGGCGAGACAAGTGATCTACTGAAGTGTTCCTTCTGCGGAAAGACACAGAAGCAGGTCAAGAAACTTATTGCCGGCCCTGGCGTGTACATCTGTGACGAGTGCATCGATCTATGTAATGAAATCATCGTTGAAGAACTTTCAGAAAATAATTCTTTAGGTCTTCAAGATCTACCAAAGCCGCAAGAAATATTTGAATTCCTTGATCAATATGTCATTGGTCAAGATCGCGCGAAGAAATCCCTTTCTGTTGCTGTCTATAACCACTACAAGCGCGTCCAAAGTGGTGACACCGTCAAACGCGACGATGCCGTTGAACTGGCTAAGAGCAATATTTTGCTTCTGGGGCCAACCGGTTGTGGCAAGACTCTTCTGGCACAAACGTTGGCCAGAATGTTGAATGTGCCATTCGCTATTGCCGATGCGACAGCGCTCACAGAAGCTGGATACGTTGGCGAAGACGTCGAAAACATTTTGCTCAAACTAATTCAGGCCGCAGATTTTGATGTCAAAAAAGCGGAAACCGGAATTATCTATATCGATGAAATTGATAAAGTCGCACGCAAATCGGAAAATCCTTCCATCACCCGAGATGTATCTGGTGAAGGCGTGCAGCAAGCGCTGCTGAAGATTCTGGAAGGCACTGTTGCTTCAGTGCCACCTCAAGGTGGACGAAAGCATCCGCACCAAGAATTTATTCAAATCGATACAACGAATGTCCTCTTTATCGTCGGTGGCGCTTTTGCTGGCCTAGAAAAGATCATTGAAAGCCGAAGTGGCTCTGCGGGGGTTGGTTTTAATGCAACACTGAAATCCACCGATGCTGCTGCGAAGATGGATATTTTTGCCGATGTCATGCCCGAGGACTTATTGAAGTTCGGAATGATTCCCGAATTCATCGGTCGACTTCCGATTGTCACAAGCGTTGAGAAACTTGATAAGCCTGCACTCATGCAGATTCTCACTGAGCCAAAGAACGCACTGGTGAAACAATACGAACGCCTCTTTGATCTGGATGATGTGGAATTGGAATTTAATCAGGAAGCCTTGGACGCCATCGCAGAATTAGCGCTCAAGCGCGGTACCGGCGCCCGTGGGCTTCGGGCCATCCTGGAAAGCGTTCTCTTGGGAGTCATGTACGACGTGCCAAGTCGCACGGATGTCGCCAAAGTGATCATTACCAAGGAATGCATTCAAGACGGAGCAACCCCTACCTTCGTAAAACGTACGGGAGATATTCCAAAGCGGGTTGCCAACGCCCTAAAGCGTTCGGAAGAGAAGAGCGCATAATCTAGACTCCCTCCATGAGGGAATTGCCACCGGTTTTCACGCCTGCAGAGATTGAATCTCCACTGTATGAAAAGTGGGTTGCTGCTGGCTATTTCACGGCGGATGCCACTTCAGACAAACCTCCTTTCACCATCGTGATTCCGCCTCCCAATGTGACGGGAAGCTTGCACATTGGCCACGCACTCGATCACACGTTGCAAGATGCACTGACACGAATGAAACGAATGAAAGGTTTTGAAGCGCTCTGGTTACCGGGAATGGACCATGCGGGAATTGCCACTCAAAACGTCGTCGAAAAACAATTGGCTGCCCAAGGCTTATCTCGACACGATATTGGACGCGAAGAATTCGTTAAGAAAGTTTGGCAGTGGAAAGCCGAATCAGGTGGAGCAATTCTGGGACAAATGCGGCGCCTTGGTGATGGCGTGGATTGGTCACGCGAAGCTTTCACTATGGATGAAAATCTTTCGCAAGCAGTGCTTACGATTTTTAAGAAACTTTTTGATGCAGGACTCATCTATCGCGCCGAACGCATCATCAATTGGTGTCCTCGATGTTTGACAGCGCTGTCGGATATTGAAGTAGAGCACAGCGATGACAATGGCGAACTCGTTTCTATTCGATATGGTGAGGGTGCGGACTCCATAGTTGTTGCAACCACGCGTGCAGAAACGATGTTAGGTGACACTGCAGTTGCTGTTCATCCCGAGGATGAAAGATATGCGCACTTGATTGGTAAGAGCGTGAAGGTGCCACTCGTAAACCGTGTAATTCCTATCGTCGCCGATGCCCACGTAGATCCAGCATTTGGGACCGGTGCAGTAAAAGTTACGCCTGCGCACGACACTAACGACTTTGATATTGGTCAAAGGCATAACCTTCAAAACCTTTCGATACTTGATATCGAAGGCAAGGTTATTAATACCGGTACACAATTTGATGGGATGGATCGCTTCGAAGCTCGCAAGGCTGTTGTTGATGCGTTGCGGAGCGAGGGACGAATCGTTGCAGAGAAACGTCCTTATGTTCACGCCGTCGGCCACTGTCAACGTTGCGAGACGACGGTAGAGCCACGACTTTCCAAGCAGTGGTTTGTAAAGGTGGAAACTCTTGCCAAGGCAGCGGGAGATGCCGTAAGAGATGGTCGCGTCAAGATAGAGCCTGCCGAATTAGCGCCACGATATTTTGATTGGGTCGACAACATGCATGACTGGTGCATTTCGCGTCAGTTATGGTGGGGTCATCGCATTCCCGTTTGGTATGGACCCGATAATGAAGTCATTGTTGTAGGCCCTGGTGAAGTTGCACCTGATGGATACACCCAGGATCCCGATGTATTAGATACCTGGTTCTCATCAGCTTTGTGGCCATTCTCTACTCTGGGGTGGCCAGAACAGAGCGCTGATCTGAAGAAGTTCTACCCAACGAGCGTTCTTATTACCGGGTATGACATTCTCTTTTTCTGGGTAGCTCGCATGATGATCTTTGGTCTCTTTGCCATGGATGGCGAAATTCCATTCGACACCATCGTGTTGCATGGTTTAGTGCGCGATAAGTTTGGCAAGAAGATGAGCAAGAGTCGTGGAAACACCATCGACCCAATTGAATTCATGGATAAATATGGCGCTGATGCTTTGCGCTTCACTCTTGCACGAGGCGCTAACCCGGGTAGTGATCAAGCACTTGCCGAAGAATGGGTTGCAGGTTCTCGGAACTTCGCGACAAAACTATGGAACGCAATGCGATTTGCCATGATGAACGGTGCAACAGTAGAAGGTGATCTTCCTGCATTTACTTCACTCAATGCGATCGACCGTTGGATTCTGAGTCGACTCAATGAAACCGTTGTTGAGGTGGACTCACTCCTTGAGCGGTATGAATTTGCTCGCGCATGCGAAACTATTTATCACTTCGCATGGGATGATTTATGTGATTGGTACCTAGAACTTTCCAAAGAGGCATTCGCATCCGGAGATGCGGCATCATCCAAGCGTGTACTTGGATTTGTGTTGGATCAACTTTTACGTCTCATGCATCCTGTTATGCCCTTCATTACAGAAGAGTTATGGACTGCATTCACCGGGGGAGAGTCACTAGTTATTTCAGAATGGCCAAAGAATTACCACGACCATGTAGATGCCAACGGCGCGAAATTAGTTGGTCAAGTCCAAGAGATTATTACCGAGGTTCGCAGATTCAGAAGCGACCAAGGGATTAAGACCAGCCTAAAAATTCCTGGTCGTTTCATTGCTCCTGAAGCCCTTGCGCCTTATGAAAGCGCCATGGCGTTTGTACTTCGGATTGATTCTGCGGGTGAAGGTTTTGTTTCTAGCGCCAACGTAGAAATTGGTTCGATTAAAGTTGAACTCGATCTGACCGGAAGCGTAGATGTTGTCGCCGAGCGCGCTCGATTAACAAAAGATTTAGCAACAGCCACAAAAGATCGTGAAACCGCTTACGTTAAATTAAATAACGAAAACTTCATGGCTAAAGCACCCGAAAACGTTGTAGTCGAAATCAGAGAGCGCCTCGTGAAGACGGATGCCGATATCGAACGCATAACTTCACAACTTTCGGCGCTACCTACCGCATGACTTCGGCACAAGATCAAGCGCGGTTAGAGGCGATTGAAAAAGCACTTGCTGCTCGTTGGCCCGAGTCGGATATCGAGCCATCACTCGAACGAATAGCGGTTTTAGTGGACATGCTCGGCTCGCCGCAATTGGCCTACCCGACTATCCATATAGCTGGAACTAATGGGAAAACAACGACTTCGCGCATGATTGACTCACTTTTATCAGCCATGGGATTGCGTACTGGTCGATTCACAAGTCCCCACTTAGAGAGCGTTCTCGAACGCATCGCCATTAATGGCGAGCAAATCCTTGCCGCCGATTTTATTTACACCTACAACGACATAGCGGCTTACCTGGATCTCATGGATGAGAAATTCGAAACGCCTCTGTCATTCTTCGAAGTCATCACCGCTCTGGCGTTTGTGGCCTTCTCCGAATTTCCCGTAGACATCGGAATCATCGAATGCGGGCTAGGTGGAGAATGGGATGCTTCGAATGTAGTGGAGGCAGATGTATCGGTAATCACGCCGATCGGGTTTGATCATATGAATTATCTTGGATCTACATTGACTGAGATCGCTCGCACAAAGGCTGGAATCATTAAGGAAGGTTCCTCTGTCGTTCTATCTAGGCAAGAACCAGAAGCGGCAGTAGAACTTCTCAAGCGAGCCCAAGCAGTTGGTGCAACTGTTGCTCGAGAAGGTATTGAATTCTCGTTGTCATCACGCGCCTTAGCGATCGGTGGTCAACTTCTTGCGATCACTATTGGCGAGATTACCTACGACGAAATCTTCCTACCTCTACATGGAAAGCATCAGGCAGCAAATGCTGCAACGGCACTCGCGGCGGTGAGCGCATTCTTTGGCGGACAAGAGTTAGACCTAGAAGCGGTCCGAATCGGTTTTGCGGCAGTTACCTCACCCGGGCGATGTGAAATTGTTCATCGTGAACCAACCATTATTCTTGATGCCGCGCACAATCCTCACGGCGCAAAGGCTTTGGCTCAAACGCTCGAAAACGAATTTACTTTTGATGAGATTGTCGGCATCTTTGCCGCATTTGCCGACAAGGATGTCGAAGGAATTTTGCGCGAACTCGAACCCATCATTAACACCTTGATCCTCACACAAAGTACCTCGCCTCGAGCAATGGCGGTCCCTGAACTCTTGCTCCTTGCTGAATCCATTTTTGGTGCAGACCGAGTGCAATCTGCTGAGAATATTTCAGATGCCATCGCCGTCGCGATTGCCGATGCGCGCAGACCCTCCCATGAAGAATCCATTGGGATTGTAATTACTGGATCCGTTGTCACGGTGGGTGAAGCGCGAACAATTCTCAAGCGACTCTCATCTCCAGGAGATGGCGAGTGAGAGTTTTAGGCGCGGCAGTATTAATTATGGAATCGATGATCATGGGTTTTGCGCTTTTGCTTGCCGGTAAAGGCCAATCTTCATTAGTCATAGCTTTCGGTGCGGTGATCGCAGTACTTTTTATTGTTGCTGGGGGAATGCTGAAGAGTCGAATCGGCTGGATTCTAGGATCCTTGCTTCAGATTGCGGCGATCGGATTCGGGGCCTTTGTCACCCCTATGTATTTCCTGGGAGTCTTATTTGGCGGGCTCTGGATTTGTGCGATTGTCGTGGGGCGCAAGGGCGAGGCCGCCCGAGCAGCCCTCCTTGCGGGCGAGGGGAGCCAGTAGGCGCTTCACCTATTAGACTCTGGGGGTGAACTCCGAGAGAACCCTTGTATTAGTTAAGCCTGATGGCGTACGTCGCGGCCTGGTTGGCGAAGTAATTTCCCGAATCGAAACCAAAGGTTACGCAGTAGTAGCACTTCGCCTGTTGAAGGCAGATCGCGTCTTGCTGGAACGTCACTATGCCGAGCATCTCGGGAAACCTTTTTTTGAACCGCTTGTTGAATTCATGATGTCGGGTCCGATTGTTGCCTTAGTCGCCGAAGGAAATCGAGTAATCGAAGGTTTCAGATCCTTAGCCGGTGTAACCGACCCAACAGTTGCTGCTCCCGGAACAATACGCGGAGACCTTGCCCGCGATCAAGGCACCAAAGTTTTGCAAAATCTCGTGCATGGTTCAGATTCAGTTGAATCGGCGCAACGTGAAATCGAAATCTTTTTTTCAGGCCAATTAATCGGGGAGAAATAAATGAGTAGCAAGATGTCCTTTATTGGTCGAGATATGGCCGTTGATTTAGGTACTGCAAATACTTTGGTTTATGTTCGGGGTCGCGGCATTGTCCTCAACGAACCAAGTGTGGTTGCTATTAATCAAGATACCGGTGCAATTTTGGCAGTGGGCCTTGAAGCAAAACGGATGATTGGCAGTACGCCAGGAAACATCGTTGCGATCCGACCTTTGAAGGATGGCGTGATCGCCGACTTCGAAACTACTGAACGCATGTTGCGTTACTTCATTCAAAAAGTTCATCGTCGTCGCTACCTTGCAAAGCCTCGCATTGTTGTATGTGTTCCATCAGGAATCACCGGTGTAGAACAGCGCGCCGTTAAGGATGCCGGATATGCAGCAGGGGCGCGCAAGGTGTACATCATCGAAGAACCAATGGCTGCTGCAATTGGCGCCGGACTTCCCATTCACGAACCAATGGGAAACATGGTTGTTGATATCGGAGGCGGAACTACTGAAGTCGCTGTTATTTCTTTAGGTGGCATTGTCACTGCATTATCGATTCGCGTTGGCGGAGACGCTTTGGATCAGGCGATTATTCATTGGGTAAAACGTGAATATTCACTTCTCCTTGGAGAGCGCACCGCGGAAGAAATTAAAATGGCAATTGGTTCTGCCTGTGCTTTGCCAGATGAACCAGATGCTGAAATTCGCGGGCGCGATTTGGCAACAGGGCTTCCAAAGCGGATCGTTGTTTCTGCTGCTGAAATTCGCAAAGCGATCGAAGAGCCAGTGAATGCAATTATCAACGCAGTGAAAAGCACCTTGGATAAGACTCCACCAGAGCTCGCCAGCGATCTCATCGACCGTGGCGTTGTTCTTACTGGTGGAGGAGCGCTATTGCGGGGCCTTGATGAGCGCCTTCGTCGCGAAACAGGCATGCCGATCCACGTTGCCGAGCGCCCATTGGACGCAGTTGTTGAAGGTTCAGGCAAATGTATTGAGGAGTTTGAGGCTTTAGAGAAGGTCTTAATCTCCGAACCTCACCGATAGGCGCTTCCTAATGCGACGTAGCGGCGGCAATCGGAGTCGTCTCTTGCTCGTCACGCTTATTGTGACTTCGCTCTTCTTTATCACCCTCGATCTTCGGGGCGTCCAAGTCATGAGCGGTTTACGAAGCGGCGCACAAAGCGCCCTTGCGCCTTTTCAAAGAGTGGCAAGTTCTGCATTTTCCCCTGTAGGCAATTTCTTCTCTGACGTTGCCCATCTTGGGCGCACGAGGGCGAAACTCAAGAAACTTGAAGATCAAAATGCTCAGCTTCGTACAACTCTCATCGCGCACAAAGGTCTAGATGCACAAGTAGCCGCGCTAAAGTCAGTTCTCGATCTGGCCGGAACTGCGGGATATAAAGTTGTTAATGCAAAAGTGATTTCGCAAGGATCTGCTTCTTCCTTTTCTCAGACAATAACGATCGATGCAGGCGCGAATATGCACTTGACCCGAGATATGACGGTGATTTGCGGAGACGGGCTTGTAGGAGTTGTAAAAGCAGTTTTCCCCAATACATCTCTTGTCATGCTGGCATCGGATCCTTCATTTCACATTGGCGTGCGCATTGCAGGTACTCAACAGATTGCGATTCTTTCTGGGCAAGGTACCGATCACGCAGTGCTGCAACTTCTGGATAGCCAAAGTTCTGTAAAAATTGGGGATGCTCTGGTAGCCAGAGGAAGTGAAGCGAATAAACCTTTTGTACCGGGTGTGCCTGTCGGGACTGTCACTTCCGTTTCCAACGCAGCGGGCGCCGTTTCTCAGATGGCAGATGTGAAATATTACGCACATTTGAATTCGCTTGGTCTTGTTGCCGTAGTCATTCAAGCCCCTGCAACAGATCCTCGCGATGCCCTGGTACCAAAAGCACCTGCTCCCGCCCCGACTGTCACGATTTTTGTAACACCGACGCCTTCACCTAGCCCAACCACTACGAAGTAGTTTCGTTGAATACACGTAAGAATCTCCTAAGTGCACCGATCTTCCTGGTGATATTTCTTTTTCAAGAAACGCTCATGAATCAATTGCATCTTCCCTTTGGAGGATTTTCTGTCTTTCTAATTTTTACATTGAGTTGGTGTGCCCTGAGTACCCCAGAGACCGGAGCGCTAGCCGGATTTGCAGCAGGTTTTCTCCTTGACATCGCACCGCATTCGCAAGGGCCAGTTGGCCAGTGGACCCTTGTACTCATCATTGTTGGTTATGCGATCGCTTATCTTCGATATGGCGACGACAGTCTTCGCGGGAATCCGTTGAGTCTTGTGGTCATGGTTGCTATCGGAGTAATTGCAACGCTGCTTTTTTATGTGGCGCTAGGTGCGTTGCTTGGGATGGATCTTGGAAGTGGTTTTCAATTAATGAAAACAATCATCGGCAATGGAGTTTGGTCGTTGGCGGTCACGCCGTTCCTGCTTCCAATTGTTTCGCGATTGCATGCCAACATATTTGAGACACGTGAGTTCAAATGAACCAGAGAACTCGGTTAAGCCTTCTCGTAACACAAACACTCATCGTCTCTTTAATGTTGGCCCTCTTTGGTCGGCTGTTCTATCTACAAATTGGCGCAGGTGCGAAATATCGCGATGCTGCTCTGAGTATTCAAAGTCGCGACATAGTGACCCCTGCTACCCGAGGATTGATCGTTGATTCTTCAGGCGTACCGCTTGCGCTCAACCGCGTGGGATTAGCGGTAACCGTAGATAGAAGCGTCGTTGATAAGCAGAGCGATAAAGGCGTTGCAGTTCTGACTCGGACATCGACGCTTCTTGGGCTCAAATACGCCGATGTTTTTCGACGGACTCGACTTTGCGGCGAGTTACCGAAAGCCGATCAAACGGGATGCTGGACAGGAACTCGCTACCAGCCTATTCCGATTACAAAAGATGCAGACCCAACAAAGGCGTTGCAAATTGTTGAACGCGCAGATCTTTTTCCTGGGATTGATGCGATGCCAGTGGCGGTTCGAAACTATCCAGGTCTTGCCGGTGTGAATGCAGCGCACGAACTTGGTTATGTTGGACCTTTGACAGAGGGGGATTTAGCCGGACTCAACGGAAATACCTATTACCGAAGTGAATCGATCGGAAAAGCGGGATTAGAACTTCAATACGATAAATATTTGCGAGGCAAACCGGGGATCAAGACTGTGATCGTAGATCGCAAAGAAGCGGTGACTCGTGAATCACGAAATACTCTTCCCGTTCCAGGTGATCACTTAGTAACAAGTTTGGATGTACGGCTTCAAGCCTCAACGGAGAGTGCTTTAGCCGATGCAGTTGCTCGTGCCCGCGCAAGCGGTTACAAGGCAGATTCTGGCGCGGCTGTTGTTATGGATGTAAAGACAGGACGCATTCTCTCTATCGCTTCATACCCAACGTATGATCCAAATATTTGGGAAAAGGGATTGACTGTTCAACAAGCCAAGGATCTCTTTAGTGATGCGAAAGGCGTCCCTGCACTCTCACGTGCATTACAAGGTCAATACGCTCCGGCATCTACTTTTAAAGTTGTTTCTGTTGTTGCTGCTGCAGCTGCTGGCTATAACTTGAACGCGACCTACACATGTCCCGCAAGTGTGAAAGTCGGAAATCGCGACTTTCAAAACTTTGAAAGCAAACCTCAAGGAACAATAACCATGAAACAAGCAATCGCAGTTTCATGTGACACAATTTGGTATCAAATTGCATTTGATCAGTGGCTTAAAGACGGCGGGCTTTCACCAAAATCGAATGCCAAAGATTATTTCTTTACTGCCGCTAGAAGTTTTCAGATGGCTCAAAAGACGGGTATCGATTTACCATCTGAATCCGTCGGACGCGTCCCTGATCGCCAGTGGCGCCTTGATTGGTACAAGCAGAATAAGAATTTCTATTGCAATTATCAGACTCGCGCCGCAAAGAGCCAACTCACTCCCTTCTTGATTGCTCTGGCTCACGAAAACTGCCTTGATGGGTACATGATTCGTGGCGGTGACGCCGTGAACTTCTCGATTGGCCAGGGCGACACCGTCATCACTCCTTTGAAGTTGACTCAGATGTATGCCGCAATTGCCAATGGCGGAACCATCTGGCAACCAACTGTTGGACGTGCGATCGTGGGTACAAATGGCGCCGTGATTAAGCAAATTACTCCAGTGATTCTGGGCAAAATCGGCGCTAGCGCATCAACCATCGCTTTTCTCCATGATGCGTTGCACCAAGTGGTCGTTAGCGGAACTGCTGCCGGTTCATTTATTGGGTTCCCCGTTCCGGTAAGCGGAAAGACTGGTACTGCAGAAGTATTTGGACTTAATCCGAATGGGACCAAGAAAGACAATACGTCGTGGTTTGCATCATTTGCACCCAGTGATAAACCGCGCTACGCGGTAGTCATGATGGTGAGCCAAGGAGGATTTGGTGCATCGACAAGCGCCGTCGGAGTGCGCAAAATTTACGAAACACTTTTTGGTGTTTCAGGGTCGACTGCTAATCCAACAAAGGCAATATTTCCTTCTGGCCCTCCTAGCGCACTACCTGTTATCTCACCGACGACTAAGGTGAAGACCAAATGAGTTCATCACTTTTCACAAATCGCCGCCGAAATTCGCGGATGTCATGGATGCGAGGTTTCGATCCATTCCTAAACTTCGCAGTGGGCGGTTTGCTCATTATCGGAACACTTCTTGTTTATGCCGCGACAAAATCCTGGTACGCCTCAGCAGGGCTTGATCCGCAGTACTACATGAAACGACACATCATCAACATTGTTATCGGAATATTGCTGGCACTTGGCACAACGGTGATCGACTACCGACTTCTTCGCGCCTACACCCCTATCGTGTGGGGACTTGCAGTACTTGGGCTCATTGTTGTGCTCGTTCCTGGAGTTGGAAGTACTGTCAATGGCGCGCGAGCGTGGATTTCTCTTCCTGGCGGATTTCAGATTCAACCTGCAGAACTTGCCAAAATCGCAATCATTATTGGCTTGTCGATGATTTTGTCGGAGCGCGGACACGGGAAAGATGAACCCACTCATAAAGATGTGATGAGGGCTCTGGGAATTTCTGCTATTCCCATTGGACTCATCTTGTTGCAACCAGACATGGGCACGGTATTTATTATTAGCGCTTCAGTTGTGGCGATGATTGCGGTTTCAGGAGCACCTTCACGTTGGGTTGCAGGTTTGTTGATTGTTGCTTTGCTCGGTGGCTTTGTTGCTGTGAAGGTGGGCGTACTAAGTCAATATCAAGTAAAGCGTTTGCAATCTTTTGTTGATCCAACTGCAGATCCTCAGAGCAGTGGCTATCAACTTCGCCAATCACGAATCACTGTTGGTTCTGGTGGCCTGGTGGGTAAAGGACTATTTAATGGCCCACAAACAAATGGCCGTTTTGTGCCAGAGCAGCAGACGGACTTTATTTTTACCGTGGCAGGAGAGGAGCTAGGTTTTCTTGGAAGTGGATTTATTTTGCTTCTTTTTTTGATTATTTTGATTCGTGCATTTGGGATTGCTCGCAAAACCCAAGATCCCTTTGGAAGGATGGTTTGCGTGGGCGTGATTGCCTGGTTTGCTTTCCAGGTATTTGAAAATATTGGAATGACTATGGGGCTGATGCCCATGACGGGCGTTCCGTTGCCATTTATGTCCTATGGGGGATCGAGCATGTTCGCAAATATGATCGGGGTGGGCCTTTTGCAGAATATCCACGCTCGCCAGAGAGGTTAACCCGCTCGAACGAGGGTTCATATTGGGATTTACCCTGCCTATCTGCCATACTTGGTTCAAACATCCAGCGCGGCTCGCGATTACATCGCGGTAAACGCCTAGCGCGGATGAACAAGATTTGCTCGTTTTCGAGCCAGAGCGCGTTTATATAAACGCATAGAGGATTTGGTGCCATGGCTATAGAGCCAAAGTCGCCGCGCAAGCGTGCGGTCAAGAAAGTTGCAAGTGCCCCTTCATCAACCATTGATTCAAGCGCGGAACCGGTTCTCAAAAAAGCTCCCGCTAAGAAGAAGGTTGCTGCCCCGGCCATCCCTGTACCGATATTTCAAGCTGCCCCTGTCGAAGCTAAGCCTGCCAAGGCGGTTCGAACCAAGGCTGCGGTCACTGAAGTTATCCCTTCCGAGAAGAAGGCCCCAGTTCGAAAGAAAGTGACTGAGGTTGCTCCGCCCGAGAGCGAATCCAGCGATGAGACCTCCAGTGATAGCGCAAGTCGCGGTCGCCGTCGTCGTAGGGGAGGTCGCGGTCGCCGTCGTCCTGGAAGTAGTGAAGAAGTAGAGACAAGTAGTGATTCGCAGGAGAGTTCAGAAGGGGACACTGAGGAAGGTAAATCTGCCACACACCGCCGTCGCCGTCGCAGGTCTAGCGCTGATGGAGCAGTCCCAGGGGAGACCATTGAAGAAGATGGTGTCATTACCGTCGTTAAGGTTCGCGAAACTCGCGAGAAACAAGATCGTCCACGTAGTGAGGCGCGTCGGCCAGTACGCAAGGGCCGCGAGCCACGAAGTGAGTATCGCGAGCCATATCGCAAACGCGGAACCATCATTACTGAGGGTGAATTCTTAGCACGTCGCGAGAATGTAGATCGCGAAATGTTGGTTCGCCAAATTGGTGATCGCACGCAGATTGCTGTTATCGAAGACAAGGTAATGGTTGAGCATTACGTCAATCGCCACAGCAATATTTCCTATGTTGGAAACGTCTATTTGGGTCGTGTGCAGAATGTCCTTCCCAGTATGGAAGCCGCTTTCGTCGACATTGGAAAAGGACGTAACGCTGTTCTTTATGCTGCCGAGGTAAATTGGGATGCGGCAGGGATTTCTGATTCGCAACCTCGCAAAATCGAAATGGTTCTAAAAACTGGACAACCAGTATTAGTACAAGTAACCAAAGATCCGATTGGTCAAAAAGGTGCTCGCCTCACGAGCCAAATTAGCTTGCCAGGGCGCTATTTAGTTTACGTACCAGGTGGCGGAATGAGCGGTATCAGCCGCAGACTTCCCGAGCCAGAGCGCGCGCGATTGAAAGCTGTTTTGAAGAATGTAGTTCCCGAAGAGGCAGGCGTGATTGTTCGCACTGCAGCAGAAGGAGCAAGCGACATTGAAATTGAAGGCGATGTAAATCGTCTCAAGGCACAATGGGATGACATCGTTCAAAAATCTGAAAACCCAAATTTTCATGCGCCAACTTTGTTGTACGCAGAACCTGATCTTGCCGTGCGCGTTATTCGTGACATATTCAATGAGGATTTCCGAAAACTCACGATTCAAGGCAGCGATGCATGGGAAGAAATCAACGGCTATCTCAGTTTCATAGCACCGGAGCTCACTTCTAAGATTGAGAAATGGACCGGGCTCGGCGATCTCTTTGCTGACTATCGAGTTGACGAGCAACTCTCTAAAGCATTTGATCGCAAGGTCTATCTACCCTCTGGCGGTTCTCTTGTTATTGATCGCACTGAAGCGATGGTTGTTATTGACGTCAACACCGGGAAATTCATCGGCAAAGGTGGAAATCTTGAAGAGACCGTAACTAAAAACAACCTGGAAGCGGCGGAGGAAATTGCACGTCAACTTCGTTTACGCGACCTAGGTGGCATCATTGTTGTTGACTTCATCGACATGATTCTTGAATCCAATCGTGAACTCGTATTGCGTCGCTTAGTGGAATGTCTGGGTCGCGATCGCACGAAGCATCAAGTAGCTGAAGTGACCTCCCTTGGACTTGTTCAGATGACGCGAAAGCGTATTGGTCAGGGACTTATCGAGGCATTTTCAACCACCTGCGAAAGTTGCGCCGGGCGTGGAATCCATATCCACACCGATCCTGTGAAATCTCGAGCATCCATGCCTTTCGATGATCTCAATGCCGATCACGAGTCAGATAATCCACTGGCGAAAAGCCCAGAGAGCGCCCCCGAACTCGTTGAAGAGGCCCTTGTGGCTCCGGGGGAAGTTGCGTCGGTCTCAGATTTCGCACCCGAACCCAAGGGCCGGCGTCGTCGTAGAGCGGCAAGTTCTGGAGTAATCACCCCAGGATCTGCCTCCTAGCACCGAGCAATGGGTAGGCCTGAATCCGACTCAGTTTGACCCGGGGCCTCCATACTCCGTACCCTTAGCCCCTGCTTAGCGGTCGTTTTTACCGCGCAAGCTTTGATCCATTAAAGAACTGGAGCGTTACGTGTACGCAATCGTTAAGGCTGGCGGGCGCCAAGAGAAAGTCGCCGTCGGAGACACTGTCACTGTGGACCGCCTCAATAGCGCGCCTGGTTCGACCGTAACTTTCCCTGCAATCTTGCTGGTGGATGGCGCAACTGTCACCACTGACGCCAAGGTCCTTTCAGGCGTAAAGGTCACCGCTGAAGTATTGGATGAGACAAAGGGCAAGAAGATTCACATCTTGCGCTACAAGAACAAGACTGGCTATCGCCGTCGTCAAGGTTTCCGTTCACAGAACACCCGTGTTCTTATCACCGCCATCAGCGGCGCTAACTAGAGGAGTTGAGATATGGCAAGTAAAAAAGGTGTCTCATCGACACGAAACGGTCGCGACTCTAATGCTCAGTACCTTGGTATTAAGCGCTTTGGTGGTCAAGTTGTTAACAGTGGCGAAATCCTAGTTCGCCAACGCGGAACTCACTTTCACCCAGGCGCCAATGTCGGTCGCGGTAAAGATGACACTCTCTTCGCACTTGCTGCAGGAGCTGTTGAATTCGGTCGCGCTCGCGGACGTCGTGTAGTGAACGTAGTTCCCGTCGCCTAGTTTTCTGTTCTGAAAAAGGAGCGGGCCGTGAATTCGGACCCGCTCTTTTTATTTCCACATCTTTCCCGGAAGGAGAGTCGCTCGTGGCAACATTCATAGATCAAGTAACTCTCTTTGCCTCTGCAGGAAAAGGTGGAGATGGATGCGTCTCCGTAAAGCGCGAAAAATTTAAACCACTTGGTGGACCTGACGGAGGTAACGGCGGCCGCGGTGGGGACATCACGCTAGTTGTAGATCCCAACGTCACAACTCTTTTAGATTTTCACCATTCACCACATCGCAAGGCAACTTCGGGGCGTGCCGGTTATGGCGATCGCAAAGATGGGCCATCTGGCGAGGACATGATTCTCTCGGTTCCAAACGGGACCGTTGTTCTTGATGCAGATGGAAATCAACTTGCTGACCTCGTTGGTAACGGAACAATCTTTATCGCAGCGCAAGGTGGTCGAGGTGGTTTAGGAAACTTAGCTCTCTCTTCCTCCAAACGCCGTGCACCTGGTTTTGCGCTTCTCGGTGAACCTGGCGAGGACCGCACACTCATTCTTGAACTTAAGAGTGTCGCCGATATTGCACTTGTGGGTTTTCCCAGTGCAGGAAAATCTTCATTGATTGCAGCGATTTCTGCAGCTCGTCCTAAGATTGCCGACTACCCATTTACCACGTTGATTCCAAATTTAGGTGTCGTTCAAGCGGGTGGGGCACGCTTCACTGTTGCCGATGTGCCAGGTCTTATCCCAGGTGCAAGTCAAGGTAAAGGTTTGGGTCTTGAATTCCTTCGCCATGTAGAGCGATGCGTTGCCCTGGTACATGTATTGGATTGCGGAACGTTAGAAACCGATCGCAATCCGATCTCTGACCTTGAAGCAATTGAATCTGAATTGGCGCAATACGGGGGACTAGAGGACCGTCCTCGAATGATCGCTCTCAATAAGATCGACCTTCCTGATGGTTCGGCAATGGCCGAAATGGTTGCTGAAACATTGCGAGAGCGCGGATACGAGGTTTATCCAGTCTCTGCCGCATCGCGTGAAGGTTTGACTGAACTTACTTATGCGATGTCACGGTTGATTCAAAAATCACGTGCAGAAGCAGCAGTCCAAGAGCGCACAAGAATTGTTTTGCGGCCAGTTGCTGTTGATGATTCGGGTTTTACAGTGAAAGCAAATGCCGATGAATCATTTACAGTTGCGGGCGCAAAGATTGAGAGATGGGTTCGACAAACTGATTTCCGCAATGCTGAAGCCATCGGATATCTCGCAGATCGCATGGCCCAACTTGGTGTTGAGCGCGAACTTTTCAAGAAGGGCGCGATCGCAGGAAGTGAAGTGCGTGTTGGCGTCGGAGAAGCAGCGGTTGTATTTGATTGGGAGCCAACCATTGAAGCGGGCGCAGAACTACTTGGTTCTGCACGCGGAGAAGATGCGCGTTTTGATGCACCCTGGCGAGGCTATGAGAAAAAGCATGACCAACTCAACGATGATGAAATTGCCGATCAGTGGGAGTACAAGGTTGCCGATCCACATACGCCTGAGCTAGTTATTGAAGATCCCGCGGAGGAAGAAGAAGGCGTTCAATGAATCGCGCCGGAATTTCTACTGCTAAAAGAATCGTTATCAAGATTGGCTCCTCCTCGTTAACAGGTTCTGCCGGATCGCAGCTAGATCCAAGCGCTGTGGATTCGCTGGCTGATCTTGTTGCAAATGCTCGCCAGCGCGGTGCGGAAGTATGTGTTGTTTCTTCAGGCGCGATTGCTGCCGGTTTAGCTCCACTTGGATTAAAGGTGAGGCCAAAAGATTTAGCAACGCAACAAGCGGCGGCCTCTGTGGGGCAAGGTCTTTTGATGCATCGCTATACAGAATCTTTTGCTACACATGGAATCACGGCCTCTCAAATTCTCTTAACGACACAAGATGTGGTGCGCCGCTCTCACTACCAAAATGCACAACGAACCTTAGATCGTTTATTGGCCCTCGACGTTGTTCCGGTGATCAATGAGAATGACACCGTCGGTACTCAAGAAATCCGATTCGGTGATAACGATCGCCTTGCAGCACTTGTCGCACTTCTCATTGGCGCGGATTTGTTGATTTTGATTTCGGATATTGATGGACTGTATGACGCTCCACCGAAACAAACTGGGGCAAAGAGAATTTCCGATGTGGCATCTGTTGCCGATATCGATGAGTCCATTCTCGGAGGCGCAGGAAGTGCCGGCGTGGGTAGCGGGGGGATGATTACCAAAATTGAGGCGGCTCGGATAGTGACCGGCGCCGGAATTCCGATGCTGTTGACTTCGCTTTCTCAAGCCCAAGATGCGATTGCAGGGGCTGATTGCGGCACTTTTTTTGATGGACATGCATCGCGTAATAATTCGCGGATGTTGTGGTTGGCCCATGCTTCCACTCCACATGGCCGTCTCGTTGTCGATGATGGAGCAGTAACTGCCTTACTTGAACGCGGGGTTTCTCTTTTGCCTGCGGGTGTCACATCAGTGGAGGGCGAATTCAGCGCAGGAGATGCTGTAGAGATTGCCAGCCAGGCCGGAAAAGTAATTGCACGTGGCCTCGTTGCCTTTGATTCAGAAGAAATCCCGGTAATGATGGGGCGCTCCACTAAAGACTTAGCTAAGGAACTCGGCGCCGAGTATGAGCGCGAGTTAGTTCATCGGGATGATTTAGTTCTTGTTTAAAGCAATCTGGTGCATGACTGCAGCTGTCAAAACTTCAAAATTTCCACTGTCAGTGGGCTCATCACTTAGTTTCACCATCACTGTGTGAGTGCTTGGTTGAATGAGTATGTATTGCCCGTGTAGCCCCAACATCATCATGGTCCCCGCAAATGGATGCCATAACTGTGCTCCGTAGCCCCAACCATGATCCAGCGTTGTTACAGGATTTGTCAGGCGTGCCATCCAATTTGCATCGATAAGATTTTTATTAGCGACTTTGCTGGCTCCGTCATTGAGAATGAGTGCTCCAACACGAGCGTAATCACGAGCGGTGGCATTAAAGCAGCAGAAAGTTTTTTCGAGTCCACCAATATGGTCAACGTTCCAGAACGCACTATCTTGCGCGCCAATGGGTTGCCAAATGTTTTGACTGAAATAATCAGCAACTTTCATGCCTGTTACCTTTTGAATGATGAAACCGAGCATTTGGGTGTCTACGCTTCGATATTCTGATTGCGTTCCTGGTGCCCAACTCATCTTTCGATTGTGTTGCATGAAGAATTTAAGATCGGTCGTTGCATACATCTGGGCAATTCCAACGCCCCAACCAGATGGGCCAGTGGGATAATTGTCGGATACGCCCACACCTGCCTGCATATCTAAAAGCGATTTGATTGTTACGTCATCAAAGGTGGTGCCAGTTCTATATTCTGGAAAGTACTTTATAAATGTATCGCTTTCCTTGATTTTACCTTGCGAAATCAATTGACCGATCATCAAGGAAGTCATTGTTTTGGCAACAGAGTATGAAGGCAGTTGCGTATCGGCGGTGATTCCAGATTTGTACCATTCATAGGTAATCACGCCGTCCCTAATTACCAAGAATGCATTGGAATTAGTTTTGGTAAGGAATTCGTTAAAAGGAATGCTTTTGCCATCCCAGTTCACTTGCGCAGGCATGGACTCTTTTCCTGTGGTCCAAGGGAACGGATTCGATGCAGGGGCAATGGTGTGGAAGGGCATCATCATGGGAGTTTTCGAAGCGGGAGCAAGACCAAGTTTGATTGCTGCGATGGGTTCTGGGTAATGAATGACCCGTGTTATTCCAAATAGGAGGATATATAAACCAACGAGTCCGATGGCAATGTTGCGAATAACTTTCAATAATGTGCGCACGCGCCAAGCCTAACCCCCGATAGGCTTGAGATCATGGATGCCAGCGCTCTTATTGCTACCCTCGCAGATACGGCGCGAGTTGCCGCACGGACGTTAACAACGGCTTCAGCAGAAGAGCGTAAGTTTGCGGTGTTAGCAATTGCCGATGAGATTGAAAAAAGTTCTGCCCGGATCATCGCCGCCAATGAAGAAGATTTAAACCGTGGCCGCGCAGAAGGCATGCATCCGCAGTTATTGGATCGACTTCTGTTAAATCCTGCGCGCGTAGAAGGCATCGCAAATGGTGCACGACAAGTCGCCCAATTGCCATCACCATTAGGAATCACCCTGCGCGAATCCACGATGGCCAACGGTCTGCACTTGCAACAGGTGAGCGTTCCCTTTGGAGTGGTAGGAATGGTCTACGAGGCGCGTCCAAACGTGACAGTCGATGCGGCTGTCATTTTGTTGATGTCAGGAAATGCGGCGTTACTTCGTGGATCTTCAAGCGCTGCCTCGAGTAATTCCGCTTTGGTTGCCATCATGAGAGATGCACTTGCCAGAACTTCAATTTCTCCCGGGGTCATTGAGTTGATTCCGTCCGAGGATCGCGAAAGTGTTCGCGCGCTTTTGCACGCCCGAGGCAAGGTTGATCTTGTTATTCCACGTGGGAGCGCGTCGCTGATTCGAATGGTCGTGGATGAATCCACTGTTCCCACTATCGAAACGGGGGCTGGGGTTTGCCATGTTTATGTCGATGAATTCGCCGATTTTGCAAAGGCGATCCCGATTGTTATGAATTCAAAAACTCATCGCCCCAGTGTGTGTAATGCTGCAGAGACCTTGCTTGTCCATGAATCGATAGCCAAGACCTTCCTACCCTTGGCCCTGAAAGAATTGACCAACGCGGGCGTCATCATGCATTGCGACGAGCGCTCTCTCGCAATTGCCGCATCTTTAGGAATTTCGGCAACTCTTGCGACGCAGGAAAATTGGCAGACCGAATACGGTGTACTCGAAATGAATGTGGGCGTGGTTGCCTCGGTAGATGAGGCCGCAGACCATATTGCCAAATTTGGAACCAATCACACCGAAGCGATCGTCACGGAGTCCAAGGAAGTAGCAGATAGGTTCATTGCCCTTGCCGATTGCGCTGCAGTGATGGTCAATGCTTCAACACGTTTTACTGACGGCGAGCAAATGGGATTTGGAGCCGAAATAGGAATTTCAAATCAGAAGTTGCATGCCAGAGGGCCGATGGGGCTTGAAGCTATGACCACAACCACCTGGATTGTCACCGGAACTGGTCAAATTCGCAGTTAACCCCGCGAATAAATAGAATACGTGCCATGAGCACCTTGTCACGCAGTGATGTCGCACATCTTGCCCGCCTTGCGCGAATAGATATGACCGACCCAGAACTCGATTCGCTAGCCTCTGAACTCGATGTAATTCTTGAGGCGGTCGCTCGCGTCCAAGAAGTTGCCACCGATGACATCCTTCCAACATCCCACCCACTGCCACTTCGCAATGTGGCAAGGCCGGATGTCGTTACCCCAAGTCTTTCTCCCAAGGATGCCCTATCTGGCGCACCTGCTAGCGAAGATCAACGTTTTCGCGTTCCTCAAATTTTGGGGGAGGAAGCATGATCACTCGCCCCGCACATGAGATGGCCGCTGCGATGGACTCAGGTGAAATAACCTCCGTTGAATTAACGCAAGCACACTTGGATCGAATTTCAGAAGTGGATGCACAAGTTCATGCTTTTCTTCACGTGGATACTGAAGGCGCATTGACTCAAGCAAAGGCCGTAGACGATGCGCGTGCACGTGGTGAAAAAGTTGGGCCGCTTGCCGGAGTTCCGTTAGCTCTCAAAGATGTCATCGTTCAGAATGGGATTCCTACAACTGCCGGATCTAAAATCCTGGAAGGTTGGCGTCCACCATATGACGCGACCGTTGTGACGAAAATGAAAAACGCTGGAATTGTAATTTTGGGTAAAACAAATATGGATGAATTCGCCATGGGTTCGTCTACGGAAAACTCTGCATACGGTCCAACCCATAACCCGTGGGACCTCACGCGCATTCCAGGTGGTTCTGGCGGTGGATCATCTGCTTCCCTCGCAGCATTTCAAGCTCCACTCGCGATTGGTACCGATACAGGTGGTTCCATTCGTCAACCTGCCGCGGTTACAGGCACTGTTGGCGTTAAGCCTACTTATGGCGGAGTTTCTCGCTACGGTCTCATTGCGTTTTCATCCAGCCTTGATCAAGCCGGACCTTGTGCGAGAACAGTTCTCGACGCTGCCCTCTTGCATGAAGTGATCGCTGGACACGATGTTCACGATGCAACAAGTATTGATGCACCAGTGCCACAAGTAGTTCATGCCGCGCGTAATGGAGATGTTAAAGGCATGAAGATCGGCGTTGTCAAGGAACTTAATGGTGATGGCTACCAGGCAGGAGTCCGGTCACGTTTTGAGGAATCCCTCGAGCTTCTTGCCAAGGCTGGAGCAGAAATTGTTGAAGTTTCGTGTCCTAACTTTGAGTACGCCCTCGCGGCCTATTACTTAATCGCCCCGAGTGAATGCTCATCAAACTTGGCTCGTTTTGATGCAATGCGTTATGGAATTCGCATAGGAGACGCGGACGGCGCTTCGGCTGAGTCCGTCATGAACTTAACTCGCGAAGTTGGATTCGGGCGAGAAGTAAAACGTCGCATCATTTTGGGAACGTATGCACTTTCATCTGGTTATTTTGATGCCTATTACGGAAGTGCTCAGAAAGTTCGCACACTGATCATGCAGGATTTCAATAACGCTTTTACTCACGCTGATGTGCTGGTATCACCGACTTGTCCAACAACTGCATTTAAAATTGGTGAAAAGGCGAACGATCCACTTGCGATGTACCTCAATGACATTGCAACGATTCCAGTGAATATGGCTGGAATCGGGGGAATGAGCCTTCCTTGCGGATTGGCACCGGAGGATGGATTGCCCGTTGGCTTCCAGGTGATGGCCCCAGCAATGCAAGATCAGCGAATGTACTCAGTCGGGGCGGCCCTTGAAGCATCATTGCTTACTCAATGGGGCGCACCTCTGCTTTCACAGATTCCAGCATTGGCGGTGGCAAAGTGAGCCTTACCTATGAAGATGTAATCGCAAAGTACGAACCCGTATTAGGTCTTGAAGTACACGTTGAACTCAATACACATTCGAAGATGTTTTGTGGTTGCAGCACGATTTTCGGAGGCGAACCAAATACACAGACATGCCCCGTCTGTCTGGGGATGCCAGGTGCGCTTCCGGTCGTGAATGAGAAGGCGATTGAGTCATCCATTTTGATCGGTTTAGCGCTTAATTGCTCGATTGCGCCGTTTAGTCGTTTCTCACGCAAGAACTATTTCTATCCTGATATGCCTAAAAACTTTCAGATTTCCCAGTACGACGAACCCATCTGTGTTAATGGTTACCTTGATGTAGAAATTGATACAGATGAAGGCGTTAAGAAATTCCGCGTGGAAATTGAACGCGTACATATGGAAGAGGACACCGGTAAGTCTTTACACGTAGGTGGGGCTACCGGTCGTATTCATGGCGCTGATTACTCGCTTCTTGATTACAACCGCGCTGGCATTCCGCTCGTTGAAATTGTTACCAAGATAGTTCCGGGAACTGGCAAATATGCGCCAGAAGTTGCTAAAGCCTACGTTGCAGAATTACGCGATATTTTGCGCTCCCTTGGCGTTAGCGATGTCCGGATGGAACAGGGCTCGTTACGTTGTGATGCCAATGTCTCCTTACGCCTCATTGGTGCGCAGACTCTTGGCACTCGAAGTGAAACCAAGAACGTCAACTCACTTCGATCAGTCGAACGTGCAGTGCGCGGAGAAATGATTCGCCATGCAGAATTGCTTAACAGGGGCGAACGAGTTGTTCAAGAGACTCGTCACTTCCAAGAAGAGAGTGGCCTGACACGCTCTGGTCGCTCCAAAGAGCAGGCTGAGGATTATCGTTATTTCCCAGAGCCAGATTTAGTTCCCGTAGCACCTGATGCGGCATGGATTGAAACTTTGCGTGCAACTTTGCCAGAGCAACCAACACTCCGGCGCAAGCGTTTGCAAGCGGAATGGTCAGTGCCAGATAAAGAGATGGCTGCAATGATTAATGCAGATGCACTCGATATTGTGGAATCAACGGTGAAGTTGGGCGCCGATCCAACTCGCGCCCGCGGATGGTGGCTTGGCGAAATTTCGCGTATTGCTAACGAACAAAATGTGACGATTGCCGATCTCAAGATCACTCCAACCGATGTAGCGGAAATTGTTGCGTTGGTTTTGCAGGGCGATCTCACCGACAAGTTGGCGCGCCAAGTAGTTGAAGGCGTCATTGCAGGCGAAGGCACACCAGCATCAGTCATTGAATCTCGTGGTTTGAAAGTAGTGTCCGATGAGTCGGCTCTCATGGCGGCAATTGAGCGCGCTATCGCTGCTCAACCAGAGACTGCAGAGAAGATCCGCAACGGTCATATACCTGCTGCGGGGGCGCTGATCGGCGCAGTCATGAAAGAGACCAAAGGCCAAGCAGATGCTGCTCGAGTTCGAGAGCTCCTACTTGGCCACTTGGGACAATCAGTAGATTAGTGAACGACAACGCCCTCTGTTTCAACCACGGCTTCTTTGCCGATATTGATAAAGAGTGCAAGCACAATTGCACCGACGAATAAGAGTCCTGCGCTCACCGTGAAGGCTGTAGTGAAACCATGTGTCATCGCAAATGGCTGCAATGACTTACCCATAGTTTTATGAGTTGCGATGTAGGTTGTAGTTGCTGTTGCAGCCACGGTATTGAGAAGCGCCGTTCCCAGTGAACCTCCAATTTGCTGACTCGTGTTAATCATTGCGCTAGCTACCCCGGTGTCGTGATTGCTCACGGCGTGAAGCGATGTTGTCGTTAATGGAATAAAGACAAGCGCCATCCCACTAGACATGATGAACAGTGCTGGGAGCACATGAGTTGTGTAGGAAGTTAGCGGAGTGATTCGGGTGAGGAGCAAAAGACCGATACCTGCAGCAATTAACCCAGGGACCATGAGGGGCTTCGGTCCAACTTTTGGAAGCAGCGCAGATGCGATTCCCGCAAAGACAATAATTCCTGCGGTAAATGGCAAGAAAGCAAATCCAGATTTCAAAGGCGAATATCCTAAAATCATTTGGAGGTAGAGGCCAAGGAATAAGAACATGGAAAATAGTCCGGCTCCCACAATGAGCGATCCAAGGTATGAACCACCGCGATTGCGCTCTGTAACAACACGAAGTGGCATCAAAGGATTTGCAACCCGTTTTTCAATTGCAACAAAACTCATAAGCAAGACCACTGCTGCAACAAGGAATCCGACGGTATGTCCATCGCCCCAGCCGTGCGTTGCCGCTTGATTGAATCCGTAAGTGAGTGAAAAGAGACCAGCGGTTGCAGTGAGAACACCTGGGATGTCGTAGGTGTTGTTGCCTGTTGCTTTTGATTCATGAACAAATTTAATAGCCAAGATGGCTGCCACGATTGCAATGGGAACGTTGACTCCAAGGCACCAACGCCAAGAGAAATATTCTGTGAGTGTTCCTCCGAGAATTAGACCAATTGCGGCGCCTCCACCAGAGATTGCACCAATTACGCCGAATGCCTTAGCGCGCTCCTTGGGAATAGTGAATGTCACGCTGATGATGGCAAGAGCTGCGGGTGCCAGCAAGGCGCCGAAAACACCTTGAAGTGCACGAGCGGCAAAGAGCAGGTGTTGAGTGGATGCAATTCCACCAAGGGCTGAAGCAGTTGCAAATCCAATGAGCCCGACAAGGAAGATTTTTTTACGGCCCATGTAGTCACCGATACGTCCACCCAAAAGCAGGAGTGATCCAAATGCCAAGGTATAGGCAGTGATGATCCATTGGCGGTTGGCAACGCTGATTCCTAGATCTTTAGTGGCGCTAGGAATTGCGATGTTTACGATCGATGAATCAAGGACGACCATAAGCTGGGCGATGGCCACCACGAACAATGTGCGCCAACGGTTTGGATCTAGACCATCTTTATAGGCATTTTCGAACACGCGAGAAACCTCTTTCTGTGAATATTTCTGTGAATATTTCTGTGAATATTTCCGTGAATGTTAAGGATTGTGCTAGCGGGAATCTTGAATGGTGGAAGTTTACCGTGAAATGCGACAAGTGCTCGCCGAAGCCTTTACGATTGCCGCATGAGCACAATGAAGCCACGGTCGGGTCTTGTCACAGATGGTATGGAACGCGCTCCAGCTCGCGGGATGTTGAGAGCAGTAGGTATGGGAGATGAAGATTGGGTGAAGCCTCAGATTGGCATCGTCTCTTCTTGGAATGAAATCACACCGTGCAATTTATCTTTGGACCGTCTTGCAAAGGCTTCGCGACAAGGAGTCATTGATGCAGGGGGTTTTCCTATGCAATTTGGCACCATATCCGTCTCCGATGGAATTTCTATGGGCCACGAAGGCATGCACTTTTCCTTAGTCTCGCGTGAAGTAATTGCCGACTCTGTAGAAACCGTCATGCAAGCAGAGCGCCTTGATGGAATGGTGACATTTGCCGGTTGCGATAAATCACTTCCCGGCATGATGATGGCCGCGGCGCGTATTGATGTTGCAAGCGTTTTTGTTTACGCAGGATCAACGTTGCCTGGCCAGGTGGATGGCAAAGATGTAACGATCATTGATGCGTTCGAAGCAGTCGGAGCTTGCGCGCGTGGATTAATTTCACAAGAGCAGGTGGATAAAATTGAACGCGCCATTTGTCCCGGCGAAGGCGCATGTGGCGGTATGTACACAGCGAACACCATGGCCACCGTAGGTGAGGCAATCGGTTTATCTCTTCCTGGATCTGCGGCGCCTCCTGCAGTGGATCGCCGACGAGATGCATATTCGGTCAAAGCTGGAGCTGCCGTTGTTGAACTCATCCGTCAAGGAATTACGACGCGAGATATTTTGACGAAGCCCGCATTTGAAAATGCAATTACCGCGGTTATGGCACTGGGCGGTTCAACGAATGCCGTTTTGCATCTGCTTGCAATTGCACACGAAGCCGATGTTGATTTAGATCTTGAGGATTTTCACCGCATTGGTTCGAAGGTTCCTTTACTGGGCGACCTCAAACCCTTTGGCCGCTTTGTCATGAGCGATATGGATAAAGTCGGAGGAGTACCAGTTGTTTTGAAAGCACTCCTTGATGTGGGTCTCTTGCATGGAGATGTTCTTACCGTTACGGGCAAAACAATGGCGGAAAACTTGGCAGAAGTTGCACCGCCAGATCCTGATGGGGAAATTCTTCGTGCGACCAGCAAGCCACTTTCACTCGGTGGTGGAATTACTATTCTTAAAGGTTCGCTCTCGCCCGACGGTGCGGTGACAAAAACTGCAGGAGTCGGCGTTGAACATTTTGAAGGTCCAGCTCGCGTCTTTGAACGTGAACAACATGCAATGGATGCGCTAGAAAATGGCACGATCCAAGCAGGAGATGTTGTCGTGATCCGCTACGAAGGGCCTAAAGGCGGTCCGGGAATGCGCGAAATGTTGATGATTACGGGAGCAATAAAAGGTGCAGGGCTTGGTAAGTCCGTGCTCTTGCTCACAGATGGACGTTTCTCTGGTGGTACCACTGGACTGTGTGTTGGCCATGTTGCACCTGAGGCATCGGAAGGTGGGCCGATCGCCTTTGTAAAAGATGGGGATCGAATCCGCATTAATACCGTGGATCGCACGCTGGATTTATTGGTATCAGAGGAGGAATTGGCTACCAGACGCATCGGATTTACTCCCATCCCTCATAAATACACCCGTGGCGTTCTTGCTAAATATGCAAAATTGGTGGGCTCTGCCAGCAAAGGTGCTGTCTGCGATTAGGCCATCGTTGTCGGACCTCATCGGACCTCATCGGACTTCATGGGACCTTCTAGCAGCGTGTTGGAGTTGAAGTCCAGAGTGTGAGATCACAATCTCAGGGGTTGACGGTTTTGCGCCTGTAGTTGGAGAATAAGCCCATGATTTCAGTAGTAGTGATTGAAAAGCGCGCGATCTAGCACCATTTGATCGCGCGCTACCCTCAGTTATTCACTGAGGGTTTTTGCATTACTAGGGCAAATTTGTTTTTTCGACGAGAGCGAAAGGAGTTGAAAATATGGGAACAGAGATGACTGGGGCGAGCAGCCTTGTGAAGTCCTTAGAAGCCGCTGGCGTAGATGTCATGTTTGGAATTCCTGGTGGCGCCGTCTTGCCTGTCTATGATCCACTTTTTGATTCCAAAATTCGCCATATCTTGGTTCGACATGAACAAGGCGCCGGACATGCGGCAACAGGTTACGCCCAAGTCACGGGTCGCGTTGGTGTGTGCATGGCTACCTCTGGTCCGGGCGCCACAAACCTTGTAACTCCATTAGCTGATGCTCAAATGGATTCCGTTCCTCTGGTTGCCATCACGGGACAAGTTCCATCGGCAGCGATTGGAACTGATGCCTTTCAAGAGGCAGATATTCGTGGCATCACTATGCCGATCACCAAACATAATTATTTAGTCACCAATCCTGACGATATCCCACGCGCAATTGCTGAGGCATTCCATATTGCAAGCACGGGGCGTCCAGGACCTGTACTTGTTGATATTGCAAAAGATGCCCTGCAGAAAATGACGAATTTTTCATATCCAACCAGCATCCAATTTGCCGGATACAAACCACAAGTGGAACCAGATGCTCAGGCAATTCGTGATGCAGTTGCATTGATTGCTCAAGCGAAGAAACCTGTTTTCTATGTTGGTGGTGGAATCATCAAGGCAAATGCATCACGTCAATTGATGCAGATCGCCGAACTTTTGGGCGCACCGGTTGTCACAACTCTCATGGCACGGGGTGCATTCCCCGATAGTCACAATTTGCATTTAGGAATGCCAGGAATGCACGGAACTGTTGCAGCTGTTACTGCATTGCAAAAGAGCGATCTTCTTATCACGCTAGGCGCTCGCTTTGATGATCGAGTTACTGGAAAACTTTCATCCTTTGCTGTAAATGCCAAAGTTATTCATGCCGATATTGATCCTGCTGAAATTGGTAAGAATCGATTTGCTGATGTTCCAATCATCGGGGACCTCGCTCACACATTGAACGTACTTATTCCTGCTCTACAGGCGGAATTTAAAAAGAATAAACCAGATCTCACAGTGTGGTGGCGCCAAATGTCATCACTTCGTGCAACGTATCCATTGGGCTATGACAAACCGGCCGATGGATCGGTTTCTCCGCAATATGTTATTGAAAGATTGGGCGCCATCTCTGGGCCTGATTCCATTTATGTGGCCGGCGTTGGCCAACATCAAATGTGGGCCTCGCAATTTGTGAAATATGAAAAGCCACGCACGTGGTTGAACTCCGGTGGTCTTGGAACTATGGGATATGCGGTTCCTGCTGCGATGGGCGCCAAAGTTGGAATGCCCGATACAACAGTCTGGGCAATTGATGGAGACGGTTGTTTCCAAATGACCAACCAAGAATTAGTCACTTGCGCGCTCAATAACATCCCCATCAAGGTTGCAATTATTAATAACGAAAGCCTGGGCATGGTTCGTCAATGGCAAACCATGTTCTATGAAGGTCGCTATTCCAATACCTCCTTGCACTCAAAACGCATTCCAGATTTTGTGAAACTTGCAGATGCGATGGGGTGTGCTGGACTTCGATGTGAGCGCCCTGAAGACGTAGATGCTGTTATCAAGGAAGCGATGTCTATCAACGATCAACCTGTTGTCGTAGATTTCAGAGTTTTCCGTGATGCGATGGTCTGGCCAATGGTTGCGGCGGGAACATCTAATGATGAAATCATGATTGCTCGGGGGATTGCTCCCGACTGGGATTCACAGGAGTTGTGATGAGTACACATACGCTCGCAGTTCTCGTAGAAAATAGCCCCGGCGTTCTTGCCCGTGTTGCATCACTATTTTCACGACGCGCCTACAACATCGATTCACTAGCGGTTGGACCGACTGAGAATCCAGATATTTCTCGGATGACGATCGTGCTTAACCTAGATGGTCACGTACTTGATCAGGTGATGGCTCAACTCTACAAATTGGTTAATGTCATTGCGATTTCGGAGATGACAGATAACACCACCATCAAGAGAGAGCTGCTCTTGGTCAAGGTCGAAACCGGCTCTCATCGAAATGAACTTGCCGCAATCGTCGAAAAATATTCAGCCGTGATCGTGAACGAAGATGAAGGTTTTTTCACTGTTGAGGCAACTGGAGTTCCCGCGCAGATCGAGGGACTTCTAAATGAGCTGACGCCTTATGGGATAAAAGAATTGGTGCAATCTGGTCTGGTTGCACTCGAAAAAGGCAGTGCTGCACTTTCAGACCGAACGCTCAGTGCTCAAGGAATTTCAACGCTCCATGAAATCGGCACTCAGGCCGATTATCAAAACTAAACCGAACAATCGAAAGAAAAGGACACCAGCCGTGGCAACGATGTATCACGATGAAGATGCAGACCTATCCATCATTCAAGGTCGAAAGGTTGCTGTAATTGGTTATGGCTCCCAAGGCCATGCACACGCCCTCAATCTACGTGAAAGTGGCGTCGATGTTCGCGTTGGGCTAGCGGAAGGTTCTAAATCACGCGCAAAGGCCGAAGCCGAGGGACTGCGTGTTCTCACTGTTGCTGAAGCGGTTAAAGAAGCCACCGTCATCATGATTCTCGCACCGGACCCTGTCCAACGTCACATTTACGCCGAATCCATTTTGCCAAATATTAAAGATGGCGACGCAATTTTCTTTGGTCACGGATTCAATATTCGTTATGGCTACATCACTCCACCAACAAATGTTGATGTGTGCATGGTTGCCCCTAAGGGTCCTGGCCACTTAGTTCGTCGTGAATATGCGGCAGGACGCGGAGTACCGGTAATCGTCGCGGTTGAGCAAGATGCAACGGGTAGCGCATGGCCGCTGACACTTTCCTACGCCAAGGCAATCGGCGGACTTCGTGCTGGTGGAATTCTGACCACCTTCACTGAAGAGACTGAGACGGATCTTTTCGGCGAGCAAGCAGTTTTGTGTGGCGGAGCATCACAGTTGGTTATGTACGGCTTTGAAGTATTGACCGAAGCTGGCTACCAACCAGAAGTTGCTTATTTTGAATGCCTTCACGAACTCAAATTGATTGTTGACTTGATGTACGAAGGTGGAATTGCAAAGCAACGCTGGTCAGTTTCTGACACCGCTGAGTTCGGTGATTATGTTTCTGGTCCACGTGTAATTGATCCTCGTGTGAAGGAGAACATGAAGGCCGTTCTGGCTGATGTTCAAAACGGAAACTTCGCTAAACGTTTCATCGATGACCAAGATGCTGGAGCCCCTGAATTCAAGGCAGCACGCGCCAAGGGAGAGACGCACCCCATCGAAGCTGTTGGTCGCGAACTTCGCAAGATGATGTCCTGGGTTAAGGGCGCAAAGGATGATTACAAAGAAGGTAGCGCTGCACGTGGCTAAACCTGTCGTTTTGATTGCGGAAGAACTCAGTCCTGCAACACTTGATGCTTTGGGGCCTGACTTTGAAGTGCGCCATTGCGATGGAGCTAACCGCCCTGAACTCTTAGCAGCACTTGCTGCCGGAGTGGATGCGGTACTTATTCGCTCTGCCACCAAGATGGATCAAGAAGCAATCACTGCGGCAAAAGGTTTAAAAGTTATTGCACGTGCTGGTGTTGGCCTCGATAACGTAGAGATCCCTGCAGCGACTGCTGCAGGCGTGATGGTAGTAAACGCACCAACTTCAAATATTGTGAGCGCCGCTGAATTAGCAATCGGACTACTGCTTGCTTCAGCAAGATTTATTTCACCGGCGCATGCTGCGCTTCGCAATAATAAATGGGCTCGCTCAAAATATACCGGCGCCGAGTTATTTGAAAAAACTCTCGGCATCGTTGGTTTTGGCCGAATCGGACAACTAGTCGCCGCGCGAATGCAGGCTTTCGGCATGAGCGTCGTTGCTTACGATCCATATTTGCAACCAGCACGAGCGGCGCAATTGGGTGTTCGCTTGGTGGCTCTTGACGAACTTCTATCTGTCAGTGATTTCATCACGATCCACTTACCAAAAACGAAAGAGACGGCAAACCTTATTGGCGTCGATGCTCTCAAAAAAGTTAAGCCGTCTGTTCGCATTATTAATGCTGCACGTGGGGGAGTACTCGATGAGGCCGCACTTTATGAGGCGATTGTTGAAGGTCGTGTTGCTGGCGCAGGACTAGACGTTTTCTCAACCGAACCTTGCACGGATTCGCCATTGTTCACTTTGGATCAAGTTGTAGCCACGCCTCACTTAGGCGCATCTACAGATGAGGCCCAAGAGCGCGCAGGCATTGCTGTAGCTCTTTCGGTTCGTAAGGCACTCGCAGGTGAGCTCGTACCGGATGCAGTCAACGTTAAGGGTGGCGTCATCCACGAGGACGTCCGGCCAGCACTGGCACTGGTAGAAAAACTGGCAGGAGTTCTTGTGGGATTGGCCGGAGAAGTTCCAGTGAGTATTGACGTTCAAGTGAGTGGCGAAATCGCTGCCCATGATTGCTCCATCCTGGCGATTAGTTCCTTGCGCGGGGCGCTCACCGCCCTTGGCGCAGAAGATGTCACGTATGTAAACGCTCCAGGTATTGCTGCCCAGCGAGGATTGGTTTCCACGGTATCCACTGATGTCGTCTCTCATGGACATCGCAACTTGCTTACTCTGAATGCGGCGTTGGCTAACGGTGTAAAGATCACCGTCAGTGGAACGCTTATGGGAATTCGCCAAGTACAAAAAATCGTTGCAATCGATGATTACGACTTGGATTTAGTTCCAACAGAACATCTTCTCTTCATGCGATACACCGATCGTCCAGGAGTTATTGGCAAGGTGGGAAATACACTCGGCGAATCATCAATCAATATTGCAGGAATGCAGGTTGCGCGTAGTCACCAAGGTGGAGAAGCGTTGATGGCTCTGACCGTTGATTCACCTGTTCCATCCGATGTCGTTGAACATTTAGCAACAATCACAGGTGCCGACTTGGCCCGTTCTGTCACGTTAGGTGCATAAACAATGGCTAAAACAACTTTTAATCTTGCAGTAATTGCTGGAGATGGGATTGGACCTGAAGTTGTAGGTGAAGGTTTGAAAGTTCTTGATGCTGTGGCCGTGAAGTACGGGCTCACCTTTGTCAAGACGCACTTTGACCTGGGTGCAGGTTATTACCATCGCACAGGTGAAGCGCTTCCTGATTCCGTAATGCATGAGATAGCTCAAAGTGATGTCATTCTTCTCGGCGCAGTGGGGGACCCATCCGTACCGAGTGGCGTTCTCGAACGTGGTCTCTTGCTCAAGATTCGTTTTGCATTTGATCATTACGTGAATTTGCGTCCTACCCGTTTGTTTAAAGGAGTCACTTCGCCACTTGCAGGTGTCGACAATATTGATTTTGTCGTTGTGCGCGAAGGCACTGAGGGCCCATATGTCGGAGCCGGCGGAGTATTGGGGCTGGGCACTGATGCGGAAATCGCTACCGAAGAAAGTTTGAACACTCGACGTGGGGCAGAACGAGTGATTCGTGATGCTTTTGCACGTGCCATGGCTCGTCCACGTAAGAAGTTAACTCTTGTTCACAAGAACAATGTACTTACACGCGCTGGAAGTTTATGGACTCGAACATTCAATGAAGTAGCAAAAGAGTTCCCAGAGATTGCCACAGATTATTTGCATGTGGATGCTGCGGCCATGTTCTTTATTACAAATCCTGGTCGCTTCGATGTAGTTGTGACTGACAATTTATTCGGGGATATCTTGACTGATATTGCGGCGGCCATATCCGGGGGAATTGGGTTGGCTGCTTCTGGAAATATCAACCCCACCGGGAAATATCCATCGATGTTTGAACCTATTCACGGTTCAGCCCCCGATATTGCTGGCAAGAATATTGCTGATCCTACAGCCACAATTTTGTCTGTCTCCATGTTGTTTGATCACTTAGGTTTTTCAGATGCTGCAAGAAATATCGAGACAGTCGTTGAAGCGGATTTGCTTGCTAGGGGCGATTCCAAACGAAGTACTACTGAAATTGGCGACGCTATCGTTCGTGCGCTGAAGGGATAACGCATAATGTCCATCACCATCACTCCTTCCACGCATGCTATTGCTGATAAAGAGCGTGCCGAGAAAGTTTCAGCACCAGGATTCGGGAAGTACTACACCGACCATATGGTCGTCTGCGAATGGACCGAAGCGGAAGGATGGGCAACACCAGAACTCAAGGCGTATGCACCAATTTCTTTAGACCCAGCTGCAATGGTTTTTCATTACGGGCAAGAAATTTTTGAAGGCATGAAGGCTTATCGCCAACCAGATGGAACCATTGCACTCTTTCGCCCCGAGGCTAATGCGAGTCGATTTAGGAGAAGCGCTGCTCGTATCGCACTTCCTGAAATGCCTGAGGAACTCTTTCTTGAGACTGTACATGCACTCGTAAAACAAGATGCTGGCTGGGTACCTGAGAAAATAGGCGAATCTCTTTATATTCGTCCATTTATGTTTGCTACCGAAGTTGGTTTGGGAGTTCGTCCCTCTAACCGAGCTTTGTATATGTTGATTGCCACTCCAGCTGGTGCATATTTCAATCCGGCTAATGCGGTTACCGTCTGGATCTCTACTGAATACGTTCGTGCCGCTTTGGGTGGGACGGGCGAAGCAAAATGTGGCGGAAATTATGCGGCCTCACTTGTTGCCCAACGTGCCGCAGCCAAAGAAGGTTGCGATCAAGTTGTTTGGATTGACGCCGTTGAGCGAAAATGGATTGAAGAAATGGGCGGGATGAATTTGTATTTCGTCAAGGGATCCGGCGCAGATGCAACCATTTTCACACCAAAATTAACGGGAACCTTGTTACCCGGAATAACGCGTGATTCTATTTTGAGCGTTGCTGCTGACCTTGGATACAAAGTGGAAGAAGGAATGATCAGTGTCGAGGATTGGCGCGATGGCGTTGCCAGTGGCGAGATTACTGAGATATTCGCATGTGGCACCGCTGCAGTTGTATCTCCAGTGGGATGTGCTAAAAGTGCGATGGGCACATGGGTAACCGGTGATGGAAAGCCTGGAGTTATTACCATGCAAATTCGCAACACCCTTCTTGCTATTCAACATGGCACTGCTGCTGATACTCACAATTGGATGAAGAAAGTTCTCTAATGACAATCTCGGATGCCTTTCATATATATGACACCACCTTGCGAGATGGTGCTCAACAAGAAGGCTTAAATCTTTCCGTTCATGACAAATTGGCAATTGCCCGTCATTTAGATGATTTGGGCGTTGGTTTCATTGAAGGGGGCTGGCCAGGCGCCAACCCCAAAGACACGGAATTTTTCGCGCGTGCAAAAAAGGAACTCGTTCTCAAAAATGCCACCTTCGTTGCGTTCGGGGCTACACGTCGCCCGAATGTAAAACCTGAAGATGATGCTCTGTTAGTCGCACTTCGCGATTCTGGAGCGCCGGCCGTAACGTTGGTAGCAAAGGCCTATGACCGTCACGTGGATTTAGCTCTTCGCACAACGTTGGATGAAAATTTGTCCATGATTACTGATTCCATTAAGCACCTTCGTGAAAATGGACAACGAGTTTTTCTTGACGCTGAGCATTTCTTTGACGGTTATCGCTCTAACCGCGCTTATGCCTTAGAGGTAGTTCGCGTAGCCGCGCAGGCTGGTGCCGATGTCATTGCGCTATGTGACACCAATGGCGGAATGTTGCCTGACGAGCTTTCTGAAATCGTCCATGATGTTCTAGGGGCAAGTTCGGCACGACTTGGAATACATTGCCATAACGACACGGGATGCGCAGTTGCTAACTCCATGGCAGCGGTCGAAGCTGGTGCGACACATGTGCAAGGAACACTCAACGGCTATGGCGAGCGCACGGGAAATGCCGACCTTGTGACGATCATTGCGAATTTGCAATTAAAGAAGGGCAAGCAAGTTCTTCCGGCGGGGCATCTTCCTGAAGCATTTCGAATTGCACATGCAGTTGCAGAGGTGACGAATGTTTCACCTAGTGCTCGCCAACCTTATGTCGGCGTTTCTGCTTTCGCCCATAAAGCTGGCCTTCACGCCAGCGCAATCAAAGTGGATCCCTCCCTGTATCAGCATGAGGATCCATCCTCTGTTGGAAATGACATGCGTATGTTGGTTTCAGATATGGCGGGTCGAGCCTCAATTGAATTGAAATCCCAAGAGCTCGGTGTCGATCTCCATGGGGATCGCGAACTCATTGGCCGGGTCGTTGATCGTGTGAAAGAAATGGAATCCCGAGGATTTACCTTTGAAGCAGCCGATGCCTCTTTTGAGTTACTCCTTCGAGAGGAGGCAACGGGAGTTCGTCCTCGATTTTTTAGCATCGATCATTGGATCACGACGGTAGAGAAATCTGCTGACCGCACGATTACAACTACGGCAGAGGTCACAATCACCGCACAAGGCAAGAAGATTTCCTGTAACGGCCAAGGAAACGGCCCTGTGAATGCCTTCGATAATGCATTGCGTTCTGGACTCTTGCAGTTCTATCCAGAACTTGCTGCTTTAGAGCTTACGGATTACAAGGTTCGTATTCTCGAAGGACGTTTAGGTACGGGCGCGGTCACACGTGTACTTGTTGAAACCAGCGATAGCAAAGGCGAATGGAATACCGTGGGAGTTCACGAAAATGTCATTGCCGCCTCGGCTATGGCCCTTGAGGATGCTGTTACGTATGGCTTACTTCGACAAGGTAGGTTGCCCGAGTAACCTAAGTCCATGTCTTCTGAAGGTTTCGCTAGCGTGGTTGCCACGTTTGAGCAACACCTTCGTTCAGAGAGAAATTTAGCCGCACATAGCGTTCGGGCATATTTGGGCGATCTTGAATCTCTCACCGCGCATTTAGATCTCCTGGGCATTCAAGATATTTCCGATCTAGAACTTTCGCACTTGCGTTCATGGCTTGCAAATATGCAAGTCAAAGGGGGAGCACGGACCTCGTTGTCTCGTCGTGCAGTATCGATCCGCCTTTTCACAAAATGGGCGCATAAGAAAGGTTTTATTGCTAGCGATGTTGGTGCTTCACTAGCCACTCCTAAAGCACATCGCACTTTGCCGGAGGTTCTCGATGTTGCAAGTGCAACTCTTGCAATGGACGCACTTGCCACACGTGTGGGTGAGGAAGAAACACCGATTGCCTTGAGGGATTGCGCAATGGTCGAGATTCTTTACGCCTCAGGTGCACGGGTGGCTGAATTATGTGGACTGGATTTATCTGATATTGATTACGCGCGCCAAACGATTCGAGTTCTGGGAAAGGGAAATAAGGAACGCACAATCCCCATTGGTAATCCTGCGATGAGAGCGCTTAAAGAATGGCTCAAAGATGCTCGTGAGTCTTTGGTGGCGAAGGACTCAGGAAACGCACTTTTTCTTGGGGCTCGCGGAAGACGTATAGATCAACGTACCGTTCGAACTGTTGTCTACAACGCACTCTCGGCTCTGGAAGGTTTTGAACGAATGGGCCCCCATGCACTTCGCCATTCGGCGGCGACTCACCTTCTCGAGGGAGGGGCTGACCTGCGAACTGTTCAGGAAATTTTGGGCCATGCCTCCCTTGCCACGACCCAGATTTACACTCATGTTTCAACGGCCCGCCTTCAATCGGCCTTCAACCAGGCCCATCCTCGAGCCTAATTGAGCCTGAACTGTGGATTTCTTACGCTCAAACCTCAGGTAAGATTTGCCCCGCACAGGTCTTGGATCTGTGACATCTCAGCACTCGCGGTTCTTGCTAGCAGGCGCCGTTAAACCACCTCGGTCCAGAAGGTAAAACTTTAGGTCGGTGTCTATGAGTGCGACGGGCACAACAAAGAGTTGAGCCATTAACCGAGAGCGAACTTGTAGAAAAGTTCGCAAGAAGGAGTGTGCCGCCATGGCGGTTGTAACAATGCGAGAACTTCTCGACAGCGGAGTCCATTTCGGACACCAGACTCGTCGATGGAATCCAAAGATGAAGCGCTTTATTTTCGCCGAGCGCAACGGTATCTACATCATCGACATCCAACAGTCATTGGGCTTGATTGATAGCGCCTATGAATTCGTTAAAGATGTTGTGGCTAAAGGCGGACATGTTCTTTATGTAGGAACAAAGAAGCAGGCTCAAGAGCCAATCATTCAACAGTCTGCACGCGTTGGCATGCCCTATGTCACCGAGCGCTGGTTGGGCGGAATGCTGACCAACTTCCCAACTGTCTACAAGCGTATTCAGCGCCTCAAAGAACTCGAAGCACTTGAGACCGCAAATGATCAGCTGCTCACCAAGAAGGAATTACTTGTACTTCGTCGCGAGCGCGAGAAACTCAACAAGAACCTCAACGGAATTCGTAATATGACCAAGTTGCCTAGTGCAATCTGGGTAGTAGATACCAAGAAAGAGCACCTCGCAGTTGCCGAAGCTAAGAAGCTTGGCATTCCTGTTATCGCAATCTTGGATACAAACTGCGATCCAGATGAAGTTGATTTCAAGATTCCCGGCAATGACGACGCTATTCGCTCAATTGGGCTCCTTACTCGCGTCATCACTGATGCAATTGCTGCCGGATTACAAGCACGTGCTGCCAATGCAGTAAAAGAAGAAGTGAAGCCAGATGCAGTTGCCGCAGTTGCCGCAGGGGAGCCATTGGCTGACTGGGAGAAAGAAATCCTAGACGGTGGCGCTGCTCCAGTAGTAGAAGCAGTTGTTGAGACACCAGCAGCACTCCCAACCGAATCAGTGGAGGGTTAAGTTGAAATACTCTGCAGAGGATGTAAAAAAACTTCGTGAAGCAACCGCAGCAGGAATGCTCGATTGCAAGAAAGCACTTGATGAGGCAGAAGGTGATTTCGACAAGGCTGTCGACATTATTCGCGTTAAAGGTTTGAAAGGCGTCACCAAGCGTGAAGGCCGTACAACTTCTAACGGTCTTGTCATTGCAAAGGTTCAAGATGACCTAGGTGTCATGCTTGAACTCAATTGCGAGACAGACTTCGTAGCCAAGGGCGATCGTTTCCAGGCCCTTGCTGATGAGTTGCTTACTCAACTTGAAGCAGTGAAGACTTCTGATCTCGATGCCTTCTTGGCGTCCGAGATTAAGCCAGGTCGCAAGGTTCAAGATGCAGTGGATGAAGGAAATGCAACGTTGGGCGAAAAGATTGAAGTTCGTCGCGTTGCAGTTCTCGATGGTTCACCCGTCGGCATCTATATGCACCGCACGAGTCCAGATCTTCCACCGCAGGTGGGCGTTCTTGTTCAGTTGACGAAGGACGCATTGGGCGTGGGCAAAGATATTGCACAACACATCGCTGCTTTTGGTCCAACCTACGTCAACCGCGAAGATGTTCCCGCTGAACTCATTGAAAACGAGCGCCGCGTTGCAGAAGCGACCGCTCGTGAAGAGGGCAAGCCTGAGGCCTCCCTATCCAAGATCGTTGAAGGCCGTGTTACTGGATTCGTGAAGGAAGTCAGCCTCATTGAGCAGGCTTTCGCCAAGGATGCCAAGAAGACGGTGAAGCAGATTCTCGATGAAGCCGGAACCGTCGTAAAGGCGTTCCATCGCTTCCGCGTGGGTCAATAACCTTCTAAGACGAGACAATTAGACTCTAGATAAATAGTGAGAGGAGCACTTATGCCCGGCAGTAGAGGTAAATACGGGCGAGTGCTCCTTAAGCTTTCTGGAGAAGTTTTTGGAGGCGCAAAGGGCATTGGAGTTGATCCTGATGTCGTGCAAGATGTAGCAAAACAAATCGCAGAAGTAGTGCGCTCTGGCGTTCAAGTTGCCATCGTTGTTGGTGGAGGAAACTATTTCCGTGGTGCTGAACTTCAACAATTAGGAATGGATCGCGCGCGCGCTGACTACATGGGCATGCTCGGTACCGTAATGAATTGTCTGGCTTTGCAAGATTTCCTAGAAAAATTAGGCGTAGATACTCGCGTTCAAACAGCCATCACCATGGGCCAGGTTGCTGAGCCCTACGTCCCACGTCGGGCAATTCGCCACCTGGAAAAGGGGCGAGTCGTGATATTTGGAGCAGGTGCAGGGATGCCATTTTTCACTACCGACACTGTTGCCGCCCAGCGCGCACTGGAGATTGGTTCTGAAGCGCTTCTTCTGGCCAAGAGCGGAGTAGATGGAGTTTATTCAGCAGATCCCAAGAAGGACCCAAGCGCTATTAAGTTCGACACGATTTCTTATGATGAAGTTATTACCAAGTCGCTAGCAGTCGCCGATGCCGCAGCCTTTAGTTTATGCCGTGAAAATAAATTGCCGATTGTGGTTTTTGATTTGATGACGAACGGAAATATTGGCCGTGCAGTTCGCGGTGAAGTTATCGGAACTCTTGTCGCGTAATTATTAGCCATAGATATCAACGGAAATAGGGAGCACGAATGAGCGATGTAGCAGGCACTCTTGCAGATGCTGATACAAAGATGAAGAAGGCGCTAGAAGTGGCCAAGGAAGATTTCGCCACCATTCGAACAGGTCGCGCTCACCCATCGCTCTTTAATAAGATCATGGTGGATTACTACGGTTCCTACACTCCGCTTTCGCAGTTGGCATCATTTCAAGTACCCGAAGCTCGCATGGCGATCATCTCTCCCTTCGATAAAGGCGCGATGGCATCCATTGAGAAGGCGATAAGAGAGTCAGACCTTGGTGTAAACCCCGGCAACGATGGCGTCGTTATCCGAGTAAATTTTCCGCAACTAACGGAGGAGCGCCGCAAGGAATACATCAAAGTGGTGCGCACCAAAGCTGAGGAGGCAAAAGTCTCCCTCCGTAATATTCGTCGCCATGCCAAGGAAACTATTGAAAAGCTAGAAAAAGATGGAGATATCGGCAAGGACGATCTCACGCGCGGTGAAAAGGATTTGGAAAAACTAACTTCCGATCATGTTTCTAAAGTTGATGACTTGCTCAAACATAAGGAGATCGAACTTCTCGAGGTCTGAGAATTCACTGCTGCCATGGATGACCTTCACGCAATAAATGAGGCACTCAATCGAAAGGCTGGGCGAAAGCTCATCCCTTCTATTGGCGTGAGCCTTTCCCTCGTCACGATCGTGTGGGCGACGCTGGCCTACCATCGAGCGTTTTTTGCATTTCTCGTGGGTCTTGCTGTCATTCTTGGTATCCGAGAAATTGTTCGTGCATTCGCTTTAGCTAAAACTTTTGTTTCAGAGGTCGCGCTAATAGTTGCCACGTTGGCCCTGGTGATTGCGACATGGCGTGGGGGAGCAGCCGGACTTGCAGTTGCTACCGCCATGTCTCTTCCCATCTTGCTCGTTGATTTGTTACGCCGCGGTCCAGATGGATTCGTCAAGAGCGCAACTGCGACGTCACTTGTGCTTATCTATTTGCCATTTCTAGCGGGTTTTCTGATTTTGCTGGCACGTCCCAGTGATGGATTAAGTCGAGTAATGACCTTTGTAATTTTGGTCAGTTGCAACGACACATTCGGATATCTGGTGGGCGTTCTCTTTGGCAGACACCCTTTGGCTCCGACGATCAGTCCCAAAAAATCCTGGGAAGGATTCGCCGGTTCCATCGTCTTCACATTTCTCGGCGGAGCGTTAAGTTTTCACTACCTACTTCATCTGCACTGGTGGATCGGCGCAGTTATCGGTTTGATGGTCGTGATCACCGCAACTAGTGGCGATCTCATTGAAAGTGCTATGAAACGCGATCTTTCCCTTAAAGATATGGGCTCGATACTGCCCGGCCATGGAGGAATTTTGGACCGCTTGGATTCAGTTCTCTACACAGCTCCCGCGCTGTGGCTAGCCCTTGAACTTATTAGGCGCTACCTATGAGCCGCCCCGAGCAGCCCGCTGAACTCAAGCTGGTATTCGATGAACCTGTTCAACGAAAGAAAGTGCCTCAACATTTGGCAGATTTTTCTCCCGCTGAGCGCAAAGATTTTGCTAAAGAGTTAGGGCTACCTGGCTTTCGTTCAACACAAGTGAGCGCGCACTATTTCGGACATCTTGATACGAATCCAGATAGCTGGAGTGATATTCCCGCCGACATGCGATCTACTTTCGCTGAAATGTTTACTCCAAAATTGATTGAGCTTGTTCGCTCAATTACATGCGATAACGGGATGACGCGAAAAGATTTGTGGCGTTTGCATGATGGTGTTCTCGTTGAGAGCGTTCTCATGCGTTACACCGATCGCACCACTGTCTGCGTTTCCTCCCAAGCGGGATGTGGAATGAATTGTCCATTCTGCGCGACAGGTCAAGCCGGTCTTACTCGGAATCTTTCTGCTGGAGAAATCACCGAACAAATCGTTGCCTCTGCACGCGCTTGCGCATCGGGGGAGTTACCGGGTGGTCCAACTCGTTTATCCAATGTAGTTTTCATGGGCATGGGCGAACCGATGGCCAATTACAAAGCGGTGATGCGGAGCATCCGAAACATCACTGATCCTCATCCTGATGGGTTAGGTATTAGCGCACGTTCGGTTACGCTTTCAACGGTGGGTCTCGTGAACGGTATCGAAAAACTCACCGAAGAAGGAATTCCGCTCACACTGGCAGTTTCCTTGCATACCCCGGATGACGAACTTCGCGATTCACTCGTGCCTATTAACTCGCGTTGGAAAGTGAAGGAAGTTTTAGCGGCAGCAGATGCCTATGCAGAAAAGACGGGACGTCGCTACTCCATCGAGTACGCACTTATCCGCGATATCAATGATCACACGTGGCGTGCTGATCTTCTTGGGCGATTGCTGAAAAATCGCAATGCTCATGTAAATCTGATTCCACTGAATCCAACACCTGGATCGAAATGGACCGCTTCCCGTAAGGAAGATGAAGCAGAATTCGTTCGCATTCTCGAAAGTTATGGTGTCGCGACTACGGTGCGCGATACACGAGGACGCGAAATTGATGGAGCGTGTGGCCAATTGGCTGCCGCTGAGATCGCAAACTCATAGGAAGGCACAAGCCATGATTCTAGAAATCGCATCGATCGAGATTCTTGCTCATAAGCATGATGAATTTGAGGGAGCCATTAAGTTTGCGGTCGAAACCGTGCTCTCAACGGCTAAGGGGTTCAACAGCTTCCAGCTCCAGCACGGGATTGAGAACCCCAATATGTACACGCTGCTCATCCACTGGGAGACGCTCGAGGATCACACAGTCGGGTTCCGCGAGGGTCCTCTTTACCCGCTCTGGCGTAGCCATATTGAGGCATTTTTCGCTGGCAAACCTGAGGTCTTCCATTGGAGTCAAGTATTTGCCATTAAGGCCTAACTTCGCGCCTTTTCTCTCAACTTATGTATCAATCTGACACGGACTGATATACCATCAAGCCGTGAGTGTGATCGATTTTGCCGCCCCGGATAGCCAGGCAAATCCTTCCTTTTCCCAAGAGGCCTATAACCAGATTCGCTCAATGATCGTTTCGTTAGAACTCAAACCGGGGTCGCTGATCAATGAAGCGGACCTGATGAATAAGTTAGGGCTGGGACGTACACCGATTCGGGAAGCGCTTCGATCATTGGCCAGCGAAAAACTTGTGGATGTATATCCCCGCAGAGGCATGTTTGTTACCAGTGTGGATGTGCATAATCTTTCAGCCATCTCAGAGGTTCGTGCCGTTTTGGAAATTCAGGCTGCGGGGCTCGCTGCGCAGAGATCCAATACGGCTGATCAGATTATTACCAAGGCACTGATTGCAGAAATTGATGCGATCGAAGGCGAACCGAACATGACCAAGTTGATTGGTTTAGATCAGCGAATTCATCGTCACATATATAAGGCCACACATAATCATTTCCTGGAAACTTCGCTGGAACAGTATTACGGTCATGCCCTTCGAATCTGGTTCATGGCCTTAGATCGAGTAGAAGACCTTTCAGAAGCGGTGATCGAGCATCGCGCTCTCTTAATCGCGATACGTGATAACAAAGTAAATGAAGCAGAGCAAGCCATGAAAGAACATGTTGAAGGTTTTGAAGCGAGCATTAGAAAAAGTTTCTAAGGCTTTTAATAAAGCGATCGGGAAATGGAACAGATCATGAGTGCACTACCAAGTAAGGCGAAAGCCGTAATCATTGGTGCAGGTATCGTTGGAAACAGCGTGGCGTATCACCTTGCTCGACTTGGATGGCGCGATCTCGTACAGATTGATAAAGGGCCGCTTCCAAATCCAGGTGGGTCCACAGGTCATGCGTCAAACTTCATTTTTCCTGTCGATCACTCCAAAGAGATGACGGCAATCACCGCCGAAAGTATGCGTCAATACAAAGCGCGCAACACTTTCACCGAATGCGGTGGAATTGAAGTGGCGCGTACACCAGAACGTATGCAAGAACTTCAACGCCGAATCTCTTCAGGAAAGTCATGGGGCATTGAAGGCGGGCGGATTGTTACTCCAGCCGAGATTAAAGAGTTAGTTCCTTATATTGATGAGAGTGTTATTCTGGGTGGATTTTATTCGCCAACCGTTGGGGTTGTAGATTCCTTACGTGCTGGGACGCTCATGCGCGAGGAAGCCATTGAAATGGGAGCGCTCCAAAGTTTTGCAAATATTGAAGTCCTTGGCATGGATGTTGAAAACGGTCGTATTAAACGGGTTCGCACCGATAACGGCGACATCGAAGCTGATTATGTTGTAATTGCAACGGGTTGCTGGAGCCCACGCCTTGCAGCGATGGCCGGTGCATTTATTCCGCTGACACCAGCGGTGCACCAAATGAAAGATATTGGACCAGTTCCATTTTTTGCTGGTGCCAAGGGAGATATTGAATGGCCAATTATTCGTGACATGGATACCAATATGTACGAGCGCCAACATGGAACTGGGCTTGAGGTTGGATCCTATGCGCACCGTCCGATTCTTTACGCTCCAGAGGATATTCCATCTAATGCAGTGGCTGCTCTTTCGCCAACAGAATTCCCATTTACTCAAGTTGATTTCGATCTTCAAGATGAGCATTCCCTTGAACTCATGCCATCGATTATTGGCGACGAGAATGTGCGAGAAAAATACGCCATCAATGGAATTCTCTCACTGACCCCAGATGGAATGCCGATCCTTGGTGAAACTCCAGAAGTTAAAGGTTTGTGGTCTGTCGCTGCCGTCTGGATTAAAGAAGGTCCAGGTACGGGTAAGAGCGTCGCTGAATGGATGGTGCTTGGCGAATCTGAGATCGATCTTCACTCCTCCGATATTGCACGTTTCCACGAGCACCAAAAAGCTACGTTTCACGTTAAAGCTCGCACGCACGAAGGATTCAATAAGACCTACGGAATTGTTCATCCAAATGAACAGTGGTCGAGCAATCGCAATGTACGCCTTTCGCCATTTTATGATCGCGAGAAGGCGCTCGGTGCAGAATTCTATGAAACTGCTGGTTGGGAGCGACCATTCTGGTATTCATGCAACGAGCATTTAGTTGCAAAGTTCGGTGACAAGGTGATGCCACGTACCTCCGAATGGGAAGCGCGTTGGTGGTCACCGATTATTAATGCCGAACATCTCCAAATGCGAGAGAGCGCGGCGATCGTGGACCTGAGCGCTTTTGCAATCTTTGATGTCACAGGGCCATCGGCCCTGGCGGTTGTTCAGAAGATGGCCGTTCGGCAGATGGATGTTGCGATTGGTCGCGTTGTGTACACACCAATACTTGGAGTAAACGGAGGTTTCAAATCCGACCTTACGATCATGCGACTTGCTGCAAACCACTTCCGCGTTGTCACTGGTGGCGCGCATGGTATGGCAGACAAGAAGTGGTTCTCTGATCAACTGCCCATTGATGGATCTGCACAAATTGTCGATCTGACTTCCGCCTACACAACCATCGGCGTGTGGGGACCACGAGCACGCGACATTCTCGCCTCCATCACTAAAGATGATTTATCAGCCGATAGTTTTAAATTTAGTACCTGCAAGATGGTGGAGTTTGGTCCACTTCGAGTTCTGGCATCGCGTATTTCTTACGTGGGCGAACTTGGTTGGGAGCTCTACATTCCGATCGAACAAGGTGCAAAACTGTGGGATCTTATTTGGGATGCTGGCAAAAAACACGAAATGATCCCAGTTGGAATTGGCGTCTATGGCACAACCGGGCGTTTGGAAAAGTCCTATCGCGCCTATGGCAACGAACTAGAAACTGAGTACAACGTTGTTGAAGCAGGAATGCACACAGCCAAGATTAAAGAGCAGGACTTTATTGGAAAAGAAGCGCACCTTCGCCACCGTGCGCAAACTCCTGTGACAACGTTATGTTCGCTCACAGTGGATGATCACATTTCATCGACAGGGGAGAAGCGTTACATGTTAGGCAAGGAGCCCATCTTGACTTTGGAAGGTGGACCAATTGTTGATTCTCATGGCCGTCGCTCTTATGTAACCAGTGCCGGATCTGCTCCATCTATAGGCAAACATGTGCTGATGACGTATTTACCAACAGACCTTGCAGTGATGGGTGCGAAATTCCAAGTTGAATACTTGGGGGAGAAATATCCTGTCACCGTTGCTGGCGTTGGATCGGCGCCGCTATTTGACCCAACCAACGAACGGATCCTTTCGTAATGGATGTACTTGTCTGTCTCAAAAGAGTTCCTTTAGCGGGAAGCACGTTCTTGCTAACGCCTGATTCACGCGATATCAATACTGAGTTCTTGGGTTTTGGAATCAGTCCTCACGAGGAGAACGCAGTAGAGGCCGGAGTCCAACTTGTAGAACAAATGGGTGGCACTTTGACGCTTCTCACTCTTGGACCGACCGAGGCCGAAGAGCAATTGCGTTCGCAATTAGCTATCGGTGCTACGCGAGGCATATTGCTAGAAACCGATGGCGAAGATTGGGATCCGCAAGCAACAGCAGCGGCTCTTGTCGATGCAATTAACGCTGAGGAAACTAAGTTTGATCTCATTCTCTTTGGCGCAGAATCTGCCGATAGCGCGGGATACCAGATTCATATTCGGGTAGCTCATGCGTTATCTCGTCCCATTGTGACCAATGTAAAAACTATGAAGATTGAAAACGGAATCGCTCAATGCGAACGCGCCGTTGGAAGTGTTCGCGAACTCTATGAAACAACACTTCCTGCCGTGATCACCGTCCGAGATGGTTTAAATATTCCACGTTATCCATCAGTTCCAGGGCGCATTCAAGCGCGAAAAAAGCCGATTGATCATAAAAAGCCTGAGTCTCACGTGCCCAAATTAGAGAAAGTTTCTCTCAGCGTTGCACCTTCTAATTCAACGGGTGCTCAAATATTGGGCAATGGAGTAGATGCGGTACCAGCCTTAGTAGATGTGCTTCGAACGATTGGAGTACTTGCATGATTTTGGTGCTCATAGATCACGATCGCGGGGAACTCGATGCGCTTTCGCTACGGGCGCTCACTGCCGCCCGCAAATTATCCGATGAAGTTCACGCAGTTGTCATTGGCAGCGCGGGCGCGGGACTGTCCACGATCGTGGGCGAGTACGGAGCCTCGGTTCTACATGTGGCCCATCATGATGGGCTCACCGATTACACACCAGCTGCAAGTGGGCGCGCATTAGTTCAACTCGTTTCCACCCTCAAGCCAGAGGCCGTGTTAGCGGCAGGTACTCCGCGGGGGAATGAACAACTTGCTCACCTGGCAACAATCTTGGATCTTCCAATGGCTGCTGAATGTAGCGAAATTACTTTGGGGAACCCTCATACTGTTGTTCGGGCTCGTTGGGCTGCGAACTTGATGGAGCAGGCGCTTGTTCACTCGGAACTACTTATAGCCACCGTTCTTGCATTTGCTGTTGAAGCAGAGCCATCACCCGTTTCTTCAGTTGTTCAAGATTTCGATGCAGTTTTGGAACCGATTGACCTTCTCGTTCGAATCCTCGGAAGAGGAGGAGAGGCGGCCAAGTCAGGTGCATCTCTGGCCGACGCAAAGGTAATCGTCTCTGGCGGCCGCGGAGTTGGCGGACCTGAAGCGTTCTCACTGCTTGAAGAATTAGCGTCTCTTCTCGATGGTGCTGTCGGATGTTCTCGCGTTGTTACAAGTTCTGGTTGGAGACCGCATGCAGAACAGGTGGGTCAGACTGGTACGAAAGTAGCTCCTGATCTCTATATCGCTGCTGGGATCAGCGGAGCAATGCAACATATTGCAGGGTGCAAGAATTCCAAGACGATAGTTGTTATCAATACAGATCCAGAAGCACCAATTCTTGCGTATGCAGATTACGCAATCATTGGCGACCTTCACAAGGTACTACCAGCACTTACGGAAGCCATCAAAGCAACGAAGGGTTAGAAAAGTGTCCGATATAGAAATTGCTCAAGCCACAACGATGAAACCCATTGGCGAAATAAGCGCCATGCTTGGAATTGATTCAGAAAATCTTGAGCCGTATGGTCACTACAAAGCAAAAGTTTCACTCAAGTATTTAGATTCCCTTCCAAAGCGAGCCAATAGCAAGCTCATTCTCGTTACTGCAATCAGCCCCACTCCCGCAGGAGAAGGAAAGACAACAACAACAGTTGGACTAGGCGATGCACTTCGTCATATTGGCAAGAACGCAATGATCTGTCTTCGTGAACCATCGCTGGGGCCGGTCTTTGGAATGAAGGGCGGAGCCGCAGGTGGTGGATATGCCCAGGTGGTGCCTATGGAGGATATAAATCTTCACTTCACCGGTGACTTCGGTGCTATCGCATTGGCAAATAATCTTCTTGCCGCTGTGTTGGACAACCATATTCACCATGGAAACACACTCAATATCGATGTACGACGAATCGCGTGGAAGCGCGTAGTGGATATGAATGATCGCGCACTTCGCGACATTGTTGTCTCACTCGGCGGACCTGGAAATGGTTTTCCGCGTCAAGATGGTTTTGACATCGTGGTTGCGTCAGAAATTATGGCGATTTTTTGCTTGGCTACTTCAATTGAAGATCTCAAAGCACGTATTGGAAAAATTGTTGTTGCATACGATCGCGACAAGAAGCCAATCCTGGCAAGTGACCTCAATGCACAAGGTGCAATGACGGTAATTCTTAAGGATGCATTCCAACCAAACTTGGTGCAGACCCTTGAACATACTCCAGCATTTATCCACGGTGGACCATTCGCAAATATCGCTCATGGCTGTAACTCGGTTGTGGCTACAACTTCGGCCATGAAACTTGCTGATTACGTAGTAACGGAAGCAGGTTTTGGTGCCGACCTAGGCGCTGAAAAATTCATCGATATTAAATGCAGAAAATCGGGACTGCGTCCTTCTGCATGTGTTTTGGTCGCAACCATTCGCGCCTTGAAATTTCATGGTGGCGCGGATTTGAAAACGATCACCGAAGAGAACCTCGGCGCTCTTGAAGCAGGCATGGCCAACCTTGAGAAGCACCTTTCCAATATTCGCGACGTGTATGGCATCCCTGTCGTTGTATCTATTAACCACTTCACCAGTGATACTGATGCTGAAGTTGCCCTCCTTCGCAAAAAAGTGGAAGCGGTCGGCGGCCGCGTAGTTTTGGCGACACACTGGGCAGATGGTGGAGCAGGTGCGGCTGATCTTGCGCGCGCCGTTGTCGAGCTTTGCGAAGAGCCAAGTGAAGTTACTTTCGTTTATCCAGATGAAGCACCATTGTGGGAGAAAGTTGAAATCCTTGCCTCAAAGGTTTACGGAGCTAGCGAAGTCACTGCTGATGCCAAGGTACGTGGGCGCATCAAGGAACTTCAAGATGCTGGGTATGGACATTTTCCAATCTGCGTAGCTAAAACTCAATATTCCTTCTCTACGGATCCATCGCTCAAGGGTGCTCCAACGGGACACTCGCTCAATATCCGTGAAGTTCGACTCTCGGCAGGGGCAGAATTTATTGTCCTTGTTTGTGGTGAAATCATGACTATGCCGGGGCTACCTCGCGTACCCTCCAGTGAACGCATTGATTACATAGATGGGAAAGTGGTGGGATTGTTCTGATGCAATTTCCTGCATGGTCGCAAGAGAGAGCGCTAGAAGTCATAGCGCGCACTAGTGGTGAACCAGGTCCAGTGCTTGTGACCTTGCAGGGGATTCAAGAATATTTTGGTTACGTACCTGATGGAGCAGTTGCCCTCATCGCGAGTGCTTGCAACGTTTCGCGGGCAGATGTTCATGGAGTCCTTACTTTTTATCACGATCTTCGTACTGAATTGCCACGTAAAGTGCAGATCAAAATCTGCGTTGCAGAGGCGTGTCAGTCCATGGGTGCCCGAGATGTTGCCGAGAGCGCGCGAAAGAGCGTCATTGATAACCTCGATGTGGAAATCTCCAATGCATATTGTTTAGGCAATTGTGCATTGGCCCCTGCAGCCAGTGTCGATGGGAAACTTCGTGGAAGAGTTAGCGTGAAGTCGTTAGTCAAGGAAATTAGTCAGCTATGACGATTGTTTATGTTCCGGGAGATTCCGCAGCCCGTTCAGTGGGCGCTGATCAAGTAGCAATCGAGATAGCTTCTCAGGCTAATGCTCGAGGGTTAGATGTGCAGATTGTTCGCAATGGTTCCCGAGGAGCTCTTTTTCTCGAACCTCTTGTTGAAGTTCTCACTTCATCAGGGCGTATTGCATTCGGTCCTGTAAGCGCAGATGAGATCAATTCACTTTTCGAGGCTGATTTTCTCAATGGTGGAGATCATGTACTTGCCCTCGGAAAGAGCGATGAGATTGCCTGGCTCGCAAAGCAAGATCGTGTCACGTTCGCGCGTGTAGGAATCATTGATCCGCTCTCCATTTCTGATTACGAAAGTCACGGCGGACTGACTGGTTTACGTAAAGCACTAGACATGAAATCCGAAGATATTGTTGAGCAAGTGACTGCCTCTGGTCTTCGTGGTCGTGGCGGTGCAGGATTTCCAGCAGGGGTCAAATGGCGCACTGTTTTAAATACAGTAGGCGAGAAGAAATATATTTGCTGTAATGCTGATGAAGGAGATAGTGGAACCTTCGCAGATCGAATGGTGATGGAGGGCGATCCCTTCATGTTGTTGGAAGGAATGACGATCGCTGGTATTGCCGTCGGAGCCACCGAAGGCGTTATTTACATTCGTTCCGAATACCCAGATGCGATTGAAATGATGAAGAAAGCAATTGTTCTAGCAAACGAATTTGGATCTCTGGGCGAAAACATTCTGGGAACAGAACGCTCTTTCCATGTTCGCATTCGAGTAGGGGGCGGGTCCTACGTTTGTGGTGAAGAGACCGCGATGCTTGAGAGCATCGAAGGCAAACGAGGGGTTGTTCGCTCTAAACCACCATTACCTGCCATTGAAGGACTCTTTGGTAAACCAACGGTGATCAACAACGTTCTCACTCTGGCAACGGTTCCAGCGGTGATGTCGGGCGGAGCCGATGCATATAAGGCACGAGGTGTTGGTCGTTCCGTGGGTACCCAGGTATTTCAACTCGGTGGCAACATCGCACGGGGTGGAATTGTGGAACTTGCCTTTGGAACAACGTTGGGTTCTTTGATCAATGATTATGGCAGTGGAACATTTTCTGGGAAATCTATTCGTGCCGTGCAAATTGGTGGACCACTCGGCGCCTATCTGCCTGCGTCATCATTTGATGTATCGATGGATTATGAGTCATTACTGGCAGCCGGCGGGATGCTGGGGCATGGGGGCCTCGTACTCTTTGATGAGAGCGTGGATATGGCAATTCAAGCGAAATTTGCGATGGAATTTTGCGCCCTAGAATCGTGTGGAAAGTGCACGCCTTGTCGAATTGGATCTACCCGTGGCGCCGAGACGATCACCAAGATTATTGATGGCCAAGATATAGATGGAAATAAGAGATTGCTTTTGGATTTGTGCGAAGTAATGACGGATGGTTCCCTCTGTGCAATGGGGGGACTTACTCCATTACCGGTGCGCAGTGCACTGTTACATTTTCCCGAAGATTTCGATTCCAGAATTGGGGCCACAAAATGACTCTGTTGATCGAACCAGATTATGGAACTCCTTCAAGTGTTCGCACTGAAATGGTCAACGTAGAAATAGACGGGCACGCAGTAACCGTTCCCGCAGACACCTCCATCATGCGTGCCTCCCTAGAGGCTGGCATTGATATTCCAAAACTTTGCGCCACGGATCGCTTGAAAGCTTTTGGCTCTTGCCGTCTGTGTGTAGTTGAGATTGATGGAAGAAATGGCACTCCCTCCTCATGCACCACACCGGTTACCGATGGTATGAAAGTTTCCACCACAAGCGATCGGATTGATCGCCTACGCCAAGGCGTCATGGAGCTGTACATGTCGGATCATCCGGCTACTTGCGCTGCTGGAGATGAATGCGAAATGCATGCAATGGCAGAACGTGTCGGACTCAAAGCGATTCGCTACTCAGGCCGGACTCACCTGGATGTGCCAAAGGATGAGTCCAATCCTTATTTCACCTTTGATTCCACCGAATGCATCGTATGTAATCGATGCGTGCGTGCTTGCGATGAAGTACAGGGAACTTTCGCACTCACCATCGAAAATCGAGGGTTCGAGGCTCGTGTTTCATCATCAGGAACTTCCTTTATTGAGAGTGAATGTGTTTCTTGCGGTGCCTGTGTCCAGGCCTGCCCAACTGGTGCCTTAACGGAGAAAACTCTCTACACAATTGGTACGCCAACCAGAACAGTCATTACAACGTGCGCATATTGCGGTGTTGGTTGCTCTTTCAAAGCAGAGATGAAGGGTGATGAATTAGTTCGCATGGTGCCGTTTAAGGATGGCGGCGCAAATGAAGGCCACTCCTGCGTGAAAGGACGCTTTGCTTGGGGATATGCAACGCATACCGATCGAGTTACCACTCCGCTCATTCGAGAATCGATTACTGATCCTTGGCGTGAAGCGTCATGGGAGGAGGCAATTGGTTTTGCCTCCAGTAGATTGAAATCGATTCAAGCAAAATACGGCACAGATAGCATTGGAGGAATTACCTCTTCACGTTGCACCAATGAAGAGGTATATGCCGTTCAGAAAATGATTCGAGCGGCATTTGGAAATAACAATGTTGATACCTGCGCCCGTGTCTGTCATTCGCCAACGGGGTATGGCCTCAGCCAAACTTTCGGTACTTCGGCCGGAACGCAAGATTTTGAATCTGTCGCGCATGCGGATGTTATTTTGCTCATCGGAGCCAATCCAACAGCGGCGCACCCAGTATTCGCCTCACGGATGAAGCAGGCGCTACGTAAAGGTGCCCAACTCATTGTGGTGGATCCGAGAAGAATTGAATTGGTACGTACGCCACATATTGAGGCAGCCCATCATCTTGGTCTCATGCCCGGTACAAATGTTGCCATCATTAACGCTCTCGCACATGTTATTGCCGAGGAAGGTCTCATCGATCGAGATTTTGTGAACGCGCGTTGTAATCTCGAATCCTTCGCTGCTTGGGAAGCATTTATTCGCTTGCCAGAGAATTCACCGGAGTCCCTTGAAGGAGCCACGCGCGTACCAGCTTCGCAAGTCCGCGCGGCTGCTCGACTCTACGCATCTGCCCCTAACGCGGCCATCTATTACGGATTAGGCGTAACAGAACATAGTCAAGGTTCGACGATGGTTATGGGTATCGCAAATCTTGCAATGGCAACGGGCAATATCGGTCGACTTGGAGTGGGTGTAAATCCATTGCGTGGCCAGAACAATGTTCAAGGTTCTTGCGATATGGGTTCATTCCCTCACGAGCTTCCTGGCTACCGCCATATTTCCAACCCTAAAACTCGCGAAATTTTTGAAAAGATTTGGGGCCGCACTATTAAGGCCGAACCAGGTATGCGAATTCCCAATATGTTCGATGCTGCTTTAGCAGGAAAATTTATGGGAATGTATATCCAGGGTGAAGATATTGCTCAATCGGACCCAAATATTTCTCATGTACATGCGGCATTACGGTCCATGGAAATGATTATTGTTCAGGATCTTTTCCTCAATGAAACTTCTAAATTTGCTCATGTATTCCTTCCAGGCACTTCCTTCTTGGAAAAGGATGGAACTTTCACAAACGCGGAACGTCGCATCAATCGCGTTCGCCCCGTGATGCCATCCAAAACGGGCAAAACCGAATGGGAAGCGACATGCGATCTTGCTGCCGCGATGGGCTATGAGATGCACTATGAGAACGCAGCTGCAATCATGGATGAGATTGCTGCCACGACTCCAACCTTTGCCGGTGTTTCCTTTAAGAAGCTCGATGAGATGGGTAGCCTTCAATGGCCATGTAATGATAAAACTCCTCTGGGCACACCCGTGATGCATGTGGATCAATTTGTCCGCGGTGAAGGTCGATTTATGCAGACTCCATTTGTACCGACCGATGAAAAGGCATCCAGGAAATTTCCGTTGCTTCTGACAACAGGGCGGATCCTAAGTCAGTACAACGTAGGTGCTCAAACTCGACGCACCGCCAATGTCGTGTGGCATTCGGAAGACATTTTGGATATTCACGAATCAGATGCGCAACTTCGCGGGGTTACCGATGGATCTTGGGTCAAACTTTCAAGTCGTGTGGGAGAAACAATTTTGAAGGCGCGCATCACCTCTGAAGTACCCGCCGGCGTTGTTTATACAACTTTCCATTTCCCTGAAAGCGGCGCGAACGTGATCACTACTGACTATTCAGATTGGGCCACAAATTGCCCCGAATATAAAGTGACTGCCGTTGAAATCACCCCAAGCCTTCGCGGACCTGGCGAAATTCATGAACATGAGATGAGTGCGGACGTTCAGTTAGAATCTATTGTCCGTATGGCAAATCAGATTGCAGCAAATGTCCCTCAAGGAGCTGCTCCGGAGCATGCAGTTGCTCATCACATCGTTCAGTTCTGGACGCCAGCCATGCGTCAGAGATTGCACTCAGATGTAGATCGCTCACAACTTTCACCAATCGTGATTGCTGCAATGAAACTTGAACTCAGCGGTTCAACAAGTTAAGCAATTCCCGCTCTAAACCTTCTTCACCAACATTGCGCACTTCTAACTCGAGCCCAATGCTTTTGGCAGCATCGCGTGCAAGTTGAAGTAATTCTTCCGTCGGGTTTTGCGCTAGCCAGACCAGGTTTGAGTAGTTTTTAAAATAATCGTCACGAAGTTCTGGGCGAATATCTAGGCCCAATTCTACGATGACACTTCGATGAAATGATTTAACGAGAAAATCGGTTAAGAAATAGGTCCCCGGATTGGCGCTCATGATTTGGTCGATCTGTGCCTTCCCGGCAAAGATGTCATAGCAATGATCTCCGCCGAGGCGCTTCACTTCATGGCGAAGAAGGACTGCATCGAGGGCTCCATAAGTTCCACAGTCTGCATAGGCAACCAAAATTCTTTCATGGCGAGGTGTTACTCCCTTCAAAGTCTCTTCCACTTCATGCGCAATCAATTTTGGGGAATTGTGCAACAGCGGTGGCAGCGGGTAGATAGTCACATCGAGTGCATGTTTTTGGGCAATGGAGGAGACATGTGTTGCTATCGCGCCACATGCAACGATGCCGATGCTCATGATGGGAAGGAGAGCCTCGTGACGAACTTGTCATTGAAATCAGCGCGATCAGAAAGTTCCACGTAATCAATCTCATCCAAAAGCGCGGTCGCACCGTGACGTTCTTGCGCAGAAAGCAGAACCATTTTGGCGCCTTCTCCGGCTACATTGCCCGCAGAGACAATGCGCAAGACTGAAAGTTTAGGTACGAGACCTATTTTGATTGCAGATGCAGGGGAGAGGTAGGAGCCAAAAGAGCCTGCAAGCAGTACCTGCTGGATATCTCGCTCTTCTACATCAAATTCTTCAAGAAGCAGCGCCCACCCTGTTGCGATTGCAGCTTTAGCAAATTGGAGTTCCCGAACATCTCGTTGCGTGAGAAAAACAGCGTCGCTGGCATCACCAATCGTTGCGCCCCATGTCAAAACGAAGACGCGTTCGCCTTCGCGATCCATGAGACGAGGAGCAAGCAAGGGCGAGATTTCTGCAGCGCGCTCATCGGTGACAAATCTTCCGGAATGATCAAGTAACCCCAATTGCACCAATACAGCGCAAGCATCGACCAACCCTGATCCGCATATCCCAATCGCAGGTGCATCTTCGATGGTTCCTATGACGATATCCCCATCGGCTATCTTCACAGTTTCAATCGCACCTGATGCCGCGCGCACACCGCACTTAATAGAAGCGGCCTCAAATGCTGGACCAGCTGGAGCGGCAGTAGCAAGAATCTTTTCGCCGTTACCGAGAATAATTTCACAGTTTGTACCTACGTCGATGAAGAGGCGAAGTCGTTTGTCGCGATCCATTCCCGAGGCAAGTGCTCCAGCGATAATATCTCCACCCACATATGCGCCAAGGGAGGGAAGTACGACCGCTTTAGCGCGAGGGTGAATGGTAATGCCTAGTTCGCGGGCTTCAACGTCAGGATAATCTGCACTTGCCATAATAAATGGGGCAACCCCCAATGGTTCGGGATCGATTCCCAGCACTAATTGCGTCATCGTGGCATTTCCAGCGAGAGCAACTTCATAAACATGGAGTGGATTAATTCCCGCCTCTTCGCACACTTCTGCGGTGAGTTCAGAGAGAGTTGATTGGGCAAGTGAGCGCAATCGATCCAGCGCAGTCGGATCCATCATCGTTGCGCTAATACGTGTGATTACGTCAGCACCAAAAGGTTGCTGCTTGTTCAGCATTGATTTCACTGCAAGAGGGACGCCAGTATTGAGATCCAATAGAGTCGCGACGACCGTTGTGGTTCCTAAATCATAAGCAACGCCATATCGTGTTGCGGTTGTGTCTCCAGGTTCGACATCAATGAGGGCTTGGTCGATAAAGACTGCAGTAACTTTAAAATCTGAAGCACGTAACACTCGTGGGAGGTTACGAATTGAATCAAGAGAGACTGTGGCTTCAATGTCATCGATCGCATCGAGCAAGCGAACAATGTCCGTTCGTTGATCATGCAACGTCGGTTCGATAAGTTCGACATAACGTTTTTGAACTGCAGGGCGAAGTATCACTTGCCGTCCCACACCAACAGTGGCCGCTTTTGGCCGCGTGGTTAATGGAGGAACATCTATGGATACGTCAGTAACTGTGCGAACCAGGCAAGCAAGACGCCACCCGTTAGAGATTTCCTCTTGGGTAAAGGCGCGACTATCTAACTTGGATGGCGGAACATCTCCGGAAGTGACCTGAATCTTGCATTTTTTGCATGTGCCGTAGCCACCGCATGTTGAGTCGATCGCGATGCCATTCCACGAGGCAGCATCGAAAGCGCTGACGCCTGTGGGTACGGTAATCGTGCGCTCGTTAGAGACGGTGCCATCTTTTTCAAGGGAGCGAAAGGCAAGTTTGACTCGCCCCGTGCCATCGTGTTCTTGCAATGTCAACCTTCCGTGTTCGCTGCAGCTTTTGCTGCTTCAAGTTTGCGAAAACGAGTGATCCAGTTTCCGCCCCATGGGTCCAGACCAAGGAGAAGGTCTGCAGCACGTGCCGCTTCGACGATCATAGGTGTACGTGCATCCATCACAGCACTCGTTAATCCGTGAGACATGGCGGCAGGTAGGAATGCAGCATTAACTGCATGGCGATAAGGGAGCCCGAATGAAACGTTGGAGGCGCCCAACGTCATATTTAGTCCCCATTTTTCGCGAATAAGATAAATGGTTTCTAAGGTGATCTTCACTGCTTCTGGGTCAGCTCCGACTGTCATCGCAAGTGGATCAATAACTAAATCCTCAAGTGGAATTCCATACTTTTCTACAGTGCGAACGATCTTCTCCGTGATAACCATACGTTCAGCTGCTGTCGCTGGAATTCCTGTCTCATCATTAGGCAATGCAATGATTGCTGCCCCATGGCGTTTAATAAGTGGGAGTACAAGGTCCATACGATCATCTTCGCCGGTGACGCTATTAACGAGAGCTTTGCCTTGATAAGCCTCAAGTCCAGCCTGTAGCGCTTCAATAATGGAGGAGTCGATGCAAATTGGAAGGTCGGTCATGGATTGAATCATCGTGATGGCACTTGCCAACAGCGCTGGTTCATCCGTTAGCGGGACACCCATGTTGACATCGAGTACATCGGCGCCACCGAGAACTTGAGCCTCAACATCCACCGCGATTTGAGAGAGATCGCCCGCTCTAAGTTGCTCCTGGAATTTCTTGCGCCCTGTTGGATTAATGCGTTCACCAATTATGCAAAATGGTTGATCGTGACCCATTGTGATGGTCTTCGTCGCCGAACTTAATATGGTGTGCATGGTGCTCCTGTTTATCTAGTGAGGGGTTCTGCCGAGGTCGGACATTAGCCGTGCAAGGGTGTCATCGTGTCGAAAATCTGCAATATGCAAGCCCCGCACCGCAGGTTGCGTGAGAGCGTGCTGGGCTTGTGCGAGAGTGAGTTGATACGCTGCCTCGCTCTGGTCACTGCTTTCTTCTACCTCATGAATGATAGAAAGAGGAATATCGATTCCTGGAACTTTGTCGTTCATGAAATGAAGTTGTTTGGCGCCTTTAACAAGAACGATCGTAGGTAAGAGATGCATATCAGGCACGCTCTCTTTAACTCCGGCACAAAACTTTTCCAAACGATCAGAGTGGAAGCAAATCTGCAACTGAAGATAGCGGGCTCCTGCGCGCGATTTCTTGAGCGCACGTTGAACTCGATAATCAAGTGGGGGAGCGGCAGCATTTTCTACGGCTCCGATATAGAAATTCGTGTGAGGTTCAATCTTTCGTCCGGAAAGATATTTTCCATGATTGAGGGCACTGGCAACGTGTATTGCCTGAGCTGAATCCAGATCAAAAACGCGTTTCGATTCTGGTTCATCTCCTGCCGTCACGTCATCACCCGTGAGCAAAGAAATGTTATCAATTCCGTGAAGGGCAGCACCGACCATATCTGCTTGAATAGCGAGGCGGTTCTTATCGCGACACACAATTTGCATAATAGGTTCGATACCATGCATGGCCATCGCGATCGCAATTGAAGTGTTTGAAGCGTGAGCGTGGGCAGCCGGGTTGTCTGTGGCATTTACAGCGTCGAACCACGGCGCCAGGCGTTCAACATTCTTCACCAACGTAGCCATGCCACCACCATCGACATTGGGCATTTCAGCAGTGAATACCGTTTGCGAGGTTTCCTCTAGCAGCGTACGTAATTTAGACATCTCGTTCCCAGCCCGCGGGAACTTGTTGATCACGTTTGGTAAGCAAATTAATCCACGACGAAGTACCTGCAAGGCGGGTGTCAACGGGAGGTCGCAAATCGTTGTAGTGATCACGCCAACTTTGAGGCAATGGAAGTGATTCTTTGCGTTCGTAGGCTTTGACCCAGATACATTGCATTTCAGGTTTTACTTCACAGTGGCCATCTTCCCTAACGCCTCCGCATGGGCCATTGCGTAGGGTTTTTGGGCACGTCATCGGACATGTCATTCCCGTTGAATGCAAGACACATTGGCCACACATCCGACAGTCCCACACGGGGGATTTGATCGCATGCTCGATCAAGGGAAGTAGTTTTGGCATTATGCGTTCGTGAGTGCTCGGCGTTTCTTAATGAGGTCTTTCGCAACGCGCACGGCAGTTGATGCATCGGATGCGAATCCATCGGCCCCGACAGCGTCGGCATATTCTTGGGTTACTGGAGCGCCACCGACCATGATGATCACTTCATCACGAAGTCCTGCTTTCGTGATTTCATGAATATTTACTTTGAACATCGGCATAGTTGTTGTTAAGAAAGCTGACATGCCAACAATGTCGGGCTTATGTTCCTTGATTGCCGCAATGAATTTTTCGGGAGCAACTTGCACTCCGATGTCGATGACATTGAAGCCGGCTCCCTCCAACATGATGTTGACTAAGTTCTTACCGATGTCATGGACATCGCCTTTGACGGTTCCCATTAAAAATGTTCCTACGGATTCAGCGCCGGTTTCTGCCAGTAATGGGCGAAGCAAATTGAGAGCTCCTGACATTGCTTTTCCAGCGATGAGCATTTCAGGTACAAAGAAATCTCCACGTTCAAATCGTGCGCCAACTTCTTCTAGAGAGGGAATCAAGGCATCAAATAAAATGGTGTCTGGCCCCATACCATCGGCTAGTCCAGCAATGGTGAGCTCAAGCACTGCTGGCGCATTACCGACGAGGGTCTCGTCGTAAAGCGCTTTGATGATCTCGTCATGGGTCATGCTGCTCCTGCTTTCTGTTGTGAGAGGGCAATTTCTGAAATTATTAGCGCACCAAGCGTGGCGATCTGGTTGTCGGGAATGCGGGGGGTGGGGCCAGAGATCGATATTGCACCGATAACACTTCCATCGATTTCTCGTATAGGTGCGGCAACGGCCACAAGGCCCTCTTCTAATTCATTTTTGATAACAGCAAATCCGTTGCGACGCACAGTTTCCAACTCTGCTAATAATTTGGTACGTGAGGTGATACTGGACTTGGTTCGCCGGACCAAGCGGCCAGATGGAATCTTCACGGCTCCGTAAGCCAGTAAAACTTTTCCGAGCGATGAGCAGTGATAAGGAACGTTGGCGCCGATCCAGTTCGTTGCACCAAGTAGGTATCTGCCATCAACTTGATCAATCATTTCAACGTGTCCATTGCCGGGCACCGCTAAGTTGGTTGTTTCACCGGTCTTTTTTGCCAATGTTTCAAGCACTTCGCGCATCCGCTTTGTGAGTTCAACTTCGCGATTGCTCTGTCGGGCAAAGCGCGTGATGACGTTGCCTGGCAAATATGCTCCGGCACGATCGCGCGTTACTAGGCCCGCTCGCTCCAGAGATCCAAGTAAACGCGACGTTGTACTTTTGGGAAGGTCATGTGCTCGTGCCAAGTGAGTTAAAAGTGGAGGAGTGGTTGCTTCGAGAATTTCGATGAGAAGGCTTCCGGCGCGATCGACCGCTTGAGTTCCTACGGGCAATTCAGGGTTAGCCATCGCGCCTCCCTTCAGCAAAAAGTGTTCCATAATATGGAACACGAGTTCCATCTCCATAGCGTATTCTCATCGATGTTCCTGGTCAACACCCCTACATGGGGATTATTGGAGGCTCGTGCCGTGTTTGAAAATAAAATGCCTCGCTATGAAATCTTGAGCGACGAATCTATGGCGGTTTTGGATAAAGGCTGGCGCCGAATTGTTTCTGAAATCGGCATCGAGTTCATGAGTCCGTGGGCCATCGACATGTTGCGAGAAGCAGGTCAAGTTGTTGAAGGTGACAACGTAAAATTTGATCCTGAGTGGATCCTCCAACAGGTGGCCAAAGCACCGAGTGAATTTAACCTCCGAGCTCGCAATCCCAAGAACAACGTGCACATCGGTGGGAACTCCATGGTTTTTGGTGGAGTTTATGGTCCTCCCTTCGTTCGCGAGGGAAGCGTACGTCGCGATGCGACATTTAACGACTTTGAAAATTTCTGCAAACTCACGCAGTCTTTTGATGCTCTCGATAGCGTCGGCGGAGTTGTCTGTGAGCCCAATGACCTTTCGCTGGATTCCCGCCACCTTGATATGGCCTTTGCTGCTGCCACGTTGACCGACAAATTCTTCATGGGAAATGTTGTTACGGCAGAGAACGCCAAAGATGTAATCCGTATTGCTGAAATCTTGCACGGAGGACGAGGCGCTATCGAGGAGACACCTGCGCTGATTTCACTCGTGAATTGCAATTCGCCCCTACGTTGGGATGATCGCATGCTTGATTCCTTGCGCGAATACGCACTTGCTGGTCAACCGCTTGTAGTTACTCCGTTTCTCCTCATGGGAGCCATGAGCCCTGTAACAATTCCTGCAACTCTTGCTCAACAAATCGCTGAAGCTCTTACCGGAGTTGCGCTCACACAACTTGTGCGTCCTGGCGTCCCCGTGGTTTTTGGTTCATTCCTCTCCAATATAGATATGCAATCTGGCTCTCCACAGTTTGGTACGCCTGAATCGGGAATTGGCCTCTTGTGCACGGGCCAAATTGCTCGCCACTTTAAATTGCCATTTCGTGGAGGAGGAGGGCTGAACTCGTCCCAGACGGTCGACGCGCAATCTGCCTATCAAACGATGATGACAATGATGCCGACCTTTCTTTCAGGAACTAACTGGGTTATGCATACAGCTGGATGGCTTGAAGGCGGATTGGTTTCCTCGTATGACAAGTTCATTCTTGACGTAGAAATTTTGCAGAGTTTGATGGCTGAATTCACTCCGTTGGAATTTAATGAATCATCATTGGCATTTGATGCTCACCTAGAAGTGGGCCATGGCGGGCACTTCTTAGGTGCCGCTCACACCATGGAGCGATTCCGCGATTGTTTCTATCGCCCCTTCTTAACAAATAGCGATAACTACGAACGTTGGACCCGCTTAGGTTCGCGAGACACTCGCGATCGCGCTGCAGAAATTTGGCAGAAGAAGTTGGATGAATATGTATTGCCAGAGATGGATTCTCAAATTTTGGCCGAACTCACTGAGTTTGTTGCCAAGCGCAAGAGCGAACTCGATAGTTAATAGTCGCATGAACCCAACGCTCTATATAAATGGTGTATGGAGGAATTCCTCCAACGGCGGTAGGCATGAAGTTCGTAGCCCGCATGATGGCAGCCTTGTAGCCAGCGTTGCTCAAGCAAGTATCGATGATGTCATGGAGGCGATAGCTGCAGCTCGTGCCTGCTTTGATTCGGGGGTCTACTCATCGTGGAGCTGGACGCAACGCAGCGCACTGGTTTCGAAGATCGCTGATTTACTCGAGCGCGATGCTTCGATTGTTGCCAAGAAAGAAAGTGACGATACTGGAAAGCGACTCATCGAAGCCGAATATGACGTCGCTGATGTAGTCGCTACTTTTCGACATTTTGCTGCGTTGGGACTTGTCGAACAAGACCATGTAGTGGATGTCGGGATTGAGCATGTAACAAGTCGAATTGTGCATGAGCCGGTCGGTGTCTGTTCACTGATTGGGCCATGGAATTACCCATTGCTTCAAATTGCTTGGAAGGTTGCGCCAGCTTTGGTTGCAGGATGTTCTTTCATTCTCAAACCCAGCGAACTAACTCCGCAAAGCGCGATTCATTTAATCAAACTTATTGAAGAAGCAGGAACCCCTGCTGGTGTCGCAAACCTAATCCTTGGGCCAGGATCGGTTGTTGGTAACGCACTCACGACGGATCCTCGAGTTGACCTTGTCTCATTTACCGGCGGGCTCACCACGGGTAAAACCATCATGGTGGGAGCAGCGCCAACAGTTAAAAAGTTAGCTCTCGAACTCGGTGGGAAAAATCCCCATATTATTTTTGCCGATGCCGATCTTGATGCCGCCATTGATAATGCGGTAACGGGTGTGTTCTTGCATTCTGGTCAAGTGTGTTCTGCCGGTACAAGGCTCATTGTTGAGCGCTCAATCCACGATCGCGTGGTGAAAGAGATCGTTCGCAGGGCAGCAGATATTCGAATGGGAGGACCTGCTGACCTGACTGCCGAAACAGGACCTCTCATTAGCGAGAGTCATCTCAAAACCGTGGAGAAATATGTAGCAGCCGGCATTGCCGAGGGCGCAAAACTTCTCATTGGAGGCAAACGAAGTGAGCGCCCTGAACACGCGCACGGATGGTATTTCTTACCGACTGTATTTGATGGGTGCAACACATCCATGCATTGCGTTCAAGAGGAATCATTTGGACCTGTCATGACTATTGAAGTTTTTGACACCGAAGCGCAGGCTATTGCAATTGGCAATGACACCATCTTTGGCTTATCTGGTGGCGTGTGGAGCAGGGATACTGACAAAGCTGCGCGCGTTGCGGGCGCCCTTCGCCATGGAACTATCTGGGTGAATGATTACGGCCCATATCGTCCTCAAGCGGAATGGGGAGGGTACAAGCAATCAGGAATTGGCCGAGAATTAGGCTCGCATGGCCTAGGTGAATACCTTGAAATTAAACACATTTGGACCAACAATTCACCTAGTAGATCAGGCTGGTTTCACGACGCTGTAGGGGGAGAGAGTTAATGAGTACTCCCGAACCGATGATCTCCGTGCGCCATCTCTGGAAGATCTTTGGTTCGAACGCCGACAAAATAATCGGCTCACCTGACGCAGATCTCTCGCGCTCCGACCTTCGTGCAAAAACTGGAAACACCATTGCAGTGCGCGATGTCTCCTTTGACGTGGCACCGGGAGAAGTTTTCGTAGTGATGGGCCTTTCAGGATCTGGAAAATCAACGTTAGTTCGATGCATGACTCGGTTGATCGAACCTACTTCGGGCCAGTTGCAGTTAGAGGGCGAAGATGTCCTCAAGGCCGACCTTAAACGTCTGCGTGAATTGCGCCGCACCAGATTTTCGATGGTCTTTCAACATTTTGGACTCCTGCCGCATCGCCAGGTAATAGATAACATCGCATATAGCTTGGAAATCAATGGGGTCAGCAAGGAAGCGCGTCATGCTCGTGCTTTGGAAGTGATTGATCTTGTTGGGTTACAAGGGTATGCGCATTCCTATCCTGAACAACTTTCGGGCGGAATGCAGCAACGGGTTGGGCTTGCCAGGGCACTCGCAGTTGATCCGCAAGTTCTCTTTCTCGACGAACCATTTAGCGCGCTTGATCCTTTGATTCGCAGGGATATGCAAGCTGAGGTGATTCGTCTTCATCACGAACTTGGCAAGACGATGGTCTTTATTACTCACGATCTTGCTGAAGCGGTGAAACTAGGAGATCGCATTGCAATCATGCGCGATGGAGCCGTCGTGCAAATAGGTACACCTGAACAATTAGTCGCCCAACCTGCCGATGACTATGTTGCTAACTTTGTTCGAGATTTTCCCAAGTCTCATGTACTTACTCTTCGCTGGATTGCAAGACCGCTAGCCCAAGGAGAAGATCTTTCTGGTCCGATACTCGCCCCTACTCTTTCTGTGCGTGATGCGGCTAGACAAGTACTCGAAGCCAGAACCGTGGTTCGAATTATGGATGGTGAAACACTACTAGGTGTAGTCGGTGCTCAAGATATTCTCTCTGTCATTGCTGGAGCAGGCGATTAATGACGGCGCAGTTGCTGATTCGTCCGGCGAAAAAAACATCAGCAGTTAAGCGCTCACTGAGTGCGCTCAGTATCTTCTTCTTTGCTGGTGCACTTCTCCTGAGGGGCAAAGCTACTTTGCCGCTGGATCGATCCAGTCTTACTTCATTCCATGATTGGCTCAATACTTTGAGTGCATGGATCGATAATAATCGTGATTCCAATGCTTTTTTTACAACTTTTGTAAACGTCATTCGCAACTCTATAGATGGCCTGGTGAGGTTCATCCAAAATGGGATTAGCCAAGCCGGTGATGTGCGCACCATTCCACAAATAGGCTGGTTAGGTGTTGTCGCAATTCTCGGTTTTATTGTTTACGCAATTTCGAATTATAAAATGGCACTTTTTGCCATGGCGGGATTCGTTCTTTTAGGACTGATTGGTTTCTGGCAAGAATCTATGGATACATTGGCGCTGACTCTTGCTGCTGTCTGCCTTTCGCTTCTGATCGGCATACCGCTTGGAATTTTGGCTGGGCTTTTTCCGAAATTTGAAAAATTCCTGACGCCCGCTCTGGATTTTGCTCAAGTTATGCCGACCTTCGTTTACCTAACACCCGTCACGCTATTCTTTCTTATTGGACCAGCATCAGCAACGATCGTGACGCTCATTTATGCGGTTCCTCCCGCGCTTCGCATTACTGCCGTTGCGATCAAAGAAGTTCCTTGGTCGAGCGTGGAGGCAGCGATCTCAATGGGATCTACTCGCTACCAAGCCCTGCGCAAAGTTCAATTGCCACAAGCAAAGAGAACGATTGTGGTGGGTATTAATCAAACAATTATGGCCGCGCTCTCGATGGTGACAATTGCCGCGCTCATCGACGCACCTGGGCTTGGTCAAGTAGTCGTGCGCGCCTTGGAATCTTTAGATGTTGGACGATCTTTTCAGGCAGGACTTGGAATTGTTATTTTGGCGGTCGTGCTGGATAGGTCCACTACCGCCGCAGCTTCAAAGGTGGACACCAGTAATATTTCAACAGCTTCGCATCGATCACACAGACTTGTTCTATTGGGGCTAGGTATAACTACCGTAATAATGGTTCTACTTTCGCGAGTGATTACTTGGGGTGGCTCCTTTCCAGGTTCGGGAACGTTGGGTTCCAATATTGCAAGGTATGTAAATAGTTACGTGGACTGGTTTCAGATGCATTTTGTTACCTTCACGAATGACATTACAGACACAGTGTCATATGGATTTATAAATCCGATGCAATCGCTCTTGACTCAGAGCCCATGGTTTATCACTGGCGCCGGATTTGTTGGACTGGGAGCAATATTCGGCGGCAAGCGACTTGCTGCTATCTCACTCTTTTGTGTTGTTGCGATCGTTGGTACAGGACTGTGGTCAGACACGATGGTGACACTTGCCTCAACACTTGTTGCAGCCGTGATCACAGTGGCCCTAGGAATTATTGTAGGAACGTGGATTGGCAGAAGTAGGAGAGCAGATCGATGGATTCGACCAATCCTTGATGCTGGCCAGGTCCTGCCTGCATTCGTTTATTTGGTCCCCTTTCTTGGTCTCTTCGGAGCAACGCGTTTCACCGCAATCATGGCAGCGGTTGTATATGCAGCCCCTGCATCCATCAAATTGATGGCCGATGGAATTCGAGGGGTTCCTGCAACAATTATTGAAGCGGCAACTGCAGCGGGATCCTCTTCCTGGCAGATGATCGTGAAAGTTCAAATTCCGAGCGCCAAGCGCGCGTTGGCTCTTGCTACCAACCAAGGCATTATCTATGTTTTAGCAATGATTGTTGTAGGCGGACTTGTCGGCGCGGGTGGGCTTGGCTATCTCGTCGTTGCCGGTTTTGCTCAAGAGAATTTGAAAGGGAAAGGTCTAGCAGCAGGCCTAGCCATCGTGCTTCTTGGAATTATGCTGGATCGAATTACACAAGCTGCCGCAAGTAGGACTTCACAAGATTTCGCTGCGGTAGGTCACTAACACACTAGGTTCCCTCACTCACTTGGGTGGCGGTTAAGAACGACTTCGGTCGTTGGATCAGGAGGAAGCGCAATGTTTACAGGACATCGTGCTCGTAAGAGAACTGCTTATGTACTTCTAGTTGGCGCAGTTACATTTGCGCTCTCATCGGCTGGAAGTGCGCAAGCGTCATACTCACGAGCAGCAGCAAAATGCGGAACAGTGACTTTGGCTGATAATGCTTGGGTTGGATATGAAGCCAACTTGGCCGTAGTCTCTTATGTTCTTAAGAAGAACCTTGGTTGCAAAGTTGTAGTCAAGAACATCAGCGAAGAAATCTCTTGGCAGGGCTTCCAATCGGGGCAAGTAGATGCCATTTTGGAAAACTGGGGCCATGAAGATTTGGCTAAGAAGTACATCACAACTCAAAAGGTGGCCGTTGATCTAGGTCTCACAGGCAATAAGGGGATCATCGGTTGGTATGTAGTACCTTGGATGGCAAAGAAGTATCCAGATATTTTGAATTACAAGAACTTGAATAAGTACGCATCAATGTTCAAGACTTCTGAGTCAGGCTCCCTTGGCGCTTTCATGGATGGCGATCCATCGTATGTAACCAACGATGAAGCCATCATCAAGAACCTGAAGTTGAATTACAAAGTTATCTACACAGGTAGCGAAGCAGCGTTGATCACTTCATTCCGCGCAGCTGAAGCCCAGAAGAAGCCAATGATTGGTTACTTCTACGAACCACAATGGTTCTTGGCTCAGGTGCCTTTGAAGCACATCACTCTTCCTGCATACACAGTCGGGTGCGACAGCGATCCAAAGAAAGTTGCTTGCGATTACCCACCATACGCACTCAACAAGGTTGCCAGTGTTAAGTTCATGAATTCAGGTTCTCCTGCAGCAACTCTGATCAAGAACTTCACATGGACAAATAATGATCAAAACTCTGTAGCTAAGTCACTTGCTGTAGATAAGTTGACCGATGATGCAGCTGCCAAGATCTGGGTTGATGCACATCCAGCCCAGGTAAAGGCTTGGATAGGTAAGTAGTTCTAGTTGTTAGTTCACTCCTGAACTGACCGAAGTGCAGGGCGTGGTTGCCGTTTTGAGGTAATTCTCACGGCAACCACGCCGATGCACGAGTAATAATTTGTAGAAATGGAAAATGAGAATGCAAACCGAGTACGACTACATCATCGTCGGTGGTGGGTCAGCAGGAAGCGCACTAGCCAACAGACTTAGTGCAGATCCACATAATAAAGTGCTTGTCTTGGAAGCCGGTCGTCCCGACTTCAAGTGGGATGTATTCATTCATATGCCAGCGGCACTTTCATTTCCCATTGGAAACAAGCGATACGACTGGATGTACGAATCCGAACCCGAGCCGTTCATGAATAATCGCCGCATCTACCATGCACGCGGCAAAGTCCTTGGCGGATCCAGCAGTATCAACGGAATGATTTGGCAACGAGGCAATCCTTTAGATTATGAGCGTTGGTCTCATGATGCTGGAATGGCCAACTGGGATTATGCACACTGTCTGCCCTACTTCAAACGCATGGAAAACTGTTTGGCCGACCCCAAGAATCCTTTCCGAGGAGATAGCGGTCCGCTGCAGTTAGAGCGCGGACCCATCAAGAGCCCGCTCTTTGGTGCTTTCTTTAGTGCAACCGAGCAAGCAGGATATCCGCGAACCGATGACGTCAATGGTTACAAACAAGAAGGTTTTGCTGCATTTGATCGGAATGTTCGTCGCGGTCGACGTTTAAGTGCGGCACGCGCATATGTGCATCCTGTAAAACATCGCCCTAATTTGTCGATTAAGACTCGCGCGATGGTCAGTAAGGTTATTTTTGAAGGAAAACAAGCCACAGGTGTTGAAGTGGTAATTAAAGGCAAAAAACAGGTAGTTAATTCTCGTGAAGTAATTCTTTGTGGAGGTGCAATTAACACACCACAAATCTTGCAATTATCGGGAATCGGCAATGCGAATGAGTTGCAACGTCTGGGAATCACTGTTGTGAATGACCTTCCAGGGGTTGGCTCGAATCTGCAAGATCACCTTGAAGTTTATGTTCAGTACTCGTGTAAAGAACCAGTATCGATGCAGCCGATGTTGAAATTTTGGCGACGTCCATTTATCGGGGCATCCTGGCTCTTCTTCCGTAAGGGACCTGGCGCCACAAATCATTTTGAAGCTGGAGGCTTCGCCCGCAGCAACGAGGAAGTTGAATATCCCAACTTAATGTTTCACTTTCTTCCGCTGGCTATTCGCTATGACGGCACGGCCCCGTCAGGCGGTCATGGTTACCAAGTTCACGTAGGTCCGATGTACTCGGATGCGAGAGGAACGATCAAGATTAAGAGCACAGATCCATTAGTGAAGCCTGAGTTGCGTTTCAACTATCTTTCTACCGATCAAGATCGTCGCGAGTGGATTGAAGCGGTGCATGTTGCAAGAAATATCTTGACTCAAGAAGCCATGTCACCTTTCAACGGGGGAGAGACTTCGCCGGGGGCTAGCGTCTCTACGGATGAAGAAATTCTTGACTGGGTGCGCAGGGATGGTGAAACGGCGCTACATCCATCATGCACGGCCAAAATGGGAACCGATGCAATGTCCGTCGTGGATCCAGAGACGATGAAAGTGCATGGCGTTGAAGGTCTGCGCGTTGTAGATGCCTCTGTTTTTCCCTATGTCACAAACGGCAACATCTATGCACCGGTGATGATGGTTGCCGAGAAAGCTGCCGATCTCATTCTCGACATCGCACCTTTGCCGCCGGAGCACACACCGTTTTATCGCCACGTAAAGCACTAAAAATGTCTGATGCCGAACGCGCTCCTTCATCAATTGCTCGCGCAAAGGTTCAAAAGACTGACGCTAATTCTGCAACATCCGACAGCGTTGTTGTTGAAGAACCTTTGGAGATTCGTTTCAAGCGAAGCGACACGGAACAGCAATTGGGTATTACCATGCGAACCCCCGGTGCTGATTTGGAACTGGCTGCTGGCTTTTTATGGGGCGAAGGATTTCTCACGAGCCCTACTCAATTATTGGAGGTAAAAATCTGCGGGGATCGTTCGTTGAGTCCGCGCCAGAGAGCGAATGTCGTTATTGCAGAAGTCAGTGCGCAGGCGCCTGTTGCGCCACGAACTCTGGAGCGACGTTTTACCATTTCATCTGCTTGCGGTGTTTGTGGTTCAACCAGCATGAGCGATCTTCACCTACGGGGAATTAAGGCAGTACCTTCCCCTACTCGCAGTGATGCAGATTTAGCTGGATTTACTTCGCGTCTGAACGAGCGACAACCTATTTTTCAAAAAACTGGTGGTTTGCATGCTGCGCTATTGGTTGATGCATTAGGAGTAACGAGATGGGTTCGTGAGGACGTTGGACGTCATAACGCGGTCGATAAAGTGGTGGGCGCAGCGCTGATGAATGGGGCGCTCCCTTTGCATGATTGGACTTTGGTCGTGTCAGGTCGCATTGGCTATGAGATCGTTCAGAAAGCAATTGTTGCGGGAATCTCGGCAATCGTGGCGGTTTCGGCGCCTACTTCACTAGCAGTGGATTTAGCTGCCGAATTTAATCTCACTCTGCTGGCCTTTGCTAGAAATGGTGTTGCAAAAAGATTTATTTCGATTCCCGAGTGAGGTAGAGAAGTCCACAAGCTATAACAACAATGCCGACCCAGCCCTTTGCAGTTATCTGTTCATTGAGAATCATCGCCGCCAAAATAGTTGCCGTTGCTGGTTCCGCAAGAATGAGGGTAGATGCTGTGCTCGCCCTAACTCCATGGAGCCCGTAGGCATAAGCTAGGTAGGCGAGTGCTGTAGGCACTAATCCCAACCATAAAACCAGCGCAATTCCTTTGCCTGTTACAAGGTGGGAGAAACCTCCAGTGAAGAGAAATGGGAAAGCTAACAGTGCAGAGAGTGCAAATATTTTTGTCATTGCTTCAGAAATTCCCACGCCCATAGAAAGGGCGCGTTTACTTGTGACAGCAAAGAGCGAATAAGAAGCACCTGCGCAAATTGCCAATGAAAATCCCACGATATTAAAGTGCGCGAAACCTTTGGCGCTGCTCAAGAAAATGATTCCCGTTGTTGTAATTAAAGTGGCAATGAGCCAGGTGCGAGAAGGTTTTTCACGTGTGACAAGAAAAGCAATGACACCTGTAAGGGCAGGGGCAGATCCCAGGGCCGTTACTGTGCCGATTGCCACGCCGGTGCTTTTTACTGCACCAAAAAATGTTAATTGATACATGGCCATCCCCAATGCAGAAAGCCACAAATCTCGTTTATCCATTTTTTGCGACGTTCGGGGCATGAATCTTGTGAAGATCCAGAGTAGGAGGGCACCGCAAAGTAAACGTGCACTTCCAACGGCCATTGTGGAAATTCCATGGGGACCTAGCGCTTGAGCCGTACCCGTTGATCCGAAAAAAATTCCAGCTAGAACAAGTGCGCCATATCGATTGCGCATGACTACTGCCCTGTTATGGGTGCGAGCATTTTCATTAAGAAACTTGGCCGCCCCGTAAAACGCTCTTCTGTGTCGGATGCTTCCGAAAGTTTGATTGCTGCATTGACTCCGAGCCAGCGCAGGGGTTCTTTTTCCCAGAGCGGGTTCTTCCAATTAATGAAAGGTAACTTCGTGCGCCGAGTCTCTCTTTTCATTACAAGATCGGCCATTGCAGCTGCGGCTAAGTAGGCAAGAGTCACGCCATCCCCGGCGTATCCACCGAGTTCGCCGTACTTCCCATCGAATCGGACGTAAGCCGCCCAGTCGCGTGTGACTGCAACGGCACCGCCCCATGCATGGGTAAATTGATAATCTCGCAGGACGGGAAACCATTGCCGTGCCATAACGCGGATGTGTTCATGAATTCCTGTCAGAGTTTCGTTGCTCTCTCTTCTTCGTGAGCCCCAAATGTAGGGAGCACCGCGACCTCCAATCGCTAAACGATTATCGGCGGTGCGTTGAGCATAGGTAACAAGGTGAGCATTTTCGGCAAAAGTTTCACGGTTATGTATACCCAGGTCTTCGAAGAGGTGTTCAGGAAGTGGTTGGGTGGCAACCATCAATGAATAAATCGGCAATTGTTCCCGAGTATTTGCGTGATAGGCCTCAACAGCCCTCACTACTGCATGGGCCTTAATGGTTCTATCACCGACGATGATCTCTTTATCTGCAGAGAAACTTGCGTGGCTATTTTCAAATATTGATACTCCTCGACGCTCTAGCGATAGAGCTAGACCGGTGACAAGAGCTGCTGGATTAATAGCCGCACAATCAGGTGTGAAAATGGAACCAATGGCGCCGCTCATATTGATGCGCGCACGTGTTTGGTTTTCATCGAGAAGGATGGATCCTTCTTCCACGGAAGAACGTAATCTGCTGAGTTGTCCTTCATTTCTGGCGATGAGCAAACTTCCACCTTTTTGAAAATCGCAATCAATCTTTTCAGCAGCAGCAAAGGCTCCAATTTCATCGATGCTCTCGCGCAGTTGTGCATGCAAACTTGCAACGATCTCTGGCGAGAAATGCAGGAGCATTTTCTCGTCATCAATCGGATAGAGCGCTGATGCCCATCCGCCATTTCGGCCACTGGCACCCGAACCGATCGTTGATTGTTCAATAACAGCGATTTTCAAATTCGGATCATTTGTAATCAAATGATGGGCACACCAGAGACCACTGAATCCTCCGCCGATGATAGCGACGTCCCATTCTTGGTCGAGTGGTCCTGAAGCGAATTCTGGGTGATCTATCAGCGACCACCAAAGACTCATAGGGTAATTATTACCCTATAACCCACCTTGCGATGTAATCGGGAATCGGGAGTCCTGGTCGCAGATTATCGGCAGGTATCGCAACTCCATAGTTGGTTGTGATCGGCAAAATTCCCGCCCAAACATCTGCGCCGAGATCTGATTCAGGGTCATCGGGTTGCCCTTGAGAAATCTTCACCGAAATCTCCGTCAGTGGGAAGGCGAGAATCGTTGTCGCCTTGATCTCTTTTTCAGTCGATGCACGAAGTTCAGATCGCCGTTCCGGAAAAAGGTGGTCAGTGAGTATCTCAAGGGCGCTTACCTTCTCTTCTCCTTCAATAATTCTTGCCGAACCCAGAGCCATCAAAGATTCATAATGCATTGATGATTCAAAGGAAGACCTCGCCAGCACAAGCCCAGTCAGGTGGGTGATTGTGATGCAAGCCGGAGCCCCTTCGCTCAAGTGCTTAAAGAGTCTCGATGCGGTTGATCCATGAAGAAGGAGCTCTTTGCCATAAGGGGAGCATGCAACGGGTAATGAATAAGGTTGCCCGCCAATGACAATTGCGACGTTCGCTATAAAGGCGCGCTCCACTATGGAACGTGCTGCAACAGGATCAAAACTCTCTTTATGTGGCGCCCGATGAACTTTCGTACGTTCACTCATCAGAAGATCAACGACGATGCTTCAGTCAGAACTGTCCGAAGAATCGATTCTATTTCGTCGAAATGGCTTTGATCGCAAATAAGAGGCGGCGCCAATTGAATGACGGGATCTCCACGATCATCGGCTCGGCAATATAAACCGTTCTCGAAGAGTGACTTGGAGAGGAATCCACGGAGGAGTTTTTCGCTTTCTTCAGCATTAAAGGTTTCTCGGGTGACTTTATCTTTGACGATTTCAATGGCCAAGAAATAACCAGCACCACGAACATCACCAACGATAGGCAAGTCATAGAGTTTCTCGATGGTGGCCTTGAATGCTGCTTCATTGGCTCTTACGTGCTCGTTCGTGCCTTCTCTTTCCATAATATTTAAATTGGCGAGAGCAACTGCTGCACCTGCAGGGTGTCCACCGAAAGTAAAGCCGTGCAGGAATGAAGCGGTGCCATGGCGAAATGGCTCGTAAAGTCGTTCGTTGGCGATCATTGCACCCATTGGAAAGTAACCAGAAGTCATACCTTTACCGCAGGTAATGATGTCTGGAACTACTCCATAGCGAGTGGAAGCAAAGTATTCACCAATGCGACCGAAAGCATTAATGGTTTCATCGCAGACCATCATGACGTCGTATTGATCGCAGATTTCACGAACTCTTTGAAGGTAGCCTGGCGGAGGAACGAAACATCCGCCAGAGTTTTGTACAGGCTCCACAAATACTGCCGCAACGGTATCAGCGCCTTCAAAAAGAATTGCTTCTTCGATGCGATTGGCCGCCCACTGACCAAATTCTTCAACGGAATCGCGGTGATTGAGAGGGGCGCGATAGAAGTTGGTGTTTGGAACTTTATGGTGCCCAGGTACAAGCGGTTCGAAATACTGCTTGGCTCCGGGAATTCCTGTTATAGAAAGCGCACCCTGAGTTGTGCCGTGGTAGGCAATGTGGCGACTAATAATTTTGTGCTTCATTGGCTTGCCGGTCATTTTGAAATATTGCTTAATGAGTTTTGCGGCAGATTCCACTGCTTCTCCGCCTGTGGATGTAAAGAAAACGTGGTCGAGATCTCCAGGGGTGTAGGAAGCTAGTTTTTCGGCAAGTTCGATTGCCGTTGGATTGGAATATGACCAGATTGGAAAATAGGAAATTTCGCGCGCTTGCTTTGCGTAGGCGTCAATAATTTCCTCGCGCGCATGACCTAACTGAACTGCGAAGAGCGAGGAGATCCCATCAAAATAGCGCTTACCGCGATCATCGTAAATGTATGCGCCTTCGCCACGAGTGATGATCGGGATGGATCCTCCATCATCGTAGGCGCCCATACGAGAAAAGTGCATCCAGAGATGGTCCTTGGATCGTTGAGACCAGTTCTCTTCAAGGTCATTAGCGAATATTTGAGCATTGTCGAAAGTAGTTGTTAGTGCCATTTGTTAGGTTCCCCAGTTATAAAGTTGTTTGCGCAACTTCAGATATATAAAGCTCTCAGTACTGCGTACTTGAGGTATTGCTCGAATACGTTGTAAAAGATTGAGGAGATGTTCGTCGTCGTTGCAGATAACTTCACACATCACATCGAAACCACCAGAAGTCACAAGGACGTAGTCGACTTCTTTGTAATGGGCCAATTGATCAGCAACAGCGGTGAGATCTCCTTCTACTTTTATGCCCACCATCGCCATGCGGTAGGAGCCCACGGTAAGTGGGTCAGTGATCGCGACCACTTGCATGACCCCGGACTCGATGAGTTTGGCGATGCGCTGGCGCACTGCCGCTTCAGAGAGCCCGACAGCAAGGCCAATTGCGGCGTAGGGCTTTCGCCCATCGATCTGCAATTGCTCGATGATGGCCCGAGAGACATCATCGAGGATTTGGCGGTGCTTGGCGGTCATGGGGGTTACTCTCTCGCACCTTCTGAGGAAAAGCAAAGGAATCCGCAGATTTTGGGGCGTTTCGCAACGATATCCGTAGTGAAAAGGGTAAAAATCAGCCAAATCCGTAGTAGGGCTTACCTTTTACGCTCATCTGGGCGTAGTCTGCCCTCATACCTCGCCCTGCCTTGGGGGTGGCCTGGCCGAAAGGGATAGTGATGGAGCAGTTGAAGAACCTCATCAACGGAGAATTAGTAGCAAGTTCATCCGGGGAGGTGACCTCGATTGTGGATCCCTCCACAGGACAGGCTTACGCGCAGGCACCTAATTCCAATCAAGCCGATGTCGATGCTGCGATGACGTCGGCTGCGAGCGCTTTTGTTGGGTGGAGAGACTCCACTCCGAGCGAGCGCCAAAGGGCTTTGCTCAAGATCGCAGATGCGTTGGAATCGCGATCAGAGGAACTCGTTGCCATCGAATCGCGCAATACGGGCAAACCACTTGCCATTACTACGTCAGAGGAAATTCCTCCGATGATTGATCAGATTCGATTCTTTGCAGGTGCTGCGCGAAATCTTGAAGGCAAATCTGCGGGTGAGTACATGCACGGAATGACCTCGATGATTCGCCGCGAACCTATTGGCGTATGCGCGCAAGTAACACCATGGAATTATCCCATGATGATGGCTACGTGGAAATGGGCACCAGCTATTGCGGCAGGAAATACCGTTGTCCTCAAGCCCAGTGATACCACGCCAGCGTCTACTATTTTTATGGCACAGGTGATGTCGGAGTTCTTGCCTGCAGGAGTTATCAACATCGTCTGCGGAGAACGCGACACTGGTAGAGCGCTCGTAGATCATAAAACCCCTGCCATGGTCTCCATCACCGGTTCGGTGCGAGCAGGTATGGAAGTTGCGGGCGCTGCAGCTAAACAACTCAAGCGAGTACACCTCGAATTAGGTGGCAAGGCTCCGGTTGTGGTCTTTGATGACGCCAATCTGGAAGCTGCTGCAGAAGGAATTGCGATCGCAGGATTCTTTAATGCAGGACAAGATTGCACAGCAGCAACGCGCGTTCTCGTCCAAGCCGGGGTCTATGACCAGATGGTGGCTCTACTCGCAGATCAAGCAAATAACAACATTGCTATTGGTGCGCCACATGAGGACGTACTCGTTGGGCCCGTGAATAATGCAAACCAATTGGCTCGCGTTGCTGGGTTCTTGGATCGCGCACCTTCACATGCTCGCGTACTTGCCGGAGGTAAAACCTTAGATCGCCCTGGATTCTTCTATCCACCAACGATCGTCGCCGATCTCAATCAAGATGATGAAATGATCCAAAACGAAATTTTTGGACCTGTCATCACTATCCAGAAATTCACCACCGAGGAAGAAGCCATCGCGATGGCTAACGGTGTGGACTATGGACTGGCTTCAAGTGTTTGGACGCGCGACCACGGCCGCGCAATGAGACTTGCTAAGGCATTTGATTTCGGTTGCGTCTGGATTAACACGCATATTCCCGTTGTAGCAGAGATGCCTCACGGCGGATTTAAACGTTCTGGTTACGGCAAAGATCTCTCAGGCTACGGTTTTGAGGACTACACCCGTATCAAGCACGTTATGACAAATCTCAATTCCTAAGCCCAAAAATGGTTCAGGTGGCCTTCATGTCGTGGACTCATCACGCATGAAGGCATAAACTCCCCGCATACGTTCTCCGGGACATACCTCGCACACGACCGCAAACAAGGAATGAAGGACAGATAACTTTCTACTCATGAAGACCATCACGAAGAGGAGATGCAATGCCTACAAATAATCCGCTCTCACCAGAGACACGAGCAATCATCCGCGCCCAAATGACGCGCAGAGGTGTACTCGCTGGAGCAGGAGGGCTAGGTGTTGCAGGACTTCTCGCTGCGTGCGGAACTAAGTCGGCATCAACAGGAGCCAAGGGTGCGAGCGTTACCGATATTTCAGCGACCGACAAGATTGCCCGCTGGGCCAACTGGACTTTGTATTTAGATTACGACTCAAAGTCAAAGACCTATCCAACTCTTGAAGCATTTAAGAAATCTTCCGGTATCAATGTCACGTATGCCGAAGATGTCGATGACAACAATACTTTTTATGGAAAAGTTGCCGGCCAATTAAAATTAGGTAAAGACATTGGTTATGACATTGTCACACTGACCGACTGGATGGCTGGACGTTGGATTCGTTTGGGATACACCCAAACTCTTGATGCAGCCGCTATCCCTAATAAGAAGAACATTTTGACGGTACTTGAAAATGTCTCTTTTGATCCAGGTCGTAATAATTCCTTGACGTGGCAGACAGGTTTTGCAGGCTTTGGATGGAATAAGTCTTTGTTACCTAAGGGCGTCCATACTCTTGATGATCTTTTTGCTCCAGCAAATAAAGGTCGCATCGAAGTCCTTTCAGAGATGCGCGACACCATGGGTATCATCATGCAATACCAAGGCGTGGATATTTCCAAGACTTTCACCGAAGCTCAATTCATGAACGCCATCGATTTCTTGCAGAAGAAAATTTCCGACGGATTCATTCGCCAGGTAAAGGGAAACTCCTACAAAGAGGATCTTATTTCGGGGGATGCCATCGCAGTTATCGGTTGGTCAGGCGATCTTTTCCAGCTTGCCACAGAAAATAAGGGCAAATTCGAATTTGCGATTCCTGAAAGTGGCGGAACGCTATGGAGTGATAACTTAATGATTCCTTCAACTTCGCCTCACAAGGCAAATGCCGAAGCGGTCATCAACAATTATTACGATCCGAAGGTGGCTGCGCAGGTAGCGGCTTACGTGAATTATGTTTGCCCGGTTCAAGGCGCGCAGGCAGAGATGGAGAAGATTGATCCAACTCTTGCGAACAGTCCGTATATATTCCCTGATGCTGCAGCATTGGCAAAGGTGAAGGTATTCGCCTCGCTCACGCCAGCCGAGGAGACGAAGTACCAGACCGCATTCCAGAAGGCCACGGGCAACTAGTGGCCGATGCAGCCGCTTCGACAAAGGGCGATCTGACCCTTTCCAATCTAGTAAAAGAGTTTGGCGATTTTCGCGCGGTAGATGATCTTTCCTTGGTCATCCCCGAGGGTTCCTTTTTCGCACTCCTGGGACCGTCTGGTTGCGGAAAGACAACGACACTTCGAATGATTGCCGGTCTTGAAGAACCAACTTCAGGAAAGATTGCAATCGGTCCTACTGACATCACATACGCCAAGCCTTATGCGCGTCCTGTAAATACCGTCTTCCAAAATTATGCGCTTTTCCCTCACCTGACCATCTTTGAGAATGTTGCATTTGGTCTGCGCCGTCGTGGCGTTAAAGATGTGAAAGAGCAAGTGACAAAAGTTCTCGAACTCGTTGAACTTGCACATCTTGCAGCTCGCAAACCTGTACAACTCTCTGGTGGTCAGCAACAAAGAATTGCCGTTGCTCGAGCGATCGTAAATCGACCTGCATTGCTACTTCTTGATGAGCCACTTGGCGCGTTGGATCTTAAATTACGTCGTCAGATGCAGATTGAACTCAAGTGGATTCAAACCGAAGTTGGTTTGACTTTCGTTCATGTAACCCACGATCAAGAGGAAGCTATGACTATGGCTGACACGATCGCGGTAATGAACGAAGGTCGTATAGAACAAATGGGTACCCCTGTTGAACTTTATGAATCCCCTAAGACTGTTTTTGTTGCAAACTTTCTCGGCCAATCAAATTTGGTAAAGGGTAAGGTCGAAAGCACCAACGGAGATGATCTTCTTGTCAATGTGCACGGCAATCGCATTGTGGTTCCGGCAAATCGTGATTTCTCAACAGATAATCATGAACGAAGTGTTCTCATTGGAATTCGCCCAGAGAAGATTTCCATTGAACATCCAGAAGCAAACACTTTGGGTGGTGGAGTCATCACCGATATTTCTTTCGTGGGTGTAAGTACGCAATTCCAGATACAGATGCCATGGGGTCAAGAACTTGCCGTCTTCGAACAAAATGACGGAGGGGCTTCGCACCTTCAAAAAGGCGACACCGTTTCCCTGTCATGGAAACCCCAATTCACCTTTGCCTTGGATGGAACTGCCGATATTGATGCAGGTACCTCCGTAAATCCTGAAGAGGAATAATGGCATTCGTCGCAGCAGTCGCTAAACGCTCGGGCAATGTCCGAGGAATCAAAAGGCCGAGCACTCCTTACCTTTTGTTGATTCCTGGTATTGCGTGGCTCTTCATGTTCTTTATTTATCCACTCATCAACCTGGCAAGCACCAGCACGCAAACTCCGGCGGCAAGTGGGGAAGTGGGCGCTTATGTCCAAACTTTCCGTTTTGCCAATTACATAGATGCTTTTTCTGGAGCGCGGGATCAATTCCTTCGTTCCATTGTGTACGCGCTTATCGCTACTCTCTTAGCGCTAGCAATTTCCTATCCATTGGCTTATGCCATCGCATTCAAATCCGGAAAGTGGAAGAACCTTCTCCTTGTCCTTGTTGTTGCGCCATTTTTCACCTCCTTCTTATTGCGCACAGTGGCTTGGAAGCAGATTCTGGGGAACGAAGGACCTGTCGTAGCGGTACTCAAATTTCTTCACATTCTCGGGCCACAAAGTGGATTAACTGCGAGTGCATTCGCGGTGGTGACAGGCATGACTTATAACTTCCTTCCCTTCATGACATTGCCACTGTATGCAAGCCTTGAGCGCATTGACCCTCGCACTTTGGAGGCTTCCTCTGATCTCTATGCAAACGGGATCACTACGTTCCGTAAAGTCACTTTCCCTCTTTCCTTGCCAGGCGTTGTTGCGGGCACGTTATTGACCTTTATCCCGGCAGCAGGTGACTACATCAATGCGACATTGCTTGGAAATCCGCGAACGAAGATGATTGGAAATGTTATTGAAGCCCGCTTCTTTGACATCGTTGATTATCCAACTGCTGCGGCGCTTTCCTTTATGTTAATGGCGGCAATTTTAATCATGGTGATGGTCTACGTTCGTCGCGCAGGTACGGAGGAACTCGTATGAAGCGCTGGTTATCCAAGAACCTTATTAAGGTTTATGCAACGCTCGCTTTTATTTATCTCTTTATTCCCATTGCCTACACGATGGCATTTTCTTTCAACAATGCAGGCAAAAGTAACCTGACATGGCGCGGATTCACCTGGGCTAATTGGCAAAACCCTTGCGGTGCTCCCCAAGTATGCAATGCCCTTGGAAACTCTTTGAAGATTGGTGGCCTTGCAACACTTATTGCCACGATTCTTGGAACCATGATTGCCTTTGCTTTAGGACGTCATAGATTCCGCGGAAGATCAGTAGTTAATATTTTGATCTTCTTACCTATGGCAACACCGGAGATCGTTTTAGGTGCATCGTTGCTTGCTATGTTCCTTAACCTTGGAATAAATCCTGGTTTTTGGCCAACAGTTATTGCGCACGTGATGTTCTGTATTTCTTTTGTCGTCGTCACAGTAAAAGCGCGTATCGCCAGTTTGGATCCCAAACTTGAAGAAGCAGCGATGGATTTATATGCCACTGAAGCTGAAACCTTCCGTCGCGTGACCCTGCCTTTGGTAATGCCTGGTATTTTCGGAGCAGCGCTACTGGCGTTCTCACTTTCATTCGATGATTTCATCATCACGAATTTCAACTCCGGCACACTGACAACTTTCCCTAAATTTGTCTACATTTCCTCCTCTCGCGGCATCCCGCCGCAGGCAAATGTCATTGGTTCCACCATGTTTATCCTGGCTCTCACCATTGTTTTAGCAGGGCAATTCGTGTCCAGTAGGAAGAATCGCGTTTAGAGGCTATATTCGCCTTATCTAAAGTGAAAAAATTAAGCCGAAGGGCTTAACGCTTTGGGGTAGGACTCCGGAGGACCCGGGCCAACTGTGAATGTAAGTAAAGGGGTGAGTCCGGCGCTAAGCCGGCTGCGCGATGGCCACCATCGACCCTTTCGTTCTACGGCATTTAGCCGATCTTCAACCAACTTTGTATTGGTTGGATTCTGATCCACTCGAACCTGATTCTCACTCTGCCTTGATCGGTGATATTTCTACAGACCTTTGCATCGTTGGCGCTGGATATACAGGGTTATGGACTGCTCTGTTAGCAAAGGAGCGAAACCCAGAACGCGAAGTCGTCATTATTGAACAGCGCGAAACTGGCGCTGGTGCATCGGGTCGAAATGGCGGGTTCTGTAACTCATCGCTCACACATGGATTCGTCAATGGCTATGCGCGATACAAAGCTGAAATGGAAATCATCGAACGCCTTGGTCGTGAAAATCATGATGCAATTGAAGAGACAATTATTAAATATGGAATTGATTGTGATTGGGAACGTACAGGCGAACTTCGCGTTGCGGTGGCACCATGGCAACTTGAAGGCATGAAAGAGGAAGCCGAACTGAGAAATAGTTACGGTGACAACGTCGAGTTCTTATCAAAGGATGAAGTTCAAGCCCGCGTGAAGTCTCCGATCTATGTTGGAGCGCTCTTTGATCATGACGGCACGGCACTTGTAGACCCTGCACGTTTGGTGTGGGGACTTGAAAAGGTCTGTCTCTCTTTGGGTGTCAAGATTTTCGAGAACTCAAAAGTAGACTGGCTTGAATATAAGAAAGATCATGTGATTGTTCACTCTCCTTATGGAACCATTAAAGCCAAGAAAGTTGCTTTGGCAACAAATGTTTTTAAATCTCTCGTCCGTAGCGCCCGTAAATATGTAGTTCCTGTTTATGACTATCAATTAGTAACCGAACCTTTAACGCCCGAACAACGCGCGAGTATTGGTTGGAGCGGCCGTGAAGGTCTTTCTGATTCAGGAAATCAATTCCACTATTACCGATTAACAAATGATGGTTGCATTCTTTGGGGAGGGTATGAAGCGATATACAACTTCCGAGGAAAGGTCCGGTATGAATACGAATTTAGCCCGGAAATTTATGCCACTCTTGCAGAGAATTTCTTAAAAACTTTTCCACAATTAGAGGGCATTTCCTTTACACATGGATGGGGAGGCGCCATTGATACCTGCACGCGCTTTTCACCGCTGTGGGGAACTTCGCATAAGGGCAAAGTTGCCTACGTTCTGGGCTATACAGGTCTTGGCGTTGGGGCAACTCGCTTCGGGGCATCTACGATGTTGGATTTGCTCGATGGAATTGAAAGCGAGGCCACGAAACTGAAGATGGTTCGAAAGCGCCCATTGCCGTTTCCTCCTGAACCTTTCCGCTTTATCTTTATTCGCATCACCCAGTGGTCGATTTACCGGGCTGATCAGAATGAAGGACGACGAAATCTCTGGCTACGATTCCTTGATCGATTGGGATTAGGCTTCGATTCTTAATAGTCATGCACTACCCTGATGGTGTGACTAACCATGGCAATATGTATGGACCGGATTTCACCTTTCTTGGAATCCCTCGATGCGATCTTGATGATCCTTCTTCATACGCAGGCGCCGATGTTGTAATACTTGGCGCACCTATTGATAGCGGAACATCTCATCGCTCTGGCGCGAAATTTGGACCACAAGCGATTCGCGGCGGAGATTACTTGCCCCATGATGGCGAGCGTCCTCATATGGCTTTGCGTGTAGATGCACTTACTCAACTCAATGTTCGAGATGCGGGGGATCTCATGATGCCCGGAGGAGATCTTGTCGCATCCCTTGAAGTTTTAGAACAGGCTACTGAAAAACTTTCACGTGCAGGTGTGATCCCCGTAATTCTTGGAGGGGATCATTCGATCGCGTCGGCTGATGTTGCAGGAATTGCCAAACATCGCGGTATGGGCAAGATTTCGATGATTCATTTTGATGCACATGCAGACACGGGGGATACGCAATTTGGCGCTCTAGTGGGACATGGAACTCCAATGCGTCGCCTCATTGATTCAGGGGCAGTACGCGGGGATAGATTCTTGCAATTGGGCCTTCGCGGTTATTGGCCAGAAAACGCAACCCTTGAATGGATGCGCGATCAAGGTATGCGCTCCTATGAGATGACGGAGATTCATCACCGTGGAATGAAGGAAGTTCTCGATGAATCCTTTGCACGTTTGACCGATGATTGCGTTGGAGTCTTTCTCTCCGTAGATATCGATGTTGTCGATCCAGGAATGGCTCCAGGAACTGGCACCCCCGAACCTGGCGGAATGACAAGTCGCGAACTTCTTGAAGCGGTGCGCAGAATCTGCCTTGAGCTGCCTATCGTGGGCATTGATGTAGTTGAAGTAGCACCTGCTTATGACAGCGCTGACATCACAGCAATTTTGGCAAACCGTGTGGTGCTTGAAGCGTTAAGTGGTATCGCAAAGCGAGCAAAGGGCGAAAGTTATTCGCCCACGCAAAACGTACTAGATCGCTGAGGCGATCGCCCGATCAAGTACATCAAGTGCTTCGCGCAAGAGGTGCTCTGGCATGACCAGCGGCGGCAGTAAACGAATCACGTTTCCATAAGTTCCAGCGGTAAGAATGAGAACGCCTTCATTCTGGGCGAACTTAACTATTGCAGGAAGAACTCCGGGATTAGGTTCGATACTTCCAGGAATGATGAATTCGATTGCTTGCATTGCTCCACGGCCACGTACTTCACCGATGATGGAATATTTCGCCTTCATTGCGTTGAGCGCTTCAGAAATGATCGCACCAATTTCAAGGGTACGTGCACAGAGATTGTCCTCTTCAATGGTGGCGATTGCTCCAAGGGCTGCTGCGCAAGCGACAGGTGAACCTCCGTATGTGCCGCCTAATCCGCCAGAATGAATGGCATCCATAATTTCTGCACGACCTGTAACTCCGGCCAGTGGAAGTCCGCCTGCAATTCCTTTTGCCGTTGCGATCAAGTCAGGAACGATTCCTTCATCTTCGCTGGCAAACATTTGCCCTGTGCGCGCGAAACCTGTTTGGACTTCATCGGCGATGAAGAGAATGCCATTCTCACTCGCAAATTTAGAGAGCCCGGGAAGGAACCCCTTTGGAGGAACAATAAATCCGCCTTCTCCTTGGATTGGTTCGATAACAATTCCTGCGATATTTTTCGCGCCGATTTCCTTTTCCATTTTATGAATGACGAGATCGAGGGCCTCTTCTGCGCACTTTTCCGCGCCGCCGTTCCAGCGATAGGGGTAGGCCATTGGCATGCGATATACCTCAGGAGCAAAGGGACCAAAACTATCTTTGTATGGCATGTTTTTGGCGGTCATGCTCATCGTGAGATTAGTGCGACCGTGATAGCCGTGCTCGAATACAACAATGGCTTGTCGCTTTGTATAACTTCGTGCAATTTTTACCGCGTTCTCTAGCGCTTCGGCTCCGGAGTTCAGAAGAATTGATTTCTTTTTGTGAGTTCCCGGTGTCAAGCGGTTGAGCGCTTCGCAGACTTCGATGTAACCAAGGTATGGAGCGACCATAAAACACGTGTGAGTGAAGGCTTCGACTTGGGCCTTCACGTTGGCCACAACTCGATCCGCGCTATTTCCCACGCTAACAACTGCGATTCCAGAACCCATGTCGATGATGGAGTTGCCATCGACATCAACGAGGATTCCACCGCCAGCACGCTCGACGATAATAGGGATTGCCATCCCAAGTGCAGCAGATACGGCCTCGCTCTTGCGCTTGAGAATTTCTTGTGAGCGAGGACCAGGAATAGCGGTGACGAGGGAGCGAACTTGCGGAATGGAAGTCATGGATTCATCGTACTACGCAAGAAATGGCGCCAAATGTCTCCGCAACCTGAGAAGATAACCCCATGCAAGCACTAGGAATTCTGGCCTTCGTCGTTGCCCTTTTGCTTTCCATTATGGTCCATGAATTTGGCCATTTCATTACTGCAAAGCGATTTGGCATGAAGGTATCCGAATTTTTCCTGGGTTTTGGACAGAAAATTTGGTCGATTACGCGCGGGGAAACAGAATTTGGAATCAAGGCGATTCCCGCAGGCGGTTATTGCCGAATCGAGGGAATGTCGCCAAAAGATGAGATGGCCGTGGGCGAGGAAGGTCGAGCCTTTTACAAAGCCAGTGGCGCTCGCAAACTTGTCGTTCTCGGGGCGGGCTCCTTCCTACATTTCGTTCTTGGGTTCCTCTTACTTCTGGCGCTCTTTATGGGCGTTGGAACCACGCAAGTGACATCAACGATTGAATCCATCAGTCCATGCATTCCACCAGCAACCGGAAATCAGACGTGCGCCGCCACGGCGGCTCCGTCGCCTGCAAAAATTGCTGGGTTGCAGGCTGGTGACAAAATCGTCTCAATCAATGGTGTTCGGACAAAGGATTGGTCCAAGGACGTTGAGCTCATTCGCGCTTCTGCTGGAAAGCCAATCGAATTTGGAATTGATCGCGGAAGTGCGAAGATTCAAGGTTCAACTCCAAAGGGAACACCTGATCTGGTCATCACAGTCACACCGCAAGCCCGAGTCATCAATGGCAAGAGTTACGGCTTCGTAGGAATCATCAATTCTTTCGCAACTGTTCGAAGCGATCCTGTTGAATCGCTCACCAAATCAGCATCGATGTTTAAGAAGTTCGCTGGATCTTCCGTGACTTCTCTCATCGCACTACCAAGCAAAATTCCTGGACTATGGAATCAAACTGTTGGGGGAGCAACGCGCGACCCCGAGGGACTTGTCGGAGTCGTTGGAGTTGCTCGCGTATCGGGCCAGGCCGTGGGAAGTTCAAAGCTCACCACCTCTGAAAGCCTTGCAACCTTCATCATGATTATCGCAAGTTTGAATATCTTCGTCGGCATTTTCAACCTCTTGCCAATTTTGCCGATGGATGGCGGACATATGGCGGTTGCTATCGCCGACGAAGTACGTGCATTTTTTGCCCGCCTCCGTGGACGTCCACGCCCACCAGCCATAGATGTTGCAGTTTTAACCCCGATAACCATGGTCGTTTTCGTACTGCTTGCAGGTTTAACCATCTTGCTTCTCGTGGCCGATATCGTGAATCCGGTCAACCTAAATCTCTAAAACATGAAGGTTTGCTCGTTGTAGGGCAGAATGCACCTATGGTTGATTTGGTTAATCTCGGAATGCCGGCAACGCCACCGCCCACTCTCTCGCCTCGTCGCAAGACCCGCCAAATGCAGGTAGGCAGTGTCGGAGTAGGTAGCGCTTCACCCGTCAGTGTTCAATCTATGTGCACCACTCTTACCTCAGATGTAAACGCCACTCTTCAGCAAATCGCTGAGCTCACCGCCTCTGGATGCCAAATAGTTCGAGTTGCTGTCCCAAGCCAAGATGATGCTGATGCTCTTGCGCAAATTGCAAAGAAATCCCAGATACCCGTTATTGCGGATATACATTTTCAACCAAAATATATTTTTGCAGCGATCGATGCGGGTTGCGCAGCGGTTCGGGTGAATCCTGGAAACATCAAACAATTTGATGACAAAGTTAAAGAGGTGGCCAAAGCTGCAGGAGATGCTGGAATTCCGATTCGAATTGGCGTCAATGCTGGCTCATTGGATCCACGCTTACTTGCTAAATATGGCAAGGCAACACCTGAGGCGCTTGTTGAATCTGCCCTCTGGGAGTGCTCCTTATTTGAAGAGCATGGCTTTAGCAATATAAAGATTTCGGTGAAACATCATGACCCTGTAACCATGGTGAGCGCATATCGATTACTCGCACAGAAATGTGATTACCCATTACATCTAGGTGTCACCGAGGCGGGCCCAATTTTCCAAGGAACGATTAAGTCCTCCACTGCCTTTGCGATTTTGTTAGCTGAAGGAATCGGCGACACCATCCGTGTTTCTCTTTCAGCACCTCCAGTTGAAGAAGTGAAAGTCGGGATTTCAATTCTTGAATCCCTCAACCTTCGCCAACGTAAATTGGAAATCGTTTCTTGCCCTTCATGTGGCCGCGCCCAAGTGGATGTCTATACCTTGGCTGAAAAAGTTCAAGCAGGATTGCAGGGAATGACTGTTCCACTTCGCGTTGCCGTGATGGGCTGCGTCGTGAATGGCCCAGGAGAAGCTCGTGAAGCAGATCTTGGTGTTGCCTCCGGAAATGGCAAAGGCCAAATTTTCGTGAAAGGTGAAGTCATCAAGACTGTCCCTGAAGCGATGATTGTTGAAACCCTTATCGAAGAGGCGATGCGCCTTGCCGAGGAGATGGAAGCAGCAGGAGCCGAATCCGGCACACCTACCGTAGGCGTTCACTAAAAGAGTTGACGCATCGCGGCCACTTCCTCAGGTAGGCTGGCTCGCATGTTGAGAATGTCCACGCTTTTCTTGCGCACTTTGCGAGATGATCCCGCCGACGCTGAAGTTGCTAGCCATCGTCTCCTCGTTCGCGCAGGATATGTCCGTCGAATCGCTGCCGGTATTTATTCGTGGTTGCCTTTGGGGTACATCACTTTCCGCAATATTGAGCGCGTTGTCCGCGAGGAAATGGATGCCGCTGGTTTTCAAGAAGTGCATTTTCCATCCCTCTTGCCTCGTGAACCTTATGAAAAGACTCATCGATGGAGTGAATACGGTCCCGATCTTTTCCGCCTTCAAGATCGAAAGGGCGGAGATTACCTACTGGGCCCCACCCATGAAGAGATGTTTACCTTGATGGTGAAGGGCGAGTACTCCTCGTATAAGGATCTCCCACTTTCGATTTATCAGATTCAAACTAAATATCGAGATGAACCCCGCCCACGAAGTGGAATCATCCGCGGACGCGAATTTGTTATGAAGGATTCGTATTCTTTTGACCTGACAGATGAAGGTTTATCGCAGTCCTACATGAATCACCGTGCGGCATATGTAAAAACTTTTGATCGCCTGGGTCTGAAATACAACATTGTCAGTGCCATGTCAGGGGCAATGGGCGGTTCCAGGTCTGAGGAATTCCTAGCGCCATGCGAAACTGGCGAGGACACCTACGTCCTGTGCGAAAAATGCGGTTACGCAGCCAATGTTGAAGCAATGAAAACCACAGTAGATCCTGTGGATGCATCTGCCGTACCCTCACTTGAGGAAGTTGATACTCCTAATACTCCAACGATTGACTCGCTGGTAGCAGTTCTCAACTCTCGCTATAACGGAGAGTTTACTGGAGCCGATACGCTCAAGAACATTTTGCTTGTTGCCGATGGAAAGACAATTTCTGTGTTGGTTCCTGGAGATCGAGAAGTTGATATGAAACGGCTTGAAGCAAATCTCCCAGGTGTTAAGGAGATTCGACTTTTCGAGGATGAAGATTTCCAAAAGAACCCTGGATTCGTTAAAGGATATGTCGGACCACAGGCAGCTAAAGGACTCGGAATCACTGTGTATGCCGATCCACGCATTGCTCTGGGATCATCTTGGGTGACGGGTGCAAACAAAATAAACACTCACGCACTTAATGTGGTGAACGGTCGCGATTTCACAGTTGATCACTATGTAGATGCTGCGCAAGTTCGCCAAGGCGATGCATGTCCCGATTGCGCGGCCCCTGTTGTCATTGATCGTGCGATTGAAATTGGGCACATTTTCCAGTTGGGCCGAAAGTACGCGCAGGCACTTGACCTGACGGTCCTTGATAAGGATGGGAAAGCGCGCGTTGTGACTATGGGCTCCTATGGAATAGGTGTTTCACGTGCTGTCGCAGCGGTGGCAGAACAAACGCACGACGAGATTGGATTGTGTTGGCCCGCTGAGATTGCTCCTGCAAAAGTGCATGTCGTTGCTACGGGTAAAGATGATCTGCCCTTTGATACCGCTGAAGAGATAGCAACTTCGCTAGAGAAACAAGGGATTTCAGTAATGCTTGATGATCGCCGTGATGCAAGTCCAGGTGTGAAATTCAAAGACGCGGAACTCATCGGAAATCCGATTATTGTCATCGTTGGTAAGGCTCTCGTAGATGGAAAAGTTGAGTTACGAGTTCGTCGCACCGGTGAGCGCTCGGAAGTGGCGCTGGATGATGCAGTTGCTGAGATAGTAAAACTTCTCGCTTAATGCACTTTTTTGGCCACATCTCCACACTTTCTATGCTCTTTATGGGCGCGGCTGCATTTTGTGCAGGATTTGTTGATGCGATTGCGGGTGGCGGTGGGCTCATCCAGTTACCCGCGCTATTAGTAGGCCTTTCTTCATCTCCCACAGTTCAAGTCCTTGGAACAAATAAATTGTCATCTGTCTTTGGAACAAGCGCAGCAGCAATTTTGTACAGAAGAAAAGTTAAACCTGACACAAAATTCACGATGGCAATGGCGGTCCCTGCTTTCTTCGGATCTATGGGGGGAGCGCTACTCGCCTCTCACATTCCTACACATGCGCTTCGCCCGATCGTCTTCTCTTTGCTCGTCGCCGTCGTGATCTACACATGGCGCAAACCTGAATTAGGGCAGATAGAAACTCTGCGCCACACTCAAAGTCGACGGACCTTCATCGCAATCTTTGCGGGCGGTGGAATTGGGTTCTATGACGGAATTTTTGGCCCAGGTACCGGGACATTCTTGATGCTGGTTTTGGTTGCAGCTTTAGGATTCGCATTTCTCACTGCATCCTCTATGGCCAAGGTTGTTAACGTGGCAACCAATGTAGGAGCCATTGTTATTTTCGGCGTACACGGAGTTATTCTGTGGAAAGTTGGATTAGTTCTTGGAATGGCAAATATCGCGGGTGGAATTCTAGGAGCACGGATGGCAATTCGCGGAGGTTCAGCTCTCGTTCGACGCTTCTTTCTGATCGTTACCATTTTGCTCATCATCAAAGTCGGGGTGGACACCATCTCGCATTGGTAAGCAATGTTGATCTCGGTTATGATTGGCCTACAACTTCATAGAAAGTAGATCCGTATGACTATTACCGAGCAAGTCACTCAAGCCATCGCGCCAGCTATTGTCGCCGCCGGGTTTTATTTAGAAGACGTTCAGGTTTTATCCCATGGAAGACGCCGCACCATCACTTGTATCGTTGATGGAGAATCCAGCCTCAATCTTGATGAAGTAACGGCAGCGTCCAAGATCATTGCTGAAATTCTCGACACCGCTACCTTTCTGGATGAAACTCCCTTTACGCTAGAAGTGACTTCACCTGGCGTGGATCGTCCACTCACTCATCCTCGGCATTGGCGCAAGAACCTCACGCGATTAGTTCGAATCACACTCAACAATGGAGAAGTTGTTGAAGGCCGAATCCAGAACAGCGATGAAGTCAGTGTCTCCCTTGTCACAAGTGGCAAGGTTCAAAAGGAAGTATCGATAGATTTCATCGACATTAAACGCGCTCTCGTCGAGATTGAATTTAACCGCAAAGATAGTGAGATCTGATGCATGTAGATATGAAGGCACTTGCCTCGCTCACTATCGAACGTGATATTCCATTGGATCGACTTATCGGTGCCATTGAAGCCGCTGTATTGACTGCGTATATGCACACGCCAGAGGCGCGCTCTCACGCACGTGCCCACCTTGATCCAATAACAGGGGAGATTCGCATCTTGATCTCCACTTTTGGTGAAGATGGCGAAAGACTTGATGACGAGGTAGATGATCCTGAAGGATTTAGTCGCATTGCCACTTCAACCGCTCGGCAAACAATTAAACAAAAGATGCGCGAGGCGAATGACGCAGACATCGTCGGAGAATTCACTGCATCGGTCGGAGATGTTGTCTCTGGCGTTGTCCAACAAGGCCGCGATCCACGAATGGTGTATGTCAACCTCGGTCGCGTTGAGGGGAAAGTTCCTGCGCAGGAGCAAGTTCCAGGTGAAGTATTTGCTCATGGCGAGCGAATTAAATGTTTTGTTGTTGAAGTAAAACAAGGAATGCGAGGACCCGAAGTAACTCTTTCGCGAAGTCATCCTGCGCTGGTAAAACAATTATTCGCACTCGAAGTTCCCGAGATCGCAGACCGTATTGTTGAGATCATGGCGGTGGCTCGTGAAGCGGGTCATCGCACCAAGATTGCAGTTCGCACGCACCGTGCCGGTGTGAGCCCTAAAGGTTCACTGATTGGTCCCATGGGAACGCGGGCACGAGCTGTTATGGACGAACTCCATGGCGAAAAGATCGACATAGTTGATTGGTCTGAGGACCCAGCAATATTCGTTGGCCATGCATTGGCGCCTGCACGCGTGGAGAAAGTCGAAATTGTTGACCTCATGACTCGATCAGCCAAGGTCACCGTGCCCGATTACCAACTTTCCCTGGCGATTGGCAAAGATGGGCAGAATGCACGGTTGGCCGCCAGGCTTACAGGCTGGCGCATTGATATTCACTCTGACGCGGAGGGCAAAACCGATCGCTAGAGCTTTTTAGGGGTTTAGACCCTGGGAAAGGTAGGATTGTCCCTGTAGAACTTGTAGAAATTTGATGGATGTGAGCGAAACGGTTGAGATGAACCCCATACGGAGTTGCATTCAATGCCGAAAACGTGAAAATCCATTGATGTTGCTCAGGGTGGTCTGTAGTGAGGGAATTCTTATTCCTGATCCACGGCGCACGGCTCCAGGTCGGGGCGCTTGGGTACATCGCGAATGTGCACGGATTGCTATTGAGCGTGGAACTTTTCGTCGGGCTTACCGACATCAAGGTCCCTTCGATGGCACGGGATTACTTCATTACCTTAACGAAACGGATGCGAAAGATATGACACTCACATGAGTTCCAACCGATCATGAGGTCAGGCAACTAAGGCTCGCATCTAGAAAATTGCGGGCCAAGACAGGAGAACTGTGGCAAAGGTCCGCGTACATGAGTTAGCAAAACAACTCGGTATGGAGAGCAAGGTCGTCCTTGCAAAACTCCAAGAGATGGGCGAATTCGTCCGCTCTGCATCATCAACTGTTGAAGCACCAGTGGTGCGAAAACTCCTTGAGTTATACCCCGATGCAAAACCCGTTGAAGAGAAGAAACCTGTCAAGAAAGCAGCGGCGAAAAAAGCCGCAGCTAAACCTGCCTCAGATGTTTTGACTCCTGAAGCAGCAGTAGAACTTCTTGCTGAGATTTCACCAGAATTAGCACAACAAGCAAGTGAGCAGAAGGCGGCTGCCGATGCACGGGCAACTGCGCCTCTACCTTCAGCACCTGTCGTTGCACCAGCACCTGTACCAGAGACAACAGATGACAGTGCGCCACCACATGCCCCACACGCACCGCGTCCTGGAAATAATCCTTTTGGAACGCCACGTCCTCCATCTCCACGTCCTCCTCTTCCGCATGCACCGCGTCCAGGAAATAATCCTTTCTCTGCCGGTGGAGCGATGCCACGTCCGCCACAACGACCTGCCGGTGGTGCGGGTGGAAGCGGTCCGCGTCCAGGAATGTCGGGACCGCGTCCCGGTTCAGTTCGTCCAGGTTTTGCAGCGCGTCCTGCATCGGCACGTCCACCAGGTAGTGGTGGAGGAAACTTCCCACCTCGCGCCGGTGGTCCTGCAGGTTCATCAACGCCAGGAAGTCCTTATCGCACACCAACTGCAGGTGCTCCTGCAGCCGGTGGTCCAGCGCGTCCAGGTGGAGCGGGTCGTCCGCAACGTGGAAGTACTGGCGGAGCATTCGGAAAGAATGCAAGTAAATCAAGCAAGAGAAAACCAAAGAGTAGAAAAGCTCTGCGCGATGAATTCGACAATATGCAAGCGCCTCAATTGGGCGGCGCAGTTGTTCCGCACGGCGATGGCAAGACACCAATCCGTATGCGTCGCGGTGCTTCACTTGCAGATTTTGCCGACAAGATCAATGCAGATCCAGCGGCATTGGTAGCGGCACTTTTTCACTTAGGTGAAATGGTGACGGCAACCCAATCTGTTGATGAAGATACTTTCGCATTGTTGGGTGCTGAATTAGGTTATGTCATGCAGATCGTCAGTCCAGAAGATGAAGATCGCGAACTTCTACAGACTTTCGATATAAATCTTGATGACGAACTCGCCGCATTAGATCCTTCTTTACTTGTAACAAGACCACCAGTGGTCACTGTTATGGGTCACGTGGATCACGGTAAGACTCGTATGTTGGATGCAATTCGCCAAACAGAGGTTGTGAAATCTGAAGCAGGTGGAATTACTCAACACATTGGTGCCTACCAAATTCATCACACTCACGATGGCGTAGATCGTGCAATCACATTCATTGATACACCAGGTCACGAAGCGTTTACCGCCATGCGTGCTCGCGGTGCCAAGGTGACTGATATTGCCGTTCTCGTTGTTGCTGCCGATGATGGAGTTATGCCTCAGACCATTGAAGCGCTCAATCACGCGCAGGCCGCTGATGTGCCGATCGTTGTAGCTGTCAACAAGGTGGATAAAGAAGGCGCCAATCCAGATAAGGTGCGCCAACAATTGACCGAGTACAACTTGGTTGCAGAAGAGTACGGCGGAGACACAATTTTCGTAAACGTCTCTGCAAAAACCGGTGAAGGTATTAAAGAATTGATCGATTCAATTCTCCTCACAGCCGATGCTGTTATCGATCTACAAGCGGTAGCCGATGACGATGCACGCGGCGTCGCTATTGAAGCCCATCTTGATCGAGGTCGCGGCCCCGTTGCCACTGTTCTCGTTCAACGTGGAACTCTTAAAGTGGGAGATGCCATCGTTGCCGGAGGATCTTTCGGTCGCGTTCGTGCCATGCTCGACGAACACGGCGAGACCATTGCTGAAGCCGGACCATCTCGTCCAGTGCAGGTACTTGGTTTCACATCTGTTCCTAGTGCTGGCGATACATTCCTTGTAGCAAGTGACGACCGTACTGCGCGCCAGATTGCTGAAAAGCGTCAGGCAGCAGAGCGCAATGCTCAACTTGCTAAGGCGCGCAAGAAGGTTTCACTCGAAGACTTCATGGAGCAGTCCAAGATTTCTACACTCAATCTCATCCTTAAGGGCGATGTCAGCGGTTCTGTTGAAGCCCTCGAAGATGCGTTGTTGCAGTTGGATGTCGGAGCTGAAGTGGATCTTCGCGTTATTCACCGTGGCGTTGGTGCGATCACCAAGAGCGATATCACTCTTGCCTCTGCATCCACTGCCGTTGTTATCGGGTATAACGTAAAACCAGAACCACAGACAGCGATCTTTGCCGATCAAGAAGGCGTCGAAGTTCGCTTCTACTCCGTCATCTATCAAGCAATTGATGAGATCGAACTTTCGCTTAAGGGACTCCTCAAACCAGAGTACGAAGAAGTGGTTTTGGGTAACGCGGAAATCCGTGAGATCTTTAAGTCCAGTAAGTTCGGAAATATCGCTGGATCAATTGTTCTTGATGGAATCATCCGTCGTAACGGTAAGGCACGTCTGCTTCGCGCTGGCGAACTTGTCGTGGATAACCTCACCATTGAATCCCTAAAGAGATTCAAAGATGATGCCACTGAAGTCCGCGAAGGATTTGAGTGCGGTATCGGTGTAGGAAATTACAAGGATGTTCAGATTGGCGATGTTGTTCAGGTCTTTGAGATGCGCGAGAAGAAGCGGGCATAACACCATGGGCCAATCACATCGTTCACAAAAAGTCGCTGACCGGATAAAAGTTGTTGTGGCTGGACTCCTCGAGGGGAAAATCAAAGATCCTCGCTTGGGGTTCGTCACCATCACCGATACTCGAGTTACGGGCGACCTTCAACATGCATCCGTTTTTTATACGGTCCTTGGCGATGAAGATCAACGTGAAGCCACTGCAGCGGCGCTAAAAAGTGCCACAGGTGTGATTCGCTCGGCGGTGGGCAAAGATTTGGGAACACGAATTACGCCCTCCATCGAATTTTTTCTCGATGGACTCCCAGAGAGCGCCTTGGCACTCGAGTCGTTACTAGAGACGGTCCATCAAAGAGATGCGCAAGTCATTGCACTTCGTGCCAATGCCCAATATGCGGGGGAGTCAGATCCGTACAAGGCCCCTCGCGTCGTTGATGCAGAAGCCGAGGACGAGATTTGAGCATCGATGGATTCCTCGTTGTTGATAAATCACCAGGAATGACAAGTCACGATGTTGTGGCCATTGCTCGACGCGCACTTGGCACAAAAAAAGTTGGCCATGCAGGTACCCTCGATCCGATGGCAACAGGTGTCCTAGTTTTGGGTTTTGGAATCGGAACTCGATTGCTTCAGTACATTACCGATGGCGATAAGTCCTATACGGCCACCGTTGTGTTGGGGCAAAGTACGGTGACCGATGATGCCGAAGGCGAAGTGCTGACCAGTGCCTCTGCAGATCAACTCCAGGCTATCTCTGATGACATGATTAACGTTGAACTTGCAAAAATGAAGGGCGTGATTCAGCAGCGTCCAAGTTCGGTATCAGCAGTGAAAGTAGATGGTCAGCGTGCGCACGCACGTGTTCGTGCTGGCGAAGATGTTCAGTTGCCTGCGCGCGAAGTCACTATTAGCCAACTTCACATCGGTGAAATTCGCAGAACTGCGACGACAATCGAAATTGATATCGAAGTAACCTGCAGCGCCGGAACTTTCATTCGCGCCATTGCACGAGATTGCGGAAGCGCCCTCGGCGTTGGAGGGCACTTGAGCGCCCTGCGTCGTACTCGTGTGGCAAGTTTTGGTCTCGCCCCTTCGGTAACGATTGATCAACTTAAATCTGGAGAATTTGAAGGTTTGAGTATCGCCGAAGTTGCCGCACTCACTTTTCCTATTCGCAATATCTCCGAGGATGAAGTTCTCGAACTTTCCTTTGGTCGCACTCTAACCTTGAGCGATTCGGCTGCGATCACAGCCGCCATGGCTCATGGCCAGCTCATTGCGCTGCTATCAAACAAAGAAAGCCATGCCAAACCGATTGCAGTATTTGCGGCGGCTTCCTAATGAATCGCATGCAATGGCGTGGCCAACAAATTGTTGGAGCAACGGTTGCTATCGGAATTTTTGATGGCGTGCACTTGGGTCATCAAGCGATCATCGCAAGAGCAAACGAGGTCAGTAATGGCCGTGGCGTGATTGCGCTGACCTTTGATCCTCACCCTATGCAATTTTTCGCTCCCGATAAAGCGCCAACGATGCTTATTTCTGTTGAGAGAAGAGTAGAACTCCTGCGTAGTTACGGCGCCGATGCCGTCATCGTCTGCGAGTTTGATCGAGAATTTGCAGCGATGTCTCCTGATGATTTTGTCTCCGATGTGCTTATTAACTATTTAAAGATTTCAGGAGTTGTTGTTGGTGAGAATTTTAGTTATGGACATAAGGCCGCTGGTCGCGTGGCCGATCTGATTGTCGCGGGGGAGAAGTATGGATTTGGAGCCCAAGAGGTAGCGCTCCAGGCAGATGCCGGCGATGTAGTTTCCTCCACTCGCATACGTAAGGCGATTATTGAGGGCAGTGTTGAAGCAGCCTCACAACTACTTACACGCCCTCACCGGCTAGAGGGAATTGTGATCCATGGTGAAAAGCGTGGACGAGAAATCGGATATCCGACAGCAAATCTTGGTTACTCAGCATCAACGAATACGGTTCCCGGAGATGGCGTGTATGCAGGTTGGCTGGAAGTGGAAAGTCATCGCTGGCCAGCTGCCATTTCCATTGGAACGAATCCAACTTTTGAAGGTGAGCGATCTCGCCAAGTTGAGGCATATGCCTTGGATCAAAAGGGCTTAGATCTTTACGACAAGGGCGCAAAGATCGATTTTGGATGGCGATTGCGTGACACGCTGAAATTTGATGGATTGGAGCCGCTGCTGGATCAGATGAAGATTGACTGTGATCAAGCGCGGAAACTGACTCAAAACTGAGTGTATGAGGCTCGATTTCCTTTGAGTGAGCGTGCGCTGGTACCCTACGACGTCCACCGAGAAAGCGAGTTTCCGTGAGGCAAACCGGAAACCATCGTGACCAATAGAAGGAGTACCAAGAAATGGCACTAACACCAGAAGTAAAGAAAGAAATCATTGCTAAGTACGGTAACTCACCTACTGACACGGGCAGTCCTGAAGCACAGGTCGCTTTGCTCTCCAAGCGCATTGAAGAAATCACAGAACACCTTAAGACAAATAAGCATGACCACCACAACCGTCGTGGCTTGCTCCTATTAGTAGGTCAACGTCGCCGAATTCTTCAGTACCTCGCAAAGACAAACATCGAACGTTACAGAGCGATCATCGAAAAACTCGGTATTCGCCGTTAATTAGAACGATCAACCGGGAGCAATGATCCTCGGTAGTGGTTTACGAAAACTATTCAACACAGTAGCTTTTCGTGGGCTTCGATCGAAGATTCATGCTCCTTGAGTTGATCGAGAACAGGAGCGACCCATGGAGGGTCAAGAAATCTCATCAGCCGTTGCAGTAATTGATAACGGGAAATTTGGAAAAAGAGAAATACGTTTTGAAACTGGACGCCTTGCGCGCCAAGCAGGTGGAAGCACAGTTGTTTACCTAGATGACGAGACTATGTTGCTTTCAGCAACTACGGTTTCCAAGCATCCAAAGGATCAATTCGACTTCTTCCCACTTACTGTGGATGTTGAAGAGCGTATGTATGCAGTAGGCCGTATCCCAGGATCGTTCTTCCGTCGTGAAGGTCGTCCGTCAGAGGATGCAATTCTTACCTGCCGCCTTATCGATCGTCCGCTGCGTCCATCCTTCGTAAAGGGTCTTCGCAATGAGGTTCAAGTTGTTGTCACAGTGATGGCGCTGAATCCAGATCATATGTACGACGTTGTTGCGATCAACGCAGCGTCCATGTCTACGCAACTCGCAGGATTGCCATTTTCTGGTCCAATCGGTGGCGTACGCGTTGCACTGATTTCTGGTCAATGGGTTGCATTCCCTAACCACTCACAACTTGAAGACGCAGTCTTTGACATGGTTGTTGCAGGCCGCGTCAGTGGCGATGATGTTGCCATCATGATGGTGGAAGCCGAAGCAACCGCTCGCACCATTGAACTTATTAAGGGCGGTGCACCAACTCCTACAGAGGAAGTTGTTGCACAAGGTCTTGATGCATCAAAGCCATTTATCCGAGCACTATGCGAGGCACAAGACAAGGTGGCGAAAGCTGCTGCAAAGCCAACCGCCGAATTCCCAATCTTCTTGGACTACCAAGATGATGTATTTGCTGCAGTTTCTTCGGCAGTCTCTGCTGATCTTGCTAAGGCACTTACTATTTCTGGCAAGCAAGAGCGCGAAACCGAAACAGATCGCCTCAGCGCATCTGTGAAGGAATCACTTGCCGAGACCTTCGTAGGTCGCGAAAAAGAGATTCCAGCCGCGTTTCGCTCATTGACTAAGAAATTAGTTCGCCAACGTGTTCTGCGCGACAAGATCCGTATCGACGGACGTGGATTGCGCGACATTCGTCCGCTTTCTGCTGAGGTTGAAGTAGTTCCTCGCGTTCACGGTTCTGCAATTTTCGAACGTGGAGAGACCCAGATTCTTGGAATCACCACGCTGAATATGCTCAAGATGGAGCAGCAGCTCGATACCTTGAATCCGGAAAACCATAAGCGCTACATGCACAATTACAACTTCCCACCGTATTCAACGGGCGAGACGGGACGCGTAGGAACACCTAAGCGCCGCGAAATTGGTCACGGAGCACTTGCAGAACGCGCACTTGTGCCTGTGCTTCCAAGCCGCGAAGAATTCCCATATGCAATTCGTCAGGTTTCCGAAGCTCTAGGTTCCAATGGATCAACGTCCATGGGATCTGTCTGTGCTTCGACCTTGGCACTTCTCAATGCAGGCGTGCCACTTCGCGCCCCTGTAGCGGGAATCGCAATGGGTCTTATCTCTGATGACGTTGATGGCAAAGTTGAATACGTTGCATTGACTGACATCTTGGGTGCAGAAGATGCATTCGGAGATATGGACTTCAAAGTTGCTGGAACACGCGAATTTGTAACAGCTCTCCAGCTCGATACGAAGCTCGATGGAATCCCTGCATCAGTTCTTGCTGGCGCACTTCACCAAGCAAAAGAAGCACGCCTTGCAATTTTGGATGTCATGGCAGAGGCCATTGATTCTCCAGATGAGATGAGCCCATTTGCTCCACGCATTATTTCGATCAAGATTCCAGTAGATCAGATCGGCGCAGTTATCGGACCTAAGGGAAAGATCATCAACCAGATTCAAGATGAAACTGGCGCTGAGATTTCCATCGAAGATGACGGCACGATCTACATCGGCGCAACTGATGGGCCAAAGGCAGAAGCTGCCCGCGCTCAAATCAACGCCATTGCCAATCCACAAATGCCAGAAGTTGGAGAGCGCTACCTCGGTACCGTCGTAAAACTTGCAGCATTTGGTGCCTTTATCTCACTCCTTCCAGGAAAAGATGGCTTGCTCCACGTCTCGCAAATTCGCAAGATGCATGGCGGAAAGCGCATTGAAAACCTCGAAGAAGTTATGAAGGTTGGCGACAAGATTCAAGTAGAAATCGGCGAGATTGATCCGAAGGGCAAGTTGTCACTTGTTCCTGTTCTCGAAGATGGCGCAACAGAGTCTGCTGAGTAAGTAAGACTTTGAGCGTTCGACGCACAGTTCTATCTAGCGGCCTGCGTATCGTTACGGAGGAAGTTTCCTCGGTACGCAGCGCTGCGATAGGAATTTGGGTCAATGTTGGTTCACGTGATGAAACCCCGGCAGTTGCTGGGGCTTCTCACTTTCTGGAGCATTTACTTTTTAAGGGAACCACGTCTCGAACTGCTTTAGAGATTTCATCCTCGATTGAATCTGTTGGCGGAGAGATGAACGCTTTCACCAGTAAGGAGTACACCTGCTTTTACGCCCGGGTGATCGATACGGATTTGCCAATGGCTGTGGATGTGATTTCAGATCTCATCACCTCCTCACTTGTTACCGCAAGCGACGTCGATGCAGAACGCAAAGTTGTATTAGAAGAAATCGCAATGCGCGATGACGACCCAAGCGATCTGGTCCATGATCTTTTCTCTGATACTTACTACGGCGATATTCCCGTTGGGCGTTCAATTCTCGGAACAGTGAAATCTATTAATGACATGTCCCGTACATCGGTATTTAACTATTACAAGAAGAAATATTTACCGGAAGATTTGGTTGTTGCCGTTGCTGGAAATATTAAACATAAGACTGTCGTCGAAATGGTTGAAAAAGCGCTCTCTCGCGATGGTTTCTTAGATGTAAAAGGCGTACCTCAAGTGCGCGCAAATACGCCAATTAAAATTAAATCCCAACAATCTGTCGGTTTAATTAATCGCAAGACCGAGCAGGCTCACATGTTTTATGGCCTTGCAGGCGTTGCGCGCGATGATGACCGTCGCTTTACTATGGGGATTCTCTCTGCTGCATTGGGTGGGGGAATGTCTTCGCGCCTCTTTCAAGAGATTCGCGAAAAGAGGGGACTGGCTTATTCGGTCTACTCCTATGCCCAACAATTCGCCGGATCGGGCTTGCTTGGCTTCTATGCTGGTTGTCACCCATCCAAAGCGGTCGAGGTTGTAGAAATCATTCGCGAAGTGTTGGCTGATGTTGCCGAAAACGGAATGACTCACGAGGAAATCGAACGAGCTAAGGGCGCAGTTCGTGGATCTCTCGTTTTGAGCCAAGAGGACTCTGGATCTCGAATGAGCCGCATCGGCAAGAATGAGATCGTTTATGGCGAGATCATGAGTTTTGATGACATTTTGAAGGAAGTCTCCAAGGTAACTTCAGAGGCGGTCAGGAAAGTCGCTGGCGAATTCCTCCTGAAAAGACCTACCCTTGCATTAGTGGGTCCATACAAGGACACAAAGAAGTTCGAAAAGGTTCTGGAGGGTTAAGTGAGCATTAAAGTCGCAGTTCTGGGTGCGAAGGGACGCATGGGCGCGGAAGTTGTTCGCGCAGTCACTGATGCTTCAGATCTCACGCTGGTGGCTCAACTGGATCTAGGTGATTCGCTCGATCAATTAGTAAACGCGCAAGCAGAGGTCGTTGTGGATTTTACAAACCCTAATTCAGCAGTGACCAATTTAGAATTTCTCATTTCACATGGAATCAGCGCCGTAGTAGGCACGACAGGTTTTATTGAGAGTCGAATTGCTCAGGTAGAGAATTTGCTCAATAAGAATCCTGAA
>CAILHY010000009.1 GCA_903834145.1 uncultured Actinomycetes bacterium
AGCATTAATAAAACAGCCCCTTCGCTTATTGCGCGGGGGCTGTTTTATTTACTATGCGGATTGAGCATTCATGGCTCGAGTGATTGAATCTCGAGCCTCAAGAATCATGCGGCGAAGACCTGCTGGGGCATCGCCTCCGACTCCTTCTAGCCATTGGTTTGTTTTGGCCAGTGTGGATTGCGTTGTGAGGAATCTGGGAAAACCTAATTCAGTAAAGCTCATCGCGGACTGAAAAGAATTTCCGCCCCACATCTCTAGGAGCTTTCCGAAGTAGCGATCGACAAATTGCTCCGATAATTCTTGCTGGTTTGCAAGATGGAATGCGCGCATCATTGCTTTGCGTGTATCAGTAGGAACGCTTTCGTTTGTGATCTGTTTCCACGCATCCTCTTTTGCAGCAAGAGAAGGTATCGCTGCGGTGGCGTAAGCGTGCGCGAGTTGTCCCAAGGTTGATGGATCACGAAGTAATTCCGCATCAATATCACCACGCGTAAGAAGTCCACGTTGCGTCAGAGCATGGACGAAATGCCAACGAAGGTCAGCGTCGACAACTAATCCGGGTAGTTTGTTTTCGAGTAGTTCCCTTAGGCGGACGTTTTGTTCTGGATTTGTTGCCAGCGAAGCGAACGCCTTCGCCGATTGCAGTTGTATGTCACTTCCTGGCGTGGCACTTTCCATAAGCGATGAAAGTCCATCTGCAGCACGAGTACGAAGGGCATCTCTCATGTGTGCGAGAGTAAATAGTTCTACAACAGCGCTGAGTTGGTCGGTAACGATTCCAAATACTGTGAGGTCCTCTTCAGCCGGTAGACCTGAAAGCGCGATTTCGACGAAATCAAAAGAGGAAATTTCTGCATCGCGAACCATGTCCCAGACCGCTCCCCAACAGAGGGCTCTGGTAAGTGAGTCAGAGATCTTTCCTATGTGCTGCTTAAGTGTCTGCAGTGAATTTTCATCAAAGCGAATCTTGGCATAAGTGAGATCTCGATCGTTGAGAAGCACTAAATCTGCAACCTTCTCTCCGGTAAGTTCTGGGATATTCGTGAGCTGACCTGCAACGTCGAGCTCTACTGATTTTCGAAGTGTGATGTGATCACCAACCAAGTCATATAGCCCTACAGCTAAACGATGCGGACGAAGCTCGCTTGATCCGACTGGCATCAGTGGTGGCTCTTGAACAATGGAAACAAACGAGTAGGAACCGTTCTCAATTGTGAGTGCAGGACGCAGAGTATTCACACCCGCCGTCTGCAGCCACGTTTGTGCCCACGCAGTTAGATCACGTCCACTGGTGAGTTCTAGTTCCAGCAGGAGATCCATGAGAGTTGTGTTAGAAAAAGCATGTTTTGCAAAATAATTACGCAGCCCAAGGATGAAATTTTCTCGGCCAACGTGAGAGACCAGTTGCTGCAATGCGGATGCGCCCTTGGCATAAGTGATTCCATCAAAATTGGTGTTGGCTTCTTCTATATCTTTAACGGAGACAACAATGGGATGTGTAGAAATAAGTTGGTCCTGGCGGTAGGCCCATGTCTTCTCTTTCGAATTGAAACTAGTCCATGAACCTCTAAATTCAGTGCATTCATCAACAGCCAAGTAACCCGCCCATTCGGCAAAGGACTCATTAAGCCACAAGTCATTCCACCATTTCATGGTGACAAGATTTCCAAACCACATATGCGACATCTCGTGCATGATCACCATCGCACGGTTTTTCAACATTTGTTCTGTGGTCGTACCGCGGAATACGAACTTCTCTTCCTTGAAAGTGACTGCACCAACATTTTCCATGGCGCCCCAGTTGAAGTCGGTTACTGGAATCTGATCGTATTTGTCAAAGGGGTAAGCAAGACCGAATTCTTTTTCAAAAAATGCAAAACCTTGTTTGGTGACCTTGAAGATTTCTTCGGAATCAAGATGTTGCGCCAAAGATTGTCGGCAGTAAATTCCTAATGGGATCGATTTCTCTCCTTCATATAAATCGTGAACATGATGGTAGGGACCGGCAATAAACGCGGTGATGTAGGTAGCAAGTCGAGCAGTAGGAGCAAAGGTGCAGAGCGAATAAGACTCATCTATTTCTTCGCGCGATGCGAGAGGACTATTAGAGAGAGCTTCCCAATGGCGCGGAACGATTGCGTGGAAAGTAAATGTTGCCTTCAAATCCGGCTGATCAAAGCAGGCATATACATGTCGCATAAGGGCCGGTGCACCTTGAGTATGGAGATAGACCTCGTGATCGATGGGATCTACCGAATATTGAAGACCTTCACCGTTCTTGGAGAAGATTGCGTTCATTTCGATAACGAGTTCGTTCTCCAAGGACAGGCCGCTCAAGAAGATACTTTCACCGTCGTAGTGATAGATATCGATGGGGGAGCCGTTGAGGGTTGCCGAAATGATGGAATGGGCGGGGGCGTCTATAAAGGTGGAATATCCGACCTCGTTACAGGTGAAATGCACCACGGATTTGGAGTAAAAAGTGGTCAATCCGGGAACGATATTGAGCGTGATGTCATAGCTTTGAACCTGTAGATGGGCGGAGCGCTGGGCAGCCTCGAGGCTAGAGATGTTTAAACCGGACATTTCGCCCCTTTTCCATGGATTTTCGCGCTCAGGTGAGCCTGCAAAGAGCACTGTATTGCCGAAAACCCTCCATTGTCTGCCCATGCCAAGATCTATCAACACTCGGCGCGTCTTTGCCAGCCTTTGGAAGAAAAAAGGAGTACAAGAAGGCCGTTTTGACGCTGGTATCCCAATTGGGTTACTCTCACGCCCTGCTCTTTTTTAGAGCTTATCGGCTGTGCCCTGCTAATTATTTAGTGGGGAACTTCGCGTGAATCGGGCAACACACCCGACCGCGTGGGTCGGCGGATAAGCGTAAAAATGCGCAGTACCGAAAGACGCAAAAGTCGAATGATTTTCTGCGTCGCGCCGAATGGAGAAGCATGCCAACAATTCAGCAGCTAGTACGTCGTGGTCGCGCAGAAAAGACTACGAAGACAAGCACACCTGCGCTAAAGGGAAGTCCACAGCGTCGCGGTGTTTGCACACGCGTTTATACAACAACACCGAAGAAGCCAAACTCTGCTCTTCGCAAAGTTGCACGCGTTCGTCTTACTAGCGGTATGGAAGTTACTGCATACATTCCAGGTGAAGGTCACAACTTGCAAGAGCACTCCATTGTTCTCGTTCGTGGCGGCCGTGTTAAAGATCTTCCAGGTGTTCGTTACAAGATCATCCGCGGATCACTGGATACACAAGGCGTCAAGAATCGTAAGCAGTCGCGTAGCCGTTATGGCACCAAGAGAGAGAAGAAGGCTTCCTAATGCCACGTAAAGGTCCAGCGGTCAAATCGCCAGTAGTTGCAGATCCTGTTTACAACTCACCAGTTGTTACTGCACTCATCAATAAAATTTTGCTTCACGGAAAGCGTTCC
>CAILHY010000010.1 GCA_903834145.1 uncultured Actinomycetes bacterium
CCAGAAGTGAACGTGACCAATGCTATTTTCGTTAGGGAAACGGCGTGGATCGCCAGTGGAACTAATCGCTGAGCCAGTGTTGCCGTGATAAGAACGGTATGTTGAAAAAATCTTTTGCTTGCCTGTATGCAGGCGAGCCATTCGGATTGCGTTTTCTATGGCGTCAGCGCCAGCGTTGGTGAAGAAAACTTTATTGAACTTTGGGCCGGCCAAGTCAACGATGCGCGCGGCAGCCTCATTGCGTGCAACGTTGGCATGTTGTGGCGCAATCGTTGCAAGGACTGCAGCTTGTTCTTGGATTGCCTTAACAACCTTGGGATGTTGATGACCAATGTTGGTGAAAACCAATTGACATGAGAAATCTAAATACTTTTTCCCATCGTAATCCCAGAAGTAAGAACCTTCAGCACCAGCAACAGGAATCGGAGCAATCTGTGCCTGTGCAGACCATGAGTGAAATACATGAGCGCGATCGGCTGCGAATACTTGTGCCCCGAGTTCTGGATTAGCCACTGGCTGAGTCATTTCCTGCTCCTTATTAGTTTTTCGTATTTTACCTCTGCAATCTAATCATTAACTACGCCTAAAAACAGCACGATTTAAGGGTTACGGAGGCTGGATGGTATTCTCGCCTTGCTCTATTGATGTTGATCATGAGCACAATCGAGTGAATCTGAGGAACAATGTCAAAGCCTTCAACCGCGCACTTAGCCGGATTGCCCGTCAAGAAGCGCGAAAATCTGCGTAACGTCGCGATCATCGCTCACGTTGACCATGGAAAGACCACCCTTGTTGATGCGATGTTGTGGCAATCAGGAGCATTTGCCTCCTACAAGAAGCAGGGCGAAGGCCAAGAGCGCATGATGGACTCGATGGATCTTGAGCGCGAAAAGGGCATCACGATTCTCGCCAAGAACACCGCAGTAAAGCGCGGAGACACAATCGTCAACATTATCGATACCCCAGGTCACGCGGACTTTGGTGGCGAAGTTGAGCGCGGACTTGAAATGGTTGATGGCGTTATTTTGCTCGTGGATGCCTCTGAAGGCCCACTGCCACAGACCCGTTTCGTTTTGCGCAAAGCTCTAGAAAAAAACCTCCCAGTTATTTTGCTGATTAATAAGGTAGACCGTCCCGATTCACGTATCGCTGAAGTTGTTGACGAGACCTACGAACTCTTCTTGGATCTTGATGCCAATGAGCAACAGATCGAATTCCCTGTCGTGTACGCATCTGCAAAGGCTGGTCGCGCTTCGCTGACTCGCCCATCAGATGGCGGCATGCCGGTTGAGGAAAACCTCGACGTTTTGTTCGACACCATCTTCTCTGCGATTCCTGCCCCTGAGTATCACGAAGGCGCGCCTTTGCAGGCACACGTCACCAACCTTGACTCCTCACCATTTCTTGGTCGCTTGGCACTGTGCCGAGTTCGCGAAGGTGTCATCAAGAAGGGTCAGCAAGTTACGTGGATTAAGACTGATGGCACGATGGAGCGCGTAAAGATTTCAGAGCTCTTGATTACTGAAGCTCTAGAGCGCGTACCAACTCTTGAAGCGCATCCCGGTGACATCATCGCTGTTGCAGGTATCGAAACAATTACATTGGGCGAAACTCTTGCCGACAATGAAAACCCTGTTGCGCTTCCATTAATCATCGTGGATGAACCATCAATTTCTATGACTATTGGTATCAACACATCACCTCTTGCTGGCAAGAGTGGAAAGTTGCTCACTGCTCGTCAAGTAAAGAGCCGCCTTGATGCCGAATTAGTCGGTAACGTTTCATTGCGTGTTCTCAACACCGAACGTCCTGACACATGGGAAGTTCAAGGCCGCGGAGAACTTCAGCTTGCTGTTCTTGTTGAAATCATGAAGCGCGAAGGTTTCGAACTCACCGTTGGTAAGCCACAGGTTGTTATCAAAATTATTGATGGCAAAACTAATGAGCCAATGGAGCGTTTATCCATTGATGCACCTGAAGAATATTTGGGTGTCTTGACTCAGTTGATGGCGCTACGTAAGGGCCGCATGGAACAAATGGTCAATCACGGAACAGGTTGGGTTCGTCTTGATTACAAGGTTCCATCCCGTGGACTTATTGGTTTCCGTACTGAGTTCCTTACAGAAACTCGCGGTACAGGTTTGCTCCACCACGTCTTTGATGGTTACGAGCCATGGCACGGCGATATCCGCACACGCGGAACAGGTTCTCTTGTTTCAGATCGACTAGGAGTTGTTACTTCCTACGCGCTCTATGGAACACAAGATCGCGGAACCATCTTCGTCGAACCAGGCGATGAGGTTTACGAAGGCATGGTTATCGGTGAGAATTCACGCACCGAAGATATGGACGTTAACTGTGTTCGCGAAAAGAAGCTCACCAACATGCGTGCCTCAGGTACCGATGAATCAGAGCGTTTGATTCCGCCTAAGAAACTCAACATGGAAGGTGCTCTCGAATTCTGTCGCGAAGATGAATGCGTTGAAGTAACCCCTGCTGTTGTCCGCATCCGCAAGGTGACCCTCAATGGCGACGAACGTGCACGTGCTACGGCGCGCGCTAAACGAGCCAACGTCTAGTAATCACCTTCGGTTAGACTGCGCCCATGTCTAAAGTCCTTGCATCTTTGCCCGTTGGTGAACGCGTCGGTATTGCATTTTCCGGCGGTCTTGATACATCGGTAGCAGTTGCTTGGATGCGTGCAAAAGGCGCAGTTCCTTGCACGTACACAGCAGACCTTGGTCAATATGATGAGCCCGATATCGATTCGGTACCAAGCCGTGCAAAGGCATACGGAGCAGAACTTTCACGTCTTGTTGATTGCAAAGAAGCGCTCGTTGAAGAGGGCCTCGCAGCAATTGCATGCGGTGCCTTCCACATTCGATCCGGTGGCAAGCAATACTTCAACACCACACCTCTTGGCCGCGCAGTAACCGGCACGTTATTAGTGCGCGCGATGTTGCAAGATAATGTTGAAATTTGGGGCGATGGTTCCACTTATAAAGGCAACGACATCGAACGCTTCTATCGCTACGGACTTCTTGCCAATCCAAATTTGCGAATCTATAAGCCATGGCTTGATGCAGATTTCGTGCGAGAACTTGGCGGCCGCAAGGAAATGTCTGAGTGGCTCGTCGATAACAAGTTGCCTTACCGCGACAGTGTTGAAAAGGCGTACTCCACCGATGCCAACATCTTGGGCGCAACGCACGAGGCAAAGACACTCGAGAATCTTGATACATCTCTAGAAATCGTCGAACCCATCATGGGCGTACGTTTCTGGGATGAGTCAGTAAAGATCGCAACTGAAGACGTGACCATTGCATTTATTCAAGGTCGCCCGGTTTCCATTAACGGCAAAGAATTCGCCAACTCGGTCGAACTCATGCAGGAAGCCAACGCAGTCGGTGGTCGTCACGGATTAGGCATGGCCGATCAAATCGAGAACCGCATCATCGAAGCGAAGAGCCGCGGAATTTATGAAGCACCAGGGATGGCGCTCCTATTTATTGCATACGAGCGGCTCATTAGTGCCATTCATAATGAAGACACCATTGCTAATTACCATGCAGAAGGTCGCCGTCTTGGTCGCCTTCTTTATGAAGGTCGCTGGTTAGATCCACAAGCCTTAATGCTTCGCGAATCCCTTCAACGTTGGGTCGCCTCCGCCGTGACAGGTGAAGTCACGATTCGCCTTCGTCGCGGTGATGATTTCTCGATCATCAATACGACAGGTCCAGCATTTAGTTATCACCCTGAAAAACTTTCGATGGAGCGCACCGAAAATTCTGCCTTTGGTCCAGTTGATCGCATTGGTCAACTCACTATGCGAAACCTTGATATCGCAGATACCCGTGCCAAGCTCGAGCTCTATCGTGCGCAAGGCCAACTAGGCGATGGGCATTTCCAATTGATTGGCCAACTTGAAAACGGCGGGGCGGATGCAATTGCCTCCTCCAACAATAAGAAGAGCCCGGATGCAAATGTTCCGCTCAATCGTGCAGCTATGGAATCAGGTACGGATTAATCCCCATGCCTCACGTTGAACGCTTTGGCACGTATGTCATCTTGTCGCTATCTAGATCCGAAAAGATATTTGCTTTTCACAAGAATGTTCAAGTGAAATATAGGGATTTGCTCTCGGTTAAACCTGTTGAGAAAGTTTGGAATGCAAAAGTACTTCGTGGTGTTCGAGCCCCAGGAACGGGTCTTCCATTTGTCGTGGCACTTGGTACCTGGCGTCTTCGCAGAGGAAAAAACTTCGTAGCCGTCTACGGAAAACGCCCTGCCTATGTATTTACATTCACGGGTGGAGATTTCCAACAGTGGATCATTACGCCAGATAACACGCCTGCAGAGATAGCCAAGATGTTCGAGGGCGTTTACTCTGAAGGTTAATTCTTAGTCGATGCCCTGTAAATACTTTCAATAGAGGCATCTAGCGTCTGGTTAAATTCCATATCGCTTTGATTCGCATCTAATCCTTCTGTCAGCGCTCTGGAAAAACTAGCAATCAACTTTGGATTCTCTGCCAGAAGTCGATTGGCCTCATCACGGCTATACCCACCAGAGAGAGCCACGACTCTGAGCACGCGTGGATGCTCCGCAAGCTCCGTATAGAAACCGGGGACGGTGGGGAGTGTCAGTTTGAGTATGACGCTCTGATTATCTTTCAGGCTATCTAAGTGAGTGAGTAATGCATATTTGAGAAGCACTTCTGCTTGAGATTTTTCTGGACTATTTATATCCACTTCAGGTTCGATGATCGGGACAAGGCCCGATTCTAGAATCCCTTGCGCGATGACGAACTGTTGATTGAGTAAGGAATCAATCCCAATTGGATTGGCCAACTTGATCACCGATCGCATCTTCGTTCCAAAAATCTTATGAGACCTCGCGCGCGTTAAGAGGTCACCTAAATGGGGAATTGGCTTCATTAACTGCACGCCTTCGGCTTCCTCGAGCAACCCGCTATCTACTTTCAGGAATGGAACTATATTTTTCTGGGTCCATAGATACTCGGCACTTCCCAACGAATCGATTTCACGATCCATCGTCATTTCAAAGAGAATCGCCCCAAGAACTCTTTGCGAAGTAAAAGCGGGGCTCTTGATAATCCGTGTACGCATTTCGTGTACCAGGTTAAACATTTCCGTTTCATTGGAATAAGAAGCAGGTGTCACTCCATACAACGCCAGGGCCTTGGCGGTACTTCCGCCGCTCTGGTCAAGGGCGGCGATGAATCCAAGGCCGCTCCGCATTTGTTCCATTTGTTGCACATTCATTTCAACGCCCCTAATTTCAGTTTCTCCTGAATTTTACTCGTAAACACAAAAGCCGCCACGATTATCCGTGACGGCTTTTGTGTTACTTACATGGATTACAGGTTCTTGAGCGCGCTCACAACCTTGGTCAATGTATCTTTTGCATCTCCGAAGAGAAGCGTGGTCTTTGGGTCATAGAGAAGTTCGTTCTCGATGCCAGCAAAACCTGGACGCATTGAGCGTTTGAGGAAAACAACGTTTGCCGCGTCGGCAACTTCAAGGATTGGCATTCCATAAATTGGGCAGCCGGGGGAGTTCTTTGCTGCTGGGTTAACAACATCGTTTGCTCCGATGACAAGTGCGACATCAGTTTGCGAGAACGTTGGGTTAACTTCATCCATTTCAGCTAATTGCTCGTAGGGAACATTTGCCTCTGCAAGCAGAACGTTCATGTGGCCAGGCATACGACCGGCAACGGCGTGAATACCGTAGGCAACATCAATTCCCTTGCTAGCAAGGACATCTGCTAGTTCGCGAACTGTGTGTTGCGCCTGTGCAACTGCAAGACCAAAGCCTGGAACGATAACCACGCGACGTGCGTAGTTCAGCAAGATGGCAACATCCTCTGGCGAACCAGATTTAACAGGACGCGCTTCTGCTTCACCTGAAGCCGCTTGTGGCTTGGCGGTGAATGCACCGAAGAGTGTCTTAAAGAGCGAACGGCCCATTGCCTCAGCCATCAAGCGAGTGAGGATTGTTCCGGAGGCGCCAACAAGTGTTCCTGCAACGATCAGCAAAGTGGTCTGCAGAACATATCCGCTTGCTGCCACAGTCAAACCAGTGAATGCGTTTAAGAGTGAGATAACAATTGGAACATCTGCTCCACCGACTGGAAGTACGAAGAGAACACCAAAGAGAAGTGAAAGTCCACCAAGTACGGCGAGTGAAGTATTTCCACCAGAGTTAACAACCCATGCTCCTGCGGCGAATACACCAGCAAGGTTTGCAGCAATAAGGAAGCGTCCACCAGGGAATACAACAGGGCGAGTAGTCATCAACTCTTGAAGCTTTGCGAATGTGATGCACGAGCCGGAGAAAGAAACGCTTCCGACGATAACCGTGAACACCGTTGCAATTACTTCAGCCGATGTGGCGTTTGAGCCTAACTTCAGGTACTCAACGATTGCGACGAGTGCAGCTGCACCGCCACCAACACCATTGAAGAGTGCAACAAGTTGTGGCATCTGTGTCATCTGCACCTTACGGGCTGCAGGGACACCGACCAAGAGACCCAGAACAAGTGCTCCTAGAATCAGTGGCAAATGATGCAAAGGAAGTGCGTGGTAATTCTTGTCATCTTTGTTGCCGGTAAAGAAGAAGACCAAGAGAGTTGCCACTGTGGCACCGAATGCACCGATGAGATTGCCTCGGCGAGCGGTCTTAGGGTGTGAGAGCCCTTTGAGCGCGAGGATAAAGCAGACTGCGGCAGCTAAGCCGATGAGGTCGTAAAGGTTACGGTTCATTTCTTTTTCGCCTTAAACATCTCGAGCATTCGATCGGTAACCACGAAACCGCCGACCATATTTACTGTCGCCAGAACGATGGCTGTAAGAGCCAACCAAAGTTCGAGGTTATTGGATGAGTGGTCGGCAACAACAATTGCACCAACCAAGATGACACCATGAATGGCGTTTGCGCCAGACATTAAAGGTGTGTGAAGTGTTGAGCTGACTTTGGATACAACTTCAAAGCCAACGAAGATTGCAAGCGTGAATATGGCAAGAAGTGCCATGCCGTTACTCATCATTTTTTGACGACCTCTTTCTTGAGTTCGCCGTTGTGTGTAACAACAGAACCGGCGATGATTTCATCTTCGAAATCTGGAGTAACGACGCCCTCTTTTGTCATCAAGCTGAGCAAGTTAACAACGTTGCGCGAATAAAGCATTGATGCATGGAATGGAAGTTGACTTGGAACATCTTTTCCGCCCCAAATCAGCACGCCGTTTGCTGTCGTAACGATTTCGCCTGGCTTTGAGCCTTCAACATTTCCGCCAGTTTCAGCAGCAAGGTCAACGACAACCGAACCAGGTGACATTGAGTCCAACATCTCCTTGGTAACAAGTCGTGGAGCTGCGCGTCCTGGAACTGCGGCTGTTGTGATCAATACATGTGATTTCGCGATGTAAGGAGTCAAAAGTTCGCGTTGCTTGGCAGCGCGGTCTTCCGTCATCTCTCGTGCATATCCGCCTGTGCCCTCAAGTGATTCGAGTTCGAGTTGGATAAAGGAAGCACCCATCGATTTCACTTCATCAGCAGATGACGAACGAACATCGTAAGCAGATACAACAGCGCCAAGTCGGCGAGCAGTTGCAATTGCTTGCAAACCAGCCACGCCAGCTCCAAGTACTAATACCTGTGCTGGAGTAACTGTTCCGGCTGCGGTCATAAGTAATGGGAAGAATCGTGGTGAAAGTTCGGCGCCAACTAGAACTGCGCGATAACCAGCGCAAAGTGCCTGGGAAGTTAAGGCGTCCATGGACTGTGCACGTGAAATACGTGGAACGAGTTCTAGTGAGAAAGCCGTAACACCTGCCTTTAGAGCCGCATCGATGGACTCTTGTGCAGTTGTAATAGGAAGGAAAGAGATAGTGATCGCACCCTTTTTCAACGTCGCGATTTGCGCCGCAGTAAGTGGTGAGACCGAGAGGATTACATCAGCGTCTTTAAGAACATCTCCGCTGACAACCTTTGCTCCAGCTTGCTCATAAGCAGCATCTGAATTGAGGGAATGGAGACCAGCACCGGATTGAATTGTTACATCCAGACCAAGTCGGATTAATTTGTTGATGATGTCAGGAACGAGTGCTACACGTTTCTCACCATCTCGTATTTCAGTTGGTACGACTACATGCATGAGCCAACCGTAGTGCGTGTATTAAGTGTTTTCTACGATTCGGCCCAAAAATCCGAGGGCTAGCGCCCCTTAAGGTCACCTCGTACTAAGTGGTAGAGCAGCGCTTGAATCGTCGTGCGTCGGTGATGTGCTTCACGCCACACAACTGAGCGAGTGCCATCGATCACGGCGGCGGAAACTTCCTCGCCCCGGTGCGCAGGTAAACAGTGCATGAATATCGAATCTTTTTGCGTTAACGCCATTAACTCTTGCGTCACTGCAAAGGGCTTGAGTACTTTCATTTTTTCTGTGCGCTCTGCCTCAGGATCACCCATTGACATCCAGACATCGGTATATAAAACACTTGCATCTTTCGATGCTGCAACAGGATCATGCAGAACTTCAATGGTTGCGCCGCTGGTTTGTGCAATCTCGCGTGCTTTTGCAACTACATCCGCATGAGGTGCCCATTTACCTTCAGGTGTCGCGGTCACAACGTGTGCACCCATGATGGCACCCATGATGAGCCACGCGTGAGACATGTTGTTTCCATCGCCAAGGTAGACAAATTTACGTCCGGAAATATCTTTTCCGAAATTCTCCTGGATGGTAATCCAGTCTGCAAGCAACTGCGTTGGGTGGTCGTCATCAGTCAAGGCGTTGATGACAGGTATGGATGCTTCGCGACCCAATTCATCGACATCAGATTGAGCGTAAGTACGAACAATAAGTGCACGTGCGAATTCACTGATGATCTTGGCGGTATCGGAAATCGTCTCGCCACGTCCTAATTGCAAGTCATCACCACGAATAAAGATCGGCGTTCCACCTAAGTGCGCCACAGCGGTTTCAGAAGCGAGACGTGTTCTTGTGGAAGGCTTTGTCATATAAATAGCCACGGTTTGATTAGCGAGCGCGGTATTAGCCATTAAAGGATGGAGTGCGAAATCGGCTGCGGTTGCGAGCAAAAGATCAACATCTGCCCTGCTGAGGTCCGCGGTACGAAGAAGATCTTTCATCTGAGTATCTTACGCGAGCATTGTCGGGCTGGGGCAAGTATTCTTTGGCCATGGGAATCTTCCGCAAATCACCTGCAGTTGAAGGGGACACTGATCTCCTCACGCGTCCCGAAACACAAATCGATGACGGTGACCATGATCGATTTGCGCACTACGTCAAGAAAGAGAAGATTCTTGAATCGGCAGTGAGTGGAAAAACAGTCAAAGCTTTATGCGGGAAAAAATGGATTCCCTCTCGCGACCCAGAGAAGTTCCCCATCTGCCCAGTTTGCAAAGAAATTTACGCCGGGTTACGTCCCGCTCCAGAATAAATCCGATGCGTCGCAGACTTCTCCTCACTGTTTTATTGGCGTTCTCTTCGGTCTTAGCTGTGATGCCTGCCGGTGGCGCTGCTGATCCGACACCGCGCAAGATCTTGACGGGTTGGATTCCTTATTACTCCATGAAGTCAGCGCTGCCATCTGCCGTTGGTAACGGAGATCTCATTAAAGAGGTAATGCCTTTTTGGTACACACTAAAAAGTGAAAGCAAAATTACTGATCTTTATTCTCCTGCAAATCCAAGTGTCCCTATGGCAAATCCATTAGCTGCAATGAGGGATTCCGGTTTTAGTGTAATTCCCACGATTACCGATGGCACAGACAAACTTGTCTTGGCGAAGATTCTTAGCGACACGAAACTGCGTGCCACATTGGTTTCGACAATAACCAATCTGGTCGTACTAAATAACTTTCAGGGAATTGATTTGGATTTCGAAGGTTTTGCATTTGTGGATGGCACAGCAACATGGGGCGTAACTCAACCAAATTGGGTGGCCTTCATTCATGCGTTGAGCACCTCACTTCATCTGCAAGGACGCACCCTGTCAGTTACGACCCCGGTGCTTTTTGATCCCGCAAGTGGCAAGAAAGGTTATTACGTCTACGACTGGGCTTCTATTGCGCAAGATATTGATCGTTTACGCATTATGACGTATGACTACTCAACAAGTGCGCCTGGACCCATAGGTCCGCTGTCGTGGGCAGAGAAAGCAGTGCAGTACGCGGTGAGTGTTGTACCTGCATCCAAGGTGTATGTCGGACTTGCGGGATATGGAAGAGATTGGGTGACAAGTGTTGTTGGTGTCTGTCCCGCATCAGTTGCGTCATCTATTACTGCAACGTCAAAAGCGGCAACCTTTGTTATGCGCGATGCAGCAACGTTGGCATCAAGTTATTCGGCAACACCTCTCTACAACGATACTTATGGTGAAGTTACTTTCTCGTATCAAAAGGTTTACAACGGTTTATCTTCAAGTGGGTTAGCAACATCATGCACCGCTTCACGAACGGCGTGGTACATGGATGCGCGTGGGTATGCAGCTAGGGCGCAGTTAGTGGGTAAGTACCACTTAGGTGGAATAACCGCATGGACTTTAGGAATGGAAGATCCAGGCGCGATGGATGCAATTCGCACAGTTGCCCTATCTATTGCACCAGATCAGGTAGTGAGTTCACTGTCATCGGATGCGAGTGAACTCTCCTTTGGCACTCCTTTTAGCGTCAGGGCACAATTCACGTTAGCGGATAAGCAACCCATTGCTGGTCTTGCAGTACGTATCGAAGGACAAAATCCAGGTGATACGAATTGGCGCACATTAGTTGATTCGGTTACAGGGGATGATGGAAGTATTTCCGCAGCGCTCGTTGTCGGCAAGACCACGTCACTGCGTGCTACATCCGATGGAACATGGGAAAGAACGGCTTCACTTAGTGCATCCGTAACCCTTGCAGTACGCCGACTTCTCTCTATAAGTGCGCCGGCATCCTCACCCGTTGGCGGAGCTATTTCTATTGCGGGCGTTGTACAACCCCACCAAGCGGGCGTACCTGTTTCCCTTCAGGAGTATCTCCAAGGTAAATGGCAAGCATCCACGCAAGGAGCGATTACTGATGATGCAGGCCATTTCCAAATAATGACCAAGAAACTCTCACGTGGTTTTGCTAAGTACCGTGTAAGCGTGAGCACAGATTCAGCGTTGTCCGGTAGCACTGGTTCTGCATTCACCGTAGTGATTTACTAGAAGACATGGACCTACGCATGAGCATCCAAGGCGATACCAAAGAAAAGATTGATGATCTCTCGAGTCCACTTTTCTTCGTAGATCGCCCTTGGATCACAATTGTCTGGGATGACCCAGTGAACCTAATGTCCTATGTCACTTATGTGTTCATGAGCGTCTTCGAATACACCAAAGAGCGCGCCGAAGAATTAATGTTGAAAGTACATAACGAAGGCAAGGCTGTGGTCTCCAGTGGTCGGCGTGAAGAGATGGAGCGCGATGTTCAAAGGCTTCATGAATTTGGTTTGTGGGCGACCCTCCAAAGAGATGATCAATAAGTGAGTAACGAGTCTGGCTTTACTCGCCATGGGAAGAATTCTTTTGTCGCAACCTTTGGCAAGAGCGAAAGGGACGTGCTCATTAATCTTTCTGAACAACTGATAGAAATTCTTGCAGAGCGCATTGATGGACAAGCCACTGATCCACTGGAAGCGATGGTCGGTTTCACGGGTCAGGATTCACCACCCGATGATGAAGTTCTACTTCGTTTGTTGCCGAACGCATACGCCGATCCGGTGGATTCCTCTGAATTTCGCCGTTACACCGAATCAGTTTTACGTGAGAAGAAACGCATCCATGCTCTGGCAATTCGATCTCACTTACTCAATAGCGAAAAACATGAAGTAGCACTTGATCAGGAAAGCGCGCAGGCATGGCTAGGCGCTATGAATGACATTCGCCTTGCATTAGGGGTCCGTCTCGGAGTTGATTCTGCATCCCACGAGCAATTGGAATTACTGGCGCCGGATGATCCAATGCGGGGTGTTTATGCAGTTTTTACTTGGCTCGGGTGGTTGCAAGGGACTTTGGTGGATGCGTTAATGAACGATGTGGAAGGGTAAGATTCGCACGTGAGCGATGCGCCGATTGGAATATTTGATTCAGGAGTAGGTGGTCTCACCGTCGCTCGAGCAATTCTGGATCAACTTCCTAACGAGTCCACTCTTTATATTGGCGATACTGCCCGTGGCCCCTATGGTCCACGTCCATTGGCTGAAGTCCGAACATTCGCACTAGAAACTTTAGATTTCTTGGTGGATCAAGGCGTAAAAGCTTTGGTGATTGCCTGCAACACAGCAAGTGCAGCAATGTTGCGCGATGCGCGTGAGCGATATTCGGTTCCTGTAGTTGAAGTGATCCAACCAGCAGTTCGTCGTGCAGTTGCCGCGACACGCACAGGACGCATTGGCGTCATAGGTACGCGCGCAACAATTGATTCGCAAGCATATTTAGATGCCTTTGCAGCGGCGCCTCACCTACAAGTGACTTCTGTTGCATGCCCGCTCTTTGTTGAATATGTAGAACGTGGGGAAACTTCAGGTGATGACATCACATCAATTGCTCGTCAATATTTAGCACCCATTATGGATGCCGATGTAGACACACTGGTTCTGGGTTGCACGCACTATCCACTACTTACCGGTGTGATCTCCTACGTTATGGGCAACGAGGTTTCTCTAGTTTCTAGCGCAGAGGAGACAGCCAAGGATCTCTACAGAGTCTTGGTTGAAAATTCCTTGCTCAGAAAAGTTAGCGCAACTCCAGCGACTCATAAGTTTCTTGCAACAGGTGATGCACCTGCATTTGAAACGCTAGCCCGAAGGTTTCTTGGACCCGAAGTGGGACAAGTAGAACATCAATCACTGTCCTAGGAGAGGTCACCATGTCACGCAACGATGCACGAGAAAATTCAGATCTGCGAGAAATCAAATTTACGCGCAATTGGCTCAATAATGCTGAAGGTTCGGTACTTGTTGAATTTGGTAATACACGCGTACTTTGCGTCGCTTCGTTTACTCCTGGAGTTCCGCGCTGGCTCAAAGATTCGGGAAAGGGCTGGGTCACATCAGAGTATGCAATGTTGCCGCGTGCAACTCACACCCGCTCTGATCGCGAAAGCGTTAAAGGAAAACTTGGAGGTCGCACCCAAGAGATCTCGCGACTTGTAGGTCGCTCCCTTCGCTCCATCGTGGATATGAAAGAGCTCGGCGAGAACACAATTGTTATTGACTGCGATGTTTTGCAGGCAGATGGCGGAACACGCACTGCCGCAATTACTGGCGCTTATGTCGCTTTAGCAGATGCGATCGCTTGGGCGAAAGAGAAAGGTCATATCTCCGCCAAAGCCAATCCACTCTCTGATTCGGTCTCTGCTGTCAGTGTCGGAATTATTGATGGCGTGCCGATGCTTGATCTTTGTTATGAAGAAGATGTACGAGCAGACACAGATATGAATGTGGTGTGCAGCGGGGACGGTCGATTTATCGAGGTTCAAGGAACTGCAGAAGGTCAACCTTTCGATCGCGTCCTCCTTGATGCGTTGTTGGATCTGGCTGTCTCTGGGTGTTCACAATTAAAGGCACTCCAAGCACAAACACTCGCCCTTTAAGCGCGCAATAGATGACTATTCATCGGCTGGTTCTGGCAACCCGTAACGCAGGAAAGATAGAAGAGTTCCGCCGAATTCTGGAGGAAATTGCCCCGGGCGCTATTGATTTAATCGGCGTCGATCAATTTCCAGAACTCGGGGATGTCGAGGAAACCGAAGATTCTTTTAGGGGAAATGCGCTGTTAAAAGCTCGGACCATTGCACAGGCCACCGACCTCCCTGCCATCGCCGATGACAGTGGACTTTGCGTAGATGCAATGAATGGTTCACCCGGAATTTACTCGGCGCGATGGGCGGGGGTTCACGGAGATGATGCCGCGAATATCGAGAAGGTTTTGGGGCAATTGGGAGATATTCCTGCTGGGAAACGAGGTGCACGTTTCACCTGTGTCAGCGCTTTCGCAATCCCAGGTGGCGAAGAAACCACGGAGGAAGGAATTCTTCAGGGTGAGATTTTGATGTCACCCATCGGTTCGAACGGATTCGGCTATGACCCAATTTTTCGCCCTGTTGGTTACGACCTATCCCTTGCGCAATTGGAGGCACACACAAAGGATGCGATCAGCCACCGTGGCCAATCTCTACGTGCGATCGCGCCTCGGGTTGCCCGAATGCTCGATGGCCTGGGGTAACCTTCTCCCATAAGAGAGCACGTCCTTTAGTACTACACAAGGAGTAACTGTGGCTGTAAAAAAAGCAACCGCCAAAAAGGCAGTAAAGAAAGTTGCCAAGAAATCTGCTGCCAAAAAGGCCGCACCAAAGAAGGCTGTGAAGCCTGTTAAGAAAGTGGATAGGAAAGCTGCACCCAAGAAAGTTGCGAAGAAAGCGACAGTAAAGAAAGTCGCAAAGAAGGCAGCGCCCAAGAAAGTTGCCAAGAAAGCGACAGTAAAAAAAGTTGCTAAGAAGTCCGCAACCAAGCGGGCCGTCAAAAAAGTTGACGCTCTTGCAGTTCCTGCAGTACCTACAACATCAATTTCCCGACCTGCGATTGTTCAACCGATCGCTACACCTGCACCCGTTGCTCCAGTTTCCCAAGCCCCAAAGAAGCAAGGACCTTCGGGTCGAGTTGTTTTCGCCGTTGTTCTTGGCGTGATCATTCTCGCTCTCATTGTTATGGCTAGGTCCAACAAGAGCGATGACGCACCTAACTCATCACCAACCGCTATTGCCACGGCTAGCGCCACTCCTTCGGATACGGCGATGCCTACAACTGTGGCCACCCCACCTACTGAGTCGGCAGCAAGTCCATCAGCATCCACCGTTCCTGTTGCAGCACACGAAGCACCAGGTGGAATCGTCGCTCACTACACAGCAACAGGAGCAACCGTTTTCTGGAATGCTCCATCGGCTGTTGATGGTTTGACGGGATATACGATCGAACTTTCCGTCAGCAATGGACCTTGGAAAGTTGCATCTACTGTTCCTGCAACACAGTTGAATTACGCAATCACGAAAGCTGATTCAGCGGCAGGTACATGGACATCAGTTCGAGTATCGAGCGTCTATTCAGATTCACAGACCGCAGCAGGAAAAGTATTTGGCTTGCCAGGTCTTTTCTCCTAAAACACTTTACCCAAATAACCCTCGCATAGAAATTATGCGGGGGTTATTTTATTTCCGGTGCATGGATCTTTTCTAAGATGGCGCTGACATAGGCGTTAATTCCCGCGGGAACCAGATGCACTCCATCTGGCCCAAAATATTCTGGATGACCTTCGGAAATCTTTTTCCAATCCACCAATGATGCTTGTGAATATTTAGCCGCGTATTGTGCGATTAAAACGTCATTTGCATCTCGCCATCCGCGTGGTACGGCAGTATTTACAATAACGATCTGTGGTTGATTCTTGATGATGTCAAACACTGTTGCAACTTCAGTTTCAGTAAGGCGATTGTTATTTCCTAAATCAAGAACAATCGGTGAATTTGCCATTGCCGCTTGATCATGGCGAAGTACGGTGATGAGTTCTGCTGCCTGGCGACCAACGCGGGCATTAATTAACCCAATCGGTTCACTCTGTTCGAGCGCATAACGAATTCCTAAAATAACAGAGTCACCTGTTAGCCAAATTCCAGGAACGTTGGTCATGACTGGCTTCACTGGTGCACTTTGTCCGGCAAGAGTCTTTGCAAGTTCAGCTTTAGCTTTGGAACTTTGGGTGATGGCATTGGCGCTTATCAAAGATGTCGCGGCTACAAGGGCAAGGACGCCTGTGAAGACAGCAATTTGCTGGCGAACACGTATGCGCTTGGTGCGATATTTCATTCCTCTAAACCATGCACCTACTACGTCGCTACGGATAGGTAGTTCAACCCATCGAAGTGAAATATCAGCAAGAGCAAAGACAACCAAGATGCGCAGGGCGTAAAGCGCCCAGACAGATCCCGCTAAATCCACACTGGGCCTTGTTAATTGAAAGACGATCCAGTGCCATAGGTAAATGGCGTAGGAACGTTGCCCAACCCAAAGGATTGGCTTGCTGCTGAGCATAGGGGCAAAGCGAGATGCCGGGTGAACCAATGACATGATGATCGCACAACCAAAAATGCCAGCTAAAGGAAAAGCCAATCGATACAAAGTTGGATCTGTTTCTTTGATGAAGAGGAAACACGAGATCAATCCAAGTAATCCGATCACACCGATAGCATCAATAAAGTCTTGCGCCCGCTGTTCAATATTGATTGTGAGATTTTGTGGAATCCAACTCACCGCAAGTGCTGCGCCAAGGAAGAGCCCAATACTGTGCGTATCGGTACCGAAATATACGTGGCTCACACTTTGGGCACTCGTTGAATCCATCCGCATAGAAAGGATGAGCAAAGCAATACCTGAGATGCCTGCAATGGCAAGGGCCGCACCCGGAATTCGGTGCTTACCAAATCGTTTGAGTACAAGTAGCAAGATCAACGGCCACACTAAGTAGAACTGACTCTCAACCGCTAAGGACCAAGTGTGCTGAAGCAGAGGAGGACGGCCAATGGATTCAAAATAATCTTGGTGGCGATATACAAGTGCCCAGTTCATGGAGCCTGAAAGCACATAAGGAATATCGGTGACAAAACGTTTTACGGTATCCGGCGCCCACACGCTGACAAAGAGGGCGGTAGAAAAGATCATAAATACCAGAGCAGGAAGCAACCTTCTTATACGTGCTAAATAAAAGCCTCGAAGATCTAAGCCACCACTTCGTTGAATGGAATCAAGAAGAAGTCGAGTGATGACATATCCGGAAATTACGAAGAAGAGATCAACGCCAAGGAATCCGCCTGGGATCCAGGAGAACCCCAAGTGATACAACATGACAGCAACGACTGCTATTGCACGCAGTCCATCGATTGCAGGGATGTGGCGGATGCTGCGATTAGTTTCCATGCCAACTATTTCCGTTTAGCGGCAGATTTCTTTGCAACTTTCTTTGCTGGTTTCTTGGCAGTAGTTGGAGCTTCCAGTGCGGGCTTAGTCCGTTGGCTGGGCACCTTTACGGGCTCTTGTTTGATGATGGTGTCATCAGGATTGAGGTTTTCTAAAACAACTCTTTGCAGATCGCTCAAGCGACCAAATGCCGACTCAAGGCGTGATCGTGATTGGTGGATTGCTTGTTCTGCGGCATCGAGTGATTGTGTCTGAACTTTATAGAGACGTTCTGCCTCTGAAATAACCCCAGAGAGCCATTGCCGATATTCAGTAACTTCATGAGCGGCATCAGTAATAATTCTTTCACTCTCGCGGCGAGCCGATGTAGTGAGGTGGGCTGCTTCGCGCTTTTTTTCTTCGACGAGTTTCTCGGCTTCGGTTTCCGCACTTTCAAGGAGTTCTTGTGCATCGGCTTCTGCAGCTTCTATGTATTTGCGCCCACGTGATTCAGCGCTGGAGAGAAGAGACTTTGCCTTGTTGTCAGCACTCTCGACGAGATCTTTTGCTTGGCGAGTTGATTCAGAAATCACGCGATCTGAGGAGGCTTGTGCCTTTGACTCGCGAAGTTGGGCGGACTTGATCATTGCCATTGCAGTTTCCGTTGCGAGAATTTCAAATTCTTCTTTGGAAAGTGTCGTGATGTCACGGCGAGAACGAAGGTCAGCTAATTGAGCTTCGAGTTCGCGGATGCGGTCTACTGAATTGGGGGCGTTGGTTTCCTCGCCCTTAAATCCGACCCAATTCAGAAAGGAGCTCTTCTCAGCCATTGATCCCTGTCCTAACTCTCTTTAGAGGCACAGGTTAGAGCAAGAAAGCGTCTGACCAAAAGCCCAGGTAGGTGAACTCTGCGGATTAGTGGGCGCGATAAATGGCGATCGAGACGCCGATATATTGAGAAACCCAGGCTGCGATGACGAAAATATGGAAGAGCTCGTGGAAGCCAAAATAGCGTGCGTATCTACCAGGGAGTTTGAGAGCGTAGAAAATGGCACCGACGGAGTAGAAAAGTCCACCGATCAAAATAGGAAGAAGTACCCACAGCCCACCGGCCCTGTAAATCTGGGGTGAATAAATAACCGCCACCCATCCCAGTGCCAGGTAATTGGCAACATAGAGCCATCGAGGTGCACCGACCCAAAAAACGCGCACTGCTACTCCGATGAGTGCACCCGTCCACATCACGGAGAGAAGGATGACGCGATCGTTTCCTTTGAGAAGAGTGACTGCGTATGGAGTGACAGACCCAGCAATAAGGAGATTGATATTTGCGTGATCCCATCTGCGCCAGATTTTCTTTTTAGCAGGGGACCATGGAACGCGGTGGTAAATTGCAGAAACGCTAAAGAGCAAAATTGCTGTAATGGAATATAGAGCTACGGCAAATTTGAGTGAATCTTTACTCAAAATAAAGAGCACGAGTGAGGCAATAACAACTACCGGTGTCGCACCAAGATGAAACCAGCCGCGCAATTTTGGTGGCGCGACTGGCGTCTCATCTTTAAGTGCAATCATGGGAATGACTCTACCCCTGATTGGGCATTACTACTTGGCTGCGGCAAATCCCACTTCAAGGTCGGCGATAATGTCCTTGATATTTTCAAGGCCCAGGCTTAATCGAACTAAACCTGGGGTTACGCCTGCATCGAGCTGTTCGGCCGCGCTCAATTGTGAGTGTGTAGTTGTAGCCGGATGGATAACAAGTGAGCGCACGTCGCCAATGTTGGCTACGTGGCTAAAGAGCTTGAGGGATTCCACAAACTTCTTGCCTGCTTCTACTCCGCCTTTGAGTTCGAAGGAGACCACTGCCCCCGATCCCTTTGGTGCGTACTTCTTCGCCAATTCGTGCCATGGCGATGAAGGCAATGATGCGTAATTCACTTTCTCAACTGCTGGATTGGCTTCTAGCCATGTAGCAACGGCTTTCGCATTTTCCAAGTGGCGCTCGATACGAAGACTCAAAGTTTCCAAGCCTTGTGCAAGTAACCAGGCATTAAATGGGCTTACTGCTGCTCCGATATCGCGGAGCAGTTGCAAACGAATCTTGAAGATGTAAGAAAGGTTGGCACCAAATGCGGATCCGACTCCGAGTGCCTGGGCAAATACAAGACCGTGGTAGCTAGGGTCTGGCTCGTTGAAGTTCTTGAAGCGCTCCGGATATTGCGCATAATCAAATTTTCCTGAATCAACAATTGCGCCAACTACAGAGTTACCGTGCCCTGAGAGGAATTTGGTAGCCGAGTGAACAACGACATCAGCGCCGTGTTCGATCGGACGGATGACAAATGGTGTCGCAACAGTGTTATCGACAATCAGCGGGACGCCGATTTCATGGGCTACTTTTGCAACTCCTTCAATATCCAAAATGTCATTCTTTGGATTCGCAATTGTCTCGCCAAAGAATGCTTTGGTGTTGGGGCGAACTGCTTTGCGCCAAGATTCAAGGTCATTAGGGTCTTCGACGAAAGTAACCTCTACGCCGAACTTAGGCAATGTGTAATGGAAAAGGTTGTACGTTCCACCGTAAAGGCTAGGGCTAGAAACAATATGGTCGCCAGCTTCGGCGAGGTTCAAGATTGCAAATGACGTTGCAGCCGAACCTGATGCAACAAGCAGCGCTGCAACTCCACCCTCAAGTGCTGCGATGCGCTGTTCAACGGCATCCTGAGTTGGATTCATGATTCGCGTGTAAATATTTCCTAACTCTGCCAGGCCAAAGAGATTGGCAGCATGCTGTGTATCGCGGAATTGGTAGGCAGTGGTCTGAAACAACGGCAAGGCGCGAGCACCTGTTGTTGGATCAGGAACTTGACCTGCATGAATCTGTAGAGTTTCAAAAGACCATTCGGCTGCATCAGACATTTCGTACTCACAATCTCTCGAAGAACGGCAAGGCCAGACCATAGCAATGCTGGGGTGAAAGTTCTCACAAGGATCTAGTAAGTGCAAATGACCCGCAGGAGCATTAGTGGCTTCAGCTACGAGAGAGTAAGGCCGACTTAGCCGCTGGCCATTCGTCGACCAAGATTGAGTAGCAGACCGAGTCTCGCAATGTGCCATCTGGGCGAATACGGTGGTGACGTAGCGTGCCTTCAAGGGTTGCGCCGATCCTCAGTATTGCTGCTTGGGATCGCGTGTTTAGGTGGTCAGTCTTTAAGGAAACCCGAATCATTTTTCTCACTTCAAATGCTTCAGTCAGCAGAAGCAATTTGGCTTCAGTGTTAACAGCGCTTCGCCAGAATTTGCTGGAGTAAAAGGTAGATCCTATTTCGAGATTTCGGTTAGCGAGATCGATATCCATGAATGACGTTGTGCCAATTGCATCGCCGGTTGCTAAATCAATGACCGCGAAAGGTTCACGCCATCCTGTTTCTCGTTGCGCAATATATGAGGAAAGAATGTCTCGCATTTCTACGACATCACCAGGAATTGGATGTAGTAACCAGCGCCACACTTCTGCGTCATTTCCTAAGTACTTAAAGAGCGATGATGCATGACTTTCGTGCAAAGGCTCGAGGCGAATCACTTTTCCGGTTAACGTTGTATTCATAAGGAGTGAAGTCTCTCAAATAAAGTCAAAAATAGTGAGTCCTTTTTACTTTCGAAGGCGCCAGGACTACTGTAAAAGCATGACAACGGAGTCACCAATTGCTACTGCCCTGGCTCAATTACGCCGCGCAGTAGAGCAGCTAGAACTTTCAGAAAATGACTGGAATACCCTCTCAACACCACGGCGAATTTTAGAAGTAGCCGTACCTCTGCGCCGTGACGATGGCAGAGTAGAGATGTACAAGGGTTACCGAGTCCAGTATTCAACTACTCGCGGGCCATCCAAGGGCGGAGTGCGCTTTCATCAAGATATTGATCTTGATGAAACGGTAGCTCTGGCAATGTTGATGACATGGAAATGCGCACTGACGCATCTTCCCTACGGTGGCGCAAAAGGTGGCGTCGCAGTTGATGCACATACGCTTTCTTTGGCTGAAAACGAACGGCTGACCCGCCGCTACACCTCAGAGATCTTGCCGATCATCGGACCAGAGCGCGATATTCCTGCTCCTGATGTTGGAACCGACGAGCGCAATATGGCGTGGATGATGGATACATATTCTGTTAATGCTGGATTCTCAGTTCCTGGTGTCGTAACGGGCAAGCCAATCGTTTTGGGTGGATCTCTTGGTCGCACCACAGCAACCGGTGATGGGGTTGCGCTTTCCACTATCGAAGCGCTGAAGGCAAAGGGAATTAATCCTCAAGGTGCGACCGTTGCCATTCAGGGCTTTGGAAAAGTCGGCTACTGGACTGCTGTTGCACTAGAAAACATGGGGCTCAAGATTGTTGCCGTCAGCGACGTTGTCGGTGGGGTCACTGGATTCAAATCTGTTGCAGAGATCTTTGAATTCTCAAAGACTGCCGGAACGGTTGTCGGTGCACCTGGGACAACAAACATGACAAATGAAGAGATCTTGCATCTGGACGTTGATGTTCTCATTCCTGCCGCGCTTGCTGATTCCATTACTGGTGCGACAGCGAGTGGTATCAAAGCCAAGATTGTTGTCGAAGGAGCGAATGCTCCAACCACACCAGAAGGCGACGCAATTCTTGCCAGCAATGGCATCTTGGTGGTTCCGGATATTTTGGCGAACTCAGGTGGTGTAATCGTTTCTTACTTTGAATGGGTTCAAGATAAGCAGAACTATTTCTGGAGCGCTGATGAAGTGAAGGAAAACCTCAACAGCATTCTCATGAAGGCAATCGTGGAAGTTTCCACAACGGCATCCTCTAAAAACATCACGTGGCGCGAAGCTGCGTTGATGCTTGGGGTGAGTCGGGTAGCTGAAGCACACCGATTACGCGGCCTATATCCATAAAGAAGACACTTTCGATTTGTCCCATAAAGAGGGATATCCCTAGCAATAGGGTGATATGGCTTGGGTGATTTTGCGGTTTTATCACCCCATAACTTTCCCTTGCTGGGTTAACCCTGCTTAAATCGGCTCTTGTTCACAAAGGTGACTGTGGTCGGAAGGAGCAACAATGGCCGAACTGTTCTTCGAGAAAGCTCCCCAAGTCAAAGGTGGATCTCCCGACTCACTTCCAGGGATCTCGATTGCGCGTATCAGTCCGCCAAAAGTTTCTGAAAGTTCGCTTGTGCGAACTCGCCTTCTTGAAGCGCTCAACGAGCCGGCTCCTCATGTCACCTATGTGATTGCGCCTTCGGGTTACGGTAAAACAACACTGGCTGCCCAATGGGCAGCCCAGCATCCGAGCACGACCGCTTGGTACACCTCATCGGCAAGTGACAGCGTGCTAGATACCGTTTTGAGCATCATGCAGTCATTTCGAAATATCTTTCCGGGTTTTACCCCGCAACTTACTGAAGAGCGAATCCGTAGTTGGAGCCCAGTAGATATTGTCAGAATCGGATGTAATGAATTAGCGAAAATAGAAGAAACAGTGAACTTGGTAATTGATGAATCCCATGTATGGTCCGAGGATCATAAAGCGATACTCAATGCTTTAAGCGAAAATGTTCCAGACAATGTACGCGTATTAATGTTGCGGGCGACGCCTCCCACTTCAGGACCATCACCTGCTGCGGCGAGGAGAGGGTTGGTCGTATGGGGCGTTGACGATCTCAAATTTACCGACAGCGAAATTGACAATGTTATTAAACAACTTGGTAAGAGTGACAAAGACGTCGAGTTCAAAAAAAAGCTGGATGAAATTGACGGTTGGCCACTTGGCGTCTACATAATTTCCACATCAAACAAATTTGGGAACGATGATCTGCAGCAAGTAAGTCAAAAATCAATTGACAGAGCCCATGATGTTTTTATCGATCACGCGATTGGATACTTACCTGAAGGTTATCGCACCCTCCTGCAGAAATTCTGTTTGATTCCTGTCATTACCGAAAATATTGCTTTGGCGATATCTGATTTTCCTTTACCACCAGGAATACTGAATCGAATGGCCGAAGAAGGTCAGTATATTTCACAACTCGGTTCGGATTCTAAATCCTTCATTATGAACCCACTAATTCGCGAAGCATTTAAGAGACAACTTATGTTGCGCCCTACTTATTTCCGTGAACTTGCTAAACGTTCGGCAGAGGCCCTGATTCACGAGGATAAAGCATTTGAAGCTCTTGAACTTCTTGAAATTGCAGGAGAGAGGGTTCTGCTTGGTGAAGTTGTTCAAAAAAATATCAATGAGATGATTTTTACTGCTAAATCTGACTTATTACAAAAGTGGAAGTTTGTAGGAGCAAAGGCAAATGTCATTGGCCCTATCGCTGTTGATCAGTTAGAGGCTTATGCCGATTTGGTATCTGGATCCGTTGAATCCACCCGTCTAGCAAGTGCCCGTCTAACCCGCAATGCACAAACCCTGGGAGTAGTACCGATCATCCAGGACGACATAGCCCTCTTCCATGCTCGCATCCTTTTTGCCAGTGGCGAATTGCAAGAGTGCCTAGATTTTTCACTCTCATATCTCAAAGAAAGAATCAGCAAGGATCCAAATTTCCCCGAAAAAGCATCGCTGATCGCGAGAATAGGTGGCGCATCAGCCTTCTTACTCAGTAAAGATCCAGAACTTTTTGAGATTGCTCGGCATGAAGAACGAATTCTCGATAAGAAATCCGAAAATGATTACTTGTGGCTTAGGCCGGCAGAGTTACTCTCGGAGATGACTACAGGGGATTGCAAACAAGTTGAAAAAAGTGCTCGGATAGAACTTGATCAATGGCGCTACTTGAGAGGGATTTGCGCGCCGTATGAAGCCGCATACTCATTAGCTGAGGTTCTCCGCGAACGGGGCCGTGATTCAGCAGCTCTAGATGTCATTGACAAGTACCTACCCGAGGCAATTTCATTTGAAGTCTGGCCCTGGGCAGCAGCGTTGCTATCTAAGCGAGCATTAGTTAAGAATCAGATGCAAATGACCTCTGAAGCTCTCGAGGATATTCGCACTGCACGAGTGATGCTAACGGCTGCCGGAGTTGCCTCAGATGCATTCCAGACGATTGACATGCATGAAGTTCTAATTCGACTCACGCTCAATGACGGAACAAGAGTTGATGAAATGTTGGGGCGGATGCACTCAACTACCTTGTCTTCGTTCGCAAGAGTTTCGCAGCATCAAGGAAAGGAAGCACGGAAAGTGCACGACCGTTCTGTGCCACTTCTTTATTCAACTGTCAGAGCAAAGATCTTGTCGGAAGTAGCACTTACCGAAGCCAATCTTGCGTACCCTCCGGTGGCGCGTGAACACTTGCAAAAAGCGTTGGCTCTCGGAATGGACAATGGATATCGCGAAATATTCCTTTCGCGCAGTCCTGCTTTTCTTAATCTTCTCATTGCTCAAACCACTGAAACACACACGATTTATTTGGAAGAGCTAGCCTCCGCTGCAAGAGTGAGAATTCGCAGATTGAACGAGACCTCAGCAAACCTCGAATCGCCGCTGACTAAGCGAGAACTTGAAATCTTGAGAAATCTTTCAACAGGTATGACGATTTTTGAAATATCGAAGAATCTTCATATTTCCCATAACACTATGAAGACACACCTCAAAAGTGTCTACAAGAAACTACATGTGGATGGTCGCGAGACCGCGGTTGCTAAGGGCAAAGAGTTAGTGCTTATTTAGGCTGTTGGCTCGAGTCGTTTTAAGTTGCGCACCTCTGGAACCAGAAGAGTTAGCGCAATGCAGATTCCCGCTAGTCCTGCTCCAAAATAGAGGGTGTTGGTCGTACCGATCCAAATGGAAAGTGGCCCAGCAATGGCTAAACCAATGGGTCTAAAAAGCATCGATCCCATTCCGTCATAGGCGGAGACACGGGAAAGCGACTCACGCGGGACGCGCTGTTGCAAAGCGGTGTTCCAAATAGAACTCCAAAGGTCTACCGAGATACCACAGATAAATGCACCAAATGCGATGATCCAAATAGATGAGGCAAATGCCATCGAGGAAACGTAGAACATCAAGGGAGAGGTGGCCAACATCAGAAAGAGCATGGGGCGTTTGGGATTAATACGCAATGCGATTAGAGATCCAACAATAAAGCCCACAGATTCGCAGGTAAGCACAATGGACCAGGAACTTGCACCGTTAAATCTCTTTAAGGCGATCATTGGCCCGAGAACACTTTCGGCGCCGGCCCAGACCATCACAATAAATGAGAACGCCGCAACAATTGCCACAATCCAATGGAAGGAAACAAATACTTTCCATCCCGCCTTAATATCATGAAGCATCGTGTTTTCCACTGACTCCATGGCTGGCGTCATGTGACGGAAGGAGAATACAAGTCCTCCGGCTACCAAGAAACTCAAGGCATCCAAAAGGAGTGCAAGAGCGCTACCAAAGTTGGCGACGAGTATTCCGCCGCTAGCTGCACCAAGGACCATCGCGACATTGGAAAAGAGTTGGTTGAAAGCATTTCCCCGTTGCAAGGATTCATCGGGAAGTAATGCAGGCATAATCCCTGAAAATGCCGGCCACCAAATTCCCCAAGTGATTCCAAAGAGAGCGTTGATCAGCATGAGTACGGGTATTGGTGCATGACCTGTGAAAAAGAGAATTGCTTGCACGGTGAAAAGTGATCCAGCAACAATGTCTGCGGTACCCACTAAACGTGCGCGACCATATCGATCGGCGATAACTCCACCAAATGGAAACATCAAAAGTAATGTGACTGAACTAGAACCCAGGACTAAACCAAGTTTTGTTGCATCACCACCGGGCAATTTCAAGATACCAAAGGCCAGTGCAATCGGTGCCATGCCGTTACCGAAGTTGGAGATAAATCGAGAGGCGTACAACCTCTTCATGTATCTCTGGTTTAAAACTTCGGTGAGCTTCACTGTTCACGCTTTCTTTGAGTGGTGCAGTTCGTGAAATCCTATGTCACTTGCATAGAACTCACGACTGCACCAATTAAGCGCGAATTACTTATTTAGGCCCAGACGTTATCTCCACGAATAGCCGCATCAGATCCACCGTCAATGTAAATGGTCTGTCCAGTGGTGTGGGTGTTTTCCTCTGAGGCAAGCCATGCAAGGAGGTAGGCAACTTGGCGAGGCTTCATGAAACCATTGAGAGGCATAGGAACCATCTGGCTGATAGCTGTTCTTGCTTCCTCTGTTGCAATCATGTCGGCGACCATTGGTGTCTCAACAATTCCGGGACCTACTGCGTTGAGAGGTATGCCGGCCCCAGCCCAAGCTGGCTTGAGGCATTCGCGACGAATCCATCTGCTCACTGCGCGTTTAGTAGATCCGTAAATCAAACTTGCTTGCGCATCGCCCTGATCAACTAATCCCTGGGCGATTACAAGTGCGCCCGCTTCGTTATTAGCAAGCATTGCTTCAACAAGTTCTGGCGAGTTTGGCATTAAGGAAGCCATTGAACTCGTTACTGCGACACGAGGCGAGGAACTCTTTGCAAGAGTAGGCAATAGTCCCGTAAGAAACTCGGTTACCCCAAAGAAGTTTACGGAAACAGTTTTGGCTATTGGATGCGCTAATCCTGCGCAAGCAATAACTGCGTCGATCTTTCCCCCGGATAGATCAATAACATGGCTTACTGCTTCCTTGCGACCAAGAGGAGTACTCAGATCCGCATTCACATCAGCATCGTGAATATCAACACCTATTACTTTGGCGCCGCGTTCTTTAAGAAGTAATACGGTTTGCGCGCCAATTCCAGATGCGGCGCCTGTAACTACATAATTTCTTGTCATTGTGAAGACCTTTCATAAGTACACATTCCGTGTACATCTTTAGTCTCCTCGCATCGACGTTTGGTTTAAAGAGAACTCGTGAGAGATACCCACCACTTGTTTACGCTAGTTGGATGAGCGAAAACCCACATGAACTCTCTATCCAACGCCAGAAAATTATGAGAGCCTAATACTTCACCTCAGACCTCATCAGGAGTAGAAATGATTGAAGCCACTAACGTCCCCATAAATGCACTTATTGGCGGAAAGTGGGTACCTGGGTCGGGAGGAACATTTGAAGTTAAGTCCCCTCATTCACGTGCAGTTATAGCCAACGTTTCGCGAAGCACTCCTGAAGATGTTGATCGGGCAGTTGCGGCAGCGCGAGCAGCGCAACCTGCATGGGCAGCTCTTCCTGTCATTGAGAGAGCGAAGATTCTTCGCCGGATCCACCAATTATTTCTAGAACGTGCCGAGCCAATCGCGTTGATGCTCTGCCAAGAAATTGGCAAGACGATAACCGATTCACGTGAAGAGGTGTACGAATACTCCGTACCTTCTTATGCAAAAGCAGCGGAAGAAATTCTGCGCCATCGAGGTATGTCATTCCCATCTACTCAGGAACAGACAACAAACAAGCGCATCGTCCTTGGTCATCGCCCCCTGGGAGTAGTTGGTGTGATTACGCCCTATAACTTCCCCACGGATATTTCCTCTATTGCTTTGGCTCACATCATCGGGGCCGGCAACACGGTTGTGTGGAAGCCATCTGAATTCTCAGCGCTGAGTTGCGCGATGGTTGCCCAAATATTTGCCGATGCAGGTTTGCCAGATGGAGTAGTAAACGTCGTACAAGGTTTCGGCGATATCGGAGCAGCAATCGTTGAACACAAAGGCGTGGACGGCATCTTCTTCACCGGTTCTACCAAGACTGGCGAAATCATCGCTAAAGCCTGCGCTCTCAAGCCTCATCTTCTTGAACTTGGTGGAGATGGCCCATTCATTATTCTTGCCGATGCCGATATTGATGCGGCTGTAGATGGAGCGATGAACGGCTGCTTCTATTACTCAGGTCAGGTGTGTACATCAGCGGAGCGACTTCTTGTTCACGAGGATATCTACGATGAATTCGTCGAGAAGTTCACAGCTGCTGCTGGCAAATTAGTAATCGGTGATCCTTCGCTAGAAACCACCAACATGGGTCCTTTGTGCAACGAGACCACATTGGCCCGCGTTAAAGCACATGTTCAAGATGCTCGCGATAAGGGTGCCCAGGTAATCCAATTTGGCCCAGAAGAGGGTCTCTATTTCCCAGCAACCATTCTCTTGGGCGTCACGGAGGAAATGCAGATTATGCAAGAGGAAACATTCGGACCCGTAGCCCCCATCATGAAGATCAAGTCTGCTGAGCATGCAATCGAAATCGCCAATAAGAGCGAACTCGGACTCATTGCATCACTGTGGACCCGCGATCTTTCCAATGCATGGCGAGTTGCTGAGGCTCTGCCACATGGATCAGTCAACGTTAACGAGACCAGTAACTATTGGGATCAACTTGCACCATTTGGTGGCGCCGGAAAGAGTGGCGTAGGTCGTGAGTTGTCGCAATGGTTCTTGGAATCATTCACAGAACGAAAGCTCATTGTTTTTGATTTAGGTAATAGCGAAGTGAAATACAACCGTCGCGCTGAAGGTGGTTGGTAACTGAGTGCGGGAGAAGGGACTTGAACCCTCACGTCCGAAGACACAGGTTCCTAAGACCTGCGTGTCTGCCATTTCACCACTCCCGCTGGAGCGTTCGATCTCATCGATCTGTGCAACAGGGGTAAGGGTAGAGGTAAGAGGTACAAATCAACGAATGCGCATGCTTTGAGCGCGAAACGGTAACCTTGGGCGGTGTCCTCCCATAGCGAACTCTTAGCAGCCAAGATCACCGCTGCCCTGCGCGCTCTGGTGGCAAGTGGCGAATTAACCTGTGAAATCCCAGCATCTATTGCCTTGGAGCGCCCGAAGAATCGCGACCATGGCGACTATGCCTCATCTATTGCGTTGCAGTTAGCTAAAGGATCAGGGCGCCCACCGCGAGAAATTGCTGAACTTCTCAAGCGTGATTTAGAAGCCCTTCCGGAAGTTTTATCTGTCGATATCGCGGGACCTGGATTTATTAACATCACTTTAGAGCGTTCCAGTCAAGGTGAAGTTGTACGTCAGATTCTTGAAGCAAGAGAGAATTTTGGGCAGGGAACATCTCTCGCGGGTGTATCGATTAACTTGGAATTCATTAGCGCTAATCCAACGGGGCCATTGCATTTGGGTCACACACGGTGGGCAGCGGTGGGTGATGCGTTAGGTCGTGTACTCACTGCAGCTGGCGCGACAGTGACTCGCGAGTTTTACATCAATGATCGCGGCAATCAGATGGACCTATTTGGTGCATCGGTGCGCGCGGCGGCAACGGGACAACCTATTCCTGAAAATGGATATCAAGGTGCGTACATCTCTGACCTCGCACAAGCGGTAGTCGCTGCTGATCCTGCAATCTTGAAAATGGTTGGGGATCCGCAACTCATTGAATTTCGCGAGCGCGCCTACAAAGCACAGTTGGCCGATCAACAAAGAGTGCTTGAAACTTTTAACACGCACTTTGATGTCTGGTTCTCGGAGCGTTCATTACATAGCAGTGGGGCAGTAGAGCACGGCTTAGAGAAGTTGCGCTCGCAAGGACACGTCTTTGAACAACAGGGTGCAACATGGCTTCGCACCACTGATTTCGATGACGATAAAGATCGCGTACTGATTAAGAGCGGTGGAGAACTTACATACTTCTCATCCGACACTGCGTATTACATCAATAAGCGCGAGCGCGGTTTTGATATTTGTATTTACATGTTGGGTGCAGACCATCACGGTTACGTTAATCGTTTGAAGGCAATCGCGGCGTGTGCGGGCGATGATCCTGAATACAACATCGATGTATTGATTGGCCAGCTTGTAAAGATCATGGAAGGTGGCGAGGAAGTAAAACTTTCCAAGCGCGCTGGAACAATTATCACTTTAGAAGATCTCGTGGAAAAAGTTGGCGTAGATGCTGCTCGTTACACGTTGATCCGTTATCCGGTGGAGACTCCGATGGTGCTGGATGTAGATATCTTGAAAAAGCGCACCAATGAGAACCCTGTGTATTACGTGCAATACGCCCATGCGCGTATTGCTGCAGTCTTGCGAAACGCAAGTGACTTAAAGGTGCCTCATACATTGGCTGACTTTGAGCCCGCCCTGCTGGCGCATGATCGTGAAAACGAACTCCTGGGTGCACTTGCAGAGTTCCCTCGCGTTGTTGCGGGGGCAGCCGAACTTCGCGAACCACACCGCATTGCTAGATATCTTGAAGTATTGGCCGGCGTTTATCACGGCTTCTATGCAGACTGCCGTGTACTTCCTTTGGGTGATGAACCAATTGATGCAATTCATAGTGCCCGTGCAAATCTTTGCGCGGCGACGATGCAAGTTTTGGGTAACGGCCTGCGCCTTCTTGGCGTGAGCGCACCGGAGAGGATGTAGTAGTGGCAAATGTCTGGTCCTCTGGCGTGACCTTCCATGAAAACGAGTTACAACTTTCTGGGATGCCTGCACATAAGTTGGCTCGTGACTTTGGAACGCCCACATTCTTTATTGATGAGGTGGACTTTCGTGAACGTGCCCTTGCCTGGGGAGAAGCGCTGAATGAATCCTTTGGCGATCGCGCTGGACATGTGTACTACGCGGGCAAAGCTTTTGTCTGTGTGGAAGTTGCAAAATGGATCGCTGAATGTGGAATTGGTTTAGATGTATGTACCGGTGGCGAACTCGCTGTCGCGATTGCTGCAAATTTCCCTGCATCAAAGATTCAGGTTCATGGCAATAACAAATCGGTGGCAGAAATTACCAAGGCCATTGAAATTGGCGTGGGCACAATCGTCGTTGACTCACTTGTCGAAATTTCCCGAGTAGCCGAGGCTGCGCGCAAGCACGGCAAAGTCCAAGCGATTCTCTTGCGGCTTACTCCAGGTATCGAAGCACACACGCACGAATCGATTGCAACGGCGCACGAAGACGTGAAGTTTGGTTTCTCGATTGCTAGTGGAGCCGCGTGGACTGCTGTGTTGGCGGCACGTTCACATCCAGAGATCGAACTTCGCGGATTCCACGGCCACATTGGTTCACAGATTTTGTCGATGGATGCATTCGCCGTATCAGCTGATCGACTCATTGAATTAATGGGAAAGTTCCGCGATGAATTTGGCGCGCAACTTCCAGAACTCGATCTCGGTGGAGGATACGGAATCTCATACTTGCCCGAGGATGAACCACTTCTGCCTCAGGATGTTTTGCCGTATCTGGCCAACGCTGTGAAAACTTCTTGCGCGACCTACGGATTAGATATCCCTCGGATCTCTATCGAACCAGGGCGCGCAATAGTTGGCCCGGCCATGTTTACCTTGTACGAAGTAGGAACCACAAAAAATGTTGTTCTGGAATCTGGCGCGAACCGTAATTACATATCTATTGATGGAGGCATGAGCGATAACATTCGTCCCGCCCTTTATGGCGCCGAATACATAACCGTTCTAGCCAATCGCACATCGAGCGCCCCACTTATCGCATCCCGAGTTGTTGGAAAACATTGCGAAACTGGCGACATTATTATTAGAGATATCCAACTTCCAGCCGATATCGCTCCAGGAGATCTCTTGGCTGTGCCGGCAACGGGCGCTTATGGCCGAAGCATGGCTAGCAATTACAACCACGTGCCACGACCACCAGTAGTGGCGCTATTACATGGAAAAGCACGCGTGATTTTGAGGCGCGAGACAGAGGCCGATCTTCTCGGTCTTGATGTGTGAAAGAGTAAGCACATGAATTCCGCACTTCCTGTCCTCAAAATCGGAATGTTGGGCGCCGGCGTTGTTGGTGGCCAAGTCGCACGTTTGCTCTCTGAAGATCACCGCGAACTCTCCACGCGCTCTGGCGCACGGCTGGTCCTTTCTAAGATCGCAGTCCGCGATACTTCCGTGATTCGTCCAGGAATAGATCCATCGATATTTACTACCGATGCCGATTCTGTGGTGAATGATCCCGAGATCGACATCGTCATTGAGGTTATGGGCGGAATCGAACCTGCGCGCACTTTGATCTTGGCGGCGATCGCAAACGGAAAATCTGTGGTCACGGCCAACAAAGCACTCCTTGCAACGCACGGAGCCGACCTTTATAGCGCAGCCGACAAAGCTGGCGTGGATCTTTATTACGAAGCAGCCGTTGCCGGTGCAATTCCTATCCTTCGCCCACTTCGCGAATCCTTGGTCGGTGACCACGTCACACGCATCATGGGAATAGTCAATGGCACTACGAACTTTATTTTGACCAAGATGGATGAAGAGGGCCGTGCATTTGGCGAAGTTCTAGCCGAGGCTCAAGCACTGGGCTATGCCGAAGCAGATCCAACCGCGGATATCGAAGGTTTTGATGCCGCAGCAAAAGCTGCAATTTTGGCGGGTCTTGCATTCCACACTCGAGTGACGGCAGCCGATGTGCATCGTGAAGGCATCACCCAGATCACTGCAGCCGATGTTGCCGTTGCTAAATCCATGAACCACGTCATTAAATTATTAGCGATCGCCGAACTCACACCTACCGATCAAATTTCTGTACGTGTTCACCCAGTTCTTCTTCCACGCAATCATCCGCTTGCTTCTGTGCGCGATGCCTTTAACGCGGTATTCGTTGAGGCGCAATCGGCAGGAGAGCTCATGTTTTATGGTCGTGGCGCAGGCGGGGCTCCTACTGCAAGCGCAGTTCTTGGAGATGTCGTTGCTGTGGCTCGCCATCGTACTGGGGGAGCGGTAGGCCCACGCGAAAGTGATTATGCAGATCGTGCAATCGTGCCGATTGGGCAGACCAACACTAAGTATTTGATTCGTCTAAATGTTGCTGACAAATCTGGTGTCCTTGCAGCAATCGCACAAGGTTTTGCAACGGAGAATGTTTCTATTCAAACAGTCCGCCAAACTGGTCGCGGATCCGATGCCGAACTCATTGTTGTCACACACAATGCAACTGAAGCTGCTCTTGCTGCAACAGTGAAACGTTTATCGCAGATGGATATGGTCATGTCCGTTGATAGTGTTATTCGAGTCGAAGGGTCACCTCAATAATGAGTAACCAATACGTTCAACGTGGCGCGCATCAATGGCGCGGTGTGATCGAGGAATACCGCGATCGTTTGCCAGTCAGTGCAAAGACGCCGGTCATCACACTTCGTGAAGGTGGCACCCCGCTGATCCATGCGCTTCATCTTTCGAAATTGCTCAACAACGACGTTTGGCTGAAATTCGAAGGCGCTAATCCAACAGGATCCTTCAAAGATCGAGGAATGACGATGGCCATTTCTAAAGCGGCAGAAGATGGTGCTAAAGCCGTCATCTGTGCATCAACGGGAAACACAAGTGCATCTGCTGCTGCCTATGCAACGAAAGCTGGAATGGTGCCCGCAGTATTGATCCCCGCGGGAAAGATTGCGATGGGCAAGTTGGCACAAGCAATGATTCATGGCTCAACGATCTTGCAAGTAGATGGAAACTTCGATGATTGCATGAGCTTGGCTCGTGAACTCTCTGAAAACTATCCTGTCGCACTGGTTAATTCGGTCAATCCTTTTCGCATTGAAGGCCAAAAGACAGCAGCTTTTGAAGTAGTGGATTTCCTCGGAGATGCCCCTGATATTCATGCTCTGCCTGTGGGCAATGCAGGAAATATCACTGCATATTGGAAGGGCTATAACGAATATCGCGCCGATGGTATTTCATCGAAGTTGCCACAGATGTGGGGCTTTCAGGCCGAAGGGTCTGCGCCGATTGTTCGCGGTGAAATCGTGACCAATCCAGAGACAATTGCTACTGCTATCCGAATTGGAAATCCTGCATCCTGGGCGCAAGCAGTTGCGGCGCGCGATGAATCGGGTGGACTTATTGATTCAGTGACCGATGAAGAAATTTTGAGTGCTTATCGCCTGGTTGCCGGCAAAGAAGGCGTCTTTGTTGAACCATCTAGCGCTGCAGGTCTTGCTGGTCTTCTCAAGCACGAGGCGCGCGGAACTTTGCCACACGGAAAGCGCATCGTCATCACCGTGACCGGCCATGGTCTTAAGGATGTTCATTGGGCACTTGAAGGCGCCGCAGATCCTGTTGTTATTCCTCCGGTCGCATCCGTTGCTGCGCAAGCACTGGGATTGAGTTAAGAAACGATCATGGCCAAACCAACTTTTCGTGCACAAGCATTTGAGGTTCAAGTACCTGCATCCAGCGCAAATCTCGGACCAGGATTTGATTGCTTTGGTTTAGCACTGGGCATGCATGATCGTTATATCGCCCAAGTCATTGAAGGCCAGACTTTGGATCTTGATGTTGCCGGAGAGGGCGCCGATACTGTCCGCCGCGATGACAAGAATTTACTCATCAAAGCGATGTACAAAGGTTTTGATTTCATGGGAGGAAAGCCACGTGGGCTTTCAGTTCGTGCACTTAATGTCATTCCTCATGGTCGCGGACTCGGTTCCTCTGCCAGTGCAATTGTTGGTGGTTTAGTTTTAGCGCGCGCCTTGGTGCTTTCTGGCAATGATCGAATGATTGATGACGAACTTCTCAATATCGCATCAGAGATGGAAGGTCATCCAGATAATGTTGCAGCCGCACTCTTTGGTGGCGCGACGATTGCCTGGCAAGAAGATCATCACGGAAGTAACGTTGCCCGTGCAGTAAGCATCACTGTTGATCCTCGGATCAAGGTTGTCGCCTTCATCCCTACTCAATCAGTTGCCACCTCGAAAGCTCGGAAACTTTTGCCAGAATCAATTCCACATTCAGATGCGGTAGCCAACTCAACACGTAGTGCTCTCTTGGTACATGCGTTGTCGCAACGACCTGACTTGCTTTTTGTATCTACCGAAGATTTCTTGCACCAGAAATATCGCCAAGAGGCGATGCCAAAGTCGTTCGCACTTGTCACCAAGTTGCGGGCCGCTGGTGTTGCAGCCTTTATCTCTGGCGCGGGACCCACTGTTCTGGTCTTTCATAGCGGAGATGCATCCGAAATCGCTGAATTACATCGTGCTGCCGGGGATAATTTTGCTGTTCAAGAGTTAGCTGTATCGGCCACAGGGGCCAGCGTTATCTCCGCATAGTTTTCACCTCACCCCTTCGCGTTTGGCGGATTTGAAGATCCCCTGCTACGGTTCTCGTATCTGAACCACCCGCTTGCGAAACTTTGACTGGCAAGAGATACCTCAGATATTCAAAAGAAGAAAAAATCACGGGACTATTCCCATAACTGAAATGAAGTTCAATGACTGAAAAAGAACCTGTTCGCTCAAGCAGCCCAGAGTTAGCCTCGATGCTCCTTCCGCAACTGCAAGCTGTTGCTGGTCAATTAGGAATCGAAGGCGCCGCCAAGTTAAAGAAGGCCGCACTCGTGCAAGCTATCAGCGATCTTCAAGCCGCCAATCGTGAGGCCGCGAAATTAGAACGCGAAACCAAACGAGCAGAGCGCAACGCAAACCGTAATAAGAAGAAGCAAGAAGCCGAAGCCCCGGCAGAAGAGGCCGAGGTTGATTCGCAAGAACCGCGAAACGATCGCGGAGATAATTCCGATCGTGGTCGAGGTCGCGATCGCGGGCGTGACAGAGGTCGCACACGTGAGCGTCAAGGTCACAATCCTGCGCGCGAAGAACGCGAACCAGTATTGGCCGAAGATGACGTCTTGGTTCCGGTTGGTGGCCTTGTCGATATTCTCGAAAGTTATGCCTTTATTCGCACTGGCGGTTATTTGCCAGGACCCAACGATGTTTACATTTCACTGCAGCAAGTTCGCCGATACGGACTTCGCAAGGGTGATGTTGTCACGGGATCTGTTCGTCAGGCTCGCGAAGGCGAACGTCGTGAAAAATTCAATGCACTCATCACATTGGAAACCGTCAATGGAATGCAACCAGAGGAAGCGCGTAATCGCGTTGAATTCTCCAAGCTGGTTCCTTTGTACCCACAAGAGCGCTTGCGTCTTGAGACAGAACCAAACATCCTGACTACTCGTGTAATCGATTTGATTTCACCTATTGGTAAAGGTCAACGCGGACTTATTGTTTCTCCACCAAAAGCCGGAAAGACTATGGTTTTGCAGGCAATTGCAAACGCAATCACAACCAACAACCCTGAGTGTCACTTGATGGTGGTGCTTGTCGATGAGCGCCCTGAAGAAGTTACAGATATGCAGCGTTCAGTTAAGGGTGAAGTTATTGCTTCCACTTTTGACCGTCCAGCCGATGATCACACCACTGTTGCTGAACTTGCAATCGAGCGCGCAAAGCGTTTGGTTGAACTTGGACACGATGTTGTTGTCCTTCTTGACTCGATTACTCGCCTAGGTCGTGCCTACAACATTGCAGCCCCTGCAAGTGGTCGCATCCTTTCTGGTGGTGTTGATTCTGCTGCTCTGTATCCACCGAAGAAATTCTTTGGCGCGGCTCGTAATATTGAAGATGGTGGATCACTCACCATTCTTGCAACTGCACTTGTTGATACTGGCTCCCGTATGGATGAAGTTATCTTCGAAGAGTTCAAGGGCACAGGAAATATGGAACTCATTCTCGATCGCCGTCTTGCCGATAAACGTATTTTCCCAGCAGTCAACGTTGTCGCTTCTGGTACCCGTAAGGAAGAAATTCTTATGGGAACAGAAGAACTCAACATCGTCTGGAAATTGCGTCGCGTTCTACATGCCCTCGAGCCACAAGCAGCTCTCGAGCTCTTGCTCGAGAAGATGAAGGGCACTAAATCCAACGTTGAATTCTTGATGCAGATCCAGAAGACCACAGCTGGCCCAGGTAACGAAGGCTAGTAAGCCCCGAGAATTACGCGTAAAAGTTCATCGATTTCCAAAGGTGACGCCTCGGCGTTACCCTTATGACCATCACGAACTGGTTCACGACTTGAAAAAGCGACCCAGTCCCTAAGAGAGGCAAAGACATGAAGAAAGAAATTCATCCGCAATACGGTGACACAAAAGTCACCTGCGGTTGTGGCGAGACTTTTATGACTCGTTCAACTGTTGCTAGCGGTTCCATTTATGTTGAAGTGTGTTCTGTATGCCACCCGTTCTACACCGGCAAGCAGCGCATCCTCGACACTGGTGGCCGCGTTGCGAAGTTCGAAGAGCGCTTCGGAAAATCAGGCGTCAAGTAGCTTTCTAAAGAGACCGCAACCGTTACTTGTGTAACGGCTGCGGTCTTTTTCTTTTGCATGTTTTTCTTTCAACGGTGAGTTAGGAGGCAAAGATGAGTAACGAGGATCGCTTTGCCTTGGCTCACGAACTCGTTCGGGAGTATGCCGAACTTGAAGCAGCCATGGCTGATCCCGATATTCATAATGACCAAGGAAAGGCTCGTCAATTGGGCAGACGTTATGCCCAGCTGGGACCCGTTGTTGCCGGGTTTCGTCAATGGAAAAGCGCAGAAGATGATTTAGCCGCTGCCAAGGAATTAGCTGAAGTTGATGAAGATTTTGCCTCTGAAATCCCGGCTCTGGAAATTGCACGCGATGATGCAGCAACGAAATTAGAAGAGCTGCTCCTGCCTCGCGACCCTAATGATGACCGCGATGTAATTTTGGAAATCAAAGCGGGAGCAGGTGGAGATGAGTCCGCCCTCTTTGCTGGAGATCTTTTGCGTATGTATTTGCGATACGCAGAAAAGCATGGCTGGAAGTCAGAGATTATTGATGCCACTGAAAGTGATCTCGGGGGATACAAAGATATTTCTGTCGCCATGAAGTCAAAGGGAATTCCTGAACCAGGTAAGTCACCTTATGCTCGCCTAAAGTTTGAAGGTGGAGTCCACCGAGTACAACGCGTGCCAGAAACTGAATCACAGGGGCGTATTCATACATCCGCTGCCGGTGTGATGGTGTTGCCAGAGGCCGAAGAAGTAGAAGTAGAAATCAATATGCAAGACCTACGTATTGATGTGTATCGCTCAAGTGGCCCTGGTGGTCAGAGCGTTAATACAACAGACTCGGCAGTGCGTATCACTCACATCCCAACGGGAATCGTCGTTTCATGTCAGAACGAAAAGAGCCAGTTACAAAACAAAGAATCGGCACTTCGTATTTTGCGTGCTCGCATGTTGCTTGCTGCGCAAGAAGCAGCAATGGAAGCGGCTTCGGCAGAGCGAAAGAGTCAGGTACGTACGGTAGATCGAAGTGAGCGAATTCGCACATATAACTATCCAGAGAATCGCATAAGTGATCATCGTGTGAACTTCAAATCAAATAACTTAGATGCCGTTCTTAATGGCGAGCTCGACCCAATGATTCAGGCTCTACTTGATGCTGATAAGGCAGCAAAGCTAGCTTCCACAAACTAATTCTTATGTCTATCAATGTTCGCGAAGTCTTAGCACCCGCCAAGAAGAATTTGCGCAACGCTGGTTTCGAAGAAGTGGATGCGGAACATTTATTCGCTCACCTATTGGGTATAAGCCGAATGGATCTGCATCATCCGTTACGTGTAGAAAGTGCCATTGCCGCGTTGGATGATCCTTCACAAGTTGTCGAACATTTCTCAGAACTGATCACTCGTCGCTTAGACAATGAGCCAGTGCAATACATAACGGGGTTGGCCTATTTTGGCGATCTAACTTTGCACGTAGGTCCTGGTGTATTGATTCCTCGCCCAGAGACCGAACTCATGATTGATCGCATTGTCGCCCATCTCAAGAGTTTCGATGGCCCAGCAAGTGTCATAGATCTTGGTGCTGGTGCAGGGTCGTTAGCCCTAGCAATCGCTACACAATCTCCCCATGCTCATGTGATCGCAGTAGAGATTGATCCCGATGCGATCTTTTGGCTTCGTAAGAATATTGAGGCAATAGGCGCAGATGTTCGAGTCGTTGCAGAGGATGTTTCTACTGCGTTGATCGGCGTGAAAGCTGATCTGATTATCGCTAATCCACCTTATGTTCCAAGCGGTGAAGTACTTCCATCGGAGGTTGTTGACTACGAACCACACGTTGCTCTTTTTGGCGGGCCTGACGGCATGGATGTCCCTCGTCGTTTTTATGAGGCAGCTGCACGATTACTTAAGTCTGGTGGACTATTCATTTCTGAACATGGAGAAGAGCAAGGCCCCGCAGTTGCCCAAGCCTTGCAAGCAAATTTTGAAGATATCAAACTTCACCATGACCTAAACGATCGCCCTCGATGGACCAGTGCGATAAGGAAACCGCATGACACAAATAATTGATCTACAAACGGGGGATATGGATGCCCACATTAACCAGGCGCTTGAATGGATTCGCGCAGGTTACGTGATTGCAGCTCCTGTTGAAAATGGTTATGTATTACTTGCCGACGCTTTTACTGAAGATGCAGTCCGCACACTCCACGCAATTCGTGGTGATGACTTAGGTGTTGCAGCCCAAGTGTTCATAGGAAGTATTGATGTACTCGATGGCATTGCTCGCGATATTCCCGAATATGCACGAGCGCTCATGGAAAAGTTTTGGCCTGGCCAAATATCTTTCAACGTTGCTCCATCAACGGGCCTTTCATGGGATTTGGGCGATGGAAATCGGTTGGGCTTTATCTGCGTGAGAGTTCCTTCGGAAGGATTTGTTCACTCACTTGTTCAAAAAAGCGGACCACTTGCCGTTGCAAGTGCGGCGCCCGCTGGGAGTCCACCGATAGTGAGAAGTGGCAATCTTGAGTTCGGTCCCGGAGTTGTGCAGGGGATATTTGTCAGCGCCGATATTCCTGAAGTTCCCCTTTCAACCTTGATCCGCGCAAACGAGATCCGGCTTAGCGTGCTTCGCGAAGGCGCGATCTCCCTGGAGGAGCTCAAGACGGTTGCGCCTTTGATTTCCCTGGCAACACCGACAAATTGAGCCTGACGGCATAGGCTACGGGGCATGTCAGATACCCCTTTTTACGGTCCAGATTTCGACCTTCTCACCGAGCAAGATCCAGATATCGCAGCGATATTGCTCTCTGAACTTCACCGCCAGCAAACAACCTTGCAGTTGATCGCCAGTGAGAATTTCACTTCTCGTGCGGTTCTTGCTGCCCTTGGTTCAACTCTTTCTAATAAGTATGCCGAAGGTTATGCCGGCAAGCGTTACTACGGAGGGTGCGAGGAAGTAGATAAGGCCGAGGTATTGGCAATTGATCGTGCCAAGTCACTCTTTGGCGCAGATCATGCCAACGTTCAACCCCACTCAGGCGCTAGCGCAAACATTGCTGTCTATGCAGCGTTTACTAAGCCTGGAGACACCGTTCTTGCAATGTCCTTGCCACATGGAGGGCACTTGACTCATGGTTCAAAGGTCAATTTTTCCGGCAAGTGGTTCAACATTGTTTCCTACGGCGTACGTCAAGAGGATGAACTCATTGATTATGACGAATTGCGCGCTCTTGCAATCGCTAACAAACCAAAGATGATCTGTACCGGTGCAACTGCCTATCCAAGTTTGATTGATTTCGAAAGAGTTCGTGCAATCTGCGATGAAGTCGGCGCGATTATGTGGGTTGATGCGGCGCACTTTATTGGGCTAGTCGCAGGTAAGGCGATTCCATCGCCAGTTCCCTATGCCGACGTTGTCTCTTTCACAACACATAAAGTTTTGCGTGGACCCCGTGGCGGAATGATTTTATCAAAGGCAGAACATGCGGCTGCTATTGATAAGGCAGTATTTCCTGGCATGCAAGGTGGGCCAATCATGTCTGCGGTTGCAGGCAAGGCCATTGCACTTAAAGAATGTGCAACGCCCGCTTACCAAGAATATGCAAAGAATGTAATTTCTAACTGTCAGGTTTTGGCATCCTCCCTTGAAGATGAAGGAATGCGCGCTGTCTCAGGTGGAACACAAACTCACCTTGCTCTCATTGATATTCGAAGCACTGGTGTCAATGGAAAAGTTGCGGACGAGCGCTGTGGCCTTGCAGGGATAGTTCTGAATAAGAATGCGATTCCTTTTGATCCAGAATCCCCAGCCGTCACCAGCGGGATTCGTGTTGGATCAGCGGCAACGACAACTCAAGGAATGGGAGCACTTGAAATGAAATCAATTGCCTCCATGATCTCTCGAGCAATCGCAACCGATGATGCCACCACACTTTCAGGAATTCGTGCCGAAGTAAAAGAATTGACGGCTCGCTTTCCTATTTATTCAGCGTAAAGAAAGAAAAGCAGATGCGTGAATACATGATCACAACACTCTTGAGTGCTGTGCTCTGCTATGTCATCACGCCAGGAGTAAAAGTTCTTGCCGAGAGATTTGGAGCGGTTGCTCAGATTCGAAGTCGCGACGTTCATGCCCTGCCAACTGCACGCTGGGGTGGACTTGCGATGTGGATATCCACGGCGCTTACTCTCTTGATCGTTCGCCACCTTTCCCTAGTTGGAAAGTCATTTGGACACGAGCTCCAAGGAATTTTCCTTGCGGCAACTTTTGTGATCATTCTTGGAATGGCCGATGACCGTTTTCAACTTGATGCGATTACAAAATTGGCAGGACAAGCTTTGGCGGCCGGCATTTTGCTTCTCTATGGAATTCAGATTCTCTGGTTGCCGATTAACGGGATTATGACTTTGCCGCCAAGCATCGGTCAGGCACTTACCGTCTTGATTGTTTTAGTAACCGTCAATGCCGTGAACTTTATTGATGGACTTGATGGATTAGCTGCGGGCATTGTTGCAATCTCAGGAGCGTCATTCTTCGCCTTCGCATATTTATTGGCCGTTGTTTATGGGTTTAGTCGTGCTGGCTCGCCTTCGTTGGTCACTGCAATCATCATTGGTGTCTGCATTGGGTTCTTGCCACATAATTCCCATCCCGCCAAAATATTTATGGGCGACTCTGGCTCGATGTTTCTTGGGCTACTCCTTGCTGCCGCCGCAATTACGTTGACCGGACAAATTGATGCCAATGCAATCTCGGCTGAAAATAAGGGACCGACTTTGTTGCCACTTCTACTTCCCTTTGCGGTGCTTGCAATTCCGTTGGCCGACCTTTTACTCGCAGTCTTTCGACGATTGCTTTCAGGTCGCTCACCTTTTGCACCAGATAAGGAGCATCTGCATCACCGATTGCTTGGCGATGGAAATTCGCATCAACGCACCGCCGTCATTATGTATTTCTGGACAGCAACCGTTGCCATCCCCGTGACAGTGATGGCATTTGAGCCGCTGTGGGTTGCATCAACTGTTTTCGTGGCGTTGGCCCTGGTCAGCACATCAATTTCTCGTCATTGGATTGCCGCGCGACGTATTAAGGTCGATGCATGAGTAAGTCCGGGAGTAATGAACGCGACATGGCTCGCGGGGCGCTGATCCCGTCTTTTGCTGTCGGAATATTGGGAATCATCGTTGCCACAATTGCACGAGGAAAGCCCGGTCTCTTGGGCGCCCTATTGGCTCAATTTATTGTGGTCTTGTACTTTGCGGTCCATTTGGGAGTCTCGGCCATCTCTCGAAAGCTCGACCCATTGACCACTTTTGCGTTGGCCATTTTTTCCTATTTTGCCAAGATCGCAGTTCTGGGCCTCTTCCTCTGGCTTCTTACTAATTTCACCTCACGAGCCACCATTGACCGCTCAAGTTTTGGGATTGTGGCGATAGCACTCACCGTGGCCTGGCTGGGCGGGGAAATCCGCAGTTTCCTCAAACTTCGCATCCATCTACCATTGCCACAGAACGGTTCCTCAGAAGCATCCCTCACTAAGGAGACCCCATGAAGCAAGACGAAGGCGCCGCCTGGTCGATATTCGGGTACCTCCTCTCTGGTCTCCTCTTTTGGGGAGGGGTGGGTTGGGCTGCCGATCATTGGCTTCACACCCACTACTTCCTTTTGGGCGGCCTGCTCCTAGGAATGGGCGCCTCCATCTACCTTGTCTGGTTGAGGTTCGGCCGGGAGTAAGCAAAGTAACTTCTGGGCGATTTCACAGGTGAGAACTCCAGGCAATAAGGTTGCCCCGCAAGTGCAGATAAAAAGGCTTGCACAAGATTTCTCTCGAATATTGACCGATTAGGAGTGAGCGCGTGCCCTTGGTGCACTTGTTGCGAACTGGCGAAGGATTCGTCCCGCCTAGTACGAACGACTTCAACCTCCCACCTGTAATTGCAGGAAATGAATACACAACAAAGCCTATTCTTTTAGTTTTTCTTTCAGTTCTTTTGATTTCAGTTTTCTTCATTATGGCCTCTCGCAAAGCAGCAATCGTTCCTTCTAAGTTGCAGTTTGCTGGAGAGAGTATTTATGGCTTCGTTCGCAATGATTTAGCTCGTGACAATATCGGTCACGATTTCATGCGATTTGTGCCGTATCTATTCACGCTCTTCACATTTATTTTGACCAATAACATTTTCGGAATTGTTCCGCTGCTGCAATTTCCTGCAATGTCGCATGTGAGCTTTCCATACGTATTGGCCATATTTACTTTTATCACCTTCCATTACATCGGTATCCGTAAGCAAGGTATCCGCAAGTACATGAAAGACATCATGTTCATGCCAGGAGTTCCAAAAGCTGCGTACATTTTGTTGACGCCTCTCGAACTTGCCACATTTTTTATTGTGCGCCCACTTACTCTTTCCCTTCGTCTTTTCGCAAATATGTTCGCGGGGCACTTGCTCCTTCTCGTTTTCATCTTGGGTGGAGATCATCTTCTCAAGGGGGTCATCGGTTTGAAGTTGATCAGTCCATTTGCCTTTGCATTCGGCATCGGTCTGACTTTCTTTGAATTCATGGTCCAATGTTTGCAGGCGTACATCTTTACTCTGCTGACAGCTCTCTACATCGCCGGCGCCCTTGCCGACGAGCACTAAACAACTGGAAAGGTAAGAACTATGAAAGGCACGCTCAACCTGGTCGGTTATGGCCTCTCAGCAATCGGACCTGCGATTGCTACCGGAATGATCTTCGCTGCTTACATCAGCGGCGTTGCACGTCAGCCAGAAGCACGTAGCGTTCTTCAGCCAATCGCGTTCCTCGGATTCGCACTTGCTGAAGCTCTTGCTCTCTTCGGCCTCGTTCTCGCATTCGTTCTCTAATTCATTTAACTTCTTAGAGACTCTAGAAAGAGGGCAGTGATGCACGTAATTAATCTGGCGGCGGAGAACGCTAATCCGTTGATTCCGCACACCGCAGAATTAATCGTGGGCGCAATCGCGTTCACACTTCTCTTCCTTGTCTTGCGCTCCAAGGTAGTGCCAATGTTTGAAAAAGCATTCACTGCCCGAACAGAGGCAATCCAAGGTGGCATTGAACGTGCAGAGAAAGCGCAGCTGGAAGCTCAGCGCGCGTTGGCTCAGTACAACGAACAACTCTCCAAGGCTCGTGAAGAATCCCAGACATTGCGTGAGGAAGCTCGCGCGCAGGGTGTTGCGATCATTGAAGAACTTCGTGCCAAGGCTCAAGAAGAAGCTGCACGCATTACTGCATCAGCCCACGCCTCGATCGAAGCAGAACGTCAACAGGCAATCACATCACTTCGTAATGAAGTAGGAACGATCGCTATTGAGTTGGCTTCCAAGATTGTTGGAGAAGCACTTGATGACCAGGCCAGACAATCACGAGTCGTGGATCGTTTTCTCGACGATCTCGAAAAATCAAAGTAACAAGAAATAATTAGGAGAAGAATTAGATGAGAGCGCATTTTGGTGGCAGCAGCCGGCAATCCTTGCAGGTTGCTCGCGCCACTTTGGACGCAGCAGTAAAGGGTGCAACCGCCCAAGCTGCTTCTGCGCTCTGTTCTGAACTCTTTTTCGCTGGAGATGTACTTGCTGGAAATATCACAGTGCGCAGAGCACTTACTGATCCATCGCGTACAGAAGAGGCAAAGGCAACACTCGTCTCTGATCTTTTTAGTAAGACACTTGGTGCACCAGCACTTGCTGTAGTGAAGAATATTTCTTCACTTCGTTGGTCATCTTCAGGTGACCTAGTTCTCGTGCTCGAGCAACTTGCAATCGAAGCCGAAGCATCTGCTGCCAATATCGCAAACGAACTTGACCGAGTAGAAGAAGAATTCTTCACGACATCACTTGCTATTGGTGACTCTTTCGAACTTCGCAAGGCGCTCATTACTTCAGGCGCCGTTGAGGCCAAGAGCGCACTTGTCACTGATTTGTTGGGCAAGTCGGGCTCCGCTTCCACTGCAAAATTGGTGACTCACCTAGTGAACAATTTACGTGGACGCAGCATCGAATCTGCTTTTGCCGATTATTTCTTCGCACTAGCGGCTCGACGTGATCGCGTAATTGCGCACGTTCGAGTAGTAGTCGACTTGTCCAACGCCCAGCGCGATCGCTTAGTAGCAGCGTTGACTAAGCAGGTTGGACAGCCCGTTCGCGTAAATATCGAGGTCGACCCAACAATCGTGGGTGGCGTATCAATCAGATTTGCTGATGAAGTAGTCGATGGATCCATTAGCCATCGTTTGGCAGGGGCTGGACGATCACTCGTTGGCCAACAGAATTAATTAAGAGATAACTAAGGGAGATAAAGATGGCCGAGCTACAGATCCGACCAGAAGAAATTCGCGATGCCCTTGCGAACTTCGTAAAGTCGTACGATCCAGGTGTCGCAGCACGCGACGAGGTTGGTACAGTCACGCAAGCAGGTGACGGTATTGCCCGCGTTGAAGGCTTGCCCTCCACCATGGCCAACGAGTTGCTGCAGTTTGAAAACGGGACACTCGGTCTTGCGCTTAACTTGGACGTCCGTGAAATCGGCGTTGTTATCTTGGGCGATTACGCAGGAATTGAAGAAGGCACATCCGTTCGTCGCACAGGTGAAATTCTCTCGGTACCAGTAGGAGATGCATTCCTTGGTCGCGTTGTTGATCCGCTCGGCCGTCCAATCGATGGCAAGGGTGAAATCAAGGCCGATGCGCGTCGTGCACTTGAATTACAGGCACCATCGGTTGTTCAGCGCCAACCTGTTAAGGAACCACTGGCAACAGGAATCAAGGCGATCGATGCAATGACCGCTATCGGTCGCGGACAGCGCCAGTTGATCATTGGTGACCGTCAGACCGGAAAGACAGCCGTTGCTGTTGACACCATCATTAATCAACTTGAAAACTGGAAGTCTGGCGATCCAAAGAAGCAAGTGAAATGTATTTATGTTGCTATTGGACAAAAGGGTTCAACGATTGCATCCGTTAAGGCATCTCTTGAAGAAGCTGGCGCGATGGAATACACAACAATCGTTGCATCTCCTGCATCAGATCCTGCAGGCTTTAAGTACCTTGCTCCATATACCGGTTCATCTATTGGACAGCACTGGATGTATAACGGCCAGCACGTACTGATTGTTTTTGATGATCTTTCCAAGCAAGCAGAGGCTTATCGTTCGGTCTCATTGTTGCTTCGTCGCCCACCAGGCCGTGAGGCATATCCTGGAGACGTCTTCTATTTACACTCCCGTCTTCTCGAGCGTTGCGCAAAACTTTCCGACGAACTCGGTGGCGGTTCAATGACAGGTCTGCCAATCATTGAGACAAAAGGAAATGACGTTTCTGCATTTATTCCTACAAACGTAATTTCCATTACCGATGGTCAGTGCTTCCTTGAGACCGACCTCTTCAACGCAGGTGTTCGCCCAGCTATCAACGTCGGTGTTTCTGTATCGCGCGTAGGTGGATCTGCACAGACAAAGGCAATGAAGAAGATCGCTGGTCGTTTGCGTCTTGACTTGGCTCAATTCCGTGAGCTCGAAGCATTCGCAGCTTTCGGTTCCGATCTTGATGCCGCCTCAAAGGCACAACTGGAGCGCGGTGCTCGCATGGTTGAGCTCTTGAAGCAGGGTCAATATTCACCGTACTCACTGGAGAGTCAGATCGTTTCGATTTGGGCAGGTACTTCTGGTCAACTCGATGATGTTCCTGTTGCTGATATTCGTCGCTTCGAAGCAGAACTCATTGAGTTCATTGGTCGCGAACGCAAGGCAATCTTTGATGTCATCTCAGAGACTAAAGAACTTAAAGATGACACTGTTGCATCCATGGTTGAAGCAGTTACTGCATTCAAGACACGCTTTGTTACAAGTGCTGCAAAGGCACTCAATGAAGCTCCAGCTGAAGCTCTCGATAGCGAAGGCAACGAGCAGATTACAAAGCATGTCCCACCGGCGGTGAAGAAGTAAAAAATGGGTGCCCAACTACGCGTCTATCGCCGACGAATGCGCTCGGTTAAAGCGACCAAGAAGATCACGAAGGCTATGGAACTCATCTCTGCCTCCCGTATCGTCAAGGCGCAGCAACGAGTCACAGCGTCAACTCCGTATGCCAACGAGTTGACCCGTGCGGTAAGCGCTGTAGCAACCTATTCATCAACCAACCACCCTTTGACCACTCCAGCCGAGAATCCAAAGCGTGCAGCGGTTCTGATTATCTCTGCAGATCGCGGTATGGCTGGTGCATATTCCAACAACGCAGTTAAGGAAGGCGAGCAGTTAGCAGCCCTTCTTAAAGAGCGCGGCTTGGAAACTTCTTCTTATCTAGTCGGCCGCAAAGCAGTGAACTATTACCGCTTCCGCAACCGCGCTATTGCTGGATCGTGGACTGGATTTTCCGATAGCCCAACTTATGAGAATGCAAAAGAAGTTGCCGACGCACTTATTAAAGCCTTTCTTGCCGACGCCCACAGCGAAGATCATGGAGTGGACGAAATCCACATCATCTTTACCGAGTTCAAATCTATGTTGACGCAAAATGCAATGGCTAAGCGCATGCTTCCTCTTGAAGTTGTTGAGAGCGATGCCCCAGTACCTGCAGGACTATTGCCTATGTATGAGTTCGAACCTGAGGCAGGCACGGTTCTTAACGCGCTTCTTCCTCGTTACATCGAAGCCCGAGTCTTCAACGCAATGTTGCAATCAGCTGCTTCCGAGCATGCTGCACGCCGTCGCGCTATGAAGTCAGCAACTGACAATGCTGATGATTTGATCAAGTCGCTCACCCGACTTGCGAACGCGGCCCGTCAAGCCGAAATTACACAAGAGATCAGTGAAATCGTCGGCGGCGCAGACGCGCTCGCCTCAGCCAGTGCAGGGAGTGAATGATGTCGACACAGACAACAGGTAAAGGTCGCGTTGCTCGAGTAATCGGGCCGGTGGTGGATATTGAATTCCCAGCCGATGCAATGCCATCGATCTTCAACGCTTTACACGTTGAAGTGACCATGAGCGGTACGACTCGTACCCTGACAATGGAAGTAGCCCAGCACATTGGCGACAACCTCGTGCGCGCTATCTCGATGCAACCAACTGACGGCATGGTGCGTGGCGCCATCGTGAGTGACACTGGCTCGGCGATCTCCGTGCCTGTCGGTGACGTTACTAAGGGACATGTGTTCAACACCCTTGGCGAATCACTCGATGTGCCAACAGCATCACTTGATATTAAAGAGCGCTGGCCAATCCACCGAAATGCACCTGCATTCGATCAGCTTGAGTCAAAGACCGAGATGTTTGAGACAGGTATTAAAGTTATCGACCTTCTGACTCCTTATGTAAAGGGCGGAAAGATCGGTCTCTTCGGCGGCGCCGGTGTAGGCAAGACAGTTCTTATTCAGGAAATGATTTATCGCGTAGCTGAAAACTTCGGTGGTGTATCTGTATTCGCCGGTGTTGGTGAACGTACTCGCGAAGGTAACGACCTCTTCTTGGAAATGACCGAGACCGGCGTCATCAATAAGACTGCCTTAGTGTTCGGCCAAATGGACGAACCACCTGGAACGCGTCTTCGCGTTGCACTTTCAGCCCTCACGATGGCTGAATATTTCCGCGATGTTCAAAAGCAGGATGTGTTGCTCTTCATCGACAACATCTTCCGCTTTACTCAAGCAGGTTCTGAAGTATCAACTCTTCTTGGACGTATGCCATCTGCTGTTGGATACCAGCCAACACTTGCCGATGAAATGGGTCAATTGCAGGAGCGCATTACTTCCACGCGTGGTCACTCGATCACTTCGATGCAGGCTATTTATGTTCCTGCCGACGACATCACCGACCCTGCTCCACACACAACATTCGCCCACCTTGATGCAACAACAGTTCTATCGCGTCCGATCTCAGAGCTTGGTATCTACCCAGCTGTGGATCCACTCGATTCAACTTCTCGCATCTTGGATCCTCGCTACATCGGCGAGCACCACTTCCGTGTTGCTAACCGCATTAAGCAGATTCTTCAGCGTTACAAGGACTTGCAGGACATCATTGCAATTCTTGGTATCGATGAACTCTCCGAAGAGGATCGCATCCTTGTAGGACGCGCACGTCGTATTCAGCGCTTCTTGTCACAGAACACATTCGTTGCGAAGGTCTTTACAGGTATCGAAGGTTCCTTCGTTCCACTTGTGGACACAATCGCGGCATTCGAAGCACTCGCTGATGGCAAGTACGACCATGTTCCAGAACAAGCATTCTTCATGTGCGGTGGCCTCGATGATGTCGAGCGTCGTGCAGCTGAATTGGCTAAGGGTTAAGAAGGCTAAGCAATGTCATTAAACGTCGAACTAGTATCGCCAGTGCAGCGGGTATGGTCCGGGCAAGCACAGATGGTTTCTGCCCGAACCGTTGAGGGTGATTTGGGAATTCTTCCCGGTCACGCACCGCTCTTTGGCGTTCTAGTCGATGGCAAAGTCACCATTAAGAGTGACAATGGCGAAGTTTCTGAATTCAATGTGCAAGGCGGTTTTATTTCGGTTTCTAATAACCGAGTATCAATCCTGACAGAAAGCGTTAACTAACCCCGAATATTGTGTTCGGTTTCAATAATTCGCACAGTCTTTGATTTTCCGCGCATCACTATGGAATGACTAATTGCACCATGGGGTGTCAAACGAATTCCACGAAGTAACTCTCCATCAGTTATTCCTGTCGCCGAAAGAAATACATCGTCAGAATTCACTAAATCTCTGGTGGAAAGCACGCGCGATAAATCATGTCCAGCGGCAATTGCTCCCGCACGTTCGGCATCATCTTTAGGGTGAAGTTGGCCTTGGATAATTCCACCCAGACACGTCATTGCGGCCGCCGTGATCACACCCTCTGGCGTTCCACCGATTCCCATCAGAAGATCGACCCCGGTACCAGGACGCGCCGCATCGATGGCAGCAGCAACATCACCGTCTTGAATTAAACGAATTCGAGCCCCTGCCTCACGCAATTCCTTAAGCAATTGTGCGTGACGCGGGCGGTTGAGCACTACAACGGTGACATCGCTAACGGAAATCTTCTTCGCCTTTGCAACACGGCGCACATTCTCTGCTGGCGGAATCGAAATATCGATTACGTCAGCGGCTTCGTATCCGGTAACGATCTTATTCATGTAGAAAACTGCAGAAGGGTCGTACATCGTGCCACGTGGTGAAAGCGCAATAACGCTAATAGCCCCATTCATTCCATTTGCAGTAAGTGATGTTCCATCAATGGGATCTACGGCAACATCGCACTTTGGTCCCATTCCATTTCCGACACTTTCGCCGTTATGAAGCATCGGCGCATTGTCTTTTTCGCCTTCGCCAATAACAACGATTCCATCCATGTCGACGGTATTAATCATGCCCCGCATCGCTTCAACGGCTGCATGGTCTGCTAAATCTTTATCTCCGCGACCCACCCATGCAGATCCTGCATATGCAGCAGTCTCTGTTACACGGACAAGTTCAAGGGCTAAGTTGCGATCGGGCTGAGGCATTATTCAGAAGCCTCTCTCGTGACATCGGCGCCTAATGATTGCAATTGTTCGGCAAAGTTTGGATAGCCGCGATCAACATGAAATGCATCCTCCACGAGCGTTATTCCTTCGCTGACGAGGCCAGCTAGAACGAGCCCTGCACCTGCGCGAATATCCGTAGCTGCAACGGGAGCACCAGAGAGTTGAGGTATTCCGCGGATAGATGCGTGATGTCCATCCACACTGATTTGTGCGCCAAGGCGGACCAATTCATTGACAAACATAAAGCGGCCTTCGAAAACGTTCTCTGTCACGATGGCATCTCCGGTTGCAATAGCGTTGAGTGAAATCACCATTGGTTGTAAGTCTGTAGGAAAACCCGGGTAGGGGAGTGTAGAAACATCAATGGATTGTGGTCGTCCATCTATGCGAACTCGAATTCCATCTTCAACAGATGTAATGATGGCACCAGCGGATGCCAATTTCTCAAGTGGTAATTCAAGATCTTGTGGCCGAGCCCCATGAATGGTGATGTCACCTGATGTCATCGCTGCAGCAAATGCCCATGTACCAGTGACAATGCGATCGGCAATGGTGGTGTGGTCAGTTGGATGCAATGTAGTTATGCCGTGGATAGTGAGCTTTGGAGTGCCAAGTCCTTCGATCTTTGCACCCATGCTGATAAGAAATTCGCCAAGGTCGACCAAATCGGGTTCGCGCGCTGCGTTATCAATGGTTGTTGTGCCGCGTGCTAAAACCGCTGCAGTAAGAATATTTTCTGTTGCACCTACGCTAGGAAAGTCCAATTCAATTTCTGCTCCAACTAAACCATTCGGAGCAGTTGCAATAACGTAGCCATGCTCATTGCGAGCTTTCGCCCCCAAAGTTTCCAGACCTTTGATGTGAAAATCTAGTCCGCGAGATCCAATGGCATCTCCGCCGGGGAGTGCGACTTCGGCCTGGCCTATTCGTGCAACCAAAGGTCCTAATACATTGATGGAGGCGCGCATTTTTCGGACCAAGTCATAATCAGCGCGATGTCCAGGAACATCCGGCACATCAATCGTGACCCACTCATCGCCTCGAACAACGGTGCAACCCAATCGGGTGAGAAGTTCGGCCATGATTCCAATATCGGCAATATCGGGGACATTTCGGATTGTTGTTTTACCGGTGGCCAAGAGAGCGGCTGCCATAAGTTTGAGGGCGGAATTCTTAGCCCCAGAAACCCGTACTTCGCCATGAAGGCGGGCGCCGCCGACTATGCGAAATCTGCTGGTCATGAGCGCTCCTTTCCGAGTGGTCTCATCGTAACTGCCCTAATAGGCTTGCCCCATGGTTCATTTAACGCGTATTTATACAAAAACGGGTGACGACGGCACGACCTCCTTGGGAGATATGAGTCGGACCTCTAAGAATGATCCACGGCTGGAAGCATATGCCACCGTTGATGAAGCCAACTCATCGATCGGCGTGGTCTTGGCTCTGGGTCAATTACCCAAGGGCCTTCGTGATCTTCTGGTTCGGATTCAAAATGACCTCTTTGATGTGGGTGCCGATCTTTGTACTCCAGTCTCTGATGCCCCAGCCTTCGAACCCTTAAGAGTTCTGGAAAGTCAGATTATCTACTTAGAAGAACATATTGATAAATACAACGATGATTTAGCGCAACTGCGCTCTTTTGTTCTTCCATCAGGTACTCCTGCGGCTGCACTTTTGCACGTAGCCCGCACGGTCACCCGTCGCGCCGAACGTCGTACATGGGCTGCTATTCATGCCTTCGGTGGTGGAGTCAATCCACTCACTGCAAAGTATTTGAACCGTCTTTCAGATTTACTTTTTGTACTAGCACGCACCGCCAATAAAGAAGAAGGCGATCAATTGTGGGTCCCTGGAGCCAACCGCTAACTACTCGGTGTCGGGGTTGGAGTCGGGGTTGGATTCGGGGTTGGTGCGACATAAGTAGATGTGTAACTAGTTGTCGGTACCAATTCAGTACGTGGTGAGTGATAACACGTTATGTTTATATTTTTGACAATAGTTTTAGGTTTAAGCGGTTCCGTAGAAACTAGCAGCACGGTCACTATTTGTTTAGCATTGGTTGGCGCAATTGTGGTGCGCAAATTTCCATAGGGGACACTAGTTGCATCGGTGTCAGATGTTGGGCCATAAACATCGGCAGTGATTTCCCACCAGGTGCATCCAGGGTAGGAAGCAACTTGTACTGCCCCACAAGCAAATTTTGAGCACGCCTTCATTTGCTTTGAAAGATTTGGATTGGCCGAGAGCACTCCAAGCAACTCTTTAGTTGTCGGCAATTTGGCATAAATCTCATCGGTTTTACCATCTGGTAAAAAGCCTTTAGGAGGCCATCCCGGTGTTGGAGATGGTGAGACCTTCACTACTTTGCGCTTGTACACGACTCGCTTTTTTGCAGCAGGTTTCTTTACAACAGGCTTTTTTGCAACAGGTTTCTTGGTGACCTTCGGTGTAGCTGTTGGTTTGGCTGTGGCTTTAGCGGTTACTTTTGGTGCGGGTTTTGCGGTTGCGGCAGAGGAAGGAAGCGCATTTAAAGAAAGAATTAGCGCAAGGGAAAGTGTGAGAGAACGGCGAATTATGAGCGCTCCCATTTGAATGTTCGTATTGCAAGTGCAAGACCTACGACTAACCAGATCACCAATATCAGTGCAGTCTTTCCCGTTTCCCATGAATGGGCAATTTCATGACTAGCGAAAGTGTCGGGCAGGAAGACTGATCGCATACCTTGGCAAAGCCATTTCAATGGGAATATCGCAGCCACCTGCTGCATCCAGAATGGCAATTGGGTGAAGATGAAAAAGACACCGCTAAAGAATTGAAGAATGATGACGACGGGGGAGACCACTGCAGATGCACCTCTGCCACTTTTTGGAACTGCAGCGAAGGCAATTCCCAGAGCGGTGGATGAGGCTGTGCCTAAAACGATTAGCCAAAGGAAGGTAAGCCACTTAGAAGGGGCCGTGGGCAAATGAACTCCGAAGAATAAAACACCTCCAGCCAACAACAATATTAATTGCACAAACATGCTGGCTAGAACAAGGATAGTTTTTCCTATGAAGTAGCTTGCCACCGGCATCGGTGTTCCACGTAGTCGCTTGAGTGATCCGAAATCGCGCTCCATTGGAATAATGATGGCCAGTTGCTGGAAACCACTGTTGATCAATCCTGAAGCGATCATGCCTGCTACAAAATATTGGCTAAAAGTTACGCCGGGAGCGATCGTGTCTTTAAAAACAGAACCAAAAATCGCCATGAGCATCACGGGGAACAAAAGCGTGAAGACCACGGATTCGCGTTGGCGCATAAATTGGCGAATTTCGATATTTCCTCGGCGTAAGCCAAGTGTCAAGGTGCTCGGCAAAGTTTTCATTCGACAGCACCTCCTGCGGCTCCGATCATTTCCAGGTATATATCTTCAAGAGTTGGACGCGAAACAATTAATTTTGGAATCTCTCCCTTGAATTGTGATGTTAATTTTGTGACGACGGCAGTGGGCTCGGATGTAAATTCCTCTTGCATTTGACCATTCAATTCCCATTGAACGCGAGCTAACGACGTAGACCGACCGCCAAGATTTGCTGGTGTAGAGATTTCGAGAATTTTGCCTTTGTTAATAACAGCCACACGATCGGCAAGTGCTTCCGCCTCATCTAAATAGTGGGTGGTAAGGACAATGGTTGTACCCAATTCTCTGAGCGAATTAATTAGGTCCCAGAAAGATCTACGGGCTTCAGGATCAAATCCTGTTGTGGGTTCATCCAGGAATAGGAGTTCTGGTGATCCAATAATTCCCAGTCCAACATCTAGCCGTCTACGTTGCCCGCCAGAGAGCGTTCTAATCAGTGAGTCACTCTTTTCCCCGAGTCCTACTGAATTTATTACTTCATCAGCGTCGCGAGGATTGGCGTAGTAGCCGCTGAAATGGTGCATCGTCTCGGCAACCGTGAGATCTCCAGCGTCGGAGGTGGACTGCAACACGATCCCGATGCGATCTCGGAATTCGCGCGCATCGTGGCCCGTTACTTGAGGATCCATGCCCAGGACGCTGACCTTGCCAGAATCACGTTTCCGAAAACCTTCAAGGATTTCAACCGTCGTAGTTTTTCCAGCGCCATTTGGCCCTAGAAGAGCGAAAATCTCTCCTTGAGCGATAGATAGATTGATGCCATCGACGGCCAGGGTATCTGGATAGCTCTTTCGCAGATTGGCAACCTCAATGACGCTCATGGCGCCATCTTGCCACCCGAGCCTGAAAAATGCGAAAAGATACTCCTATGAGCCCTCGCAGAAATCACCCGAAAGGGCGAAAACCCAAGCAAGAAGATCGTGAAATTGGGACATCATCTGATGCGATTGAGGAACATGCCGAAGGAATATTTGTTGTCCGAAAGATAACGGGCTCCAGTTCTACCAAGCCCTATCGGTGTCCGGGATGCGATCAGATGATTCCGATGGCGACTCCGCATACTGTTGCATGGCTTGAATACGATGTTGAGACACGTCGTCACTGGCACAACGCCTGCTGGGCAAAGCGTGCACACCGCTCACGCAATACCGAGCGTACAAGAAATGCGCCTAGATACTAAAGCTTTTATCCAATGCTTTTTCCGTGAAGGAATTTAACGAGTCCCACGATGACTCGATCAGCGAATGCGTTTCGACCAAAACTCGTAAATGAAATAGGCAATTGGAAGCGTGCGCGTACAACCGTGCGAGGGTAGGTGAATTCCAGCAATCCTTCAGGCCCATGAATACGTCCATATCCACTGTCTTTGACTCCACCAAACGGGACAGAGGCAACAGCTGCGAAAGAAATTGTTGAGTTGATAGCAACCATTCCGCATTCAAGTTGAGACGCAATTTTTGGGCCTTGGGTTCCAGACCATACCGATGCACCAAGCCCATATCGAGATGCATTTGAAAGCGCAATCGCTTCCGCCATATCTGCCACTCGATTGATGATGATTGTGGGTCCAAAAGTTTCTTCCTGCATTGCAATCGAATCCTCTGGAACATTTACAAGGATGACCGGTTCAACGAATGGTCGCTTTACGGAATCTAACCCACCCAGTAGCGCCTGACCACCTCTGGCGATCGCATCGCGAATGTGCGCATCAATAATGTCGAGTTGCTTAGGCATAGTTGCAGGACCGTAATTACCTTCACCAGGTGCGCCCGGCTTGATCTTCTTTCCCATTTCAACGATGGTTGCAATGAATGTATCAGCCACTTTCTCGTGGACGTATACGCGCTCTGCGCCGATACATGTCTGTCCCGCATTCGACATTGCAGACCACAGTGTGAACTCTGCAGCCTTGGCAACATTTGCATCGGCGGCAATGATTACTGGATCTTTTCCGCCACATTCAAGGACTACTGGGGTCATTGTTTTGGCACAAGTTGCCGCAACAACTTTGGCAGTTCTTGTCGATCCCGTGAATGCAAGTTTATTAACGCCACTTTCACATAGTGCACGTCCAGTTTCACCCATCCCTGTAATCACACGGAATACATCATGGCTAGGTGATACTTCCGCAAAAGTCTTGGATAACCAGATACCAACGCCAGGTGTGAATTCGCTCGGTTTGAAAACAACGGTGTTGCCTGCAGCTAAGGCATAAGAAATTGAACCCATTGGTGTAAATATCGGATAGTTCCAGGGGCCAATAACGCCGACCACACCAACGGGGGATCTCTCGACTATGGCCGACATGTTGGCCATGAGTAATCCAGGTTTGCGATATTGCTTGCGCATTACCTCGCGCGCGTTTCGAGCCGCCCAGGCAAGGTGGCCAATTGCGAGCGTTGCTTCCAGTTTCGCATCGCTGGTGGGTTTGCCGGTCTCTCGGGAAATCAATTCAGCACACTCATCGATACGATCGATGAGAATCTTGCTCCACGCTAATAAAACTTTACGTCGTCCATCAAAGCCCAGACCTTGCCAGAGTGAAGTTGCACTCCGTGCCGCTCTCACAGCTTCTTGCACATCGGAATCAGTATGGATCGAATAGGTGGAAATTACTTCACCCGTGACAGGAAAGTGCGAGTCGAAGGTCTTATTTGCGTGAATAACCATGTGAATTAGCCTATCTGCGGTGGTGCCCTTGCGCATAGGTACACTTGCATGCATGTCGGAAGTCATTCGTGCCAACACCGTTTTACCCTCACTTCGTACTGCTTTCCGAGTCAAGACTGCTGACGGGCATCTACTCGTTGGTGAAGTGGCTATGCCGATCGGGGCTTGTGTGGGCGCAATTCTCTGCCTTCATCCGCTTCCTACTGCTGGCGGGATGATGGATAGTCATATCTTTAAAAAAGCTGCCAATCGTTTACCCGAATTAGCGGGCATTGCTGTTGTCCGTTTCAACACACGAGGGACAACGAGCGAGGCTGGAACAAGTGAAGGTGAATTTGATTTCGGAAAAAGTGAAGGTCTAGATGTTGAAGCGTTATTGAATTATTGCTTTGAAGAATTGAGTCTGACAAATCTTTGGGTCATTGGATGGTCTTTCGGTACTGACTTAGCTTTGCAACATGCTAAAGACTCTCGGCATGCAGGAGTGATTCTCTTGAGCCCTCCGCTTCGCACCACGACACCAGAGCAACTTACTTACTGGAATTCCGACCCGAGACCTGTCGTGGCTTTAGTTCCAGAGTTTGACGAATTTCTTAACCCTCCACAGGCGATGGAACGTTTTGCTCCTATGCACTCCATCGAAATAATTCCGATGCTTGATGCAAAACACCTCTGGGTTGGTGAGCCCTCTGTTTCGCGCGTACTGAATGAAATTGTTGCGCGAGTGGCACCACTACGGGCACCGCTTCCCACTGAGTATTAACCCTGGAATGATCGCGCAACCCAAAAGCGATTAACCAGGCGAGATGAGGCCCACACAATGGACCAGTCCAATCGATATGCACGACTAGACCTGAACGAATCTGATCTGATTGCTGGCGGAAAGCATGTGCTCTGTGCCTATGTGATGAAGCCAAAAGAGCGCCACGATTATCTTGCTAGCGCGGCGCATTTTGCTGCCGAATCATCAACGGGCACCAATGTTGAGGTAGGCACCACTGATGATTTCACTCGTGGCGTAGACGCACTGGTGTATGAAATTGATGAAGCACAAGAGATCATGAAGATTGCTTATCCAGTGGAACTCTTTGATCGAAACATCACTGATGGAAAAGCGATGGTTGCCTCCTTTTTAACTTTGGCGATCGGGAACAACCAAGGTATGGGCGACATTGAGTATGCCAAGATGCACGATTTTTATTTCCCAAAAGATTTCTTGGCACTCTTTGATGGGCCCAATCGCAACATCGTAGATATGTGGCGGGTACTTGGTCGCCCACTGGTTGATGGCGGAATGATTGTAGGTACCATCATCAAGCCGAAACTAGGTTTACGCCCCGCACCTTTCGCCAGTGCATGTTATGAGTTCTGGCTCGGCGGGGATTTCATCAAAAACGACGAACCACAAGGTAATCAGGTGTATGCACCTTTTAAAGAGACCATCAACCTCGTGGCTGATGCGATGCGCCGTGCACAAGATGAAACAGGCGAAGCTAAGTTATTTTCTGCCAATATCACAGCTGATGATCCCTTCGAAATAATCGCTCGCGGTGAATTCATTCTCGAAACTTTTGGCAAAGAGGCAGATCACGTAGCCTTCCTTGTTGATGGTTATGTTGCTGGCGGAACTGCGGTAACGACGGCTCGTCGCAAATTTCCTAATACATTCATTCACTATCACCGAGCAGGACATGGAGCAGTCACGAGTCCACAAAGTATGCGTGGTTATACCTCATACGTTCACTGCAAACTCGCCCGCATCATCGGTGCTTCTGGAATGCACGTAGGCACCATGAGCTACGGAAAAATGGAAGGAGAGCGCAAAGATAGGAATCTTGCTTATGTCCTAGAACGTGACAGCACTGACGGACCTTTCTTTCACCAAGAGTGGTACGGAATGAAAGCTGCAACATCAATTATTTCTGGGGGCATGAACGCACTTCGCCTTCCTGGATTCTTTGAAAACCTTGGTCACTCCAATGTGATTCAAACATCCGGGGGTGGGGCGTTTGGACATAAAGGTGGCGGAACTGCTGGAGCATTCTCACTTCGCCAAGCCGAAGAAGCATGGAAAGCCGGCGTATCACTTCCTGAATATGCCCTTACGCATGCAGAACTCCGAGGGGCACTAGAAACTTTCCAGTCTGATGCTGATCTTCTCTTTCCTGGATGGCGCACAGTTCTTGGAATTGAGGAGTGAAACATGCAAACAGGTCGTACCACTCTTAGCAAGTTCCTCATTGAAGAATTAGCTGCTGGCCATAGTGATCTTGGCTCACTTTTGATCGATGTCGCTGCTGCCGTAAAAAGTATTTCAGTAATCCTCGCGAAAGGCGCATTGGATGGCGCCTTGGGCTCACTTGATGCGCAAAATGTTCAAGGTGAAGTACAGAAGAAACTCGACGTCATATGCAATGAGACTTTCATTTCCCAGTGTGAATGGGGAGGGCAAGTCTCTGGCATGGTTTCTGAAGAATTAGAAGATGTCTATGCCATTCCAGATGGAAACCCGAGGGGTAAGTACATATTGCTCTTTGATCCGCTTGATGGTTCAAGCAACGTGGATTTTAATGTTTCGGTAGGGACAATCTTTTCCATTCTTGCTAAGGAGGACAACGAACCAGCAGTCACCGATGATTTCCTTAAACCCGGAATAACCCAAGTAGCCGCAGGATACGCACTGTATGGCCCTTCGACGATGTTGGTTCTCACTATCGGGCACGGAACTCATGGTTTCACATTGGATCGCGAAGGTGGCAATTTTGTCTTGACCCACCCATCGATTCTCATACCTGAAGAAACTTCGGAGTACTCGATCAACACGAGCAATTCAAGGTTTTGGGAACCTCCGATTGCGCGATACATCGCTGAATGCAAAGCCGGCACCTCTGGTGTGCGTGATCACGATTTCAATATGCGATGGATTGCTTCTATGGTTGCCGAAGTCCATCGCATTATTTTGCGTGGAGGAATCTTTATGTATCCGCGAGATACGAAAGATCCAAGCAAGCCCGGCCGACTTCGCTTGATGTATGAAGCAAATCCGATGGCAATGCTGATTGAACAAGCCGGAGGATGGGCAAGCACCGGCCGACAAAGAATGTTAGAAGTAAATCCCACTTCAATTCATCAACGCATTCCTGTTGTTTTGGGTTCCAGGCGGGAAGTGGAACGGGTAGAGAAATACCATGCTGAATATGACGCCGGTACGGACACCATTTTTGACTCTCCGCTTTTTGGCGAGCGATCCCTTTATTTAGAGAACTAATAGGAGGCGTACATGTCCAAGAAATTTCCTGTTATAGCTATCACCGGATCCTCTGGAGCTGGAACGACGACGGTAAAGAAAAGCTTCCAGCACATTTTTCGTCGCGAGATGATCAATGCTCACATCATCGAGGGCGATTCTTTTCATCGATATAACCGAATTGAAATGCGCGAAAAAATGGCTGCAGCAGAGAAAGCAGGTCACAAGCACCTGAGTCACTTTGGTCCCGAGGCAAATCTCTTGGAAGAGCTTTCTGATCTTTTTGCTGGCTATAGCAATAACGGAACAGGTCGTTCACGTCTCTACTTACATGATGACGTTGAAGCAGCGCCTTTTGGTCAAGAACAGGGGACTTTTACTCCCTGGGAGGAGATTCCTCATGGAACTGATTTACTCTTCTATGAAGGGCTACACGGCGGGTATGCCGATGAAAGAACTAATGTGGCCGAGAATGTAGACCTTCTCGTTGGCGTTGTCCCTATTATCAATCTCGAATGGATTCAAAAGCTCCACAGAGATCAAGCATCACGTGGATATTCAAAGGAAGCAGTTGTTGAAACCATTCTTCGCAGAATGCCCGATTATGTGAAGTACATCTGCCCTCAGTTTTCAAAGACCCATGTGAATTTCCAACGCGTGCCTATTGTCGACACCTCTAACCCATTCGTAGCGCGAGATATTCCAACTCCCGATGAAAGTATGGTCATTATTCGCTTCACAAATCCAAAAGGAATTGATTTCTCCTACTTGCTCTCAATGCTGGACAACTCTTGGATGACGCGCCCAAACTCAATTGTCATCCCGGGTGGTAAAATGGGCCTTGCAATGCAGTTGATATTCACGCCGATGATTCTGAAGATTATGGATCAGAAGAAGAAGGCGTTCTGAATCGATAGGGGTGTACATGAAGGCGATGCGACGTGTAATTCGCCTTTTCACTGATCGTCGCGCTTGGGTTCAACAAGTGGTTGTTACCGCCGCGGCTGCTGCAACTGCGTGGCAAATAGGCGATATCGCATTCAAGAACGGCGGATTAGTCGCTGCAATCGTGGCGAGTTTGACCGTTCGCATCTCACTTCATAAATCAACGCGTGAAGGTTTTGGCCAGATATTGGGAACGGCAATTGGGGCAGGTACGGCGCTGCTGAGTGTGAGTCTTTTTGGTTTTGGTGCAGTCACAGTAGGAGTAACGGTAGTGATGTGTTCGGTTGCAGCCCGTGCAATGCATTTAGGTGAAGTTGCCTCCATCAACGTTCCTGTTACAGCTCTCATTGTTATCGGTCCTGGAATCAGTGAGAACAATGCACAAAACAGAATGGTCTCGACTCTTATTGGTGCGAGCATTGCGATTTTATACTCTTACTTTGCACACCCGAAAACACCAGCAGGTCGAACGATCGATCAAATCGCATCCTTAGGCACCAAAGCCGCGCAACTTCTTGGAACAATGTCCGAAGGGGTTGCGGCAGGCTTTACGCAAAGGGAGGCCGGTAATTGGTTAGCATCGGCGCGGCTTCTCATTGAAGAGATTCCTCGCGTACGCGCCCAAGCCCTTGAAGCCCGAACTTATGCGAAATGGTTTCCTACAGCCGAGAAAGATGAAGCGGAGGATCTTTATTCGCGGGGCGTAGCAATTGAACACACAGTCGTTCAAGTCCGAACAATTGCAAGAACGCTTTTTGATTCTGCTGTTGAAGGCGGAATTCCAGATTCAACTCAACGCAAAATCGCAGAAGCCCTATCGGCGGCAAGTTTCGCGATCAGTTCTGATGTGGAAGAACTACTCAAGGATGGATCGGCCGGAGATAATCCACAGCTCACAGCAGATATGAGGCTTGTTGGTGCAGAATTAGTGGATTTATTGATCAATGAATCTCCGGCGGAGGATCAAGAACAGATAGCACGCAGTATGTCTCTGGTGACAAACCTGGATCGCATCGCTGATTCATTGGATCAAGCATCACCAGCAATGTTTGCCGTCGAAACACCGACTGAACCTCAAGGTCAAAAGGTTCTATCGCTTTCTCCGCTGGAGCAAGGAAGAAAGTGGCGCCGCAATTTCCGAAAAGTACTTCCGAAAAAGTTGCGCAAGTATTTCTAGTTAGGTCGCATCAGAGCGTGGAAATACCACCTCTTCGAGAATCAGAATGACGGCCGCGGCAAGAGGAACTGCAAGAAGTGCGCCAACCAATCCCAGCAATGAAGAACCTAGTAGCGCGGCGATGATAGTGACCGCACCTGGCACTGATAGAGACTTCTTCATAATCTTGGGAGTAATCACGTAGTTTTCAATTTGAACGTAGAGCACGTAAGCCAAAAAGGCGATGAGTCCTGTAGGGATGGATTGTGTCAAAGCGATAATCGTGACAATCGAACAACCAATGAAATGTCCTATTAGCGGGATAAGGCCGCAAACAAGAATGATCATCGCGAGGGCGATCGGTGAAGGAAGTCCAAGGAGAGATCCAAGAATTAGAACAAAAATACTGGCGAGGAACGAAATTGTGATTTGGCTGCCAACGAACGCGCCGATTCGCGCGATGATCGCGTAAGCAAGGCGTGAGACACGATCGCGTCGCGTAGCAGGTACTAGTCGCAACCCAAGTTCGGTCATAGTGGGAAGTGAGATGAGGAAGTAGAGAGTGAGGACCAAGACGGTGAGCGATGAGAAAGTTCCAGAGAGAACGGTTTTACCGACTCCGACTACGCCACCAAAGGCAGAAACAATTAACGTTCCATCTTTTGTTATGGCACGGAGTTTGACTTGAAGCGTGTCAACGATTCCGTAATGAGTGTTAAGGGAGGCGATCGTGGAATTATGTTTGAGATCGTTGAGCAGCGAAGGTGCGCGATTAATAAGTTCAGCCCCCTGTGTGACAACAGGTGGAATTACAAGCCACGCGAATAGTCCGACGAAAATAATTACAAGCATGAATATGGTGGTTACCGCTTTACCTCTATTGAGTCCTCTTGATCGCAGCGCTTCCACTGCTGGATTGAGTCCCATCGCAAGAAAGAGCGCAATAATGATGAGAACAAATGTTTGGCTGGCGGCTGCAAGAGATCGCATGACTACGAGAGCTAGTAAGCCACCTGCTGTTGCAAGGAAGCCAAAATAGAAGGGGTGAGAATGATTGATGGGATCCCCTGGTAATCCGTAATCGACCGGGACCTCCTCCTTCTTGACTGTGCTCTTCTTGAATCGCTCTGAGAGTGCCATGTATTGAGTGTAAACGGTGGCCTCAATCACCTGAGAGACGCCTCTCTGTTTACATTCGGTTAACCTGAGTAAGAGAGAATGCACTCATGTCATTAGCGATAACGGGACTGGGCGAGGAAATCGCTGCTGTTGCCAGTTTGCCCTGGGATCGCCCGCTGGAGGAATGGCCCGAGGATCCATCCTTGGCCGAAAAACGGGGAATTTCTCGGCACGTTGTTCGCCTCGTGCGAGCACAGGATTCTCCCGATAGCGAGATCTACGCCGTAAAGGAGACCGTTTCCGAGTTTGCCAATCGTGAATACCGATTGCTGCGTGAACTTTCGCATTTAGGGGCTCCTAGTGTGGATCCCATTGCCGTTGTAGAAGGAAGAAAAGATTCCAATGGTGAGGAGTTGCCGTGTGCGTTGGCAACACGATTCTTACCCTTTTCATTGCCCTATCGAGTTCTGCTATCGGGGGATGTTACCGCTCATGATGTGATGACCATGGCAAACGCGTTGGCATTGCTCTTGGTGCGATTGCATCTTCTCGGTTTTTGGTGGGGTGACTGTTCTCTTTCTAACACTCTCTTTAGAAGAGATGCCGAAGGATTTGCCGCGTACTTAGTGGATGCCGAAACAGGTGAATTCCAAAAAACACTCAGTGATGGCCAACGCGAACATGATCTGGATATTGTTCATTTCAACGTTGCGGCAGAGTTAGAAGACTTGGCAATATCCGGCGTACTTTATCCAGGCATGGATCCCATTCGTGCAAGTGATGGAGTCATTCGTCGTTATAAAAGATTATGGAAAGCACTCAAGGAACCTCAGGTACTTGATGCATCTGATCGTCATGCAGTAGAGCGCGCTATGCGTGAACTTCATGATTTAGGTTTTGCCGTGGAGGAAGTTTCAGTTTCACTCGATGGCGATAGCCAAGCTCTCTCCTTCCAACCCAAACTTGTTTCTGCTGGCTACCACCAGCAACGTCTGCGCGAATTAACCGGACTCGAAACAGAAGAGCTTCAAGCTAAGCGACTTTTGGCATCTTTCGATCGCTATCGCGGTCGTGAAGTGAAACCGCGTGGACCTATCGAGGCAAGTGCGCAGCGATGGCTCCGCGAAGTATTTGAGCCGGTCACCGGCCTTGTTCCACATCCATTGCAAGGGCGTATTGAACCTGCACAGTTCTTTCACGAAGCACTTGAGCATCGTTGGTATCTAAGCGAGAAAGCGGGATATGACGTGGGGTTAGATTTCGCGGCAAAGTCCTATATTTCTGAGATTTTGCCATTCCGAAGAGATTCGGGAGTTGAAATCAGGGCATGATAGGACAGTGACTCTCCCTCCTAACTTTGGCCGAGCTATCGATCTCAGCGGGCTAGGTAAAGCCCCCGCTGCAGTCTCCACAAATGCGGCAGTTGCTCAAGTGACGGCCGGTAATATCGCTTCGGAATTTCTCACCCTTTCACGCACGAAACCAGTCGTTGTAGCGTGTTGGTCTCCGCGCAGCCAAGAATCTATGGCGGTCGTAGATGTTCTGGCTAAGTTGGCGGCGATGGACGAAGAGCGCTGGGTATTGGGTTCGCTTAACGTTGATATCGAACCTGAAGTTGCTCAAGCACTTCAAGTGCGCACGGTTCCTTATGCAATTGCCCTCGTGAACGAACAGATCGTGCCGCTCTTTGAACAAAGTTATCCCGAGGCACAAATTCGTATGGTCATCGACAAAGTTCTCTCACTGGCCTTTGAACAAGGTATCGGCGGAACAGGTGAACCGGCAGAAGCGCCGATGGAACCTGAAGAGGAGGAAGCTTTGAACGCGCTGGAGGCTGGCGAGTTCTTAGTTGCCGAGGCGGCATACAAGAAATTGTTGTCACGCAAACCGCAAGACACTTTCGCCAAACTTGGATTGGCCCAAACTCAACTCCTTATTCGAACGGCAGGTTTGGACGCTGATGTAATCACGGCAGCAGCCGATGCCGATCCACAGAATGTAGAACTTCAGATGAAGTGCGCTGATCTTGAGATTTCACGAGGCGATGTGGAGTTAGCTTTCGCACGATTGCTTAAATGTGTGCGCGGATTTAAAGGGCCAGAACAAACACTCGCAAAGAATCATCTCATCGAAATCTTTTCACTTGTGGATCCATCCGATCCTCGTTTGGTAAAGGCGCGATCGGCGCTGGCAAGCGCTTTGTACTAATGAACACACGTTCCAGACGAGCATTGGGAGCGGTCTTCTTCTTTTACGCAGTTGCACTTATTTCCTGGATCCCTCGTTATCCCGAAGTCAAACACAATCTCCACATCAGCAATGGAGAGTTCGGAACATTATTAAGTCTTGGGGCTCTAGGTTCTCTTGTTAGTTTGCTCATGGTGGGCCACCTTGTCCATCGTTACGGCAGCAGAAAGGCGATCACCGCCAGCGCGACAATTCTCTTTCTATCAATTGGCTACGTTGTCCACGTCACTAACTCGTTTCTCTTCTTTATCTGCATTGTTTTAATTGGCGCCGGTTCCTCCGGAGTTCATATTGCTGTTAATAGCCAGGGTTTCTACGAACAAGAACGAACCGGTGAAAATCTCATTCCTCGCTTGCATGGGTTTTGGTCGGCTGGTGCTCTCAGCACGGCAATTCTTTCGGGATTTCTTACTGGGAGAGTTTCTTTGGTAGCGCACGTGGATACTTTGTGCGTAATTGCCTACCTTTTGGTTCTTTACTTCCTGAAAGTAATAGGTCCCGACGCATTGCCTGGCGTCATCGATGAGGAGACGAGTTCCCCACTTAAAAGTTTCTTTTCTTCCTTTTCCATTGATTGGAATCTCACTTGGGCAATCACTTTTGCCACGATGGTTGAATTTTCCATTGGCGACTGGGGCGCGATTTTTAGTAAAGAGGAGCTCCATATGAGCGCGGGAGTGGCAACCATTCCTTACATCATTTGTGCCTTGGCAATGATTGGCGGCCGCCTCAATGTTCATCGCATCACCAAATACATCGGGATAGGTGATCTCGTCAAGCGATGCGTAATATTTGGCGGAATCGGCTTCATGGTTCTCATGAGCTTTGGAAAGTTTGTATCAAAAACTCAACCACAGGTGGGATTTCTCATCTTTCTCGTCGGGGTATTCATCGGGGCACTCGGGGGTTCATTCCTTGCACCAACTATTTTGGATGCAGCCAATAAGCGATCGAAATTTCCGGGAAGTGTTGTCATAGCGCAAATCGGCGCGGTCAATACCATTCTAGTTTTGATGAGTAAAACGGTTATTGCCTGGACGGCTCAACTCACAAGTATTTCTGTAGCATTAATAATTCCATCTTTCGGATTGATGGCGGTCGCATTCTCTGCGCGAGCAATTAAAGAGGCAAACGCTTAAATTTGTTGCAGCCAGATCGTTGCTAGCGGTGGAACCCGTAAAGATACGCGATTTGCATGTGTTGCTTCGGAAACTATTTCACCGTTATTAATGCCTGTTCCACCCAACGCCATCTCATCAGTGTTGATGACCTCGCGCCAAACACCTGAAAGCGGCATTGGCAGTGTGTAATGTTCATGAGGAGTCGGCGAAAAATTCGTGATGCATACCAAAGGCCTACGCGACTCATCCCATCGAGCGAAGGCCAAAATATTACTTGCGGCATCGGCCCCAACTAGCCAAGTGAATCCTTCAGGAGATGTGTCCTTCTCCCACAACGCTTGGATGTCTCTGTATTGGGTGTTGAGCTTCGCGATTGTTTGAGAAATCCCTTTATGTTCACCGTATTGAGTGAGATCCCATTGGAGCCCTTGGCCATCACTCCACTCTTCATTTTGTCCGAATTCGCAGCCCATGAAGAGCAATTTCTTACCTGGATGCGCCCACATGAATCCATAGAGGGCTCGTAGCGTTGCCAACTTCTGCCAGCGATCTCCAGGAAACTTATTTACAAGGGCACCTTTGCCATGGACTACTTCATCATGGGAGATGGGCAGTACGTAATTTTCACTCCACGCATAAAGAATCGAGAAAGTAATTTCGTTATGGTGATGGACGCGATGAATCGGCTCGCGCTGTAAATACGAGAGAGTGTCATGCATCCATCCCATATTCCATTTGAAGCCAAACCCGAGTCCATCTGAATCTGTTCCGCGCGTGACTCCCGACCACGCCGTAGATTCCTCGGCGATCATCATGATTCCGGGATGCGTACGGTAAGCAGTAGCCGTTGCTTCCTTCAGAAGTTGCACTGCTTCAAGATTTTCTCGGCCTCCATTTTTGTTGGGAAGCCATTCGCCCTCTTTGCGCGAATAATCCAAATAAAGCATCGATGCCACGGCATCTACTCTCAAACCATCAATATGAAATTCTGTAAGCCAGTACAAAGCGCTGGCAACAAGAAAATTGCGGACCTCGTTGCGGCCAAAATTAAAGATCAGAGTTCCCCAGTCAGGATGTTCACCTAGGCGTGGGTCGGCATGTTCAAATAGTGCGGTTCCATCAAATTTCGCTAACGCCCATTCGTCTTTCGGAAAATGTGCTGGAACCCAATCAAGGATCACTCCGATGTGTGCTTTATGCAATTGATCTACAAGAAATCTAAATTCGTCGGGAGTACCAAAACGTGATGTTGGAGCAAAGAAAGAGGTGACTTGGTAGCCCCATGAAGGTCCATATGGGTGCTCCATGACAGGGAGGAATTCAACGTGGGTAAACCCATGATCTTTGATGTATGCAATAAGTTCTGTCGCTAATTCGATATAACTTAAACCAATACGCCAAGATCCAAGATGAACTTCATATGTCGAAACCGCACTTTTCCAGGATTGAAAATTTGTACGTTGCTCCATCCAAACTTGATCACTCCAAGCAAAGAAACTTTCGTTAACAACGGATGCCGTAAGAGGAGGGATTTCAGTTTCGCGGGCTAGTGGATCTGCGTGGTCAACCCAGCGCCCATCATTTTGATGAATGGCAAATTTATAACGTTCACCCCCGGCAACATCAGGAATGAATATCTCCCAGATGCCACTACTTCCGATTCGAACCATCTTGTGCGTTGCACGATCCCAGTAATTGAAGTCACAGACCAGACTGACTGCTTGGGCGTTTGGTGCCCACACGGAAAATGCTGTTCCGATGGCTTGTTCAGCTTCATCACGTACGACATGAGCGCCTAGGGCTTGCCAAAGTTTCTCGTGTCGCCCTTCGCCAATCAGAAAAAGATCGAGTTCACCCAATGTGGAATGTGGATTAAGAAAACTCATTACGCCAATTTCACATGAGCTATGTGGGCAACTTTTCCCGAAGGACGTGAAGGATCTAGGCGGATGAATGTATGTGAAGACCAGGAAAACGTTGATCCATCAAGTAAATCTGTAGCAGTGAAAGAATCTTCAGAGATGCCGAGTGCTCCCATATCCCAGTGCACGGTGGTTTCTTGAGCGTATGTGGGATCAAGGTTGACGACAACAAGAATGAGATCCGAGTCTGTCTTCTTTGAATAGGCAACGATGGCATCAGAGCCGGTGCTATGAAAAACGAGATTGCGCAAGCGTTGAAGTGCTACGTGATCGCGACGGATGCCATTGAGTTGAGTGATGAAAGGGGCAAGAGTTATTCCTTTCTTAGCGGCGCCATCCCAATCGCGGATTCGAATCTGGTACTTCTCGGAGTCTGCATATTCTTCGCCGCCTTCGTGCAAGGCGCGGTGTTCGTACAGTTCGTAACCGGCATACATTCCCCACGAGGGAGAGAGAGTGGAAGCAAGCACCGCTCGCAAGGCGAACATCGCAGGATTTCCACTTTGAAGATGCATCGGCAAAATATCGGGAGTATTGACCCAGAAATTTGGGCGAAAGAATGCGCTGGTTTCTCGAGAAACCTCATTGCCATAGGAAACTAATTCTTGTTTGCTAGTGCGCCACGTGAAGTATGTATAAGACTGATGAAAGCCTGCCTTACCAAGAGCGTGCATCATCGCAGGTTTTGTGAAAGCTTCAGCGAGAAAGATAATTTCGGGAGATTCTTTGTAGATAATCGCCAAGATGTCTTGCCAAAAATGAACCGGTTTCGTGTGCGGATTATCAACACGGAAAAGCGTTACCCCTTTGCTTATCCAAAGTCGGATGATTCGCAAGATTTCATTGAGAAGCCCTTGGTAGTCATTATCAAAATTAAGTGGATAGATATCTTGATATTTTTTAGGCGGGTTTTCTGCGTAGGCAATAGATCCATCTGCACGTTTGGAGAACCACTCAACATGCGTCTTTACCCAAGGGTGATTGGGGGAGGTTTGCAACGCCAGGTCCATGGCAATTTCCAAGCCATTCTTTTTCGCTACCTTCACGAAAGATTCGAAATCATCCATGGTTCCAAGATCTGGATTAATCGCATCGTGCCCACCCGCGTTGCCGCCAATTGCCCATGGAACACCAGGGTCAGAAGCGCCGGCAGTCAGCGAATTATTGGGTCCCTTACGATGATCAATTCCGATGGGATGCACAGGGGGAAGGTAGAGAACATCAAAGCCCATCGCCGCAACAGCGGGTAACCGTTTTGCCGCAGTGGCAAATGTTCCGGCTGATTTTTCAGTGGCTCCCTCACTGCGTGGGAAGAATTCATACCAAGAGCCAACTAGTGCCCTGTCGCGATCGGCTCGAATGGGGAATCGATCCGATTCGGTGAGAAGTTTGCGCGCAGGAGTGAGATCAAAAGCTTCGATTGAGAAAGAGAAATCTCCGGATATTGGGGGAGTGAGAACTGTTTCAAAGCGATCAGTACCGGGCCAAACTTCCTTCATGGCGTTGCGTTGAATTTCTTTGCCAGCGAAATCCCGCAACACCGCATCAGCGCCAAAAGGATCATGGCCTTCGCGAATTACTGTGGCTGAGATTGTTATTGCTTCATGAGGTATTGCCTTTACAGCAACAAATTCTCCCCCAAAATAAATACTGGGGGAGATATCTGTGATTGGGATTCGACCGATCAACCCGAGCCCTCAGTGTTGCCTGGATCAGCAGCAGAGATATCGAATATCCGATAGCGATCAATGGCCTTTTGTACAACGCTTTCCTTGACTTCGCCGCTCTTGGCAAGTTGGGTCAGCACTGCAATGGTGATGGATTCGGCATCGACTTTGAAGTGTCGACGAAGCGCACCACGTGTATCCGACAGACCAAACCCATCGGTACCCAAAGATAAGAATGGTTGCTCGACCCATGGTGCGACTTGATCTTGCACCGCGCGCATGAAGTCACTCACTGCAACGACAGGTCCCTTCGCACCAGCAAGTTTCTGCGTGATGTAGGCCCGATATTGATCATCAGGATGCAAGAGGTTATGACGATTCACGCGCAGACCATCACGACGTAATTCGTTCCATGAAGTTACTGACCAGACTGATGCAGATACGCCCCAGTCTTCCTCCAACAATCGCTGTGCCTTGAGAGCCCAGTTAACGCCAACACCTGATGCCAAGATCTGTGCAGGTTTCTTGGCACGACCTCTTGCTGGTGAATAGCAATAAATTCCGCGCAACAAGCCTTCAACATCTAAGTTCTCTGGCTCGGCAGGTTGCGCATATGGCTCGTTATATACAGTGAGGTAGTAATAAATATTCTTGCTGTTTTCACCGTACATGCGATGGAGTCCATCTTTAACAATGTGACCGAGTTCGAATCCGAAGGCAGGGTCATAGGCAACAACAGCGGGGTTGGTGGAAGCCAACAAGAGTGAATGCCCATCTTCGTGTTGGAGGCCTTCACCATTGAGTGTTGTGCGTCCGGCGGTTGCACCTAAAACAAAACCGCGAGTTAGCTGATCACTCGCAGCCCAGAATGCGTCACCGGTACGTTGGAATCCAAACATGGAATAGAAGATGTAGACAGGAATCATTGGTTCATCATGAGTGGAATAGGAAGTTCCAACGGCGGTGAAAGATGCAACAGATCCTGCCTCATTGATACCTTCATGCAAGATCACACCAGAAGTGGATTCCTTATAGGAAAGCATGAGTTCGCGATCCACAGAGGTATATGTCTGACCTTTGGATGAATAAATCTTCAGGCTAGGAAAGAGTGAATCCATACCAAAAGTGCGAGCTTCATCAGGAATGATGGGCACAAAGCGAGCGCCGATGCCGGGATCCTTTATGAGATCTTTGAGCATACGAACGAATGCCATTGTTGTTGCAATTTCTTGTTTACCAGAGCCACGCTTGACGGACTCGTAGACCGATTCATCTGGAGCAGGTAGAGGTTTAGAAATTGCACGACGGCGAGGAATAGATCCTCCAAGTTCGCGGCGACGCTCCATAAGGTATTTCACTTCTTCAGAGTCATCAGCTGGACGGAAATACGGAGGCAATTTCGCATCGAGTTTGTCATCTGTGATGGGAATATCAAGGCGATCGCGGAAAGTCGTGAGATCGGCAAGGGTCATCTTCTTCATCTGGTGTGTCGAGTTGCGACCCTCAAATGTTGATCCGAGCGTCCAACCTTTAATGGTTTTTGCAAGGATCACAGTTGGACGACCCGTGTGTTGTGTTGCAGCGCTGTAGGCGGCAAATAGCTTGTGATAATCATGACCGCCGCGCTTGAGACCCCAAATCTGATCATCGCTCCAACTAGAAACCATGGCAGCGGTACGAGGATCACGGCCAAAGAAATTATCTCGCACGTACGCGCCATTTTCTGCTTTAAATGTTTGGTAATCACCATCTGGTGTTTGGTTCATCAAGTTCACAAGTGCGCCTTCGCGATCTTGGGCAAGCAGAGGATCCCATTCGCGACCCCATACAACCTTGAGTACATTCCATCCTGCGCCACCAAAAATCGATTCGAGTTCTTGAATAATCTTTCCGTTACCGCGAACAGGACCATCAAGACGTTGTAAGTTGCAGTTAATGACGAAGGTGAGGTTATCTAAACCTTCACGTGCGGCAAGACTAATTGCGCCAACACTTTCTGGCTCATCCATTTCACCATCACCCAAAAATGCCCACACGCGTTGATCGCTCGTATCTTTAATGTTGCGGTTGTGCAGATAACGATTGAAGCGGGCTTGATAAATGGCATTCAGTGGTCCAAGGCCCATAGATACAGTTGGGAATTGCCAAAACTCGGGCATCAAACGTGGGTGAGGATAAGAAGAGAGTCCGCCACCCTCATGAGAGATTTCCTGACGGAAACCATCAAGCTGGTGTTCGCTTAAACGACCTTCCATAAATGCACGCGCATACATTCCGGGACTTGCATGACCTTGGAAATAAATCTGATCTCCGCCACCTGGGTGATCTTGGCCGCGGAAGAAGTGGTTAAAACCAACTTCATATAAGGAAGCCGAAGACGCATAGGAAGATATGTGTCCGCCAACTCCTACGCCAGGACGTTGTGCACGGTGGACCAACATTGCGGCATTCCAGCGCATGTATCGGCGAATACGACGCTCTATTACTTCATCGCCAGGAAATTCAGGCTCGCGCTCTGGAGGAATCGAGTTGATGTAATCAGTGGTGCGAAGGTAAGGAAGATCGACGTTGCGCTCGCGTGCTCTCTTGAGCAAACTCAACATTAAGTACCGAGCTCGGACCGGTCCGGCGTTCTTAAGAACGGCATCGAAAGATTCGTGCCACTCTGAACTCTCTTGCGGATCCGTGTCCACGAGCTGGTCAATGATCTGATCGGGCGTCTTAAACGTTTCGCTCATTGGCCTATTCTCGCTGGTAAAACCCGATACGTCACATCCAGAAGGCGTCCTCACGCGCAAACCCCCCAAAATTACTGCGGAAAAGGCTTGCGTTCGCGCCTAGATTTCGATGGACTAGTACATCAGCGCTGATACCGGCACAGATACTGGCGCTGATACTGGCAGGTAGAGATCAATGGGCGATAGCGAGAAAAGGAGCAGAGTTTGTGACAACCCCCATGGGGTCAATGGCAACACGGATGGGCTTTGAATCTGGAGATCTGATTCTTGAGGTCGGGTTTCGTGATGACTGCGATCTCGCATTACGGCAGGAACTAATTTCATTCACAGGCAATGAACTTCTCGATGGCGATGTGCAAGAAGTTGTCGATGGAGTGATTCTTTGGTGGAGAGATGATGATGGCGATCTCATCGATGAATTAGTTGACGCACTGACCTATCTCTCGGAAAGCGGACCAATCTGGGTTCTTACACCGAAGGTCGGGCGCCCCGGTCATGTTCACCCAAGTGATATTCAGGATGCAGCGCCCACGGCTGGTTTGAGTCAAACGTCATCGTTATCGGTTGCCCCTGATTGGAGCGCGACGCGCTTAGTGGCGAGAAAGTCGGCTAAGAGATAGGTTTCTCGCCATGTCATTAACTATCGGAACACCAGCCCCGTTATTTGAACTCACAGACCAAAATGGCGTGAGCTTTTCTTCTGCAACTCTCATAGGTCAGAAGAATCTCGTTGTCCTCTTTTACCCTTTTGCGTTCACGGGTACATGTACTGGTGAACTATGTGCGATTCGAGATGATCTCAATTCTTTTCAAAATGACAACGTTCAACTGGTCGCAATATCCTGCGATTCACGACATACGCAACGTGCATTCTCAGAAGCAGAGGGATACAAGTTCCCCGTGCTCTCTGACTTTTGGCCACATGGCGCCGTTGCTACAGCATTCGGAATTTTTGATGAGGCTCGAGGGTGCGCCGTCCGCGGAACATTCATCATCGATAAAGAGGGCATTGTCCGCTGGCAGATCGTGAACGGTCTCGGCGATGCCCGCAATAATGGTGATTACAAGGCTGCAATAGCTGCGCTATAAGCGTGTAATTCGTTCTATCTCGCTGATTCCACTAGAATTCGCGGAGCCTAGTGACGAAGCTAGGGTGCTTAGCTCAGTGGTAGAGCGCCTCGTTTACACCGAGGATGTCGGGGGTTCGAAACCCTCAGCGCCCACCAACATCGATCAGAAGGGGTTGGAATCATCATGAAAGCCACCCCCAGCGATCAGCTCCAAATCCTTGATGTCCAACGCATGGACTTTCATGTTGCAACTCTCACAAACAAAGCCGCAGCGCTTCCTGAAATTGCTGAACTTCTAACAACAACTAATCGTTTACAAGTTGTGCGCGATCTCTGCATTGCAGCACAAACTCAAATTAGCGACATCAAGCGCGAACTTTCTCGATCAGAAGGCGATGTAGAGCAAGTTGTGACACGCCTAGAACGTGATGAAAAGCGTCTCAATGATGGCTCCACCGCGGCAAAAGATCTTGAACGCTTGCAGCATGAGGTAGCAACTCTGGCAGGCCGTCGCGCAGAGCTTGAAGAAATCGAACTTGAAATCATGATGCGAATTGACTCAGTTAAAGAACGCCTTGAAGAATTACGGGCAGAAGAAACTATTTTAGTTGCGCAAGCAGAAGAAATCGGCGCTCGCAAGGATGCAGCGCTTGGGGTTATAACTGCAGATATTGCTGCAACATCAGCCGAGCGTTTGGCAACAGTTCAGGGCATTGATGGCGCACTCGTTGACCTTTACGAGAAGATTCGTAGCAACGGCGGAAATGGCGCAGCTGCTTTTCGAGGAGGAACTTGCGAAGGTTGTCATCTTCCTGTGAATAGCGTTGAAATTGGAAGAATCAAGACGGCCCCATCCGATGAAGTTGTCCGGTGCGAGGAATGCCGTTGCATCTTGGTGCGCGGAGCGCAGTAGTGGCTCGTCATTTTTTACTCACCGCCGATGGCGGCTCTCGCGGCAATCCCGGACCTGCGGGGTATGGAGCTGTAGTTCATGAGGGACATGTCGTCGTTGCAGAACTTTATGATTTTCTGGGAATCGCAACCAATAACGTTGCCGAATACAGCGGACTGGTGGCTGGATTAGAAGCCATCCATGCTCTGGATCCGCAAGCCGAAGTTGATGTTCGCATGGATAGCAAGTTAGTTGTCGAACAAATGTCTGGTCGCTGGCAGATCAAACATGCAGGGATGCGTGAATTAGCGCAGAAAGCGCGCGAGGCACATTCACCCGCACTAGTTTCCTATGGGTGGATTCCTCGTGAAGAAAATGCACACGCCGATCGTTTGGCCAATAAAGCAATGGATGAGCTGGGCGGATTTGTTCCTAGGCAACTGAACCTTCTCACGGAACGTCTACGGATGGATGAAATTCCAACGACTATTTACTTCATTCGTCACGGTGAAACAATCCTTACCCCGGATCGCAAATTCTCTGGATGCGGTCCAATAAATCCTGCATTAACTGAAACAGGATTATCCCAGGCGAAATTAGTTGCTCAAGAAGTTGGCAAACTCAATCCAGAGATCTTGATTGCGTCACCGCTGCAACGAACAACGCAAACAGCCAATGAAGTTGCTGCAGTGATTAATTTGCCGATCATCTTTGATGAAGCGTGGTTCGAATGTGACTTTGGTGTGTGGGACGGTCTCTCTATTGATGAAGTAAAGAGTCAACATCCCAAGGAATACCAAGCCTGGGTCTCATCTTCTGCTTATGCCCCACCAGGGGGCGAGTCATACGATGCGCTTGGCTGGCGAGTGGATGAAGCGATCGATAAGTTAGTGGCAACATACCCTGGTAAACGAGTTGCGGTGGTTGCTCACAACGGAGTTATTAAGCAAGCAATTCGATTAGCAACGGGTGGCTCACCATCGAGTATTTTTCATATCGATGTTTCACCATGCTCGATTTCCACGATCATGATTTGGCCAAGTGATGGCCTTCGCGCACTTCGCGGTGCTAACGAGCAAGGACATCTTCGCTAGAAATTGTTAAAGATTTAGATGAAGTGTGGGCGAAAGGCAAGGTATTCTCAACTCATGAGCGATTCATCTTTCTCTACCCGAGTCTTGCATGCCGCAACTGGTTCAACAAAGAGTGCCTTGGGTTGGGGGCAAGAAGCCGCAATCCGGATGCTTCACAACAACCTGGATCCTGCTGTGGCTGAACACCCAGAAAGACTTGTTGTTTATGGGGGCACAGGTAAAGCCGCTCGTGATTGGCCATCCTTTGATGCGATCGTTCGTACCTTAACGAAACTCAAAGATGATGAGACTCTACTTGTTCAATCAGGTAAACCTGTCGGTGTTTTTCAAACGCATGAATGGGCACCGCGCGTATTAATCGCAAACTCAAATCTTGTTGGAGATTGGGCTAACTGGCCAGAATTTCGCCGCTTAGAACATATGGGCTTGACCATGTATGGCCAAATGACTGCAGGATCGTGGATCTACATCGGCACTCAAGGAATTTTGCAAGGCACCTATGAAACTTTTGCAGCGATTGCGCATAAGCGCTTCAACGGAACACTTCAAGGAACTCTCACACTTACTGCCGGATGTGGAGGAATGGGTGGCGCACAACCGCTTGCCGTCACCATGAATGGTGGAGTCTGTCTGATTATTGACATTGATAAATCTCGTTTAGAAAAGCGAATCGAATCTCGTTACTTGGATGAGATCGCCAATGATTTGAACGATGCAATTGATCGCGTTCGGACTGCTAAATCCAAAGGTGTTCCACTTTCCGTTGGCTTAGTGGGAAATGCTGCAGTCTTGTTCCCTCAACTTCTCACGATGGACATCGGCATAGACATTGTCACGGATCAAACTTCAGCGCACGATCCGCTTTCCTACATTCCTATCGGCGTGGATATTAATGACGCTGCGCAGTTAGCCAAAGACGACCCCGAAGATTTCACAAAACGCTCACGCGAAGCAATGGCAAAACATGTTGAAGCCATGGTCGGCTTTATGGATATTGGGGCAGAGGTTTTTGATTACGGCAATTCCATTCGCGATGAAGCGCGCCAAGGTGGTTACAGTCGTGCATTCGCGTTTCCTGGTTTCGTTCCTGCCTATATCCGCCCCCTCTTTTGCGAAGGTAAAGGACCATTTCGCTGGGTTGCACTCTCTGGGGATCCCAAAGATATTTATCGCACCGATAAAGCAGTCCTGGATCTCTTCCCTGACAATGAAGGCCTGCATCGTTGGATCACGATGGCACAAGAGAAAGTTGCTTTCCAAGGGTTACCAGCTCGCATTTGCTGGTTGGGTTACGGCGAGCGCGATAAAGCCGGCTTAGCTTTTAACGATCTTGTTGCTCGCGGTGAGGTTTCAGCCCCGATTGTTATTGGGCGCGATCATTTAGATTGCGGCTCTGTTGCCTCTCCTTATCGCGAGACAGAATCCATGATGGATGGTTCTGATGCCATTGCTGACTGGCCACTTTTGAACGCAATGGTAAATATTTCATCGGGTGCCTCATGGGTATCTATTCACCACGGTGGCGGCGTCGGCATTGGTAGGTCTATCCACGCAGGTCAGGTTTCTGTTGCAGATGGCACCAAGTTAGCCGCGCAAAAACTTGAACGAGTACTGACTAATGACCCCGGGATGGGAGTCATTCGTCATGCTGATGCAGGTTATGACGGCGCACTCTCTACTGCGCGGGAAAAGCATGTTCATGTTCCGATGCTGGATATTGAATAGAGATGTCACGCACCCTCGTCGATAACATCGGCTTGCTAGTTACAAATGATGTATCCGTGGATGGAAGCCCACTTGGGGTTATTGAGAATGCAGCATTCCTGATTGAAGATGAAATCATTTCTTGGACTGGCGCGTCGGGCGATGTATCGCGCAACGACGTGAGTAACAGTATTGATGCGCACGGGCGCTGTGTGATCCCGGGTTTCGTTGACAGTCATACTCACTTGGTCTTTGCGGGGGATCGAAGCGCAGAGTTTCGCGCGCGCATGCAGGGCGAGGCTTATGCAGCAGGGGGAATCAATTACACCGTCGAACTTACTCGCGCTGCAACCAACGGGGATCTCCTGGCAAGTGCCCGCAAATTATTTGCCGAGGCGACAACTTCAGGAACGACCACCATGGAAACTAAGTCCGGTTATGGATTAACGGTGGATGACGAGGCGCGCAGTCTTGCAGTTGCAAAACAAATCACAGCGGAGACTACTTTTCTTGGCGCACACATTGTTCCTAAGGAATACAAAGATTCACCTGAGGATTATGTTGATCTTGTCTGTGGCCCCATGTTGGATGCTGCTCTGCCGAACGCGAAATGGATTGATGTATTCTGCGACAAAGGTGCATTTACACCTGAACAAGCGCGCCGTATTTTGCAAGCGGGTATCGCTAAAGGGTTACTTCCTCGTTTGCATGCTAATCAACTAGAGCCCGGTGAAGGTGTTCAACTGGGTGTAGAACTTGACGCGGCATCAGTGGATCACGTGAGCCATTTATCTGATGCCGATATTGCCTCACTTTCACATTCCAACACTGTTGCGACCTTGTTGCCTGGCGCCGAATTTTCTACACGTTCTGTATATCCAGATGCTCGAAAACTCTTTGAAGCAAGCGTGAGCGTTGCACTTGCCTCTGACTGCAATCCAGGAAGTTCTTACACAACGAGTATGCCTTTTGTGATTGCTGTAGCAGTGCGCGATATGCATTTCTCGCCTGAACAGGCTCTCTGGTCTGCCACGCAAGGCGGTGCTCAAGCGCTACGTCGCACTGATGTTGGTCATTTAGGGAAAGGTGCTAACGCGGACTTTTCAATCCTCGGTACACACACATATATGCACTTGGCTTATCGTCCAGGTGTCCAATTAATAGATGAGGTATGGCGCCATGGTGTCCGAGTCAAATAAAACAGTAAACCTTGGAATCAGCGGGATCAGCTTTGAAGACGTCATCAACGTTGCTCGACGCAATGCAAAAGTTGTCATAACACCGCAAGCAATTGCCGCTATTGCCAAGACTCGTACCTACATTGACGAATATGCAGCCGGGGGAGTTCCTGTTTATGGTGTGTCAACGGGTTTCGGCGCGTTAGCTAATCGCCACATCGATGTAAAAGATCGCACCCAACTTCAGAAATCATTGATTCGCTCACACGCTGCAGGCGTTGGCCCAGCGGTCGAGCGCGAAGTTGTACGTGCTCTCTTGTTCTTGCGCCTTCGCACCATGACCTCAGGGCGCACGGGTGTTCGCGTCGAAGTTGCACAAATTTATGCAGACTTCTTGAATGCTGGCATTACCCCCGTTGTTCCTGAATTTGGTTCACTCGGTTGCAGTGGGGATCTTGCACCTCTTTCTCATTGTGCACTTGCCATGATGGGTGAAGGCGTTGTTCATGATTCATCTGGCAAAGAGATGCCATCTCTGGATGCCATGAAGGCAGCTGGCATTACACCGATTGAGCTGGAAGCCAAAGAAGGTCTTGCACTCATTAACGGCACTGATGGAATGCTTGGAATGTTGATTATGGCATGTGCCGATCTCTATGCACTGTGCACCGTTGCCGACATTACTGCCGCTATGAGCATCGAAGGTTTACTTGGCACAGATCGCGTCTTTGCACCTGACCTACATATGCCGCTTCGACCACAGATTGGTCAAGCAGTGAGCGCGGCCAATATTTACGCAATGTTGAATGGCTCAGGAATCGTTGCCTCTCACCTAGAAAATGATTCGCGCGTGCAAGATGCCTACTCACTGCGTTGTGCACCACAAGTTGCTGGTGCAGTACGTGACACCGTTGATTACGCGTCAACAATTGCTTCGCGTGAACTACAGAGTTCTATCGATAATCCTGTGGTCCTGCCCGATGGCCGTGTGGAATCCAACGGCAATTTTCATGGTGCTCCCGTTGCCTATGTCCTGGACTTCCTTGCGATTGCGGCAGCAGATCTAGGTTCAATTTCCGAACGTCGGACCGACCGTATGTTGGATCAACACAGATCCTCTGGCCTGCCACCCTTCCTTGCGCATGACCCAGGAGTGGACTCTGGCCTCATGATTGCTCAATACACACAGGCAGGATTAGTGAGCGAAAACAAGCGCCTTGCCACACCTGCCAGCGTTGATTCCATTCCTAGTTCGGCAATGCAAGAAGATCATGTATCCATGGGTTGGAGCGCGGCGCGTAAATTACGTAAAGTAGTTGAAAACCTTTCTCGTATTCTTGCAATCGAACTTGTAACTTCGGCACGTGCTATTGAATTCCGCAAGGAATTCACGCCAGCACCTGCCACAGCAAGTGTCGTTAGCGAGCTTCGCAAAGTTGTTGGAGGAGTCGGACCGGATCGTTTTCTTTCGCCAGAACTTGAATCGGCAGTGACATTGGTGCAGTCAGGAAAAGTTGTTGCAGCAGCTAAAGAAGTAGTGAAAGAACTTCGTTAGTTTTTACGTGAAGCAACACCGCTTGCGGATTCTAAAACCAACAAAGCGGCTAATCTGATCGTTCGTTGATCTGGCGTATCTAAGGTTGCATCAATTTCCGTAATATCAATCGCGCGCACTCGCGAGTCTGCCCCTGCCAAGAATGCAGCCTGTCGCAATTCATCTGCACTAATTCCACCCGGTACTGATGCAGGACAAGCGGGTACAACCGCCCGATCGCAGACATCAACATCTAGGTCCACATATATTTCACGCCCATCCGAGCCAGCAATTTCCAACGCTTCAGCCATAACATCTGACATGGGACGCTTTCGCAGTACATCCCGCGAAACAACATGAATGCCTTCATCCTTAGCGCGTTGTGAATACTCACGACTATTGGCAAAATCAGAAATTCCTATTTGCACAATGTTTTTGCCCGACAAACCCGCTTGAATCAATCGCCACACTGGGGATCCGTTGGAAACCCCATCCCTTAAATCATGATGAGCATCCAGAGTAATCAAACCGATTTTGGATAAGTCAGGCCACATTCCCGCAGCGACTGAATATGTAATGGAATTATCTCCGCCTAAAGCAATTAGTAGTTTGTGATTGGTTCGCACATTTGCAACAGCCGAAGCAACACTCTTCTCGCCTGACTCGTGATCCGGTGATTCGACATTTCCTAGGTCGCAAACTCCGATGTCGCGCAGATCAATGTCATGCGCACTGGAATAGGTGGAATACCGAGCAAGTGCCTCGCGAATCGCACCAGGTGTTTTATGTGCAGAGGTGGGCGAAAGCGAAACTTCATGTGCGGGGATACCTATGAACGCTACATCGGCGCCTTCGCGCGCACCAGAAAAAATAGTATTTGCCCGCGTCCATTTGGGATCATGAGACAAGTGCACGCTGGTCATGAAGGTCATCGTACGCGAACGGTCTATATCTACGGCAATAGGGTGATGATTCACGCGTATTTAATGGATATTAATACGTTTCGCTCTACCTATGCGCGAAGGTATCCTTACCCACGAAGAGTCGCCCGGATCACCGCGTTACGAAAGTACCGAGGAAAGTCCGGACTCCAGAGAGCAAGGTGGTGGGTAACGCCCACCCGGAGCAATCCGCGGGATCAGTGCCACAGAAAATAAACCGCTCATGCAAATGAGTAAGGGTGAAACGGTGGTGTAAGAGACCACCAGCATTTACGGCAACGTACATGGCTAGGTAAACCCCACTTGGAGCAAGACCAGACAGATAGCGCTTGAGAACTGCTCGTTCGAGCTATTGGGTAGGTCGCTTGATCACGTAAGTAATTGCGTGACTAGATGGATGGTGATCCGTTCGCAAGAACGACAGGATCCGGCTTATAGGGCGACTCTTCTTTTAGTTCAGTGTTGGATAATCTGTGTAGCCCTTTTCATTGCCACCATAAAACCTTGAACCATCTGTGGCGTTATACGGTCCATCAGTCTTAAGTCTTTCAACTAAATCTGGATTCGAAATGAAGAGTTGACCAAGTGAAACCAAATCAGCAGCGCCAGATTCGATGTACTCCAAATCCGACTTTCCCTTAACCTTTTCGCCAACAAAAGTGTTTACGATCAAAGTATTAGGCCACCACGTACGAACCTTCGTTAGAAGTCCATTTTGCATTGGGTTCTCCATGAAGTGGAGGTAAGCCAGATCTAGGCTTGCCAACTCTTTGATGAGTGCTTCATATGTAGCTTCAAAACCTTCTTCAACTATTCCATTGAAGGGGTTTGCAGGAGAGATTCTGATGCCAACTTTTGATGAGCCAATCTTTAATGAGACTGCCTTCGCAACTTCTACAGCAAACTCGATTCTTCCGGCCACTGAGCCACCCCACTTATCAGTGCGGAGATTTACATTTGTAGATATAAATTGGTGGACTAAGTAGCCGTTAGCACCATGGATTTCAACGCCATCAAAGCCAGCCGCAATCGCATTTTCCGCAGCGCTAGCGAAATCGTTAATGGTCTGCAGAATGTCCGCTTCAGTCATTTCCTTAGGAGTTTCAAATGCCTGTGGGCCTTTTGCGGTGTAAACCTGGCCTTCGGCGATGACTGCTGAAGGAGCAACGGGCACAAGTCCTTCTGGAAGCAGATCCTTATGACCGATACGACCTGTGTGCATTAGTTGAGCAAATATGACGCCACCTTTTGCGTGGACGGCGCTTGTTACCTTCTTCCATGATTCAACTTGTTCTGCCGAATGCAATCCCGGAGTACTTGGATAGCCCTGTCCAACGATGGAAGGCTGTGTACCCTCAGTGATGATTAGTCCTGCCGAAACTCGTTGTGCGTAGTAAGTGGCTATCAAATCTGTGGCAAGGGCACCAGGATTTCCGGCACGGCTACGTGTCATGGGCGCCATCACAATGCGGTTCTGAAGATGTTTTCCTGCAAGGTCGTATGAACTAAAAGCTTTTTCCATGGTTTTTTAACTTGCTTTCTGAGTTGTGTTTCGCTGATTAACGGGGTGGTGTTCTTCTAGGTGAGTAGAGATCACACTAGAAATTTCGATAAGTGCCTGCATTTGAGATTTCGTTAAAATGTCACTGAAACAATGGTTAATTTCAAGGGATTGAAGAGGAACTGCTTCAATAATTCGATTTTTACCTACTGCGGTTAGGCCCACATCGAAACATCGAGAATCTGAATTGCTCTTGGTTTTCTTAAGTAGCCCACTTTCATGCATGCGAGTCACTTGATGCGACATTCTGCTGATCTCCCACCCGAGCTGGGCAGCCAAAGTATTTACATTCAGAGCCGCTTCGTTTGACTCATAAATAGCGAGAAGGACAACATATTCAGCGGCACTTAATCCCGAGTGATTCATAATCTGGCGACCCAAGTGGGGAATCAATTGTTGGCCAATTTTATGGAAGGCACGCCAAGCCTTGGAATCAAGCTCCTTCATTCCTTTTTGCGCCATGGATGAATTAGATCAGATATACTTGATATGTCAAGTAAAAAATATCTGAAGAAATGAGCTTCCTAATGAATAGTTACATGGTGGTTGCCACCTTTAAAGAAGGCGTTACACAAGAGGAAATTCGAGCACTCATTCCAGCAGAGCAGGTGCAGGCCAAATTATTAGAAGAGCAAGGTTTGTTGGGGAGCATCAAAGTTGCGATGCCTAAGCGCACGGTGTTTCTTGAAGCATTCGGTCAAGACGATCAAAGAGTCTTAGAAACCATCCTTTCCCTCCCGCTAGCCGCTCTTTGGGATATCGAAGTCCTTCCCACGACGCCACCAGCAGGATCCAGCGTATAAAAATTCCTAAAAGTATTTGCAAGCATTTACGGGACAAAGTACGGGATATCCGCGCGCTGCAAAGAATTCTGCGCAGCAACGCAATAATATTTTCTTATGTCTAATGCGCGAGTATCTGCCCACCTCAAGAAGTTCAGCCCCGACCAGAAGAAGATTCTTACGGATTTGCGCAATCACATAGCTTCTAAACTTCCAAAATCAGAACAAATAATTAAATACGGTATACCAACATTTCTGATTGAGGATGTACCAGTAATTGGCTTTGATGGTTACAAGTCTCACAACAGCGTATTTCCTTATAGCGGGTCATTTAACTCTCGGCTTAAAAAGGAGTTAGAGCAATATGTGCAAACAAAAGGATCCATTCACTTTGAGGGTGGAAAAAGTATTCCGAAGCTGCTCATCAATCAAATTCTTACTGAAAGAATTCAACAGATTAATGATGCGTATCCTAAGAAGACAGGTGAGTACCTAGAGTTCTACACAAATGGAGTATTGAAGGCCAAAGGTAAATACAAGGCGGGCAACATCCATGGCGACTGGAAATGGTTTCGGAAAACTGGGGTAATCATGCGTTCAGGTAGTTTTAAAAATGGTGTACAAGTTGGAATATGGATTACTTATGATGCGAAGGGAAAAGTCTACAAAAAAGCTATTAAAACGGAGTCGTAAAGAGATACTTAGTTCAAGAATGCGATGATTGCACCAGCGACAGTTAAGTTGAGCGCATCGTTAGTGGTTTCAATGAGCCAGACCTTGATATTTTCTCCACCGAAGAGTCGATGCGAAAGGGATGCGAATGCCGCAATTCCCACACCAAGCGCGAAGCCAATTCCTGCTCCGTCAGTGATACCGATATCCGTACCAGCGTGCTGGAGTGAATTGATGATCAGACCCAGAGTAAGAGTCTGAATAAGAACACCGAGGATTGTGCCGCCGAAGAGGAGCACTGGCTTGTTCTGGTTTGAATTTAACTGGCCAGTTGCAATACCACGTTCTTTCATCCAGATTGGATAGAAGGTCTTAGGCCCAAACCATATTGCGCCACTTACGAATGAGAATCCGAAAGCCACGAGAATGCCTATGAAGTTAAATCCTGTGAATGTCATGGCGGAAATAATACCAGAACTCTGCCTCTGACCCTTGGAATGACCTTTCTACATCTTGGTTATCTCTGTAATTGTTCGGGGCAATATTGACCGCAGTTGTTATCTTTGAACGCGAGCGCGTGCTCAACAATGTCGTCTCCGGCTCATAGGGCGCCTCTTCTTTAATTACGCTGAAAAAGGGCTTACGATTTAGACATGACAGAAAAGCTGGAAAAGTTGTTCAACATGCCTGTCAGTGGCGTCTATCAGGCTTATCTGAAGAAAGTTGAACGCAAGGGTGCGAGTGAATCAGATCTCGTGAAGGTAATCGGCTGGCTCACGGGGTTTGATTCGAAAACTTTGAAAAAGCATGTCAAAGACGGGACATCTCTTAAGAATTTCTTCAAGAGTGCAAAGTTGAATCCCAAGGCAAAACTGATCACAGGAACAATATGTGGTGTCAAGATACAAGAAATCGAGGACCCTTTGATGCTGAAGATCCGATATCTGGACAAATTGGTTGATGAACTTGCCAAAGGTCGCCCGATGGAAAAGATCTTGCGCTCCGAAATATAGGGCATTTCTTTTATACTTCAATTATGAGCAAGAAGTTCATAATTTTTGTCATTGATGACCTAAGCGGATCTGGCACACCTGAAGAGATGGTTGCTATTGATGCATTCAATGATCAATTGCGCGCAAACGACCAATGGATTTTTGCAGGGGGTTTAGCGGCACCATCTCGTTCCACGGTCATCGACAATCGGGGGAGTGCAAATATCGAAACTGGTCAGCCACTATTTCCGAATCCCGAGCAGTTCAGTGGATTCTGGTTGATACAAGTGCCCGATCTTGAGACCGCTCGCAACCTTGCCTTTGAAGGATCCAAGGCCTGCAACCGTAAGGTTGAGTTGCGACCTCTACTTGGTTGAGTTCTCTCACAAGGCGCAAATCTTTGACGATCGCTTAAGAGGTTAGAAACGTTTGAAAAATCTCCAATAGAAAGCCGCGTAGACCAGCACGATGCCCACATTTACGGCTAATCGTTCTGCAGCGTGATGTCTAAAGAAGATCACATCTGCTGCGACAATAGTGACAATCACAGCCGCTGCAAAAATGGCGCCTATTTGAGTCTTTCCCATGGCTCAGTAATAACACGATTGCAAAGAAGTAGCAACGCTAGCGCTCTCTTCATTGCAGTAAGCAATTCGGAGGCAATAAAAACCCCTGGCCACTTATGCAGCCAGGGGTTTTTATATGGAGATTAGGCCTTTAATGCACCCTTACCTGTACTGAAGTAGTTAGGAATTGCTGCAGCCTTGGCGATGTCTCCCTTGGAGTGAAGTACGTAATAATCCGTGTACGTAGCTCTTAAGTCAACATTCTTCATGTCAGCTGCCGACCAGTTTCCTGAGGCAAACTTTCCGCGACCATCGATAGCAAGAACGCTACGTGGGCCAGAGGTAGGCATCAATCCTGTTGGGTTATACATAACCTTCTCATTGTCGAGTGCCTTTTCCCAAACTGCGATTCCAGTTCCTGCGTAGTAGTCAGCTGGAATCTTTGCAGCGATTTCAGCGGAAGTATGACTTTCGATGAAGGCAGTTGTATCCATCATCGCATCCACGACGCGCTGTGTGAGATCTTTGTGCTTTGCAACCCAGTCTTCACGACCGTAGACGCATGTTGCTGGGTATGGTCCGCCGAGCGCGGCCTTGGTCAAATCACCGTAGCGCATGTCAGTAAGAACATATCCAAGACCAGAATCAAGGACCTGGCTGATTGTTGGTTCAGTAGTCATACCGCAGTCAATGGCTTTGTTCTTCATTGCAGCGATGAATGTTGTTCCCGCTCCGGCAACGAATGAGTGCATTGAAGTTTGTGGAACACCAGCATGAGCACCAAGTGAAAGCGTCAAGAAGTTTGTTGAGGAACCAAGTCCAGTTACTCCGAGACTAACTCCACCCTTAACTTTCGCCCAGTCAGCAACAGAGGTAATGGTGCCCTTGAGATCTGAGCGGCACAGTTCAACTTCTCCAGGAGACTGTAGAAGTGTTGCAACGTTGACGGTGTTCTTTCCGTGGATACGGAGGTCGATGTTATGGTCATAGAAGCCAAGAACGAAGTCAACTGAACCAGTCAACATGTCATCTTCAGCACTTGCGCCGGCAGCTTCATCTGTGAGAACTACGTTAATGCCGTACTTCTTGTAGTAGCCCAATGACTCTGCAAGTTTGGCATGCATGTAAATCTGCTTTGAAAGTCCGCCGACTTCAATACGTACTGTGGGAATAGCTGCTTGTGCAGATGTTCCAACAAGTACTGAAAAACAGAGCGCCAGCGCAGATGCGACGGCGACTCTTGAATATACCTTTCTCATCTTTCCTCTTTTCTCTGGATTGTTAGTGTTCAGTTCCAGAAACCTGTGTTGGCCTCCATTTAAGAAGGCGATCTTCCAATTTGGTAATGAGCCATTCGGCAGTCAGAGCCATGATTGCAATGAGCAACATTGCTGCATACACGCCATTTGGGTTGAAGTTTCCTTGGGCGGTGGCAATGAGAAGTCCAAGTCCGCGTTGCGCTCCAAGGAACTCGCCAACAATTGCACCGATGAGCGCAAAGCCAAAGCTCACATGCATGGAAGCAGTAATCCAAGAAAGCGCCGAAGGGAAAACAATTTTTGTCGTTACCTGGCGTTTTGATGCCCCCAGTAGCCTGGCATTCGCGATCAACTTGTTATCCGCTTCTCTTGTGCCTTGGAAGGCATTAAAGAAAACAGGGAAGAAAACAAGAACAAATGCCAGAGCAACCTTAGAAATTGAACCCAAGCCAAGCCATAGAACGAATATCGAGCCTAAGACAACTCGGGGGATGGAGTTGGAAACCTTGATGTAAGGGGCAAATATTTCAGCGGCAGTAGGGTTGCGAGCTAAAAAGACCCCGAAAATGATTCCAAGAATGACGCCGGCAAGAAATCCATATGTTGCTTCGTAAAGAGTGACCCAAGCATTAACCCAGATAGAACCTATGGAAGTTCCGTGTTGAATCCAGACGCCAAGTTGATGCATTACACCGCTTGGACGTCCATAAAAGAATGGATCCAGAATTTTTTTATCAGCGAGTATTTGCCAACTTCCAAGAAGAGCAACCGCAACGGCAAGTTGAAGAGAATGCACATTAATTCTGTGTTTAGTCTGCTTACGCTTGATTTCCGCATCGGAAAGAAAATCTTCAGCCATTTATATTTCCTCCCCTACTTCTCTGATGGTGCAATAAGTTGACGTTGGTATGCGATATCAACCTCATCGCGAAGTACTTCCCAAATGTTCTGATAAATCTTGAGAAATTCTTCTGTGAAGCGAATTTCACGAGCTTTACGTGGGCGCGCGAGTTCAATCTTGAAATCTGCCTTCACTTGGGCGGGACCAGCGGTAAGAACGATGACCCTGTCAGCAAGTGCAATCGCTTCTTCCAGATCGTGAGTAACGAAAAGAACGGTTGATCCAGTGGTCTCCCACAACGTCATTAATTCATCGGTCATAATGCTGCGAGTCTGTACATCGAGCGCGCTGAAAGGTTCATCCATCAGAAGAAGCTGTGGTTCATTGATTAGAGCCTGCGCTAGGGCAACACGCTTTTTCATTCCGCCGCTGAGTTGATGGGGGTAGTGTTTTTCAAATCCCACTAATCCAACTTTTGCAATCCATTTCTGAACAAGTGGGCGATATTCTTTTGGATCAAGCCCGCGAAACTTTGGACCTGCTCCTACGTTGTTCGCAACACTCATCCATGGGAAGGTGGCATCGTGCTGGAAGACAAATCCTGTCCGGATATCAATGTCTTTGACTGCTGTTCCATCAACACTCACTTCGCCAATGCTTGATTGTTCCAATCCTGCAAGCAATGTAAGCGCCGTCGATTTACCGCATCCTGTAGGGCCAACTAGTGCAACAAACTCGCCTGGTTGAATTTCGAAATTCAACTCTTTCAGGGCTTGATACCAGTCACCTTTAGGTGTGCGGAATCGTTTTGAGACATTCGAGAACTTAACGTGTACGCCTTTGGACATGGAGGGACAATATGAGTTCGCTCCTGAAATCCAAGGTTTTTGCTCACCGATTCTCTTTTTACTTCTTTTCCAGCATTTTGCTCATTGTGCTCAGGGTGAGGGCTTATCAAAAGAAGGGAGTTGGAGCACAATGCTCTAATGCATAAGTGGCGAAGTACGGCTCTGAAAGTCGTCACGAATCGCACACTGATAGTTCTTTTGGCCGCCGTCGTGGGAATGGTTCTGACCTTCAATGTTTCACGCCATGTTCAGGACAATCAATTTAGAGAACGAGCCTTAACGCTGGCAGAAACCGTGGCCGCAGTTCCTCAGGTAGCAACATTGATCGAGGAAGGTGACCCGCAAGGGCTGCTACAACCATTGGCTGCAAAGATTGCAAAAGAAACAGGTGCGGCATACGTAGTTATCGCAGACAATAAAGGAATTCGCCTTACTCACCCTAACCCAGCAAATATTGGATTACGAATCGATGGGCCCTTGCTCGCCCTACAAGGCAAGTCATACACCACACTCAACAATGGATCACTTGGCCGGTCGGCTAACGGCAAGACTCCTATTTACAATTCCAACCGAGTGATAGTTGGACTCGTTTCGGCGGGATTCCTGACGAGTAAATTCACTGGAGAAACGAGTTATCTTCGCGAGGCTTTCTTACTTTACGGAATTGGCTTGATAATTCTTGGCTTGTTTTTGGCCGAATTCCTTTCTCGACGATTCAGAGACAAGAGAATTGATGCGGAATTACAAAGCACTCGGGTTAAGTATCAAGAGCGCGAAGCAATGCTTCATGCAATTAATGAAGGAGTAATCACTCTTACTCCACAGAAGAAAGTCCTTTTGATAAATGATGAGGCAATGCGCCTTCTTCGAGTGACGGATGCCGTAGTGGGCAAATCCATTGATGAAGTCCTGCCCCAGGGACGTCTCCTTGATTTACTAGAAGGTGAAACCCGACAAGGAGATGACGAGAGTGTCCTTACTGAAAATTTCTCGTTGCGAGTAAATTATCGTCCAGTCCGGCAAATGGGCCGGGAAATTGGCGCCGTTATTACTCTTCGTGACCGCACTGAACATGTGGGTTTAATGCGCGAACTGGACAGCGTGAAAAATCTTACTGATGCTTTGCGCGCACAGCAGCATGAATATGCAAATCGAATTCACACTTTGAATGGGCTACTCGAACTCAAAAGATATGACGAAGCATCAGATTATCTTGGAGAGATCTCGGAGTTAGATGCGGATCTTGCAGAACATCTAAGCGACAAGATTGCAAACCCAACGATTACTGCCCTGCTTTTAGCAAAGGTGGTTATTGCGCGAGAGAAAGGAGTTGCTCTGTCGATAGATGCTCAGGTCTCTCTAGATGACCTGGCACTGGATGGGAATGCACAAGTGACGGTCGTCGGAAACCTGATCGATAATGCCATCGATGCAACCGCAGGAACATCGAAAGCTGCGGTAACGATTTCATTTACACATGGACGTCCAGGTTATAAATTGATTCGCGTTGAAGATTCAGGTACGGGATTGCCCGAACCCAACCCGGAGGTGGTTTTTGAGGATGGATTCTCTACCAAGCAGGCAACTTCGGGGGTTCATAGGGGATTGGGATTGGCAATAGTTTCACGATTGGTTCGGCAAGTTGATGGCTCAATTTCATGTTTCAATCGAGACGGTGCGGTATTTGTCGTAGACATCCCCACAACACCTACCAGCAACGCTGAAAGCGCATGAAGCGATGATCAGAACCTTCATTATTGAGGATGATTTCCGCGTTGCTGATATTCATTCTGCTTATGTGTCTAAAGTGCCCGGCTTTGAAGTTATTGGCAAGGCTCATACTGCCGCTGCTGCATATGAAGCAGTTCTTGAGTTGCAACCTGATTTAGTCCTGCTCGATTTATACCTTCCGGATCAACATGGTTTAGAACTCTTCGCTAAGTTACAACAACTTCCTCGGGGACAGAAGATCGATGTATTTGTTATCAGCGCCGCAAGAGATTCAGCCAGCGTGAAAGAAGCTCTCCAATTGGGCGCAGCTAACTACATTGTTAAACCTTTCAGCCAAGTACAACTTGCAGACCGCCTCATTGCATATAAGGAGGCATTCCAGCGATTAGCTGAAAAGACCGATGTATCTCAGGCCGATGTAGACCGTGTAGCTGCGCTCATGCGTGGGAGCAAAGTGGAGTCGATGGAAACAGGTAGCGCGAAGAATCCAACTGTAGAGGCGATTCGCACCTACCTCGCAAAGACAACCGATGCTCTCAGCGCAAGTGAAGTTGCCGAAGGTTTAGGGATTAGTCGAGCAACTGCTCAGCGCTATCTTTCTCAAATGGTAGATCGAAAGTTATTGCATCTTGAATTGCAGTACGGAACTGCTGGGCGCCCCATTAATAAGTATCGAAATCATCGTCATTCTTCGATATGAGAGTAGCCTGGTCATATCGATATACTTCGATTTAAGGAGAAACTAATGGCTGATGTGAAGATTGAAACTAAAGAAGCTTGCTGTGCCACAACAGAGACAGATCAAGCGTGTTGCTCTACGGATTCAAAGGAGAGCGCCTGCGGGTGTGCAACGTCTAGTGCCTCCAAAGCCTGCTGCTAGTAGGCCGTTATGTCTATTTCTTTGACACTCAGCAAGAGAGAAAAGAAAAGTAGAAGCGTAGCCAAAATCATGGCCATTGCCGGCGCTTGGTTTGTTCTTTACTGGGGTAATGAGAGATTTTGGAACACACTTCTATTTAAAGTTTTCGGCCTGCACGAAAATAGTAAGTTCGGGCAAGCAGCCGTATTCTTCTTCGCAGATTCGGTAAAGATCACTCTCTTGTTGGTAGGCATCACTTTCGTCGTGACAATGATTCGTTCGTTTATTACTATCGAGCGGACACGAGCATTCCTAGGCGGTAAGCGTCAAGGTGTGGGAAACGTAATGGCAGCTTCGGCTGGCGTAGTCACTCCCTTTTGCTCGTGCAGTGCAGTGCCGGTATTCATCGGATTTCTTTCATCGGATTTCTTTCATCGGGAGTACCGATTGGCGTGACATTGAGCTTCCTCATTGCAAGCCCTTTGATTAATGAGATTGCTGTAGGACTTCTCTTTACGATGTTTGGCTTGAAGATTGCTGCTATTTATCTATTTTCTGGATTAACAATCGCGATCACAGCGGGCATGGTTCTCGGAAAACTTAAAGTAGAACGCTGGGTGGAGCCATTTGTATATGCCAATCAAATGAATGCCCAGGGTGAATTTGCCTCTCCTCACTACACGCTTCAAGACCGAACACGAATGGGTCGAGAAGAAGCCGTATCCATCTTCAAAAAGATCTGGCTCTATCTCTTGGCCGGAATTGCCGTTGGGGCGCTTATCCATGGATGGGCACCTACCGAATTCTTTGCCAAGTACGCTGGGGCAGGTAACCCCTTTGCTGTTCTTATCGCAGTACTTATCGGAATACCCCTCTACTCAAATGCGGCTGGCGTAATGCCAATAGTTCAAGCTCTCCATGACAAAGGCTTACCGATGGGAACGCTTTTGGCGTTCATGATGGCAGTCGTTGCTTTGAGCTTGCCCGAAATGATTTTGCTTCGAAGAGTACTCAAACCAAAATTACTCGCAACGTACTTCGCAATCGTTGGAAGCGGAATCATTTTTGTTGGTTATCTATTCAATGCAATTCTTAAATAGGAAGTGAAAATATGGAGATCAAAGTACTTGGCCCAGGATGCAAGAATTGCGTTACCCTCGATAAAATTGCGCATGAAGTGATCGCTGAAATGGGAATTAGCGCCACTTTCGAAAAAGTGGAGGATTACGCTGCCATTGCTTCCTTTGGAGTGATGAGTACTCCGGCACTGGTAGTTAATGGCAAAGTCGTTTTATCCGGACGAGTCCCAACTCCGCGGCACCTTAAAGAGATGATTGAAGCGGAGATTGCGGCGAGCAGATAAATTTCACATATGAGCGAGAACTGCTTTTTGTGCTTCAGATGAATCAACCGGCAAACTATTGCCGAAAGCAGTAACAAAGAGTTCGACGGCACTTTCTTGGTCTACTTTTGCCGCTTCGAAATCCGCGTGAGTGTATTTCGATGTTCGAGCCTTGGATTGGCGAAAGGCCTCAGTATCGCCCACCGCTCTTGGGCTTCTTCTTCGTACTCATGCATGAAAGAAGTCTCCCTTCGGGCAAAGGGAAAGGCCCCGCGATTTCTCACGGGGCCTTTCCCTCTTGACTAATCAGATTTAGGCAAGGGCTGGAACTGAAGCGATTGCTGAGATTTCGAACTCAAGCTTGATGTTTTCGGAGACGATAACGCCGCCAGTTTCTAGGACTGCATTCCATACCAAACCGAAATCCTTACGGTTGATCTCTGAAGCACCTTCGAAACCAAAACGCGCATTGCCGTATGGGTCTGTTGCTGTGCCTGTGTATTCGAATTCGATCGAGATTGACTTAGTAACATCTTTGATTGTGAGTTCGCCTTCTACAACAACCTTATCGGCGCCTGCATCTTTGACTGATGTGGAAACGAAAGTGATCTTTGGGAATGCGGCTGCATCAAAGAAATCACCGGACTGTAGGTGACCATCGCGGTCTGCGTTGCGTGTATCGATTGAGGCCGCAGAGATATCAACGTTCAAAGTTGCAACGCCGTCTACAACAGTTCCTGAACCAGTAAATTCATTGAACGCGCCACGGACTTTGGTGACCATTGCGTGACGTGCGCTGAAGCCGATGCGGCTGTGTGATGGATCGATGTTGAATGTTCCTGCTGGTAACGATGAAAGAACCGACATGTTTATTTCCTTTGCTAAGAGTGTTGGTGGAACCGCTATCAGCGGTACAGGATTAGTGTAGGGCAAATTAGTTGAAAGTTCAACTAATTAGATATGGCCCGCTGATGAACTAGGTGCTAACAACTCGCACATGCAAAGAAATGCTTAATTTTCCCTGAGAACTAGGCGCAAAATACTGATTATTTAGGTATTAGTGCATCATGTGACAATGCCAGTTGAGGTTGTAGTCACGCAATTGCCGATAGAACAGTGGCAACGCCTGCGGGATTTACGGCTCCGATCGTTGAAGGAAAACCCAGAAGCATTTGGCGGGGTTTTCGAAATCGAAGAAGTGAAGACCGAAACCGAGTGGCGATCTAAGTTTGAAAAGTTGGTTTATTTGGCAGCCTCGATCGATGGAAATGATGTGGGGCTCATGTCTATCGAAGTTCTCGATGGCGATCATGGCGCAACTTGTTGGGTGGGCGGATGCTGGACGGATTCACGATTTCGAGGCCAGGGAGTGCTTAGGGCGCTCTTTGGTTTCGTGGATCTTCATGCCAATGACAATGGCTGGCAACGTCAGGGGCTTGGGGTCTGGGCCGATAATTTCACCGCGATTGCTGCCTATGAAGCACTTGGCTTTGCTGCCACAGGGGAGCAAAAAGCTAGCGATCGACAGCCTGGTCGCTTTTATATTCATATGGTGAGAGACGCGACCGCGCAAATTAATCGCTAATAAATCGCTAATTAATCGATAGGTAATTAGGTAACTAGTAATCTTCACGAATGATCCTTGAAGATGCCGTTGCGGTCGCAACACAAGAACTTGACGCTATTCGAATTGAAAAAGAAATTCCCGGCATCGCATGTGGGTTGATGAAGGAAGGAAAACTTGTATATTCCTTCGGTCTTGGTGAGACCCTTTTGGGAAATCAGAGCCCTCCCACGGCCGATTCGATCTTTCGCATCGCTTCGATGTCGAAGAGTTTTACCGCCCAGGCCATTCTGCTTTTGCGTGATCGCGGGGCGTTAAAACTCGAAGACCTCATCACTTCCTACCTACCTTGGACGGGAACGATTGGCCTTCCTGCCGATTCGGCGCCCATAACCATTCGCGATCTCTTAACGATGGGCGCGGGCCTGCCGACCGATGACCCATGGGGTGATCGCCAAGAATATTTACCATTGCCCGATTTTGACGCCCTTGTTGGCGCGGGCCTTACCTTTAATAGAAAGGTAAATACGGGATTCGAGTACTCCAACCTCGGTTATGCCCTTCTTGGCCGCATCATTTCTGCAGTTTCTGGGCAACCGTATGAAACGTTTATGAAGCGAGAAATTCAAGATCCACTGGGCATGACAACTTCCACTTATTTTTCTGATTTGGTCCCGGAGAGTTTGAGGGCACATGGCTACGCAAAGTTTGAATCTGGAGTCGTGCCAGAACCAACAACTAGCAATGGTGCCTTTACTCCCATGGGCGGTCTACATAGCAGCGTCAAGGAGTTAGCTTTATGGGTTTCGATGTTTCAGACTGGGAAATCAGAAGCACAGAATCCTTATCGGTTGGTTCAATCAGTGTTGGCAAAAGAACAAGGTGAAATTGCAGAACGAATTATCACCTCAAGTTATGGGTACGGTCTTTATATCGATGAGGACGCAACGCTTGGTCGTTTTGTTTCTCATAGTGGCGGTTATCCAGGGTTTGGATCACATATGCGTTGGCATCGCGAATCTGGTTGGGGGATTATCGGTCTTGCTAATTTGACGTATGCCCCGATGGTTCCAACGTGTTCTAAGATTATGAACCAGATCGTTCACCTCTATAAGAAATCCAACAAGCCAAAGGTCATACTTGGCCACGCAACTCAAGAAGCTTTCGCCGTTGTTAATGGTTTATTCAATACTTGGAATAACGAAATTTGTGATCGCTGGTTTACTGAAAATATGGACCTAGATCAACCCAGACAAGAGCGCAGTTCTGCACTGGAGAAGATCACTTCAGGGTTAACAGGATGGACTGTGCTTGCCGATTCCCTCACCGCGCCGACTTTATCTTTCGCAAAATGGAAAGTACAAAGCGGCGAAGTGATGATCGAGGTGGAGATGCTGATGAGTCCTGAAAAGAGCCCTCGAATTCAGAAATTAACCTTCAAAACTTCGACGTGATCTGACAGTACTTCGTCTTTTGCATACATGAAAAGTCAATGAATACAGGGCAAATGTGAGGAAAACGTGTGTATGTAGCGTCACAAATACACGGGGTGTAACCCGCAATTACAACGCTAATTGTGACCTAGGCAATAGCAATTCACGTATACCTCATACGATGTGATTAAGGGAATAGCGCACTAAGGGCTAGTCCTCAATCAATCCAGGTTTCTGAGAGCTTCCAGTGTAATGATTCCCCCGTAAGCACCAAGAAGTAACTCATGGAGAGTGGGGATTGAAATGAAATCAACAAACACATCAAGACTGCTGAAAGCAATGATTATTGTGACTGCTTTTGGAGTCATGACAGCAAATGCCAACATTGCCAATGCTGCAACAAAAACCATCACTTGCTACAAGGGAACAGTGGTCAAGAAAGTAACAACTGCTAAATGCCCAACAGGTTATTCAACAAAGAAGCCTGTAGCACCTGTTGCAACGAAGGCAGCCGTTAAGCCATCTACGCCAGCAGCGCCAGCATCAAGTAAGTCTGTTCCCTACAACGCAACATTCACGGGTACGGTCGCAGGTTCAGTCACGGCATCTGATTTGCAAGTCACTGTTAAGGGCGATGGCAAAGGTGATGTAGCCGGTCTGGATACTTTGGCAGGATCTGGTTCAGCTAGTGGTTGCGATTCATTTGCTGACTCAGGAACTCTCAGCGGCGCAGGCAACTCACTTAAATTCGAAGTCAAGTCAACATCCAAGGCCTGCGGTGACGCAACAGCTGGTGACAACATGGCCCTTACTGGAGATCTCATTATCACTGGTGGAACTGGCAAATATGTTGGCGCCACAGGAACTCTTAAAGTAAAAGGTGCTTTTGTTTTGAAATCCACCACTGAGGGTTCAAATTTCACAAGTAACTTCACTGCAACAATCACAGGCACGATCACTACCAAATAGTTCTCACACACCCGCGTAAGAATAATAAGGAGAAAAGCACATGAAGAGATTCATCTCGGGCGTTGTCATCAGCGCCTTAGCAGTAGTCGGAGGAGCCGTTGTTGGTGGAACACCTGCATATGCAGCAACCACTTCAACAGTTGTTCTCACCGGTGGCAGCGGAGTTTTCGGACTTGATCCAGCGATCATCGTTGCAACTGCAAGTAGCGCAGGAACCGTTGCATTCAAAGCAGCCGGTGCAGTCATCGTAGGTTGCGAAGCAGTTGCAACTACAACCGTGACTCCATTCGTTGCCAAGTGCTCATGGGTTGCAAAGGCAGCCGGCACCACCGTTCTTGGCGCCACATTTACGCCTACAGATGCAGCAAACTTCACAACTGTTGATGCAGGCGCACTTACGGTCAAGGTCGGTGTTCCAGTTCAAGGTGGAGTTGTCTCACCAATTCACCTTTATGTAGACACAGTTCTTGCCAGTGGATCAACAGGCGTTCTTGCACCACGTTTTGGCGTGAGCTGCGCAATCACTAGCCAATTCATCGTGGGTCAGACAATTGTTTGGCGCATTTATGGCAACAACGAAAACCTTGGTGGTGCAGTGATGGATACATCCAACACCGTTAAGGGTTACATCGAAGTTGCAGGCGTGAAAGATCCAATTCCTCTTGCGTACGGCAACCACTCTGGCGTCGCATTCTGGACAGGAATCTTGAAGACCGGTACAACAGCAGGTCTCTACAACACCCTTGGTGTTATCAGCTACAAGGTCACAATGATCGCTAAGGATCAAGACACCATGAAGGTTCTTTCAACTCGTTTGGTTCGCAAGACCGTGAATGGTGTTGCAGTCAAAGTTGATGGCGCGTATCAGTACGAGCGTGTGAGCGTTCTTAAGACTGTTTCTGTATCTCCTGCCCTTAAGGGTGCAGTCGGAACATTCCAGTCCAACTTCACAGCTTCTTCGCTTGTAACTCTGTACGCAGTACCAACTGCATAACTAAATATCACTTATAGAGCCGAGCCAGGAAACTTCATTGATTCCTGGCTCGGTCTCATAAAAGGCACCAAAAATAAAACTAAAAGAAGTACAAGGAATCGGAGAGCAAAATAATTATGAAAATTTCGTTTAATTCACACAGTAAGAAATCCCTCGCGATTAGAATCGCAGCGGCATCAGTTTTCACTGTTGCGATGGTTACCCCGGCGGTCGGTGCAGATAGCCTTCCACCAGCCCCCATTAAACTGATTGCACCAACTGCAATTCCAAATGTTGCACCACTCCCATTTACGGGAGTGAGAGCCGCAAAGTTCACTACATCTACTACGATGCCTAACTTGCTGGTAAATCCAAGCACGGGTTATGTCGGAAATGCAGTAACAATTTCCGGTGCTGGGCTACCTGCAAATGTCACTCTGGACCTTACGTGGTCCACCTTGAGCCCAACATGGGTTGCTGATATTCAACCAAATACTGTCAACTACATGGGTTATTCATTCGCTGATAAGTACAGCGTCACTATGACTACGGTTACTACTGATGCAACGGGCGCTTTCACGTTTAAGACAAAGGTTCCTGAAGATTTTGGTGGAATTCACGACATCTATGCAATCCAATCTGGAGTCGCGATTGCACACGGCGGATTCCAAATGGGTCGTGGCTTCTCAATGTCACCAAAGAGTGGTCCAATCGGAACACCAATCACCGTTACTTATACGGGTATGGGTGGAAGTCTGTACACCGCAGGAGCTGCCGCTTATTGGGATAACCACTTTGCCGGTGAAATGCAATCTATGTGGACTCGTGGAACTGCAAAGGTAATCCTTCGAGCATCAGGTGCCGTCGGTGATCACGTTCTTGAAGTAAAGAATGCCTTGCAAACCGCCTACCTCAACGTCATTCAATCTCCAATCCCATATACAAATAGTGGAACTGGGATTTTTAAGGTAACCAAGGATGCTGGACTTCTCCCCGCGAAGATTATTTATCCAACAGCCATGGATGCCACTGTTACAGCACGCACGATGCTCACAACGGTTGGACTAGATCCTGCCTCAAAGGCTGTAGCCACCCTTTCAACATCTAGTGGCACAATCCTTACCAAGACAACGCTGAATGTCACGGGCTTATCGACCACAGGAACTCACCAAATCGTGTGGGCAACAGTTGTTGGTAACCGCGTTAACTGCACCGGCGTTTGCTGGGCATATGACGCGCTTCCCGTTGCAACTGTCGATGTCACCGGAACTTCATTCACCAAAGAGCTCACAATTCCTGACAACTTGGGTGGATGGCACGTTCTGCAGGTGAAGAAGGGCGACCTTATTGAGGCTCAGATTCCTTTCTACCTCAAGCAAAGTATTCTTCCATTCCTTGATAAGGCCGGAAAAGTAATCGGCATGGGAATTGCAAAGGCAGACCTTTCCACTGCGCCAGATGTCATCGCACGCGGTCAATCAGGTGCAGCCAGCAATACCTTTAAAGCCGGAGAAGAATTCACGATCAGCCTAAAGGGTGTGGGCTGGACTCAATTCGATAATACGCAAGCCGTTACATACGACAACAGTTTCGTAGGCTATGGATGCGGATTTAACTCCAATGGATATGTTGTGATTCACCTACGAGCAACTGGTGCTCCAGGAACTCACATCATCGATCTCCACCCAGTGATGTACACAAACCAGCCATCATTTTCTGACACGCCTTACGGCATGATGCCGGTGTTGACATCTGATCGCGATTTCCCAGCGTTGGCACTTGGATATCAAATTCCTTCCTACCAATTCTCCATCACTGTAACAAAGTAATAAATACGTAAAAAAGAAGTCGAGTTAAAGCCTCGCCTCTCGTTCTTCGAGGGGTGAGGCTTTAACTTTTACTACTCGTGCAATAGATGCAGGTAGCCACCAATTCCAACGGCCGAGTAAAACCATCGTGCTGGGCAACAAAAGTCCGCGGATAATCGTGGCATCAATCATGATTCCAAATGCAAGACCGATACCAATCTCTTGCAAGCCAGCAAAGTGACCGTTCACTAAGCCCCCAAGTGCGCCTACCAAAATGATTGCCGCGGCCGTTACAACGCCGCCTGTGTGCGCAAGACCTTCAACGATTGCTTCGTTATTGGATGCGCCATGAAGTTTTGCTTCGCGCATTCTGGAAACGATAAAGACCTCGTAGTCCATAGATAGTCCAAAGAGCACAGGAAAGAGAAAGACAAGGACCCACGCTTCTATTTGATCTAGGCGATAAGTTCCTAGAATTGCCGAACCTAATCCAAACTTAAAAACAAGTACGAGTGAGCCATAAGCCACCGCAATGGAAGTGAGGTCCATCAAAATTGCTTTAAGCGGCAGGAAGACTGAGCGAAAAGCTCGCAATAAGACGATATAGGCCATGACGAGCGCTAATAAAACAATCCAGGGGAATGACTTCAATAGATGGTCTACGAGATCCACACCTTGAGCTGGTGCGCCACCCAGGTGCAGTGTGGTGTTACCTGGGAATGTTGCATGAGGCAGATACTCCTCACGGATTTGGCGAACAAGATTCTGTGAAAGGGCGGCTCCAAAATCATGATGACCAACAACAAACATTCTTATGTATTGACCAGTCGGATCCACATATGTGGAAGTTTCATCCGTTGAGACGATAAATACTTCGTGGTTTTTACCTATTGCAGAAGCAAGTGCAAGGCGTGCTTTTCTGACCTCTGGCGTTCTTGCCAAGTTAGGAGCGCCAAGATCAATGACAATTTCGTTCGGCGTAATTATTCCGTGGCCCGCTCTATCGGTAACGATGCTGAGCGCCTGTGCTGATTCAAGGTTTTGCGGAATCGCGGTGAGCGAACTCGGCGTGACGTGTAACCAGATCACCGAGGAAGCTATGAGTGCAAGGGCAGCAAGGGCAGTGAGAAGCACTGTTACAGGTTTGCGAATGACAAAGTGGGCAATCTTGGCCCACATGCCTGACATGAGATCTTTGCGTGCCATTAAACCTTGGAATTTATAGGGCGTGACGCCTCGCCGGCCCAGAATAGAAAGGAGTGCAGGTTGCAGCGTTAGGGCTGCAAGGACGGAAACGATGGGAACAACTAAGCCAGCGGCGCCCAATGAATGGACAAACGGCACAGGAACAAGGAGCAAAGTGGCAATACCGATAGAGACACTCAGACCCGACAAAATCACTGTATGCCCAGCAGTATCCATGGTTTTGGCAATGGCATCATCAACAGAAAGATTTTCATCATTCATGAGCTCACGTCGAAAACGATGAACAATAAGTAAGGAGTAATCGATAGCCAGTCCCAGGCCGATAAGTTCAATGATGTTGGGAATATAGAGAACCATCAACATCTTGTGGGCCATCAAGAAAATAATTCCCAAGGCTAAGGAGATGGAAGCACCAGCAAATATCAACGGAACAAACATGGCCAGGCAGGCGCCCAAAACAAGTAGCAACAGGAGTAACGCCAGAACAATTGCAAGGATCTGCCCCCATCGCAGATCTGAATCCAGGATAGGTGCAACATCATGTTCAATCGCTGGCGGCCCCGTCACAAAGGCGGTGGACATGCCTTCTCTATCAAGAGCGCTACGTAGGATTTCAGTGTATTTGGCTGCTTCGATCAGTGGAAAAGATGTTCCAATGCTCGTGAAGAGAACTCCTACCAAAGCTTTTTGTTGTGCGATATGTGACCCCGGGATTACACGTGATGCCGCGACTACACGATCTTTATAACTTTGAACTTGGGCATCCGTTGATTTCTTAAACTTGAAAAGCACAGTGAAAGTACCTTCGGTATTTTCATTGAAATGCTGAGCAAGCAGAGCATCGGCTTTTTCAGAGGCACTGCCTGGAATCGTCACCGATGTCGTTAAATGGCTATTGAGATTGAGTCCGGCTGCCACGCCCAGTAATGAAACGACGAGCCAAACGCCAACGACAGGGATTCGATTGCGAACCACCGCCCGCGTCCACCTCAGAAGCATTTTGTAAGTCTAACGAGGAGAGGCAGGCTGTTACTAAATTAGGCCGCTACAGAATCGAGAAAATCGCAGACGATGCGTTTGAAAAGTGCAGGCTCTTCAATGTGAGGCATATGGGATGACTCGGGGAAAAGGTGCCACACCGATCCTGGAATGCGTTTGTGAATTTCAGCGACCATGTGAGGAGTCGCCTCGTCGTATTGGCCAGAAACCAGCAAGGTAGGAACATTGATGGCGGAAAGTTGGTCGGTGATATTCCAGGTTTTGAGAGAGCCAATTGTGTGGAATTCACTTGGGCCATTCATCGTGTAATAAACGGTTGGATCTACTTTGAGAAGATCAAATGATGCAACCACGCTGGGTGGCATAGGAACGCGACAGACGTGGCGTGAGTAGAAGATCTGCATAGCCTCTTCATATGCCGGATCATCAGTGGTGCCTTCACTTTCATGCTTGAGTAAAACTGCTTGATTCTCTGGTGGCAATTGGGCGCGCAATTTATTAGCTTCACTCACCCAGACCTCCATGCTGGATGGGGAATCAGCGACAACTAGGGCGGCTAATCCAGATGGGCGGCCAATTGCATATTGCATGCCGAGCATTCCGCCCCAAGATTGACCAAGAATCGCATAGTTTTTCTCAATGCCGAGTTCTTTTGTCAGCAAATCCAGTTCTTCCATAAACAATTCTGGAGTCCAGAATTCTTTTGGCGCTTCTGGAATCAGCGTTGAATTACCGCAACCCAGTTGATCATAAAGAATGCAAGCACGGCCACTGAGAAGGATGAGATCTGCAGCTGCCTCTAAATAATTGTGACCAACCCCTGGGCCACCATGAAGCAAGACAACTGGTGTTTTCCCATTCTTGAGATCGCCCAGCACGCGATACCACGTGTGTCCGTGCTGCCATGTCATTGAAGATTCATACATAAGTGACCCCCATCTTGATTGGTTGATTAGTTAAGCAATATTAAAAGGTGTGGGACATGCTGAAATCTTCGGCACTGTCATCTTTGCAATGACTGTGCCCGTGCTTGGGTGAACCGCTTGTGCCAAGCCGAGATTTCCTTGAACAGAGAGAAAAATGAAAGCATCCTCGATTGTGAATCCCCACTGGCTTACCAACAAGCCAGCGGCTTCTTCACAGGCAATCTGCAGTGCAGCAGGAATATCTTCAACGGCCACGCCATGAGTGATCCACGCGCTCGCAGTTTCTGTTACGGGATATTCGGTTGCCTTGGCTTTGAGAAGATTGACGCGAATCAGTACATCACCGGCGATTTCAATACCGGTGCCACAAATTTCGCCATCACCCATGGAAGCGTGCATATCGCCCATTGATAAGAGTGCCCCTTCATGTTTGATCGGCAAATAGATTGTGGAACCAATGCCATTCATATTGTTATCAAGATTTCCGCCATGTTTTCCGGCGGGAAGGGTGGAGATTTCCCCAGATTCAGGGGCTACTCCTATTACACCAAGCATGGGCGATGCTGGAAAGGAAACCTTTTCATTCATTGTGACAACGCCATCTTCAACATCAAAGAAACGGGCATATTGCTTTTCAATTAAATGGTGAAGTTGTCCATTATCGGGATACGTTCGGGCAACCCCCCGAGGTCCGGTTCTGATATCAATAAGCTCTACTAATAAAGTGTCACCAGGTTCGGCGCCAGTAATAAATATTGGTCCTGTTGCAGGGTTTATTTCAGAATCAGGAATAGTTGAAAGAGCATTTTCTGAGTTAGTGATGGCACCTCTATAGCAATCCCAGGTTTGCACGTGGATGAGATCACCAGGTGAGACGACCAGAGCGGGCGGATGCGCAGCACTAAAAGAGAAATAATGGTGGTCGCGAGAGAGGTAATGGTCGGCCTCGGTAAAGATCTCCATGTTACGTTCTTGTATCATTTTAAATATCCCCACACTTCCTAGTGCTAAAACTTCGAGATGGTGAGAGCATAAGCCTTTACAGTGAATCCTAATGGAGGTGTTCGGTGCATCGTCACACAAAAGTTCTTAGTTCAGTAATGGGAGTTGCAGCTCTTCTAGTTTCCGCACTTGTCGGAACTTCATCTGCATCAGCAGCATCTGGCGCGCTTGCGCCATATGATGCAAAGCATGCTGGTGGAACAGTTACCTTAGTTGCGCAAGCCGCAGCAGGAACTCTTGATCCTAAAGTGAACTACACCGCCGAATACTGGCAGTTGTATCAAGCCACCTATGACGGCCTCTTGACATTTAGTTACGGAACTGGCGCAACAACTTTTCAAGTTGTTCCCGATCTTGCAGAAGCGCTTCCTACTTCAAGCAACGGCGGAAAGACGTTGACATTTAAACTTCGCACAGGAATTAAATTCTCTGACGGAAAGCCAGTAACGGTTGCAGATGTCAAAGCATCTTTCGAACGAATCTTCAAGGTCTCCTCTCCAACTGCTGGTTCTTTCTACAACGGAATCGTCGGAGCAGATGTATGCCTCAAGACTCCGACTACTTGTAAATTGGATAAAGGTGTTGTTGTTAATGCGGCGACAAACTCAGTAGTAATCAATCTTGTAGCGGCTGATGAGACAATTCTTTCTAAGCTTGCTGTTCCACACGCAGTGATTAACCCAGCCTCTGCTCCATCGAAGGATGCCGGAACAACAATCATTCCAACGACTGGTGCCTATATGTACAAGTCCTATGATCCAAATAAGTCCCTAGTTATGGTGCGTAATCCTTATTACAAGGAGTGGTCACATGCTGCTCAACCTCAGGGATATCCAGATCAAATCTTGTACAAGTTTGGAATAACTCCAACTGCTCAGGTAACTGCCGTGGAAAATAATCAAGCAAACTGGGCATATGACCCAATTCCGGCAGATCGTTTGAATGAAATCGGAACCAAGTACGCATCACAGGTCCACGTCAATCCTTTGACGGCAATGTGGTACCTACCAATGAACGTCAACATCGCTCCTTTTAATAATCTCAAAGCACGCCAAGCTGTTAATTATGCAATTGATCGCGCTGCAATGGTGAAGATCTTTGGTGGTACTCAATTAGCAGGCCCTGTCTGCTCATTCTTGCCTCCAAATTTCCCCGGCCACGTGGATTACTGCGGTTATACCAAGGGAGCAACTCCCGCAAAGCCAGCAACAGCATGGGCTGCGCCAGATCTAGCACTTGCCAAGAGTTTGGTAAAAGCATCCGGTACCGCTGGTCAGGCTGTTGGAATTGTTGTTTCTGATGATGATGTCAATAAGCAGATGGGTGTGTACTTGCAATCTGTTTTGACATCGATCGGATACAAGGCAACGGTGAAGCCAATTTCTGGAAATATCCAATTTACCTATATCCAGAATTCAAAGAATAAGGTTCAGATCTCAGTGACCCAGTGGTACCAGGATTATCCTGCTGCCTCTGACTTCTTAGATGTACTCCTTGGCTGCGCTTCCTTCACGCCAAACTCTGATTCCTCCATCAACATGTCCGGCTATTGCAACAAGGCACTGGATGCGAAGATGGCAACGGCTAAGACACTTGGCCTTACCGATCCAGCTGCAGCTAACAAGATGTGGGGAGCAATCGACCAGCAAGTTATGGCAGATGCTCCTGTTGCAGTCGTCTTTACGCCAAAGCAACTTGACTTCATTTCATCTGGATCGAAGAATTATTTATTCTCGCTTCAGTACAAAATGTTCGTTGATCAACTTCAAGTTAAGTAGCCCACTGGAAACTAGGTTCAAAGAGTAGGTAAAAAAGTAAGTGGCACTAAAAGATAGTAGCGAGGCGATCTTCTCCGAATCACCGGGGAAGATCGCTTTGCGCATCCTTCGTAAAGATAAACGCGCAAAGATTTCGCTATCGATTCTTGGCGTCATTATTTTTATGTCATTTATGGCGCCTGTGTATTCGCACTACGTAGCCGACTCCAATCCTTTTGAATCGAGCTTAAACGCCACGATCAATGTTCATGGTGTAGAAAAGCCCGTCCTTGAACCTTCCACAACTGGCTTGGGCTTGGGCGTCACACCGATAGGCCCCACGTGGAATCCACGTAGTTACTTCCTCGGAGCCGATGGCCAAGGCCGCGATGTGATGGCGCGGCTTCTCTATGGAGGCCGAAGCACGCTACTTATCGGAACAACGGCGGGGTTGCTCTGCATTCTTTTCTCATTACTTATTGGAATTGTGGCGGGTTATCGTCGAGGGTGGGTGGACGCAGTTCTTTCGCGGATTTTGGACATCATTTGGGCCTTCCCTGTTTACCTCTTGGCGATCAGTCTCTCCGTTGTACTTCTTACCTCTGGTTTAACTATTGGCTTTATCCACCTGGGTCCGGGCTCATTCGCCTTGCCAATCCTGATTATTGGAGTCGTCTATATTCCTTATGTTGCAAGGCCTATTCGGGCGCAGGTATTGGCATTGCGTGAGCGCGAATTCGTTCGTGCGGCGATCGGAACTGGCGCAAAAACTTCCACGATAATATTTCGCGAAATCTTGCCGAACGTGATGCCTAGCGTCGTGGTCTTCATTCCCATCATCGTTTCATTATCCATGCTGACGGAATCTGCGCTTTCATTCCTTTCTATTGGAGTTCAACCTCCAGCGGCATCCTGGGGAACAATCATTAATGATGGATTGGCTTTGCTATACACCCGCCCAATGGTGGGTCTGGCTCCGGGAATCATGATCGTGTTAACTGCAGCGGCTCTAAATCTTTATGGCGATGCAGTACGCGATGCGTTGGATCCTAAGTCACGCGCGAGAGGCGATTAATGTTTACATTTATCGCTCGACGCTTTGCTGCGATGATTTTTGTACTCACCTCAATTTCGATACTGGTTTTCTTTATCTTCTTTGCAACTCCAGGTGTAGATCCGGCCGCACGTATTGCCGGTCGTAACGCAGACCAACAAACCTTGTTGCAGGTGCGTCATTCCTTCGAACTCGATAAACCTCTTCCATTTAGATATATATCAATGATGCGCCACTTGTTTGTGGAGAGAGATCTGACGTCGTATGTAAATCGTGGCGCAAAGGTAATTCCGCAACTTTCTCAGGCGATCCCTGCCACCTTCTCTCTCGTTATTGGAGCTGCGATTTTATGGCTCTTCGCTGGAATTTTCTTTGGAGTTTTGGCTGCCAGCTCTAAACGCAAATGGATCGATCCGACTATTTCATTCTTGGGAATAGTGGGGATTTCTCTGCCCGTTTATTGGTTGGGCGAAGTTGTTAACTTGATTACTCAATCCAAACTGCACCATTCTGTTTTCCGATGGGTTCCACCGCTGGGTTATGTAGGGCTCTCGGATAACCCCTGGCAATGGTTCCTGCATCTGATTTTTCCATGGCTCACGTTGGCTGTGCTGTATGCCGGAATTTACGTGCGCGTCTTGCGCAACGAAATCATGGTTGTTATGGGTGAGGATTACATCAAAACCGAGCGAGCAAAGGGCGCAAGCGAAAAGAGAATTCTTTACAAACATGCAACCCGAATGAGTTTAATGACGATAGTTTCACTCTTCGGGCTAGATTTTGGCGCCCTAGTTGGTGGTTATGCCCTTTTGACTGAAGTTGTTTTCGGAATTCAGGGAGTCGGAAAACTCACCTTCGATTCACTTCAAAACTTTGACCTGCCGGTAATCATGGCCACGGTTATGTATTCATCATTTTTCGTCGTTTTCATGAACGCATTGGTAGATGTTCTCTATGCCGTACTAGATCCGCGGGTGCGACGTGCCTGAAAAACTACTCGAGGTTAGGAACCTTAACGTTACCTTTGAGACGCGCCGTGGCGATGTCCGCGCAGTCAACGACCTCTCATTCTCCCTAGGTAAAGGTGAAACTCTGGGCATTGTCGGCGAATCCGGTTCTGGTAAGTCTGTTTCGATGAACGCGGTTATGGGGCTACTGCGCGATAGCAATGTGAAAATTTCAGGAGAAGTTTTTTTTAATAGTCAGGATTTGTTGAAGCGAGATGACGAAGCAATGCGCTCCATTCGTGGCAAGGAGATTGCCATGGTCTTTCAAGATCCAATGACCGCCCTTACTCCGGTGTATTCAGTCGGCTGGCATATTGTTGAGCAGATTCGTCTGCACACTCAACTCAGCAAGAAGCAGGCGCATAAGCGCGCCATTGAAATACTGGATGAAGTTGGAATTCCTGATCCAGCTCGCCGAGTAAATCAATACCCTCATGAATTCTCTGGAGGTATGCGCCAGCGAGCAATTATTGCGATGGCTCTAGCGCTCAATCCATCCCTTCTCATTGCCGATGAACCAACTACCGCTTTAGATGTCACGATTCAGGCGCAGATACTGGATCTCCTTAAGCGTTTACAAAAGCAACACAATTCCTCAATCATCATCATTACTCACGACATGGGTGTTGTTTCTGAAATTGCTGATGAAGTATTGGTCATGTATGCCGGACGCCCGGTTGAACGTGCATCCAAGAAAACACTTTTCGCCCACCCTCAACATCCTTACACGCAAGGACTTATGAATTCAGTGCCCAGAGTTGATCGACCACGATCTGAACATCTTGAGGCAATTCCCGGACAACCGGCTTCGCTTTTGAACTTACCCCAAGGTTGTGCATTTTCTATTCGTTGCTCGAAGGTGCACGATGCTTGCGCGCAAGTGCCTCTCTTTAAAGCTGATGATTCCGGTCATGGCACTGCGTGTTTCTTGGTGGGTGATCCTTCATGAGTACCCAGAAAGTTATTCTCTCCGTAAATGCACTTTCTAAGAATTATGAATTGGGGTCGGCATTTTCTCGGGGCAAGGAAGTAGTCCATGCAGTCGAGAACATCAATCTTGAGATCGTTGAAGGTGAAACTCTAGGAATTGTTGGTGAATCAGGATGCGGTAAATCTACGTTAGGTCGGATGATCGTTCGCCTGGAAGAGCCGACTGCCGGCGAAATCATTTTCGAGGGGGAGGATCTAGCAAAACTTTCCAACAAGAACCTTCGTAGTATGCGCAAACGTCTACAGATGATTTTTCAGGACCCTTACGCATCGCTCAATCCACGACGCCAAATCGGCAAGATCGTTGAAGAGCCTCTTCGCGTGCACGGAGTTGACAAAGCAGAACGCGAGAAAATCGCTAAGGACTTGCTCCGACGCGTGGGACTTGATCTTGAGGCCTATGAGAAATACCCTCATGAATTCTCTGGGGGTCAACGCCAACGTGTGGTTATTGCACGGGCGCTTGCCCTGAGCCCTCGCCTAGTCGTAGCGGATGAACCAGTTTCCGCATTGGATGTTTCTATTCAAGCTCAAGTGCTCAATCTCTTTAAAGATTTGCAGAAGGAATTTAATCTGACTTACATTTTCATCGCGCATGACCTTGGTGTTGTTCGCCATGTGTCTGATCGAATTGCGGTCATGTACCTCGGTAAATTAGTGGAGCTTGCACCCGCCGATGATCTTTATGAATCACCTGCGCATCCATATACAAAGGCACTTCTTTCGGCGAACCCTCGTATGAATTCTGATGACAAGACCGAACGCATTATTCTCAAGGGAGATATTCCTAATCCGATTAATCGCCCAAGCGGATGCGTTTTCCACCCACGTTGTCCAAAGATGCAAGATCTCTGCAAGTCTGAAAGCCCAGCCCTTATTCAGATCGGTGACCGACAGGTTGCTTGTCATTTTCCAGAAAACTAAGGAGACATCTCATGGAGCAACCCACCGTTAAAATCAGCAAAGATCAACATATTTGGGCATACGAGGCAAATATGGCTCCAGTTGTAAGCGTTGATCCCGGGACTGTTATTGAAATTGAAACGTGGGATTGTTTTACGGGCCAAGTACAAACTGAAAGCGACACCGTTGAAAAGTTAGATTTAGCACGAGTGAACAGTGCAACAGGTCCAATTGCTGTCAAAGGCGCAGAGCCAGGTGATTCACTTTCGGTGACACTTGTAGATATTCGTCCAGATCGCAAAGGCGCTGGAATGTGTATCCCTGAATGGGGACAACTCATTCACAAAGTGAAGTCACCGACAACACGAATCTTTAGAGTTGAAGATGGCATTGTGCACATGAATGAAAATGTTTCATGGCCATCGCGTCCAATGTTTGGTGTGATCGGTGTAGCCCCAGCAAGTGGATCCATTCCGACCTTTGAAGCCAATCGTCATGGTGGAAATATGGATGACAATATGAATGGCATCGGCGCAACGATCCACCTTCCCGTTTTTCAACCGGGGGGACAATTAGCAATCGGCGACATGCATGCATCGATGGGCGATGGTGAAATTTCTGGTACTGGCGTAGAAATAGGCGGAAGCGCAATCATCAAGGTGGATCTCATCAAAGGCAAGGCCGGAGGATGGCCTATCACCGAGACTGCCGACTCATGGATCACTCACGGAACAACTGCTGACAGCATTGATCAGGCTCTTCAAAATGCATGCGAAGAAGCAGCGAAATTATTAGTCGATGAGTGGGGATTCACGATCGAAGACGCCTTCATCTTTCTCTCCGTTGCGGGAGATTTGGGGATTGCTCAATATTGCCATCCATCGCCAGGAAGCGTGATTGCAAAGATGAGGGTGCCAAAGACCTCGGCGACGCCTCACCCCTTCAAAAGGTAGTTTAGAATCTTGAAATGAGCTCGCTTCCGATTCGATCCGAAATTCTTGACACTGGCAATTTCGCGATTAAGTCTGCGCGCATTGTAGTCAATGCACCCGCAGCAAAGATCTTTGAGATTCTGACAAGTCCGAAACGACATCAAGAAATTGATGGATCAGAGACTATTCAAGCAAACTTCAGTGGCCCTGACCGACTTGTACTTGGATCTAAATTCGGGATGCAGATGCACCTCGTGATTGACTACAAGATTCTAAATACGGTTGTGGAATTTGCGGAGAATGAACTCATTGCTTGGCGCCATATTGGAAGATGGCGTTGGCGCTACCAACTTAAATCACTGTCACCGACATCTACCGAAATCACTGAAACTTTCGATGCATCGGACATTCCTTGGATCTGCACGCTATGGCTGAAGGTTCGAAAGGCTTATCCGTGGACCCAGATGGCGATTGCTAAGTCGCTGGTGCGGCTTAAGGAAGTTGCTGAACGCTCATAAGTGCTCGGAATTAAAATTCTCGCAATCTTTCCTAACCTTGAGTCGTTTGACGTTAATATCCCTCCATGAGTTCCTTCCCTCCATTCTTGAATCCCGATGCCCTGTCGTGGCGCTTTGTATCGAAAAGAAATTGGGCACCGGTCTTTCATGCATCCATTCCAGGATTCGCTCAAAGCCCGCTCATTTCTCTCCCTCTGCTTGCACAGGAATTGGGGGTCGGAAGTATTCACGTCAAGAACGAATCTTCTCGCCTTGATCTGCCTGCGTTCAAAATACTTGGAGCATCGTGGGCAATCGCTAGAGTCTATGGAGAGAAATTAGGAATTCCTGATTCAGAACTGACTTTCTCAAAGATCAAGGAGAAGGCACATCTCAGTGGTATTTCCTTGTTGGTTGCCGCTACCGATGGCAATCACGGAAGAGCGGTTGCACGAATGGCTATGTATTTAGGTTGCAAGTCAGAGATATTCATTCCTTTTGGAGTAAGCCCGGAAGCAATTGCTGCGATCAAAAGCGAAGGCGCCGACGTTCATGCAACTAATTCATCTTATGACTTTGCAGTTGATAGAGCCCGTGAGTTTGCAGAATCCATTCCAGGTGCTGTTCTCATTCAGGACACTTCATGGGAAGGCTATGAAGAAATCCCGCAATGGATTGTTGAGGGATATCAGACTCTCTGCGCCGAAATTGATGAGCAAATGGGCGAGCAATCGGTGGATCTGGCAGTGATCCCAGTAGGTGTGGGATCGCTAGCCCATGCCGTTGTAGCCCACTATCGGGGAGCATCTGCATCGCATCCGGTCCTGGTATCTGTGGAACCTACGGTTGCCGCCTGCCTACTTGAGTCTCTTCACAAGAATGTACGTACGAGCGTAGATACATCACCAACGATTATGGCTGGGCTTAACTGTGGAACACCTTCAGAGGCAGCGTGGCCATTACTGCGAGCCGGGATAAGCGCATCCGTGGCTGTTGATGATCAGGAATGCGCGCAATCGGTGAGGGAGCTGAACGCAAACGGCGTGGACTCAGGCCCATGCGGTGGTGCAACGCTTGCGGGGTTGCGAACACTTCTTTCTGATGAAGGCGCTCGTAAGCAATTGGGTATCAGTAGCACATCACATGTGGTGCTGATAAATACTGAAGGTTTCCAAGCAAATCCACTCCCGAAGGAATATTCATGAGTGAAGTCGTAGATCTGCTTGCCGAATTAGTCAGTATCGATTCCTCGAATCCCGATCTTGTCTCTGGCGCGGCTGGTGAAGCCGCCATCGCGCATTTTATAGAGAAGTGGTTTGTTGCAAATGATTTTGAAGTACACCGCCTAGAAAGGCACCTTGGACGACCTTCCATTGTGGGAATTTCTCGAGGTAGCGGTTTGGGAAAAAGCCTGATGCTCAACGGTCATATAGATACGGTCTCGCTGGGAAGTTATGAAGGAGATGGTCTAGATCCCGTAATTACCGACGGGAAGATGTTTGGACGTGGAACTTTTGATATGAAAGGGGGCATTGCAGCAATGATGGTCGCTGCTAAAGCAGCGAAACTCGCCGGCCATCGCGGCGATCTCATTGTCGCCTGTGTTGCCGATGAAGAAGCTGCAAGTTTTGGTACTGAGGAAGTTCTCGAAAAGTTTCTCACCGATGCTGGCTTAGTAATAGAGCCCTCGTATCTTCAAGTAACGATGTCGCATAAAGGTTTTGCTTGGTTTGATGTCGTCATACATGGACGAGCAGCACATGGAAGTAGACCAGAACTTGGTGTCGATGCGATAGCTAAAGCGGGACATTTTCTTGTTGCACTTGAAGAATACGCACGAAGACTTGCTAACAATCCAGATCCCATACTTGGCCCCGGAACTGTTCATGCCTCCCTTATCGCCGGAGGCGAGGAAGCCTCAAGTTATCCGGCACAATGCACGATCACTTTGGAACGACGAACTGTTCCTGGCGAAAGTTCTCGCGTAGTTGAGAGTGAATTGAAAGAGATTCTTGATGCCCTCGCATCTTCCGTTAAAGATTTTTCTTACACTTTGATTCCGGGTCTGGCACGAGACTCGTTTAAAGCAGATCCCGAATCAGAAATTGCAAAGATAGCCGTACGTCACCTTGGGGATGCACTGGGTCATGCACCGGTAATTCGTGCTGAGCCTTTCTGGACTGATTGCGCATTGCTAGATCAAGCGGGGATCCCATGTCTACTATTTGGAGTTGATGGGGATGGCGCACACGCGGCGACTGAATGGGTCACGTTGGAATCTTTAGAAATAGTTACCCAAACATTGACGAAGATAGTGTTGGATTACTGCAAATGATCATTCGCGAAGCAGTGCTTGGTGATGAGGGTGCGATCATGCACCTTATTCACGAGTTGGCCATTTATGAGAAAGCCCCTGAAGAAGTCTTTGCAACAGCGGAGGATATTCGTCATTCTCTCTTCCAAGAGCACCCCGTTGCTTTCTGTCATGTTGTCGAAGTTGATGGGCAGGTAGTAGGGATTGCGCTCTGGTTCTTGAACTACTCCACCTGGCTGGGCAAGCCCGGGCTCTATCTCGAGGATCTGTTTGTCTTAGAAGATCACCGTGGACACGGGTACGGGATGGCGCTGCTAAAGAAATTGGCCGCGATCGCAGTAGATCGTGGCTATGACAGGTTCCAATGGTGGGTATTGGATTGGAATCAACCATCCATTGATCTATATAAAAGAATGGGTGCCGAGCCTATGGATGAATGGACCACATTTCGTTTGAGCGGGGATGCACTTCGAAAGTTCGCGCAATAAGGAATGATGGAGATATGCCAGAAGCCCAGCCCTTGGTCATATTGCGACCATACCAAGAGAATGAATTCGAGCAAGCTTGTGTAATTCGTGAAATTACCAATCCAGAAAAGAGAGAAAAGTTTCGAGATCGTTTCATGCTCTCGGGCAAATGGTTTGATCACTACTTGCATTTGGCAATTGAGGCGGATGGAGTTTTGGTAGGGGATATGCAACTTCGTCATTGTGATTTCACAATGCCCCCAGGAGCACTTCATATGGGGCTTGAATTAGCAGAAGATTCGCGCAAGCATGGAATTGGAACCCAAGCCCTAAAGGCGGTGGCTCACTATGCTTTTAGCGAAGGGCATCACCGCCTTGAAGGTTCAACCGCACAGGAGAATGTGGGGATGCGGAAAGCATTTGAAAAAGCCGGATGGAAGTTCGAGGGAATTCTTCATGATCTCTTTGTGGAGGATGAAAAGCCGGTCGATTACTATTCCTACGCAATCACCAAGTTTGATACTAATTAGACATGGAATTGTCAGATTACATTGAACCAATAATCTTTGGTGAAAGAATTGAGCTACATCATATTTCACCGCTTCGTTTGGTCACTTTATTAGAATCCCCAGAAGAACAATCAATCTATGATAATCGAACCTATACGAACCCTTACAGGGTTCTGATCGATGACAAGGGCCCTTTGGCGTGGAGAGTTCCCCAAGTAATGGCTGATGAGTCCTCAAATAAATGGTTTATGCGCTGGATAGTCTTACAAGAAAACCAAAAAATTATCGGCAGCACGAGTTTTCACCGGGTACCTGATGAAAATGGAATGATTGAAATCGGACTAGGCATCGATGAGCGCTTCCACAATAAGGGTTTTGGATATGAAGCAGTAAAAGGTATGTGGGAGTGGGTCAGCAAAGACCCCTTAGTAAAGATACTTCGATATACGGTTAGTCCAACAAATCTTGCCTCTATCGCACTCATCAATAAATTTGATTTTCCCAAGATCGGTCAACAGATAGATGAAGAAGATGGGCCAGAAGATATTTATGAATTGAGCGTTAACGAATTTCTAGACAAGTTGTGACGATGAATGAGGGATCACTCTCACCGTAATGTCTTGCAGGTCACTAATTACACGCTCGTAGTATGCATTTTTCGCACTGAGACGAGGGTCATGGCAAATCGACCTCACTTGATAACCACTCGAGAGTAGAGTGAAAAATGTCAAGGAGGACAGATGAGAAACTTACTCATACTCGGTGGCGGCACAGCTGGAACTATGGTTGCTACTAAATTGCGGAGAAATCTTAAGAAACAAGACTGGACGATCACAATCGTTGATCGCGATACCCAACATATTTATCAGCCAGGGTTGCTTTTTCTGCCCTTTGGCGGATACACCCCAGAGCAGATCACCAAAGACCGCAGGAGGTATTTACCTGCGGGCGTTGATTTCGTGATGGCCGACATCGACAAAGTTGAACCAGAAGCAAATCGTGTACTCCTTAGCGATGGACGCATCTTGCTCTATGACTATTTGGTTATGGCCTCAGGTACAACACCTCGTCCTGATCAAACTACTGGCATGGATGACCCCAAGACTTGGTATAAGAGTGTTTTTGATTTCTACACTCTGGAGGGGTCCAAAGCTCTTCGCGGCGCTCTGAAAGATTTCAAGGGTGGTCGTTTGGTAATTCACATTACGGAAATGCCTATTAAATGCCCTGTCGCCCCACTTGAATTCGCTTTTCTTGCAGATGCCTACTTTGAAGACAAAGGTATGCGCGACAAAGTGGAAATTATCTATGTGACTCCATTGGAGGGGCCATTCACAAAGCCTGTATGTTCCAAGGAACTTGGGTTCATGCTCACGGATAGAAAAATCAAATTAGAACCCGATTTCGTCATCGAACACATTGATCCAGACACAAAGACAATGGTCTCCATGGATGAACGCGAAATTCCATTCGATCTACTAGTGACGGTGCCACTCAATATGGGCGCGGATTATGTTGGTCGATCCGGAATGGGCGATGAATTGAATTACATCCCCGTGGACAAGGAGACCTTCCTTTCTAAGAAATATAAGAATGTTTTTGCGGTGGGGGATGGTTCTGATATCCCTGCCTCCAAAGCTGGTTCTGTGGCTCACTTTGCGATCGATCTCTTCTCGGAGAATTTCGTGGATTACGTTGAAGGTCGTCCTATGACACACAATTTCGACGGTCACGCTAATTGTTTTATTGAGTCTGGCCATGGAAAAGGATTGCTGATTGATTTCAATTACACGACGGAACCTCTCAAAGGAAAGTTCCCTTTACCTGTGATTGGACCGATGCCGCTACTGGCAGAAAGTCGACTCAATCACATGGGTAAATTAGCTTTTCGTTGGATCTATTGGAACATGTTGATGAAGGGCCGATGGATTCCCATCCCTGCCTTGATGTCGATGAAAGGAAAGATTCAAATACCAATTACGGAGAAAGTTGAAGAACATGCCAGTCATTGAAATAGCAGGAAAGCAGATCAACGTTAACGAAGAAGGATTCCTTACGAAGTACGAGGAATGGGATGAAGAAGTTGCGAAGACTCTCGCAATGCAAATCGAAGTGGAGATGACTCCGAAACATTGGGAAATCATCAAGTTTCTTCGAGAAGATTTCAAAGTCCAGGGCGAGACCGCCACATCACGGCGAGTACAAACCGTTGGTGGGGTCCCCGTTAAAGAGCAATTTGAACTTTTCCCTAAGAAACCAGCAAAGAAAATGGCGTACATCGCCGGATTACCAAAACCTAAAGGCTGCGTGTGAAGGAGCCCATGATGACTACATCACCATCAATTGTCCCCAACTTCGGTTCCGACAGTTCAGATCGAAAACTTGCAATCATTTGCTCTAAAGGAAATCTTGATATGGCCTATCCCGGCTTAATCCTTGCCAATGCAGCGCTCGGTGAAGGCGTCGACACAATGATTTTCTTCACCTTCTGGGGTTTTGACATGATCACCAAATCGCGAATGAATGATCTGCAATTTAGTCCGGCGGGAAATACAGCCATGCATTTGCCGGGAAGCGATATGCATATTCCTCAGTCGATGATGCCTGCCCCTGGAATGACAGCAATTGCAACAAAAATGCTGAAGAAACAGATTGCAGATCTTGATGTTCCAGAAGTTCCAGATTTCTTAGATCAGATTGTGGCCGCGGGCGGTCACCTGTGGGCGTGTCGCATGTCTGCCGACATGAACAAGCTGACCATGGATGAATTACGCGATGATGTTGAAGGAATCATTAGCGCTTCTGATTTCATTGAGATGACAGAGGGCGCACAACTTCTCTTTATTTAGCCGATCAATTCGGCGTTGTTGTAGCGGGTTCGCGTGTGTCCGCATCCTTTACTGACATCAAGTTTTGCGCACGACTCACATAGAAGTACCAATTTGTGGCAGGCCTTATTAGCGCAGTTATAGAACTGGTTAGTGGGGGAGGAGCATTTCTCGCATTCACCAATAACTTTCGCCTTCTTGGTGAAGTCAACATGCATGCGATCATCAAAGATAAAGAGGGACCCATCCCATAAGCCATCATCGCCAAATTTGTCTCCGTAACGAACGATTCCACCCTTAATTTGGTAGACCTCTTCGAAGCCGCGCTTCTTCATGACTGCTGAGAGAACTTCACACCTGATTCCACCTGTGCAATATGTAACGATTGGTTTGGATTTCAGGTGGTCGTACTTTCCACTTTCAATTTCGCCGACAAAGTCGCGTGAGGTCTCAACATCGGGGACTATCGCATTGCGGAACTTGCCAATCTTTGCTTCAAAAGCATTACGTCCGTCGAAGAACACGACTTCATCGCCACGAGAAGCAACAAGTTCGTTCACTTGTTCTGGGCGAAGATGAACACCGCCACCAACTACGCCATTCTCATCAACTTCAAGTTCGCCTGGATTTCCAAAAGCCACTAACTCATCACGAATACGGATGGCCAATCGTGGGAAATCATTTCCTTCGCTGGATGACCATTTAAAGTCAATCTTCTTGAATCCAGGGTACTTCTTCGTCTCTCGTACATACTTGCGAAGGGCATCAATGTCTCCGCCGAGGGTTCCGTTTATTCCGTGCTTAGAAATAAGGATGCGCCCTTTAAGTCCTAAAGATTCGCAGAGGGTTCGCTGCCACAGCTTCAACGCATCAGGATCGCTAATTGGCGTAAAGCCGTAATAAAGGATGACCTTCTGCAGTTCCATAGTGCGATCTTAACTAAATTCGCTCACTTAATAACAATGGAGTGAGCTCTTCTGGCCCAATGGATGCGGGCCAGTGAGGGTTATCACGACCAAGTCCAACAGCAATCACGAATGAAGCTTTCTCTTGAGGGCTATCTCCGCCGTGTCCTCCCTCATCAACGTGTCCATGATCGGTAGTGATAACCAAGAGCCACGGATCTCCAGTAGAAGCGATTTGGGTCTTTATCGCCGCATGTAAACGTTCGACGTAATCATCGATGCGCGCAATAGCGTTCAGATATTGCGCGCCTAGGATGCCGTACGCGTGCGCGGCTTCATCGGCCCCACAGAAATATATAAAACTTACATCTGGAGCAAATTTTTCAATCGCATAGCAACTTGCATCGGCAATCTCGGCATCGATTTTTTCATATCCATATGTTTCGCCATCTCGGACGATGACTCTATGTTTATAGGCAAGTTGTTGTTCGCGTCGTTCATGAATAATTGGCCCCAATCCCGAGGGGTCAACAATGGGCGGCCAGCCTGCAGCAGCAAATGTTCGAGTGGATTGGTCTTGGTAAAACGCCAGGCTCAGTAAATCTGGGCGATGGAGTAACGCGTGTCCGATAAAACGATTATCAGTTACTTGGTGTTCGGCATGAGTGGAGCCCGTTAACAACGTTGACCAACCAGGACCAGAGTATGTAGGTGCATCTACAGTCAGCTCCGAAAAATAGCCCTGCTCTTTGAGTGAGTTAAGTGCAGGAGCTCTGCCTGACTCGAGTGCAATTTTAAGGAGGAGTCCATCTATTCCTACAAGGAGAATCTTTGTCTTCACGCGGGCACATTACTGATCGGGCAAAACAGTGTCAATGACGGGTAAACTGATGACATGATTATTGACGTCTGGTCTGATGTGGTTTGCCCGTGGTGCTTCATAGGCAAGAGACGCTTAGAGAAGGCTCTTTCAATTTTCGAACATCGGGACGAGGTAACTATTCGCCACCACGCATTTCAGCTTCAACCAGATATCACGACAACCATCTCAACCACCACGCTTTTGTCCGAGAAATACAACCTGAAGCCTGCTGCGGTAAAAGAGATGCAGGCAAATGTATGTGCTATTGCAGATGGCGAAGGACTTTGTTACGACCTGGATGACACTTTGTCGGGAAATACTTTTGATGCCCATCGACTCCTCTTGTGGTCAGCAACGGTAAATAAGCAATCCGAATTGCTTGAAGCTATGTACTCGGCATATTTTGAGAAATCGAAACCGCTATTTTCCCACACAGACTTGGTGAGCGTTGCTTTGTCGGTGGATATAGATGCTGATGTTGTTGAAGATATTTTGCTATCGACGAAGTTTACCGACGAAGTAATTGCTGATCGCAATCTAGCAACTCAATTAGGTGCAACAGGAGTTCCATTTTTTGTTATTGATATGAAGTATGGAATATCAGGAGCCCAACCACTCGAGGCTTTTACAAAAACTCTAGAAGAGGCTTACCTAACTAGAACGTAATTGCCTGCAGAACGTAGAGCTCCAAAAACTTCATCGGCAGAGAGTTCGCGCTCGGCGACTGTCACAATCTGACTTGCTTCATTGGGCTTCACTTCAATTGCAACCGAGGTGACGCCAGCAAGCGCCGAGAGGTTCTTTGTGACGGATTGAGAGCAGTGATCACAGGTCAATCCAGTGGCGCTCCATTGTTGTTGGCTCATATTAGTTTTGCCTTTCATGAATGTTTCGTTGAAGGGATTTTACCTCTGATTTGCTCAGCCGAAGTTCAATTTCGGGTCTACAGTGAAGCCTGACACAGTTACTAGCTAAGGAAATCATCGATGCTGGCTCTCTATAAAGCTTTCGCAGGTGCTGGACTTGAGTTAACGCAACGGCCTGAACCAAATCCAGGGGAAAGTGATGTAAAAATCCGAGTTTTGCGAACCGGGCTGTGCGGAACTGATTTACATATTGAATCTTGGGATCCGTGGGCTGCCAGCACGATTAATGCGCCAATGATTCCTGGGCACGAATTTTATGGAGAAGTCGTTGAAATTGGTTCGAGGGTACGTGATGTAAAAGTTGGAGCGAGAGTTTCTGGCGAAGGGCACATCGTCTGTGGCACATGCAGAAATTGTCGAGCAGGACGACGTCATATGTGCATTCGCACTTCTAGCGTTGGCGTGAATCGTGATGGAGCGTTTGCTGAATTCGTGGTCATTCCTGAATCTAATGTGTGGGTCCATCACGAAGGAATTGATCCTGATCTAGGCGCCCTCTTTGATCCATTTGGAAATGCTGTTCATACGGCGCTGACTTTCCCGCTCGTTGGAGAAGATGTTCTAATTTCAGGAGCTGGCCCGATCGGTCTGATGGCAGCTGCCATTGCTCGCCATGTAGGCGCCCGATACATCCTCGTGACAGATGTCTCTGAACCTCGTTTAGAACTTGCCCGAGGAATGGGAGCGGATTTAGCGATCAATGTGTCAACAAATCGCATTGCGCAAGCACAGCGCAATCTAGGAATGCAAGAAGGTTTTGATGTCGGATTTGAAATGTCTGGGCACCCAAGTGCGTTGCCCGAAATGATTCTCAATATGAATCACGGTGGTCGAGTAGCAATGTTGGGACTTCCAAGTCAGAGTATCGAACTTGATTGGGCGAAACTCGTCACCCATATGATCACTATAAAAGGAATTTATGGCCGCGAAATGTATGAAACATGGGCGGCTATGAGCGCCATGCTTTCCAGTAGCAAATGGCTACGCGAAACAGTCGCTTCGGTCATCACGGATCGACTTCCGGCAACGAAATGGCAAGAGGGATTTGATATTGCTCGCAAAGGCACGGGTGGCAAAGTGATTTTGGATTGGAGCACGCTATGAATGAGACATTTAAGAGTCAGATCACCACTACTCTGGATGAAATTAGGGATGCAGGACTTTATAAACAAGAGCGATCGATTTCGAGCGCACAGTCCTCACATATTTCGAGTGGTGGCAAAAAAGTCCTAAATTTTTGTGCAAATAATTACTTGGGGCTTGCCAATCACCCGAAGATCATCTTTTCTGCCAAGAAGGCAATGGACACTTGGGGTTTTGGGTTAGCCAGCGTGCGTTTTATTTGTGGAACGCAAGATCTGCACCTTGAGCTCGAGGCAAAACTTTCAAATTTTCTGGGAATGGAAGATTCCATTCTCTTTTCCTCATGTTTTGATGCGAACGGTGGAGTTTTTGAAGCTCTCTTTTCTGCCGAGGATGCGATCATTTCTGATTCACTCAATCATGCATCGATCATTGACGGAATTCGTCTGTGTAAATCGCAGCGATATCGATTTGAGAATCGCAATATGGCAGATCTCGAGCATCAATTGATTGCAGCTAAAGATGCGCGCCAGAGAATCATCGTGACTGATGGAGTTTTCTCTATGGACGGGTATTTCGCGCCGCTTCAGGAGATTTGCGATCTGGCAGATAAATATGGCGCACTCGTAATGGTGGATGATTCGCATGCCGTTGGATTCATAGGAGAGGGCGGTAGAGGCACCCCTGAACGCGCCGGCGTACAAGATCGCGTTGATATAGTCACGGGAACATTTGGGAAAGCACTCGGTGGCGCATCAGGGGGATATGTGAGTGCCTCGAAAGAAATCATTGAACTCTTGCGACAGCGGGCTAGACCTTACTTATTTTCAAATTCAATCGCACCGGCAATGATCGCTGGAACGCTCACCGCTTTAGATTTAGTTGAGAATGGTCACGTGTTACGCCGAACTTTGGCAGAAAATGCTTCTCATTTTCGAGGTCGCATGATGGAGGAGGGATTTAGCCTCCTGGAGGGATCGCACCCAATAGTTCCTGTGATGTTTGGCGATGCCGTAGAGGCATCGAGGATTGCCTCAAATATGCTCGACAACGGAGTATTTGTGAGCGCATTTAGTTATCCCGTCGTACCCCAGGGGAAAGCGCGAATACGTGTCCAGTTATCTGCATCTCACACGAGCGATGATATTGAAAAATGCGTGAAAGCCTTCGTAGCTTCGCAGTAGGCTAACAGTAAGAAATTAGGAGCTAAATCGGTGCTAACAGCAGTATTGAAGACTTACCTGCGTCCATATCGCAGAAATGTTGTCATTGTTCTTGTCTTGTTGCTTATTCAATCCATCACAAACCTTTATCTACCCACTTTGAACGCTGACCTCATTAACAATGGCGTTGCAAAAGGCGATATCAACTACATCTGGAAAATTGGCGCCATCATGTTGGCAGCGTCTGCTCTCATTATGGGCGCCTCGGTTTTGCTCGCATTCCTAAGCTCTCGTGTCTCAATGGCCTTCGGGCGCGACCTACGCGGGGCAGTCTTCTCTGCCGTTGAAGGTTTCTCCGCTCGTGAACTTAATCAATTTGGCGCACCATCGTTAATCACTCGCAATACAAACGATGTTCAGCAAGTGCAGATGGTCTTATTTATGGGGCTCACGATGATGTTAGGTGCCCCAATAACGGGGATCGGTGCAGTCATCATGGCACTTCGCACTAATGTGAAACTTTCTGGTTTATTGCTGATCGCAGTTCCGATTATGGGTGTATTGATTTGGACGTTGCTTCGCCGAATCGTTCCGCTTTTTAGAGTGATGCAACAGAAGATTGACAGAATTAACTTAGTACTTCGCGAACAGATCAGTGGCGTCCGGGTTATTCGGGCATTTGTTAAGACTCGCTTTGAAGAAGCACGTTTTGCTGAAACTAGCGAAGATTTAATGCAAACAACCCTTGGTGTCACTCGCACCTTCGCAGTCATGTTCCCTGTGCTCATGTTGATTCTTAACTTATCGAGCGTTGCTGTTATCTGGTTCGGCGGGAAACTCGTCGATAGCGGTCAGATGCCAATTGGAAATCTCACTGCGTTCCTTGCCTACATTATGCAAATTCTTGGCTCGGTCATGATGGCAGTCATGATGTCGTTGATGATCCCTCGCGCAGCGGCAAGCGCCGAGCGTATTAAGGAAGTTCTTGATACTCCTTCTTCCGTTGTTGACACATCGACTCCGAAATCCCCTGCGACAAAGACTGGATTATTGGAATTTAGAGATGTTGAATTTCGTTACCCAGGTGCCGAACACCCCGTGCTCTCTGACATTTCGTTCACTGCCCAACCTGGCAAAGTAACAGCAATCGTGGGAAGTACTGGAAGCGGCAAAAGTACTCTCTTGAATTTAGTTCCGCGTTTTATTGACGTAACCTCAGGTGAAGTGCTTCTCGATGGGCTCAATGTGCAAGAACAATCCCTTGAAGGCATCTGGTCGGACATTGGCCTTGTGCCACAACGATCCTTTCTTTTTGGCGGTACTATCGCCGAGAATCTTCGATACGGAGATCCGCAAGCAACCGATGATCAACTCTGGGCAGCGCTCACGATTGCTCAAGCCACCGATTTCGTGAGTGAATTACCGGAAAAACTTGAAGCGCGTGTAGCGCAAGGCGGAACAAATTTCTCAGGCGGTCAAAGACAACGGCTCTCCATCGCACGCGCGATCGTGAAGAATCCAAGGCTCTACATTTTGGATGATAGTTTCTCAGCGCTGGACTACACCACTGACTCAAATTTGCGAGCTGCTCTGGCAGAGGCATCCAGCAATGCCACGGTAATTATCGTCGCCCAAAGAGTAAGCACAATCCTTGGCGCGGATCAGATCATTGTTCTAGATGCAGGAAAGATTGTTGGAATTGGTAGGCACCACGAACTCATGACCTCGTGCCAAACCTACAAAGAAATTGTCTTATCTCAGTTGAGTCCCGAGGAGGCAGCATGAGCGCCCAACGTCCGATGGCGCGCGGGCCGATGGGCGCAATGATGGGTGCGCCTCCATCTAAGTCAAAAGATTTCAAAGGGTCCCTTCGCAAACTTCTCAAGGAGTTGCACCCAGAGCGCAAGACCTTGGCTCTCGTTCTTTCACTTATTACCACCAGCGTCATCATTGGATCATTTGGTCCAAAGATTCTTGGCCGTGCTACAAACTATATTTTCTACGGATTCCTTGGAAGACGAATGCCTGCCGGAGTGACTAAGGCACAGGCAATTGCAGCTCTTCGCGCAAAAGGTGAAGGTCGCCTAGCCGACATGCTCAATAAGAGTTCTGTTGTGCCTGGCCAAGGCATTGATTTCCATGCAATCGCGCTTTTGCTTTATTTAGCGATTGCTCTCTACGTGGTCTCATCCTTATTCATGTGGATTCAGGGATATTTGATGGCAGGCGTTACTCAGCGCACCGTTTATCGCTTGCGTCGTTTAGCGGAGGAGAAGATTGGCCGACTGCCGCTAAGTTATTTCGATACTCAATCTCGTGGAGATCTACTCAGTCGCGTTACAAATGACATCGATAACATTTCCAATTCACTTCAGCAGGGTCTTTCACAGATCCTTAACTCGATTCTGACTGTCCTCTCTGTTCTGGTGATGATGGTCTGGATCAGCCCTGAACTTGCCTTGGTTTCTCTTATCGCCATTCCCTTGAGCATGTTTGTATCGATTCGCATTGCTAAGTACTCACAGAAACAGTTCATTGCGCAATGGGACTGGACGGGCAAACTCAATGGACATGTTGAGGAAATGCACACCGGTCATGCGTTAGTAAAAGTTTTTGGCCGCCGAAAGCAAGCGATTGCAGACTTTGAGACTCTCAACGGAAATCTTTATGAATCCAGCTTTAAAGCACAATTTGTTTCGGGCCTTATTCAACCCGCAACTGCGCTGATTTCGAACCTGATTTATGTTGCAATTGCAGTGTTGGGTGGCTACCGCGTCGCAACAGGAAGCATGTCCCTGGGTGATGTGCAGGCATTTATTCAATATTCGCGCCAATTCGGAATGCCCCTGGCTCAAATTGCTGGACTCATGAACACCATTCAGTCAGGTGTGGCATCAACAGAGCGCCTCTTTGAATTACTTGAGGCACCTGAAGAATCCGCGGATCCCGTTGACGCAGTGACTCTCTCTCGTGCAGTTGGAGAGATACATTTTGAGAACGTTTTCTTTAAGTACGTGGCTGATCAACCATTGATTGAGAACTTCAATCTCAGTGTTAAACCCGGTGAAACGGTAGCCATTGTCGGGCCAACAGGGGCGGGTAAAACGACGCTCGTTAATCTATTGATGCGTTTTTATGACATAGATTCAGGAATTATCACCGTAGATGGAATCGATATTCGTTCATTGACGAGAGATGATCTACGCCGTCAATTCGGGATGGTACTGCAAGATACATGGCTATTTACTGGCACCATGAGCGAGAACATTGCTTTTGGAAGTCTGGATCCTTCTCACGAACGTGTGGTCGAAGCTGCAAAAGCGGCAAACATCGATCACTTCTTGCGCTCATTACCTAAAGGCTATGACTCAATGTTGACGGATGATAACTCCACGGTCTCCAATGGCGAACGGCAGTTGCTCACCATCGCTCGTGCTTTTATGGCCGATCCCGCCATTCTTATTCTTGATGAAGCAACGAGTTCGGTAGATACGCGTACCGAAGTTTTGGTTCAACAGGCGATGTCTAAACTTCGTTCTGGTCGTACAAGTTTTGTGATTGCTCACAGACTTTCAACCATTCGCGATGCCGACACAATCTTGGTGATGGATAAAGGTCAATTGATTGAACAGGGGAGTCATGCGCAATTGATGGCGAAGAAAGGTTTCTATTTCGATCTCTACGCCAGTCAATTCTCCGCAGCCATCGAATAAATGGAATAGGCGGACTTGCTTGTTAAGGGTTACGCCAACAATCTGCTGAAAGTAATTCTGCAATAAATGATTCGGTGAAGTATCGAACAGCAGGATTGTCATCACCCAGATAGCGCAGCGCATAGGTCGATCCAGCAATTTCTGCGCCGACGGAAACAACAGTGGAAGCTCTCTCGGTGCACCACTTCATTAAGTTGGTTTCCCAGATCGATCCCGCAAAGAGCGCCATTCGGTAATCGATCGTTTTAGTGAGGTATACATCAACGTGTGACCAGTCTCCGGTCTCACATCCCACTGCTTGCTTTCTTGGTCCTTCTCGCACCATTAGGGCAGATTGTTGGGCGTTGCAAAATCGTTCAGCAGGCGCTACAAAGTAGGACCCTTGCGGGCCGATCATTGTTTCGCGAAAACGCGGTAACCATAAATCTAACGTTTCCAATAACTTCTCCATGGCAAGTGAAGAGTGCTCTAGGTGTGAGGCAAGTAATGAAACTCTGCCCAGAATGGAATCTTCCAGGGCACTCTCTAGCGCGAGGGTATGCGTGTAGGTCCTGCATACGACTTCACCTTCTTCGACTCCAGCATTCATAGCAATTGCGCTACTGGACATCTTTGCTAGCGGTGATTCAACGTTATTTGTCAGGGCAATAACGCGGTGGCGTCGCGATAATTCCTGCACCACAAAATTCGTTTCTTCTGATTTTCCGCTTGCTGAGATGGCGATGATGACTGTGTTATCGCTAATGGCGGGTAAGAGTGAATTGCTAGCGAGCTCTGCATTGGCGCGGATTCCATGTGATCGAAGGCGTGTGGCAAGGGCGCAGGATGCGTAGTGTGACGACCCCATTCCTAGAAAGAGGTAGTCATTTTCTGGTGAAAGTTTCTGGGTCGCCCAAGGATTTTCCTTCTTTAAATCCAGTGCGAGGCTTGCCAGCATTGATGGTTTCTTCTCTAAATCCGCGTAAAAGAGTTGAGCATCCATGTCTTAATTGTCCTTCATTAATGAAGCAAGTGCGGCTTCGGGGACATATCGCCACACCGGCAGGTGCTTTTGCGCATAAATGAATTCGCGACATTCTTGCTGTATTTGAAAGAGTCTCAAAAGTTCTTCATCCACGGCAAGACCTAGCCGTTTTTCGTATACTTTTCGAATCTTTTCTTGTACACAGTGGATCCATTCTTTGAGTTCGACCGTGCAGGTGAAATTACGGCGTTTATCGACCACTTGAGCTACGTGGTCAATGGATTGCAATAGTGAAGCCAGATCTTGGAGCAATGGCTGCTGGTTTGGATCGGAGGTGACCTCAGCGATCGGGTTACCATCGAAATCTATGACGAAGTAATCGAGCCTGGGGGTCCGTAACACTTGTCCTACGTGCAGATCGCCGTGCGTGAGTGAGAGTTTATGGCCTGATCGCTGCAACCCTTGATCAAAAACTTGCGAAATCCGTGGTGCTAATGCGCGAAAGATTTCACCATCGGGACCAACACCTAATTCCATAGCAAGGGCCAAATCCTTACGTGCTGATTCCACCCAGGAAAATTCTTCGGCTCGCTGTGAGTGCGAAGAACTTCGTGTCAAGAAGGAAGCATGCATCGCAGAGATGATTTCCCCGAGCACATCACCGCAAGCCGTTGCAGATGCAAGATCTAGCCGACCATCCACTAGTGACTCTGCATCATCGATGGCCCATGTCCATCCATCTAAGGCATCGGGGATAAAGGCAGCCACTTCAGCCAACAAGTAGCGCGAACCTGACTGGCTCCATTCAAGAGTCATGAAAGATGCGGGCATGAAAGTAAATCCATCGCTGATTAGAGCGTCAATTTTGGGCAAAGAGGTACGCGAAACTTCGCGAATCTTAGAGAAGTATTTAACTACGGCAACCTCTCCGACGATAACGGATTCTTCGGTTTGATCCACGCCCATAGAACGTTCACCTTGAGTCTGTATTTTCTCTCGGACCGTGAGCGTGAAGTTGCCTATCTGCGCTACCCCGATTGGAAAGTTTGCCAGGGCTAAGGCCGCCCCATCACCCGGTTGAGCCCGTTGAAGTACTCCAGATTTGAGAATCAGCGGGAGTGCAAAAAGTTTTCCGGTGGCATCAGAGACGATGCACAATCGCACCTGCTCTCCCAAGGCAAGTGAATCAACGATTGCCAATGGACCTTGAATAGGAAAAGAGATTGCCCCTGTTCGCCTGGGAAGTAGATCAGACGGATTCGCGGTGGTTAAGGCGCTTTCCCATTCAACATCAGACATGTCAGTGTGCGTGAGAACCTTCTCGGTAGGCTCGCGCAACATTCTCGATAACATCCGCGCCGACTTTGATTCCACTATTTCCTTGGATCCGCGCCTTCGTCTCTTTCAGTAGATCTTGTAATTTCTGGTTATTAATAAGATCGTCAATTGCATTCACAATTTCTTCATCCGTGAATTCATAGGTTGCAAGGCGAACTCCGAAACCCGTTTCATCCACACGTTGAGCATTGTCGTATTGATCCCAAAAGAGTGGAAGAACAATCATCGGCTTACCGAAGTGCAGAGATTCCGTAATTGTGTTATTTCCTCCATGCGTAATAACGAGATCAACCTGAGGAATGATCTTTATTTGTGGTAGGAATTCTGCGCCATACATATTCTCCGCCACTTCGTAGGTCGAGTGTTGCGGACCTTTGCTCACAATAAATCTATGGTGAGTTTTACCCAGGATAGAAATTAAGCGTCGCATTAGGTCGACATCGGCGCTGCCCAGTGAGCCCAGTGAGAGATAAATCAAAGCGCTGCCTTCCGGGCGATTCTTCATAGATTCTGGCATCTCAAATTCGCCATCGGTCTCCCTGACGCTGGAATCCATGCGATGCCATGTGCTGTTAAGTGGACGCTGTTCTGTGTAATCAATTTCTTGTGGGTAGACATACATGTTTGCATGTTCGGATGTGTGAATGAATTCTAAATCTGGCAAGGCGGGGGCGCCTTGGGACATTACCCATGCATTAAAGCTCTCCCACATTTCGCGGTGAGTTTCGTCGTAGCGTTTTTTGAAGACATCCCATTGGCTCTGGTCATCGAAGGGCAATCCGGAGAATGTTGGAGCCACTCCGGTTCCTTTCATTTCTAGAGGGTTACAGGAAACGATGCGAACAAAAGGAGCGGGAGATGTCAGGAGGGCTGGAAAGGTGAGGACGTTGTCTTCAACGATGACGTCGGGTTTTACTCGCGCGATAATTTCGCGAAGTTGAGGTTCGCAGTACATGGCACCGTCTATGAGAGCTTGCCAGGTCGGTTTAATAAAAGTTTCTAATTGATCGATGGTGGGTTTTCTAAATTCGGGGGATGTGTCGCGAATAAAGTCTTTCCAAAATTGTCCTGCATCTTGATCCCCTTCACCCGCATCTACTGCGGGTGGGGCCAAGTGCACAAGGTCCTCCTCGAAACCAAAACCAGTGAGCTTGCCTTTCCACGATGCTTCCGCAGCAAATACAACGCGGTGTCCGCGCTTGAGCAACTCGTTACCCAGACCGATGCACTGATTGGTTGGCCCGTAAGCAGATTCAGGCATAAAGAGAATGGTGAGTTGTTGGCTAGTCATGATTTCTCCTTGGAGCTCTTGTATATGAGTTTGTGGGCCGTAGCTAATCGTGCGTATTCAAGTATAAGTTCGACTGCCGAGCCATAGGACAATGTTGGATGTCCTGCCATGATTCGATAGCCGTAGGCATCCTCTAGTGAGACCAAATTTCTAGCAATATCTAGGGATGGAGATTTCAAAGTGAAAACAGAGAGAGCACTTCCCGTTTCAAGGATCGATTGGTAAAGACTTACTTGGCGATCATAAAGAGAGGTAAGCAAGATGGCATAGATCGTATGGCGCGGAGCAGCGCCGCCCAGGGCGCAGAGAAGTTTTACGCCAACATCTTCATTGTCTAGAGGAACTCCACTTTCGATGGTGCGGATTAATCTCGTCGCAGGATCTTCAATTCCTTCGATGGCACGAACGCGCTCTTCATAAAATCTCTCGGAGACAGCGCGGGTGGCATCCACCAGCAAATCTTGAAGATCGGGGTAGTGATAAAGGATTGCTCCAGAGGTGAGCCCGGCTTCATCAGCGACTTGATTGAGGCGAACGGCAGTTCCATGTTCGGCCATCGCCCGCTGAGCGGCAAGGAGCAATCGGTCGCGGCGCTCCTTGCTTGGACTGGACACAATTACCCCCTTTTCACGCTTGGGCCATAAAGTACCTCAGAAAGAGTCTTTTTGGAAGATTAAGAAGATTGAATCGTAATTCAGAAATAATAAAAATACCTTGTTTTTATTGCAGATTTCGCTTGCAAAAAACTGAATCTGGGGTCAGAATTCACCAAACCTCGAGTCAACGGACCCGCGGGTGATTCCAGGTCTTTGGCTGGTCTAGATACGGAGGAATAGATGCAAGGCTTTTTGAGTACACATGGAAGAAAACTGACAATTAGTTCTATTGCCGCGGGCGTTCTCTTGCTCGTGAGCGCCTGTTCCAACTCCTCAACAGGTGCCTCGGGTGCGCTTGACCCAAAAGCTGATTTAACAAAACAATCTTTGGTGGTCTCCAACTGGGCAAGTTACAACCCACCAGATTTGGCCGCAAAATTTCAAGCAGCCATTGGGCCAAAAGTAACGATTACCAATCATGCTACCAATGAAGAAATTATGGCAAAGCTGACTTCAGGTGCAGATTCTGGAATCGATGTTGCATTTGTTTCTGGGCAGTATGCACAGGCACTTGCTGCCCAAGGACTTCTTGAGCCAATTGATACGGCTCTGATTCCTAATTTGAAGAATCTATATCCTGAAGCCTCAAAACTTGCTTACGATGTTGGAAACAAGTTCTCAGTACCTTACACATGGGGAACCACTGGTATTTGCTACCGCAAGGACCTCACTGGCTTTGATCCAACAAGTTGGAATGACTTGCTTAATCCCATCGCAAAGCTCAAGGGAAAGACAACGATGCTTGCTACTGAGCGTTGGTTGATGCTACCTGCGCAGAAACTGCTGGGATATTCTGCCAATACAACAAGCGCCACTGAAATGGATAAAGTCAAAGCTCAACTTATCTCCACCAAGAAGACACTCCTTGCCTACGATGACACAACTTTCTATACGCGCCTTGTCTCCGGAGAAGCCGCAATGGTTGAAGCATGGGATGGCTGGTGTAATTATGGAATTACAGACAACAAGAACATCAAGTTTGTTATTCCAAAAGAAGGCAGTGACCTTTGGGTAGACACCATGGTTATCTTGAAGACTTCAAAGAACAAAGAAGCAGCTCATGCATTTATTAACTACATCTTGGATCCAACAGTTAATTCATGGGTTATCAACAATGTTCTCTACAAGACACCAGATAAGGCAGCAATGGATGTCACTGCAGCCAAATTGGGCGTCACCTACCCAAATATGTTGATGACTCCAGCAGACCTGCTCAAGCAAGAGAACTTGCTCGACCTAGGTACCTCAGGTCCGATGTATACGAAGATCGCTACAGAGGTCACTTCTTCTAAGTGACTTCCACCATTCCCACTCGAGTAAGTCGTGACTCTGAAAAGCGTCGCGACTTACTCGAGCGAATGGTTTTACAGGGCCCAGGCCTTCTATTCATCACAATTTTCATGGCTACGCCGATCACGCTGGTCGCCATCTACTCAATCTTTCAACGCGGGCGTTTTGGTGGCATCGTCTATAAAGCCACGACAGAGAATTTCACCAGAGCACTTGACCCTGTCTATTTAGGGGTACTCACTGACTCGTTAAAAATTGCTGGTATTACAACGATTCTTGCCATCGCTATCGGATATCCAACTGCCTATGCAATTGCCAAGTTGCCAACCAAATGGCGCTCCATTGCACTTGTCTTGGTCGTGATGCCCTTCTGGACAAATTTCCTTATTCGAACTTACTCCTGGATTATGTTGTTCAACCGTGAAGGATTACTCAATCACGCACTCTTAAAATTCAACATTATTCATACGCCATTGGATTTGCTCTATACACAAAGCGCCGTGGTTGTCGGCCTTCTTTATGGATATTTACCACTGATGATTTTGCCGTTGTACGCCTCTATTGAAAGGTTGGATCCTCAACTTGGTGAAGCCGCAGCGAACTTGGGCGCCACTCGAACGCGAGCATTCTTCTCTCTCACCCTCCCGCTGACTGCATCTGGATTAATAGCAGGATCCATTTTCGTCTTTATTCCAAGTTTGGGAAATTTCATCGTCCCAGAACTTCTTGGGGGCGGGAAGACCGTGATGGTTGGAAATCTCATTCGTGACCAATTCTTAAAAGCGAGGGATTGGCCATTTGGTTCGGTTCTGGCGCTTTCGGTTATCGCTCTCGTATTCATATTCTTTATGTTGCAAAACGCGGTAGAAAAAAGATTCTCAAGTGATGCGCATGATTAATACTTTGAGAAAAGTCCGCCCATTGCAGTTAATCCTTTTCTGCACCTTCGCATTTCTCTATATTCCCATCATCGCTTTGATGGCTATGTCCTTTAATGGTTCACACTCGCCCTTCATCCTTAAAGGTTTTTCTTTCAGGTGGTACTCGGTCCTCATTCATGACACTCGTGTTATTCATGGTCTTATCAACACATTGATTGTTGCAACAGGATCAACAATTCTCTCTAGCATCCTTGGAACCCTTCTTGCTGTTGGGTTGCATCGTTATACGAAATCCTCCGCGCTCAACGCTTTCGCACTAGCGCCGGCAATTGTTCCCGACATTGTGCTTGGCATTGGCCTACTTGCTCTCTATGCATTGCTATCGGTCTCACTTGGGCTGTACTCCGTTTTGTTGGCTCACGTTGTATTTAGCATGGCTTTTGTCACCGCCGTTGTGAAGGCGCGATTGGCACATACAGATAAATATTTACGGGAAGCATCAATGGACCTTGGAGCCACTCGCACTGCCACCTTTATGCGAATCACCGTGCCCTCCCTTGCTCCGGCGATATTGGCAGGTGCTCTACTTGCTTTCACGCTTTCCCTTGATGAATTTGTGATTGCTTTCTTTACCAACGGACCAACCACGCCGACTTTGCCGATTGTTATTTATTCCATGGTTCGTTTTGGCGTAACCCCTGAGATCAATGCCTTGGCTACTTTGTTAATGCTTGTGAGTTTTACCGCCGTCATTATTGCTCAAAGAATGACACGACCTTCGGAGGAACAATGACTAGCCCAGTGAAGAACCTCATCGAGATCAAGAATCTCACCCATGATTATGGTTCCGTTCGTGCGCTAGACAATGTGAGCCTTGAGATTCGCGAAAACGAGTTCTTCGCACTCCTTGGTCCATCAGGATGTGGCAAAACAACTCTTTTGCGAATTCTCGCCGGATTTGAGACCCCACTTGAGGGATCCGTTACGTTGGCTGGCCAGGATCTCATTTCTTTGCCTGCCAACAAACGCCCCATTAACTTGATGTTCCAAAGCTATGCCCTCTTTCCTCACATGAACGTAGGGCAGAACGTCGCGTATGGACTTGAACGTGAAAAATTGCCTAAAGCAGAAATAAAGAGCAGAGTCGAAGAAGTTTTAAAGACCGTGGGGTTGCAAGATAAAGTAAAAGCCAGGCCGAGTCAGCTCTCTGGAGGTCAACGCCAGCGAGTAGCACTGGCCCGAGCCATTGTTAAGCGACCAAAACTTTTGTTGCTGGACGAACCGCTCTCTGCCTTGGATCGCAAAGTTCGCTCGGAGATGCAGTTAGAGCTTAAAAGATTGCAGTTAGAAGTTGGCATCACCTTCGTGGTGGTTACTCACGATCAAGAAGAAGCCATGTCCATGGCCGATCGCATCGCGGTGATGGTCGAAGGTACTGTTGGCCAAGTAGATACACCTGTGGATCTTTATCAACGTCCCGCAACGGCTTATGTGGGTGATTTTATCGGCGAGAGTAATTTCTTCGACGGCATCATTGTTCCGGAAGGCATTAAGCACGCCAGCCTTGGAGTACTCCCTGGCAACCGATATGGGAAAGACATTTCTGGTGAAGCGCATCTTTTGATCCGACCAGAAGATTTACGTTTGGCGGTTTCCGGAGAACATTCAATTCCTACCATGGTCCAAGATGTGCAGTTCTACGGTGGCGCGTCTACTTTGGTACTTAGCATTGAAGGGCGAAGTGCCCCCATCTTGATGTCACAACCTGGAGCAACATCGGCCCAACGTGGGGCTCTGGTTAATCTCACATGGGATCCACTTAAGGCGATCGTTTTGCCAAGAGATTCACGCAGGAGCGCTCTATAAATGAAAACCCTGACACCTGCATCTTCTGCTCTTCAAGGTGCAGAAGCAAAACCCTTTTGGACGAGCGGAGCCAACGCCCCGGAAAATCTAGCAAGCCTTGAAGCACATACTTCTTGTGATCTGGCGATTGTCGGTGGGGGCTTAACAGGTCTTTGGGCTGGGATTGAAGCGAAGATTGAAAACCCTGACCTTGATGTGGTTATTCTGGAATCGCAACAGATTGCTTTTGGAGCCTCCGGCCGAAATGGCGGATTCTTTTCAGAATCTCTCACGCATGGATTGGCACATGGTTTATCCCTGTGGCCTAAGGAGATTGACACACTCTTGCGGCTCGGTCGCGAAAATGTCTCCGAAATCTTTAAATTTCTTGATAGTGAAAAAATTAATGCTGAACAGAATTTCTGCGGCAAGAGCGTAATGGCGCTTCGCCCTCACCATGTTAAAGAACTTGAAGCTTCTTTCAAGCAATTGCTTAAATACGGTGAAAATGTTGAATTCCTCGATGGGGAAGAAACCAGAAAAGATATTGATTCGCCTACTTATTTAGCATCACTTCGCATTCATGATGGCAGCGGGATTCTTGATCCCGCCAAGCTCTCATGGGGTTTACGCCAAAGTGCAATTGCTCGAGGTGTTCGTATTTATGAAATGACTCGAGTAACTGGATTGTCTAAATCGCGTACATCAGTATTGCTTCACACGGCACACGGGATTGTTACTGCCAATAAGGTAATACTTGCGACCAACGCATTCCATCCTCTACTTCGACGCATGCGCAACATGGCTATCCCAGTCTTTGATCACGTTCTGGTGACTGAACAACTAAGCCAGGCACAATTGGATTCCATTGGTTGGAAACAAAATCAAGGTGTTACTGATGCTGGAAACCAGTTTCATTACTACCGACGGACCCCAGATAATCGAATTCTCTGGGGAGGTTACGATGCGATTTATTACAAGGGGAGTCAACGAGATATTTCACCCGAACGATATGCGCCATCCCACGAGTTACTTGCTGAACAATTTTTTCAAACCTTCCCTCAACTGGAAGGTTTAAACTTCACCAACAAGTGGGCGGGAATGATTGATACGACATCTCGATTTACACCGGTCATTGGACGTGCTTTCGGTGGGAAGGTTGCTTACGCATTTGGATACACCGGGCTGGGCGTAACATCCTCACGTTTCGGGGCAAAAGTTGCGCTAGATTTTATTGCCAATCGTGAAAGCGAACTCACTCAATTAGCCTTAGTAGCGCGCAAGCCGATTCCTTTTCCACCTGAACCGATTCGTTCATTACTTGTTTCAAAGACTCGCGCCTCGTTGGCTCGGGAAGATATTGATGGAAAGCGCGGCCCATGGCTTGGCTTACTCGATCGCATGGGCGTGGGATTCAACAGTTGAGACTACAGAGAATAGGAAAAAACGCATGAGCACAATATCTGGACTTCACATCTCTGGAGTAACACGAGACGGACATGGCCCGCGACGCACCTTGATCAATCCTGCTACAGGACTTGAGGTCGCCGAAGTTTCCGAAGGATCTGTTGCTGATGCGCAAGAGAGTGTGTCTGCCGCGCGTGGCGCCTTCGCTTCATGGTCAGGCAGGACCGCAGGAGAGCGCTCGCGTATCCTCTTGCGCTTAGCGGATCTCATTGAATCGCATGGAGAAGAACTTTCCAAAATGGAAGTGAGTGATAGCGGAAAACCTTTCACTACTTTCCTTGAAGGCGAAATTCCTTTTGCCGTAGATAACCTGCGCTTTTTCGCCGGTGCAGCCCGATCACTCGAAGGAAGCGGCGCAGGAATTCTAAGTTCCGGATATACATCGATGCTTATTCGAAGGCCTATCGGAGTCGTAGCCAGTATTGCTCCCTGGAATTTCCCTTTGGTGATGGCTATTTGGAAGATGGGTCCAGCGCTTGCTGCAGGAAATACTGTTGTTTTAAAACCTGCGCCGGCAACTCCTCAAACATCTTTGCGCCTTGCTGAACTAGCTATGGAGGCAGGAATGCCAGCAGGAGTCTTCAATGTGATCACAGGTGGAGCAGATGTTGGCAGTGCGCTGGTAACAAATAAAGATGTCAATATGATTTCATTGACGGGCTCTGCGGCTACCGGTGAATTCATCATGCGCGAAGCAGCAAAAGGAACCAAACGTGTTCACCTTGAATTAGGTGGCAAGGCACCGGCAATAGTTTTTGCGGATGCAGATATTGCTGCAATGGCACAAGCGTTAGTTATGGGATCGACATATAACTCTGGGCAAGATTGCACCGCTGCCACTCGCGTCTATGTCGAGAAATCTAAATTTGCTGAAGCCGTAGCTGCTCTCGTAGAAACAGGCGCGAAAGTGAAATGGGGTGATCCACTCGATCGCTCTACCGATATCGGACCGCTGATCTCCCAGGAACATCGCAACCGCGTTCATGGTTTCGTGACACGAGCAGTTGAAGCGGGTGCAAGTGTCCGATTGGGTGGAGAGATTCCAGATGGTCAGGGCGCTTACTACCCACCAACGGTTTTGGTGGGCATGGATCAAAAAAGTGAAATAGTACAAGGCGAAGTATTTGGACCAGTTCTGGCCGTTCTGCCCTTTGATGGAGAATTCTCAGCAATTGAGCAAGCAAACGACAGCGCCTTTGGATTGGCATCCTCTGTTTGGACCACCGATGTTGCACGTGCTTTGCGTGTCACCCACCAACTCGATGTTGGCGTGACGTGGATTAATGACCATTTACCTATTGCATCCGAAGCCCCGCATGGTGGAGTCAAGGGATCTGGATTTGGAAAAGATATGAGTCAAGAATCCCTGAGCGAATACACGGTTACCCGCCACATCATGATTAAGCATGCTCAAACAGAGGCAAACGATTCGTTCAGACCAGCTTAAGAAATAACTCGAAAAGTTTTTAAGCTCGCATCGCTTGCGTAGGCAATGCGAATGCCATCTGCCTTCCCTTGGAGCAAGCCCTCCATGATTTCTTTGGTGATGACTTCACCTGGCGCAATTACTGCGACACCGGGCGGATAGGGAGCAATAAGATCGGCGCTTGCTCGTCCGATGGCGGACTCGACTGGCACCATGACACTGGGCGCAAAGTAAGCATCACGCATGGACATGGCAATAGTGGGAGCAATACGCCAACTTAAGGATGTTGCCCCAGGGCGGGGTGTCTTTGCATTTCTTCTGAGTACTAATAAGAGTGCGTCCTCCAACGCGCTAAAGCTCTCGTGCGTGTCAGCGATGGTGGCAAGCACGACGATCGTGTCTTGATCGGCCATCTCAACGGGCAGACCAAGGTCAATGAGCTCTCGCTCGATTGATATGCCGTCTGCGCCGATTGAGTTAACTCGCAGAACAATTTTTGTGGGATCAAATCTTCCTTGAGCAAAATTATTGGGCGAGAGAATAATCTCCGCTCCAAATTCGCTTTGTAGGTGGCCACGTAGATTTTCTATGCGAGCAAGCAGTGCGCCAATGAGTTCGGTTCCGCGCGTTTGCAGTAAGGCGCGTACGCCATCAATGGATGCCAGCGGAGCACCAGCTGGTGACGTTGTGTGAGTGGTATCAAAGGTTTGATCTAGCCTGACGCGATTGAGCCGATCTGTTACGGCAACCGCAATTGCTGATGCGCTGTATCCAGGAAGTACTTTATGAACACTCGTGACGAAAGCATCTGCGCCATATTGAAGTGCGTGTTTGGGCATTGCAGGATGAAAACCGAAATGGCCACCCCATGCCGCATCAATAATCACGGGAATGCCTTTTTTATGAGCTGTAGAGATAAGCGCGCAGACATCAGAAATCGTTCCAAGGTATCCGGGTTCAGTGAGCAAGACGGCAATAGGATCGTGCGTTAGCGCGCGCTCTAATTCCCGAATAGGAATACCAAGAGGGACTCCCGTGACTTCATCTATTTCAGGATAGAGCCATAGCGGTTCGAGTCCGGCCAGTACTAAAGCAGAGAGTAAGGAACGGTGGGAAGTTCTACTGATTGCTACCTTGTCACCGGGTTGCCCTAAAGCTAAAACCAAGGCTTGATTTGCATGAGTTGAACCGCCGGTTGAGAATCTCGCCCAATCCGCCTTCCATAATTGCCCGGCAAGGGCTTCGGCTTCTTTTAATACGCCTTTTGTTAATTTGATTTCATCAAGTCCGCCGTAGAGCGGGACATCCGAGTCGACAACGATTCCTAGCCCTGCATCCAGTTGGGCAGCGTTCTGCTTGTGGCCGGGAATCGTGAACGGGTGTTTGTTCTGCTCTAAGTAAGTGAGGTAAGAATTAAGAAGAGGGGCATGCGCACGCAAGCTCTCGTTCATGGCGCTCGGTTACTCGATTGCAATGAGATCGAGATAGGTCTCATTCCACAAATCTTCATCTCCATCCGGAAGCAAGAGCACTCGATCTGGTCGAAGTGCAGCAACCGCGCCTTCATCGTGAGAAACCAAAATAACTGAGCCCTGAAATTCACCGAGGGCTCCGAGGATTTCATGACGTGATGCCGGGTCTAAGTTGTTTGTTGGTTCATCCAAAAGCAGAACATTCGCCGCGCTGACAACAAGGACTGCGAGGGCGAGTCTGGTGCGCTCGCCACCGCTCAAGACATTAACGGGCTTATGCACGTCATCGCCAGTAAAGAGGAATGAGCCAAGAACATTTCGAGCTTCTGGTTCAAGAATATTTGCATGTGCACTCTTCATATTTTCTAGAACAGTGCGATTGAAATCTAGTGACTCGTGCTCTTGTGTGTAGTAACCAATCTTCAAACCGTGACCGGGAATGACTTCACCGGTATCGGGTTCAAGGTCGCCTGCAAGCATGCGAAGAAGTGTGGTTTTTCCTGCGCCATTTAGACCCAGAATAACTACTCGCGAACCTTTATCAATTGCTAGGTCTACATCAGTGAATACTTCAAGTGATCCGTAAGACTTGCTTAAACCTGTTGCGGTGAGCGGAGTCTTGCCACAAGGTGCTGGGGTTGGAAAGCGAAGTTTCGCAACACGATCACTCTTGCGAACATCTTCAAGATCGGAGAGTAGTCGTTCGGCTCTGCGGAACATACCTTGAGCGGCCTTGGCTTTGGTGGCTTTAGCGCGTAACTTTTCCGCCTGCTTCTCGAGAATGGCGGCCTTCTTTTCTGCGTTTGCACGATCAATCTTTCGGCGGTGTTCATCTGCTTCACGTTGTTGAAGATATTTCTTCCACCCCATGTTGTAGACATCTATGACATTGCGGTTGGCATCAAGATAGAAAACTTTATTTACTACGGTCTCGATCAAGTTAACATCGTGACTAATGATGACGAGCCCGCCAGAATATTTTGTTAAATAATCGCGAAGCCAAATTACTGAATCCGCATCCAAGTGGTTTGTTGGCTCATCCAGCAAAAGCGTTTCGGCGCCACTAAAAAGAATGCGTGCCAACTCAACGCGCCGGCGCTGACCACCACTGAGGGAATCCAAAGGTTCGTCGAAGAGTCTTTCGGGAATTCCTAAACTTGTGGCAATTGCTTCAGCTTCTGCTGTAGCGCTATATCCGCCTGCCGCACTGAATTCATTATCCGCGCGGGTGTAGCGATTCATGACCGCTTCGAGTTCGTCGCCTTGTGCAGTGGCCATTGCTTGTTCTGCCTGGCGCATGCGTTCGACAATGAGGTCTAGACCTCGCACTGAAAGGATTCGCTCCACGACAGTTCCGGCCTCATCGCCAGTACGTGGGTCCTGGGGGAGATAGCCGATTCCGCCACTTCGTAGAACTTGGCCACCCGCGGGCATGGTTTCTCCGGCTAATACTTTGGCGAGAGTGCTCTTTCCTGCCCCATTTCGTCCCACAAATCCGATTCTGTCTCCGTGGTTGATCCGGACGGTAACTCCAGAGACCAAAAGGCGCGCTCCGGCGCGTAATTCAAGGCTCTGTGTCGAAATCATGAGCGCAAGTTTCTCATAGTTTGCCTACCTAGAATTGCCACATGAATACTAAAGATGGCCACCCTTTACGTTGGAAAGCGATGCCATTTATTGCATTGGCAGTTTCATTGATCATTATGGATGCCACTGTCGTGAATGTGGCGATTCCGTCCATGATTCGAGACCTCAAGTTGAGCGCATCTGATGCTGAATGGATTAACTCGATTTATTCCTTGGTTTTTGCAGCCCTCTTGATCACAGTCGGGCGGCTGGGTGACCTTACTGGTCGTCGAAGACTCTTACTTATTGGAGTGATCGTCTTTGGTGGTGCAAGCATCTTGGCAAGTATGGCTACAAGCGGTTCGCTACTAATCGGCGCACGATTTCTCCAAGGTCTTGGTGGAGCGATGGTCTTGCCCTCCACTCTTTCGACAGTGAATGCACTTTTCTTTGGGAAGGAGCGTGGAATTGCTTTTGCAATTTGGGGTTCCACAATTGGCGGAATGGCTGCAGTGGGGCCAGTTGTCGGTGGTTATCTCACCACCGTTTCAACATGGAGATGGGCATTTCTCATTAATATTCCGATCACTTTGATCGTGATTTTTGGAATCATTAAATTTGTTCCAGAGACTCGCGACCCGCATGCAAAAAAGGGCGCCGATTATGCAGGAGTGGTTTTATCTATCGTGGGACTTGGGCTTATCGTTTTTGGTCTTATTGAAGGAATTCGATTTGGCTGGTGGAAAACTCAAGAAGTACTCACCGTGCTGGGGCTCTCATGGAGCGGATCCCTTTCACCTGTTCCTGTTGCCTTTATCGTGGGAGGCATTTCAATGGTGGTCTTTGTCTTCATAGAGCGATCTCGAAGCCTTGCCGGCAAACCAGTGTTACTAGACCTTTCCTTACTGCAGATTCGCTCCTTCCGTTTCGGAAGTATTGCTGCGCTAGTTGTATCACTTGGTGAATTCGGGATGCTCTTTGCCCTGCCGCTATTTGTGCAAGGTGCGCTGGGATATTCAGCCCTGCGTTCTGGCGTACTCATTCTTTCTTTAGCTATTGGAACATTTCTGATCTCTGGAGCAACTCCGCAACTCACACAACGAATTGGCGGTCGAGCGGTTGTACGCATCGGATTAGCTTTCGAAGTAATTGCAATTCTTGGATTAGGTCTCACGATCACAGCTGATATGGCTGGCTGGCTCGTTGCGCTCTGGTTATTTATTTATGGGCTTGGTGTGGGAATGGCAACTGCGCAACTTACGAGTGTGATTCTTGCTGAAGTTCCTGTAGATCAAAGTGGCCAAGCATCCGGTTTGCAAAGTACTTTCCGCCAAATGGGATCTGCAATCGGTGTTGCCTTACTAGGAAGTTTGCTCGTAACAAATCTTGGTAGCAAAGTGATCAAGAATCTTGCAGAAATACCTGGCTTAGATAGTGCAACGCAAAGTCACGTGGCCAAAGTGGTACGAGGTTCTGCGGGTTCGGCTATTCCCCAATTGAGTCAATTGCCTGGAGGAGCAGTGTTGCGTCATGCAGGTGAATTGGCGATGACATCTGCTGCACGATTTACGACACTTGTCGCTGCTGCAGTTATTTGTCTTGGATTATTGGCGACCCTTGCCTTGCCTGCCAACGTTGCTGCAAAGGAGTAAATCTTTAGTGATCGGTGCTTTCAGCTAGCGCCCGGAGAGCATCAGAGACTGCCTCTTCGTTCTCGCCTTCAACGCGCACGATGATTTCATCATTACATTTAACGCCGAGCGTCATAACTCGAAGAATGCTTGCACCGTCCACGAAATCTGAATGCTCACCATTGTTCACTTTCGCGAGTGTGACAACACAGCCCGATTCTTTTGCTGCGCGTGAGAACAAAGAAGCAGGACGTGCATGAAGTCCGACAGGTGATGCAACAACTGTTCTGAATTCCTTCATGTGTAACCGCATCTCTTTGTCAGTGAAAAAAAAAGTAAGTGGGGCGTAGCGTATATCGCACGGCATAGTGTTTAATAGACACATCCATTCAAACACTTGCACATATGTGAAGGTTGGTTTATGACGATTCCGCCGCTCTTGATGGGACATCCACTCGCGAATAAAGAGAATGCGAGTTACGCGTTATTAACTATGTCGCGCATTCGCAAATTTGAAGAAGCCGTTGAAGATTTATTTGGTCGCGGAATGATGCACGGCACGATGCATTTATCAATTGGTCAAGAAGCATCGCCTACTGGCGTGTGTATGGCTCTCAATCTGACAGATCAAATAACCTCAACACATCGCGGACATGGTCATTGCATTGCAAAGGGCGCAGACTTAATGCGCATGGTTGCCGAATTGCTGGGTAAAGAAAATGGTTATTGCGGCGGACGCGGTGGGTCAATGCATATTGCAGATGTTGAGACCGGCAATCTTGGGGCCAACGGCATTGTCGGCGGTGGAATTCCCATTGCAGTCGGCGCAGCACTTTCTTCACATTTGATGAAGCGCGGCACTGTTGCCGTTTCATTTTTCGGCGATGGTGCTATGAACGAAGGAGCCTTCCATGAAGCCGCGAATCTTGCTGCGGTATGGAAATTGCCTGTAATTTTTGTTTGCGAAAATAATGGATACGGCATGAGTTCATCCACTGAACTTGCATTCAAGTTGGAGAAACTTTCAGATCGCGGACTTGGATATGGAATTCCAGGTGTAACCATTGATGGAAATGATGTGGCAGCGGTCTATGAAGCAACGGAAGCAGCGGTTCAACGAGCTAAAGCAGGAGATGGACCGACGCTTCTTGAATTTGTTACCTATCGTTGGAAAGGTCACTCTCGATCGGATAAGAACCTTTATCGCACAAAGGAAGAGATTGATGAATGGAAAATAAAGGATCCGATACTTCATTTTGAACAAGTAGTCAGAGAACGCGGTCTCTTGAACGAGGATGAAATTGGCGAACAGCATCGTCTGGCTACCGAGCAAGTAATTGCCGCGGTCAATGAAGCAATGAAAGGCAATCCGGCAGATCCTGCGGGATTGCTCGATTCAGTTTTTAAGAAGGTAAGCGCATGAGCGATCGTAAATTAACCATGTCGGAAGCCCTGCGCGAAGCAATGGCTATTGCCCTGGATGAGCGCCCTGAGGTTTTCATTCTTGGCGAAGATATCGGTATTTATGGTGGGGCTTTTGGTGTTACCGGAGATCTTTATCATCGCTATGGAAGTGAGAGAGTTCGAGATACCCCAATCTCTGAACTTGGAATTGTAGGTACGGCCGTTGGAGCAGCGCTTTCTGGCATGCGTCCTATCGTTGAAATCCAGTTCTCGGATTTCACTGCGCAAGCGATGGATCAAATTGTTAATCAGGCAGCCAAGATTCACTTCATGGTCGGCGGCGGATTGCATGTGCCACTTGTGCTTCGTGCTGCGAGCGGTTCCGGAACAGGCGCAGCTGGACAACATTCCCAAAGCCTTGAAGGATGGTTTGCAAACGTACCTGGGCTCAAAGTAGTGATGCCATCATCGCCTTATGAAGCCAAGGGTTTGCTGCTCGCCGCAATCGATGACCCTAACCCGGTCATTTTCATGGAACATAAACTTCTCTACAAGGTTGCCGGCACGGAGGATGTTCCTGAGGGCGCATACAGAATTCCACTGGGTGTTTCGCGAGTGGTCCGCGAAGGAAAAGATCTCACAGTCGTTGCAACGGGCATCATGGTTTCTCGCACGCTGGCAGCAGCTCACGAGCTAGATAAAGAAGGGATTACGTTGACGCTCATCGATCCGCGAACAATCTCCCCACTTGATATGGATCCCGTCTATGAATCTTTGGAAAAAACCGGACGTCTCATGGTTGTGCAAGAAGCACCAGAGCACGGAGGTTTCATTAACGAAGTCATTGCCAAAGTTGTTACGAGCACCTCGTTGGGGCACTTGATTGCACCTGTTGCCAGGCTTGCAGGTATGAATGTGCCAATTCCTTACGCTCCTCAATTGGAGAAGGCTGCGGTTCCACAAGTTGATGACATTATTAAAAAGGCGCGTGAAGTGGTTGCTAGCTGGCGATGAGCACCTTTGATTATGCAGTGATCATGCCGAAGATGAGTATGACAATGGAAGAAGGGGAACTTCTTGCAATTCGGGTCAATGTCGGAGATTTAGTTAAATCAGGAGACGTCCTCTTCGATGTTGCCACAGATAAAATTGATATGGAAGTTGAATCACCTGCCGATGGAGTTGTAAAAGAAATCATGGGACAAATCGGTTCAACAATGTTGGTCGGTGCGCCTGTGTTGATGTTAGAAACAACAACGCAAGTTATGAGTTTCGATTTCAATACTCCATCACCCGTGGTTGAAACCCCTGCGGAGGTTTCCATCGTTACCCCCGTTGTGATTCCGACATCCCCTCAAGGGAGCGTTAAAGCGGTACCTAAAGCTCGCGTAATTGCACGAGAACGCGGTATTGATCTTGCCAGCATTTCACCAACTGGCCCAGATGGCACGATCACATGGGAAGATATTTCCAACCCACAACTTGCCGGTGCTCACGATGCACGAAAGGCTGCAAATCGAAAGATGGTTGCTGGCGCTATTGAAAAAACACGGGGAATTCCGCAGATTTCGCTTACGAGATTTTCTACCCACACGACCTCTGGTCTTGATGAAGGAAGTGCGCATTTAGTCTCGACTTGGGCACGTATCTTGCGCAGAAATGTGCACTTGAACCTTTCAACAATTTCTGAAGATCTGCGCGAGCATGTTGGTATCGCTCTCATCATGGAATCTAAATATGGTTTAGCGATGCCCGTCTTTAGGGACCCAGACCTTATGGCCGGCAACGACCTTTTACTGTGGATGAAGAAAACTCGTGAGCAAGCTCGTGCAGGCAAGGTTCCGGTTGAAATGCTCACTGGGGCAACCGCTTCGATATTCGATCTCTCGCACACCAAGATTTCCTCGGCAATCCCGCTTCTACTTCCGTCTCATACAACTGCTTTATCCGTAGGTGCTCCAAATGCCTCATTTGGACATTCTGAAATTTCCTTGACCGTTGATTTGCGTTTTTGTGATGCGCTGGAAGCTTCCAATTTCCTCGACCAACTCGTTAGCGCCCTGTAAGTTACGTTAGGTATATGAGGAGAACGATGACAGCGATGACAGGGCTTACGGGAATTTCTGCAAGTACGGGCGCCGCCCTTGGTCCCTTTCATGTCATGGCTGCAGCGCTTCCGAAACCTTCCTCGATTCAATCCGAATTTGGCGCAGAGTTTGAACTCGATGCCCTTTCACGCGCGATAAAAGCTGTCTCCGACGAACTTGGTGAATTAGCCGCAAGGACAGAAGGCGAAGCTCAAGAAATTTTGTATGCAACACAGGAAATTACGCAAGATAGCGCTCTATTTGCTGAAGCCGAGTCTTTGCTAGGCCGCGGTCACACTGCCGCGTATTCAATTTGGGAAGCAGCCGAAGTTTTCAAACATTTGTTGACGGGTGCTGGAGGCTATTTAGCCGAACGTGCAAGCGATGTCACAAATATCCGAGATCGCATTATTTGCGTCCTCTCTGGTGTTGGTTATCCAGAGATTCCTTTACTCGATCACGGCTTTGTGCTTATTGCCCGAGATCTATCCCCCGCGGACACAACTGATCTGCAGCCAGGCCAGGTCCTTGCCATCGTTACCGAAGAAGGCGGGCCCACCAGCCACACCGCAATCATTGCAAGAACTCTTGGAATTCCTGCGGTTGTCGCTTGCAAAGGCGTAGTAGAGGCCGCAAAGAGCGATGAGAGCGCACGTATTGGTGTCGATGCACGCGCAGGTGTTGTCACTTTTAATCCAAGTGAAGAACTTGCAGCAGAACTGGCGGCCCTCACCGAAACGATTCAGATACGACGCGCCCGCAAACCGTTACGTGTACAGGATGGATATCAAACTATTGATGGCTTCACGATTCCGATTTATGCAAATATCGGAAGGCTTGATGATGCCGCCGTTGCGATCGAAGCCGGCGCAGATGGTGTCGGACTCTTACGCACTGAACTCCTCTTCCTCGATCGTCAAACACCGCCATCACTTTCTGAACAGAGAGAGCTCTACACTCAAATGTTCTCACGCTTTTCTGGAAAGAAAGTCGTTATTCGCACGCTCGATGCAGGCGCAGATAAACCAATGGCCTTTATTAATTTCACTCACGAACCAAACCCAGCACTTGGAGTACGTGGTTATAGAACGATCATGATGAACGAGGAACTTCTCAATATTCAACTAGAAGCAATTTCTGATGCAGCAAAAGCATCCCTGGCTGATGTGTGGGTAATGGCACCGATGATTACGCTTCCTGATGAGGCGGCACATTTTGTTGCCCTGGCCCACAGTTTTGGCTTGCAAATTGCGGGAGTAATGGTGGAAGTACCTTCAGCGGTATTGCTCTCTGATGACATCGCCAAGGCGAGTGATTTTATTTCAATTGGCACAAACGATTTAGGCCAATATCTCCATGCGGCAGATCGTGAGTCCGCACAACTTGCACATTTGAATGATCCATGGCAGCCCGCTCTTTTGCATGCAATACATCGAGTTGCAACTTCCGGGAGTGCACATAGTTGTCCCGTTGGAGTGTGTGGAGAAGCGGCATCGGATCCTGCATTGGCAGCGGTGCTTATTGGTTTGGGAGTAACTAGTTTGTCGTGCAACGTGAGCACACTTCAAGATGTTGCTCAAGCCATAACTGCGTTATCGCATGTACAAATGCGCGAAGCCGCGACGGCTGCGCTTCGAGCCACCAATGCAAAAGATGCCAAATTATTTGCTCGCGAACATCTGCACAAACTTGCGTCATTAGGTTTGTAAGACTCTTGCAAGAAAACACTGACCAGTAACTTATATTCACCGCGTAACTCATCAGTAACGGCGAAAAAATAAACGCTAAAAGTTTCCCCGAAATGCTTGTGCATTGATGTGTGGCATAGGACACTAAGCCCAATGTTCACCGACTGAACGGATGTGACGATAGTGAAACAGCGCGATGCGGAGTTAATCCTTCGTGTTGCACGCATGTATTACGAGAAAAATCAGTCACAGGATCAAGTAGCCCGCGTCCTTGGAACCTCACGTTCAAATGTTTCTCGAATGCTCTCGGATGCAAAGAGATTGGGATTTGTTCAGATAAAAATTGTTGCCCCCATTACACGACATGAAAGTCTTTCCGCGCAGTTGCATAAAGTTCTCAACATAAAAGATGTTCAAGTAATCGGTTCAGATCGTTCAGAAACAACAATCACCAGTGTGGGTCGCGCAGCAGCTTCGGCGCTCAATAAGTCTTTGAAAGCTAATAGCACTATTGCAATTTCCTGGGGCAGGGGAGTCGAGGCAACAGTTGTCGAAGTCGCCAGCGAAACTTTGCCAGGTTTGCGAGTGACGCAACTTATGGGCGGTTTGTCCACGATTGCGACATCCGTCAGTGCAGAAGAACTGGGACGTACCCTGGCTCAAAATTTGAACGCACAATTCATTCCGCTACTTTCACCAGCGGTTGTCAGTAATGCTCGAACTAGAAATACCTTGCTCAATGAAGATTCCATTTCACAGGTGCTTGAAATCTCTCGCAAAGCAGATATCGCCCTCGTGGGAATTGGCTCACATAATTCACCGTCGAGCGAAGAAGTATTGAAGCATTTCCACCTTACAAAGCCTGAACACGAAAAGATCGCCAAGGTATATGCAGGCGATGTTTCAGCGCGCTTCTATGATCAAAATGGTCGCTCAATAAGTAGCGAGATGGATAACCGTGTTATCGGGATCACTTTGGATGAACTTTCAAATATTCCTTACGTCATCGGTATTGCTGCAGGAAAAGAGAAGGCGCTGGGTGTTATTGGAGCTGCCCGTGCTGGCTTGATTCATACACTCGTGACCGATGTCGCTTGTGCCGGAGAAGTTCTCAAACTCGCCACATCGGCGAAATTAATGAAAGAGGCAAAAAGCGCATGAGTTACCTATCCAAACTATTGCTTGTCATTGCCGCAATGTGGGTCTCTCAGTTATTCATGGCATTTATGCAGGCACGACGTTTTCAAGCAGACCTTAAAGGTTTAAGAATGCAAGGTACTTCCGCCGTCGGAATGGGTGGCAAGCGCTATCGGGGCGGACGTGCATTTGTTGCCCTCACTGCCGATGATGAGGGAATTGTTAAGGATGGTTTAGTGCTGAAAGGTTTTACAGTTTTTGCCAACTCAAAAAAACTGACTAACTACATAGGTTTCTCACTGGACGACATAATCTCAGGCAACTGGGGGAGTGGAGATGAACCCAAGAAAAAGGTGCGCGAGGCAGCAGAAATGTCCGCGCAACTCATCAAGGATCATCTCTTTCGTGCCGAACAGGGAGAAAAAACAGGCCGGGAAAATTAGAACAACCGGACCTGAAAATACGCCGCACATGCGGCCTTTATCCTTGAGGAGGGTGAAGTGACAGTTAGTGGATTGGTTGCACTTGCAGCCGGTGTCACGGTTGATAAACCAACGGGCTTTCTTGGCGCGTTGGCTACAGCCGCAGAAGACTTTATTAAAGTCTTCAACAAAGGAGGATCGGTTCTGCTTTCACTTATGGGCGGAATTCTTCCAACACTGATCGTTCTCTTGACTGCAGTAAATGCTCTCGTACGTTTGATTGGCGCGGAGAAGATTGAAAATCTTGGCAAGGCAGCTGCTCGCCCAGGTATTCAGTGGTACCCAGTGCGCTACATCGTCCTTCCCTTCGTATCTGTCTTCATGCTGACAAACCCAATGGCTTACACCATGGGTCGCTTCCTACCAGAGCGATTGAAGCCAGCGTTTTATGACTCTGCAGTGTCATTCGTTCACCCAATCTTGGGTATTTTCCCTCACGCAAACCCAGGCGAACTTTTCGTCTATGTCGGTATTGCTACAGGAATCCAGCAATTGGGATACGGCCTTGGCGATCTAGCGGTGCGTTACTTGCTAGTTGGTTTGGTTGTCATCTTTATCCGCGGAATCGTCACCGAAGCTATTACAGCCAAGATGATGTCACGAGCAGAGAAGGCGGCCTAAGTCATGGATGGATTGACAAACTTAATCGTAAAGATCGGCCGCAGTGTTGGTGGCGTAGTTGGTACTTTGTACCAAGCAGGTCGCGACACTGTTGACACGGTAATCCGCAACGTTATTCCGTTTATGGCGTTTATTTCGTTCATCATCGGATTAATTCTGACCACCGGTATCGGTGACTGGATTGCTAAAGCGCTCAAGGGCTCCGCATCATCACTGGGCGGACTTCTTTTGATTTCTATCATTTGCGCAATTCCTATCCTGTCTCCATTGCTTGGACCAGGTGCCGTTATTGCACAGATCGTTGGAACTCTTCTTGGTGTTGAAATTGGTAAGGGAAATATCCCAGCCCAATACTCATTGCCAGCGCTATTTGCTATCAACCCACAGGTTGGTTGCGACTTTATTCCGGTCGGCCTTGCCCTTGGTGAAGCTGAACCAGAAACAGTAGAAATCGGTGTTCCTGCGGTCTTGTTCTCCCGTTTGATCACTGGCCCATTGGCAGTTGTTATTGCGTACTTCGCCTCATTTGGCTTGTACACCGCATCAAAGTAGTTTGGTACGTTAGCTTGGCAAGTGCGGGGAATTCAATCTCCGCACTTGCCAAACTACAATTAGGTTCAATAATTATTCAATCAAAGGGGTTAGACAATGGGAGATTTCAAGAGCGTAAAGATCGAAGCCGGCAGAGGTGGCTGGGGCGGTCCGCTCGTAATCACGCCAACAGATGAGAAGCCATACATTTATTCGGTTACTGGCGGAGGAATCCACCCCATTGCAGCACGTATTGCCGAACTCACGGGCGGCACACCATTCGACGGATTTAAGAGCAGTGTTCCTTTCGACAAGATTGCAGTTGCCGTCATCGACTGTGGCGGAACTGCGCGCGTTGGTGTGTACCCAATGAAGAAAGTTTTAACAGTTGATATTCACGCGACGAGTCCTGCTGGGCCACTCGCGATGTTCATCACAAAAGAATTATTCGTCTCGGGCGTTAAAGCCGAACAAATCACTGAGATTTAATTTCATTGTCTGAGGTTGTGTATTCCTCCACTGTTACTGCAGTGGGGGCGCTCGTTGCAGATTTTCGCGAACAAGGATTACTCGTGTGGTTTGGTGAAAATGCACCTGAAGAACTCCATGAATTTTCTATTCTGCACAAAGTTGATAATCACAAACGTGCGCCGATTGTTGGTGACACCATTGCCATCAATGATGATCACTTCACTGTGCTTGCAGTAGGTGACGTCGCGAGTGAGAATCTTCTCAATCTAGGACACCTTGATCTCAAAGCAAACGGATTAGCGCAACCAGAGATGCCAGGTGATGTAAACGTAGAAGCTCGTGAATTGCCGATGATTAATGTCGGGGATAGACTTCAAGTAATCGCGCAAGACTAGAAAAACGAATCGAGCGTTTCGCATATGGCATATTCAGAGCGTTTACAAAACCATGCAAATACTTTAGGGCGCGATGTACGCATTGCTCTTGTTGGTGCAGGACAAATGGGCCATGGCTTTGGTTGCCAAATTGATCGTATGCCCGGCTTAAAATTAGCGCTTGTTGTTGATATTGATCCTGCTCGCATCACTAGCCTGTTTAATGACATCGGACAGAAAGATGTAGTTATTAGTTCTGATCCAAAAGTTGTTACTGAAGCCCTCTTATCGGGAAAAGCAGTAGGAACGACTACTACTGAATTCATTTCTCAACTGCCTTTTGATGTGGTAGTTGAGGCTACGGGTGTTCCAGATATCGGTGCACGCGTTGCCTACTCATGTTTGTTGGCTAAGAAAGATGTTGCAGTCCTCAATGTTGAAATGGATGTAACCATTGGACCGCTACTTCATGCCACGGCGAAACTTGGTGGAGCGGTTTACACCGTCTGTCACGGGGATGAACCTGTAGAGGCAAAGGTGCTTGTTGATTTCGCGAGAGACTTGCAATTTGAAATCGTTGCTGCAGGGAAAGGTAAGAACAATCCATTCGAACCATTGAGCACTCCTGACACTGTTAGGGAACGCGCAGTTGCCAAGAAGATGAATCCAAAGATGCTGTGCTCATTCACTGATGGCTCAAAGACCATGATTGAAATGGCCGCCCTTGCCAATACAACGGGACTTCAATTATCAAAACGCGGGATGTACGGTCCAGCTGCAACGGTTAAAACGTTACAGGATGTATTTGCGTTGCAAGCCGATGGTGGAGTACTTGATCGTCCTGGTGTCGTTGATTACTGCACGGGAGATGTTGCACCGGGTGTATTTGTCATCGTTCGCACTGATGCTCCTTATATCAATCACGAAATGAGTTACCTCTCCATGGGGCCCGGACCATACTTTGCCCTGTATCGCCCATTCCATTTAGCTTCGGTTGAGGCACCTCTTTCTGTTGCTCGCGCCGTTCTTGATCGCGAATCATCACTCTTCGCGCCTCACTTGATGGCTGAAGTTGTTTCGATGGCTAAGAAAGATATGCAGCCAGGAGAAAAGATTGACAGCATTGGCGGATACACCGTTCGTGGTTACGCCGATATTGCACAGGATGCCAAGCGCGACAACTTGGTTCCCATTGGTCTTATCGCAAATGCGGTTGTTACTAAGGAAATCAAAGTGGGCGATCTGATTACCTACGACCAGGTAGCTGTTGACGAATCAAGTTTGATTGTTCAGTTGCGCCGGCTACAAGATAGCTTGGGGCTTACTTACGCTTAAGCACAATCCTTGACCGTGAACGAGAAGCTCTGAATACGGGCTTCTCGTTCATGCATTCACAACAAACATGTCCAGTGTCATGTGGGCGCAATCGATCATGAAGTCTAAGTTCTCTGCGCAAATCTTCCTGAGCTGCAGTAAATAAGCCCGAATTGCGTTCGTTTTTAGCTGCCCTGGCCTCTTTAATTACCTGTGCCTTGGCATTGGCTTCCTCAAAGGATTTTCGCATGAGCCATTTGGATACCGCCATATTTCAAGTCTGCCACAGAGTGACACAATGAGCACATGGATGGGGAGATACGCATTGCGGTGGTGGTCTTGGCCGCGGGCAGTGGGACTCGTTTTGGCCACACCACCAATAAAGTGTGGTTGCCTTTAAGTGGCCGTCGCATTATTTCTCGCTCTCTAGCAAACGCGGTTAAGAGTTTCCCTAAATCGCGAAACATATTGGTCATCAATCCCGATGATGCAGCACTGGCTAAGGATGTATTGGGTCGGGAAGCCCGCCATATCAAAGTCGAAATTGTGGCGGGAGGGGCTTCTCGTCATGAATCCGAACACAATGCGCTGATGCATTTAGCCCCTGCCATCGAGGCAGGCAAGGTCAATGTTGTGATGATTCACGATGGGGCTCGGCCGTTGGCCACGAGCATCCTCTTTCATGACATTGCGATGGCAGCGCATCATCACGGAGGTGCGCTTCCTGCAATAGTGGTGGATCCACTAGAAATTGATATTCATGAAACTCGGCAAATTGTTCGGGTTCAGACCCCTCAAGCATTTCGCGCGAAAGAGTTACTAGAGGCTTACACAAAAGCAGATCGAGATGGCTTCGTTGGCACCGATACCGCCGCATGCATGGAGGAATATTTCCCTAATGTTCAGACAATTGCCGTGACAGGGGAAGTTACGAATGTCAAAATTACCTATCCTCAAGATTTGGTAATTGCGGAGCACGTACTTGAAAAGCGAGGCTATAAAGAATGAATGAAGAAGTCACCGCCGAACTTCATTGCTCGCATTGTGATCACGAGACCATCCACACCCTGGTCTACGCCGGTCGTTTGTTGGTCTCCACAACTTGTCAGACCTGCAATTCTCAAGTTAAACACGAAGCAATTGATTTGCGACTTCATTACTTAAAGGATTTAGAACATCGAATCTCTACCAAACCTCGAAGATTGTGGCGAGGATTTTGGAGCGCGCCTTTTTCGCAAATGGTGAGTTTTCCTAAGAAATTTATGAGTCAGCCGAAGAAGATTTGGAAAGAAATTAAAGCAATTCTTGGCAGGTAATTAATTGCTAGTCTGGCGCCAATGCAGAAATGATTCCATGAGTAATCCATCTTCTTTGGTATTGATTCTTAGTGCTTCTGGGGCACCTTCAATATGTTCCATCCGAGCGCTCTTTTTCATGGGCAAGAACCAACCATGGCTCTTTCCTTTGAGGTCAATAGCGCTAGTGCGAATGAGTTCAGGAGTGGCAATTCGCTTAACCGATGTTCGATCTAGAGTTTCTAGAACAACGGAATTGTTATCAATAATCTTGAGCGTTTCAGTAAATACAATGGCCGGACGGACAGCGTCCGCACCTTCGTTGTAGGCCAGCAAGATTCTGGAGAACTGATCCAAGCGAGTAAGCGGACGGCTCGCATCATGAATGATGAGCGCTTCGGCGCTAGCGATATCTTCTTGGAGTCCTTGGGCTAGCGCATGCGGGTCATTGGGATTACAGAGGACAAATCTTGCTTGAAGATTGTGCCTATCCAACGCAACTGTGAGGGCATCCAAGTGCACTGGAGGGGATGCGACAGTAAGGGGGATGCGATGGGTAAATTCTTGGATTCCTCGAATTGCGCGAACAACACTGGGGATCTTGTTCACATCTAGGAGCGCAGTAGATGAAGTGACTGCGACAACGATTCGCATGGAAGAATTTCCGATACTCATGAGAGAGGAACCTTATCGCCAGAACTCACAGGTTTCACGGCGTAGCGTCCCAAGAATTCTTTCTTGAGCTCATTGAAATCCCCATCGGTTAGGGCTTTCCTCATTTGATCGACAAGGCCAACGATGAAACGTTCATTGTGAATCGTTGCCAAGGTTGCTGCAAGAATCTCTTTACCTTTGAACAAATGGTGCATATAGGCACGGGTGTAATTAGTGCAGGTGTAGCAGTCGCATTTTTCATCGATCGGCGTAAAGTCACGACGGAATCGTGAATTAGAAAGATTGAATCTTCCCGTCATTGTGTAAGCGGCGCTGGTGCGCGCTATTCGTGAGGCGAGGACGCAATCGAAGGTGTCTATGCCGTTCTCCACGCCGACAAAAAGATCTTCAGGCGCACCAATGCCGAGTAAGTGTTTAGGTTTTTCTCGGGGGAGTTCTTGATTGACCCACGAGATAATTGTTCCCAGAGCTTCTTTGTCGAGTGCGCCACCAATACCGAATCCATCGAAGGCAAAATCTGAAGAAACCATCGAACCCAAATCACGAGCCGCCCGTCGACGTAGGTCTTCATATTGCGCTCCTTGGATGACGCCAAAGAGCGCTTGATAGGGGTGCTCGCTCCGAGCATGGGTGAGCCTTTGATGTTCATCCAGGCAACGAATAGCCCACGCCGATGTGCGCGAAACGGCGCGTTCTTGATACACGCGAGTGTTATGCAAGGTTGTGCATTCATCGAATGCAAACATGATGTCCGCACCGATCTGATGTTGCACCTGCATAGAAACTTCAGGTGTGAATCGGTGCATCGAACCATCAAGATGTGATTTGAAAGTCACGCCTTCATCATCTACATGGGCGAGCCGCTCTTTCTTATGAGCGATCACATCATCAGATCGAAAAGTGGTGGAGTCCATGGCCAAAACTTTCTTAAAGCCCACACCGAGTGAGAGAACTTGAAACCCTCCGCTGTCAGTGAAAGTTGGACCGGGCCAATTCATGAATTTTCCAAGTCCGCCTGCCTCATCCAAGATATCTGGACCCGGTTGCAGGTAGAGGTGGTAGGCGTTAGCCAGCAAGGCTTGCGCACCGAGATCTTTCATAGATTCAGGCAGCACTGATTTCACTGTCGCTTTGGTGCCAACAGGGATAAATGCCGGGGTTTGGATCATTCCGTGAGGGGTTGTTATGACGCCCGTTCGTGCGAAATCCCCGTTTCCTGGCTTGCTTTCGCAGGTAATGTCGAAGGAGAAACTCACGTGAGTAATCTAGTCACTCCGAGCTTTCCCTGGATCTACCAGATCCGCACACGCTCGGCGGGATCGAGCCAGAGTGCATCACCTTCATGGACATCAAAAGCACGATAGAACTCGTCGAGGTTTTTGATGATTTGATTGCATCGAAATTCTGCCGGCGAGTGTGGATCTGTTGCCAGGCGGCGCGCTGTTTCCTCTGGTCTAACTTTTCCTCGCCACACCTGGGCATACCCTAGGAAGAAACGTTGAAAGCCTGTGTCGCCATCAAGTATTGGTGCAGGCTGGCCGTGCAATGAAATTTCATATGCCTTGTGCGCAATTGTGAGACCTCCTAAATCTCCGATATTTTCTCCGATAGTGAGAGCGCCATTGACGTGCGAATCCGGCGTCTCAGCAGGGACGAGTACGTCAAATTGTGCAATCAGCTTCTGTGAGCGTTTATCGAATTCGATTCGGTCATCTTGAGTCCACCAGTCATTGAGATTGCCATCGCCGTCGAACTTAGATCCTTGATCATCAAAACCGTGGCCAATTTCGTGGCCAATTACTGAGCCAATACCGCCGTAATTAGCGGCATCATCTGCCTCCAAATCAAAGAAGGGAGATTGCAAAATAGCGGCAGGGAAAACAATTTCATTCATGCCAGGGTTGTAATAGGCATTGACTGTTTGCGGGGTCATGAGCCATTCGGTGCGATCGACAGGTTTGCCTATCTTGGCAAATTCATAGTCGCGACCGAAGCGAGAGACAGCTGCCACATTGGCAATCACATCATCAGATGAAATCTGCAGAGCGGAGTAGTCGCGCCATTTATCCGGGTAACCAATTTTCGGTGTGAATTTATCAAGCTTTTCTAGCGCCTTCACTTTGGTTTCTGACGTCATCCATTCCAAAGCGCGGATATCAACGCGGTATGCCTGGATGAGATTGTCAACGAGTTTCTCCATTGCCGCCTTTGCAGCCGGAGGGAAATGTGCTTCAACATAGAGTTGACCAACGGCTTCACCGAGAGATCCTTCGACCAATCCAACCCCACGTTTCCAGCGTTCTTTAATGGTGGGAACGCCAGAGAGGGTGGTGCCGTAAAAGGCGAAGTTTTCATTGACAATAGCTGAGTTCAAATAGGAAGCAGCTCCACTAAGAATCTGCCACATTAACCATGAGCGCCAGCGGGCTCCATCGAACTCATCGATCATTGCGCCAAGACCGGTAAAGAAACTTGGTTGGCGCACAATTACGGTCTCCAGCACATTGTCTGGAACTTGCGCTCCGATATTCCACGCCTGCCAATCAAAACCTGCCGATAATTGTTTTAGTTGCGCAAATGTGAATTTGTTATAGGTCTCTGTGGCATCACGATCTTTCACTTGATCCCAGTGGTGGGTGGCGAGCTCTGTCTCCAGACTAAGAATTCGTACCCCATGTTCGGCGCCACCATCTATCCCCGCGAGTGCGCACATACGAGCGACGTGTTCAAGAAATGCCTCACGTATGGGTGCGTATTCATCCTCGCGGTAGTAGGCCTCATCAGGCAGGCTTAGACCCGATTGACCGATATAGAGGATATTTTCATCGGACTTCTTGTTATCACTCGTTATAAAGGCATAGAAGAGCCCGCCAAGGCCCTCTACTTCGAGTTCGCCCAGAAGTGTTAAAAATTGTTCTTTCGTCGCTACCAATGATGCGCGAGAAAGATACTTTTCTATCGGGGAAATCCCCTTCGTTTCCGCCTGAGTTTCATCCATAAAGGAGCGATATAAATCTCCGATTTTCTGTGCCAGGGAACCTAATTCAGCTTTCTCTCGGGCAGCGCTCTCAATGATTTCTCTGACATGTTGTTCGGCTTCATCATGCAGACGATAAGCCTCCCCGTCGGAGGCGCGGTCGGCAGGGATCTGCGCTTCCTTGAGCCACTTGCCGTTGACATGGCGAAAAAGGTCATCTTGAGGGCGCACCGATGGGTCGTTATATCTCTTTTCGATTCCGCTTTTATTCGTGCTGTTCATGGATTCGCACTCTTTCTCGTCATGGCAAGTAGTTGAACTTTCAACCTATCGCGTACACTGCTCTCTATGGCCCCTAAGGCAAGAAACGCTACCCCACCAACGCCTCGCTGGCTTAATCCAGCCGAAATGAAAGCCTGGCGCAGATATATAGTCTCCAGCCGGCGCCTTTTGGAGGCTCTAGATCTGGATTTAGCAGACCACGACCTTTCTATGTCGGATTACGAAATTCTGGCGCAACTCAGTGATGCACCTGAACGTCGAATGCGCATGAGTGAACTCGCCGACATTGCGATGCTTTCGCGCTCGCGCTTATCTCACCGCATGAAGGTGATGGAGAAAGAGGGCTGGGTAAAGCGCGAAGCATGCCCGGTCGATAAGCGAGGATATTTTGCCGTGATGACACCAAAGGGATGGAAAGCGATTGTTGCTGCCGCACCCGATCACGTAGAAAGTGTTCGGACCCGATTTATTGATCATTTATCTAAGGCAGATCAAGTTGCCTTGGCACAGATATTTGAGAAAGTTGCCGATGCCCTCCGAGATGATCCGAGTTTGCACGAGAAATAAAAAAACCCGCCATTTGCATGGCGGGTTTTTTTATAAAGTTGTTACTTTGCAGCAACAGCCTTCTTGCGACGCTTCTTTGGTGCAGCTGCAGGAGCAGCAACAGCCTTCTTAGCGGCCTTCTTGCGCTTTGGAGCTGCCTTCTTAGCGACAACCTTCTTAGCGGCTTTCTTGGCCTTCTTTGGAGCTGCTTTCTTAGCAACTTTCTTGGCCTTCTTTGGAGCTGCCTTCTTAGCAACAGCTTTCTTAGCGGCCTTCTTGCGCTTTGGAGCTGCCTTCTTGGCAACTGCCTTCTTGCGACGCTTTGGTGCTACTGCCTTAGCAGCGGCTTTCTTGCGCTTTGGAGCTACCTTTTTGGCAACTGCCTTCTTGCGCTTTGGAGCAGATTTCTTAGCTGCAGCCACGTAACTTCTCCTATCGGAATGGTTCGATCCGTCACCGAACCTGTTCAGGGATAATGGTGTCAGTGTTTGGCACACAATGCCAGCATTATGTGAAATAAAATTGACCGCGTGTCGCGAAATAGTTTTTTATTATTTTTGTGCTCTTAGGTCAATTATTCAAATCCAATTAAATGAAAATAAAGATCACTGTGATCTATTCGTTGAGAGATTCCCGTTTTTTGCGTTCTTGAGCGGCAAATTCATTGGTTTTGACGTCATATTTGCGAAATTTTGGCAAGAAACTGGCGAGTAGTAACACCACTCCGATGCATATCACCCCTCCAGATGTAACTGAAAACGTTAGTGACGTAGCAGACGCAATTGAGGCTGCTCTTAATTGCCCAACAAGTGGCCCAACTGAGTAAGAAAGTAACTCAATTCCAGAAAGTCGTCCGCGCAATTCATCAGGGATCGTTTGATTCCAGATAGTTGATCGAAAGAGGGCGCTGACCATGTCAGAGGCACCGGCAATTGCTAGAAAAAACAGGACCCAAACCAGCGAATGAACTACCCCTGCTAAAGCGATGGCGCCCCCCCAACCGACAGCAGCGGCAGTGATCGCTCGACCATGGAATCGATATGTCCTGATCCATCCACTTGAAAGTGTCATAAGAATTGCACCGACAGTTCCTGCGGCATAAAGAAATCCGAGCGCCCAAGGTGCTCCTAAATGATCTGCCCAAAATGGAAAGAGTGCATTTGGCATGGCAAAGAACATTGCCGCTAAGTCAATGAGGTAGGTGCCTAGTAAATCCTGGCGACTCACTGCATATTTAACACCTGCAAATAACGCTGACAGGGATGGCTTTTCGGCCCTCTCGTTAGGTGGCACCGCTCCTACTTTCCAGAGCAACGCCAAAGAAATCACGAAAGTAATTGCATCGACGGCGTAACCCGCACTCACGGTGAACGAGGAAATAATCACTCCACCAATTGCTGGGCCGGCAATCACTCCGACTTGAGATCGCAAACTCAATAAGGCGCTGGCGGCAGGAAGATCGGCATGTCCAACGATTCGAGGAAGAATCGCATTGGCACTGGGTTGTTGCATTCCACTTACTGCTGCGAAGAGCCCTGCCACCACATAGATCAAGACCAAACTCGGACGACTTTGGAGAGAGTTGATCAGCAGAGTTGAGGTAGCCAATAAGGCGGCGGCTTCTGTGGCCCACACCATCTTCTTGCGATCCACTGCATCGGCAAGTACGCCGCCATAAAGACCGAAAATAATCAGAGGTACCAACTCGACAGCGCCACTGAGGCCGACAGCGAGGTAGGAGTGTGTCATTTCCTTGATTTGGAATGGAATTGAGACATACGTGATCATCGATCCGAGGTTAGATATCAATCCAGAGGTCCAGAGATATCTAAAGTCTCTGTATTTGCGCAAAGGAGCGATATCGATCGCAAAACGAGCAGTTTTAGCCATAATTTTAGGTATTTGTCCGCTCTTTTTCACTGGGTAGTCCTGGAAGTTTAGTCCGGCATTAGACTCTGACTATGTCGAATGGGGCGGCAAAATCCGGGCAATTGCGATTGGCCCTTGCCCAGATAAATCCCACAGTTGGGGATGTGCCCGGCAATAGCCATCTCATCGCACAACAGATTTCCAAGGCGCATCAAGGTGGTGCGCACGTTGTGGTTTTCCCGGAAATGGTGGTTACGGGATACCCCGTTGAGGATTTAGCTCTTCGACCATCTTTTCGCAGCGCCAGCAAGGCTGCCATTACAGGGCTAGCTACCCAAGCAAAATCCGAAGGTCACGGAGACCTTGTATTGGTGATCGGATATCTCGATGAGATCACCGGAGCAATAAATCGTTTGGGCCAACCCGAAGGTGCGCCCCAAAATGCTGTGGCGATCATTCACGATGGGCAGATAAAGGCGCGATACGTCAAGCACCACCTTCCAAACTATGGCGTCTTTGATGAGTTTCGAAACTTCGTTCCCGGGGATTCCTCATTGGTCGTGCGCATTCATGGCATCGATGTCGGTATCGCAATTTGTGAAGACATTTGGCAAGAAGGTGGGCCGGTTGCCGAATTAGCAATGCGCCACACTGGTTTATTGGTGGTTCCCAATGGCAGCCCGTTCGAACGAAATAAGGATGATGTGCGTTTAGCGCTAGTTCAACGTCGTGCGAAGGAAGCTGGTGCTCCACTTGCCTACGTCAACATGACGGGCGGACAAGATGAGTTGGTATTTGATGGCGACACCATTGTCGTTGGTGCCCAAGGCGATGTGATTTCCAGGGCTCCTCAATTTAGAGATGCACTTGAATTTGTCGATCTCGAATTAGAAGCTCATACCTCAAATCCAGATCTCGTAATTCACGATGATGTGGTTGCCCCCTACCAAGGGGCGCCATCAAAGAGCGCAGTTCGCCTTGATGACATGAGTGAAATCTGGGAAGCACTGGTTGTGGGACTTCGCGACTATGTGGGCAAGAATAAATTTTCATCCGTGGCCCTGGGTGTATCTGGCGGTATTGATTCAGCCCTAGTTGCCACCATTGCGGTGGATGCGCTGGGTTGTGAAAAAGTCCATGGAATTGCGCTACCCAGTGAGTATTCATCGGATCATTCATTGGCCGATGCTCAAGAATTAGCGATCAATACAAGCATTCATTACCGCGTTATTCCGATTGCGCCGATGGTCGCCTCCTATTTAGCCCATGTGAAACTAGAGGGACTGGCCGAGGAAAATCTGCAGGCCCGTGTGCGCGGAACAACGTTGATGGGGATTTCCAACCAAGAGGGACACTTGGTTTTGGCCACCGGCAATAAGAGCGAATTAGCGGTTGGTTATTCCACTCTTTATGGTGATGCGGTGGGCGGATTTGCTCCGATTAAAGACATTTATAAGACCGATGTCTGGGCTCTTTCACGTTGGAGGAATGCCCAAGCGCTGGCACGGGGGGAGACACCACCGATTCCTGAGCGTTCCATCACCAAAGAACCCAGCGCCGAACTTCGCCCGGACCAGAAGGATTCTGACTCATTACCTCAATACGAACTGCTGGACCAGTTACTCCTTTTATATGTGGAGGGCGACATTGGAAGCGCAGGACTCATTGCTCACGGTTTTGACCCTGCGCTGGTTGCTCGGGTCATATCGATGGTGGACAAGGCTGAATATAAAAGACGCCAATATCCGCCTGGGACGAAGGTTTCGGTGCGAGCGTTCGGGAAAGATCGCCGTTTACCCATTACTTCCAAGTGGAATGAGAACATTTAGCAAGCTTTATGCGAGATGTTCGCAAGTAGCGCTTTGGGATTAAGTAGGTAAAATTAACTCGTGCCAACAATTACCGAATGGTTATTCACGCGTCGTCGTGTTATTGATTTCGGTCGCGCCTGCACCTGCGCCTGCTAAACCTACAAGCCAGTCTGCAATCGCTCTTTAATTTTTCTCTTCATCCTCTTTTCAAGAGTAAATACATTCCGAAATCCATTCATGAAGAAGTACATCAACCAAGATATTGGAGCAATTATGAAGCTGTATAACAACATCACAGAGGTAGTTGGTAACACACCGCTTGTTCGCCTTAATCGCATCACCGATGGCGCCGCGGCAAATGTGTACGCCAAGTTGGAGTTCTACAACCCAACAAGCACGGTCAAGGATCGCATCGGTATCGCGATGGTTGATGCTGCCGAAAAGACTGGACAACTTAAGCCTGGCGGAACAATCGTTGAAGCAACATCAGGCAACACTGGTATTGCACTTGCCATGGTTGGCGCTGCACGCGGATACAAAGTTATTTTGACGATGCCAGATTCGATGTCCAAAGAGCGTCGTACGCTTCTTCGTGCGTTCGGTGCCACTCTTGTGTTGACCCCTGCAGCAGAAGGGATGCGCGGAGCAGTTGCCAAGGCTGAAGAGCTCGGCGCGGCAGATGGCGCAGTATTGGTTCGCCAATTTGAAAATGATGCCAACCCAGAAATTCACCGCAAGACAACAGCGGAGGAAATTTGGCGCGACACGGATGGCACAGTTGCTGCAGTTATTGCAGGTATTGGTACCGGCGGAACAATCACTGGTATCGGGCAGGTTCTTAAAGAGCGCAATCCCGAGATCAAGATTTTTGCTGTAGAACCAGCGGCGTCGCCACTACTTAATGGTGGATCACCAAGTGGTCACCCAATCCAAGGTATCGGCGCTAACTTCATTCCTAACATTCTTGATACCAAGATCTACGATGAAGTTTTCGATGCCACGGCAGATGA
>CAILHY010000011.1 GCA_903834145.1 uncultured Actinomycetes bacterium
CTAGTTGGCCTAGTTGGCCTAGTTCGCCTAGTTCGCCTAGTTGGCCTAGTTCGCCTAGCCCCCCATGGCATGCATGCCGCCGTCGACATGGAGGATTTCGCCGGTGGTTTTAGGCAGCCAATCCGAAAGCAAGACCACCGTGGCCTGGGCGGTGGGAACGGGATCGGTCACATCCCAGCGAAGGGCTGAACGTTCATCCCAGAGATGTTCAAATTGCTCAAAACCTGGAATCGATTTAGCTGCCATCGTCTTGATGGGGCCCGCTGCAACCAAATTCACGCGAATATTTTCAGCCCCAAGGTCTCGAGCCAAATACCGAGAAGTGGACTCCAGTGCAGCCTTAGCAACGCCCATCCAGTCATATTTCGGCCACGCAACACTGGCATCGAAATCTAAGCCAACGACGGAAGCGCTCTCTAAGAACATAGGTTTTGCTGCCATAGTCAGCGCCTTCAGGGAAAATGCTGAAACGTGGAGAGCTGTGGCAACATCGGGCCAGGAAGTGTTGAGAAAATTACCGCCGAGCGCCGCTTCAGGTGCGAAACCAATTGCATGAACAACGCCATCCAAATGGGGAACATACTGGCGAAGGCGCTCAGGAAGCGCGGCGAGATCCTCCTCGTTTGTCACATCAAGTTCCACAACGGGAGCAAGATGCGGAAGCCGAGCTGAGATCCTTTCAGTCAAGCGAAATACTCGGCCGTAAGAACTCAAAATAACGGTGGCTCCCTCCTCTTGGGCAAGTCGTGCAATATGAAATGCAATGGATGCATCGGTGAGCACGCCTGTTACCAAAATATTTTTGCCAGTAAGTAAAGCCACGTTAGTGCCCCATTCCTAATCCACCATCTACCGGTATGACCGCCCCTGTTATGTATGACGCTTTCTCTGATGCGATAAAACCCACCACTCCTGCGATCTCTTGAGAGGAACAAAAGCGCCCCAAAGGTACTGAGGAAGCAATCTCGTTTCTTCGCTTCTCCTCAAGATTGGATGTCATATCCGTTTCTACAAAACCTGGCGCGATTACGTTGGAGGTGATCCCTCGGCTACCCAGTTCGCGGGCGAAAGAACGAGCCATACCCACTAGGCCAGATTTGCTCGCAGAATAATTGACTTGCCCCGCCGAACCAACACTTCCCACCACGGATCCAACAAAGATCAGTCGCCCTCGCTTGAGTTTGAGTAAACCCCGAGTGGCTCTTCGCGCTACGCGAAAAGCACCCGTGAGATTGGCGTCGATGACATCAACAAAATCTTCATCACTCATGCGCATAACCAGAGTGTCTTTCGTGATGCCTGCATTTGCCACAATTACTTCAGGGACACCAAATTGTGATTCAATCTTTGTGAATCCTTGGTCAACGCTTTCGGTAGAGGTGACATCCATAATGACTGCATCAAAACCCTCTGGGCTATTTCCAGATCGGTGCGTCACCACAACGTGAAAGCCGATCAGTTTCAATTCTTGGGCAATTGCCAATCCGATGCCTCGATTTCCACCGGTAACAAGGGCTATCGGCGTCATAGGCAAAGTCATATGGAGAATCTACTGGCTACTGTTGCGTAAGTAGGAATTTCCACGCCGAAAAACCATTCCTACAATCACCTGAGGATGCAATCTCCTTCGATGACGCCTAGGGTTGAGTCATGGCTGATGAAATTCACGACATCACAAGCGCCCAACTCGGCCAAAGCAACGAACTTCCTGGCCGACAAAGGCGCTATTTCATTTCGATGATGGTGCGCACTGGTTGCTTTATCGCCGCCGTCATATTGCCGAGCCCCTTTAGATGGGTAGCCCTGCTTGGCGCGGTACTTCTTCCATATTTCGCCGTTGTCATTGCAAATGCAGGGCGCGAAACCATTGCACCCGGATCGGCCGTTATAGATGACAATCCCAAAGCCCTCTCCTAGCGCAAAGAAGCAAGAGAGCGCTTCCTTCTCCATTCTGGCATCGCTCATTGCATTCGCACTCATCGTGCTGTGCCTTTGGGCAAGTCAATGGCAATATCACCGTGGAGTCGATCGCCATCACCGAAATTTCATAATCTCCATGCATGTAGCGCAACCATCTTTATCGCTCTCCCTGGCTAGCAAAGATCTCAACGCTGGAGAATGGCGATCGGTCACTTCTTCTGGCACATTCGATTCTGACCACCAAATTCTTTTGCGCAATCAATACTCCGACGGCAAATACGGCTTTGATCTTCTCACTCTTTTTCATGACGAAAATGGCGTGAGTTATTGGGTCGATAGAGGCTGGGTTTCACCAGGTGCCACTGCTCTGTCAACTCCGTTGCTTCCTGCCACGTCATCTGGCAAAGTCTCCATTACTGCAAGGTTGCGACTTCAACGTTCCTTGCCTCAGGGATCATTCTTTGCAGTTACCTCATCTGGAAAAGGTGATCTGATTTCAAAATGGAATGCCCAAAGTAATACGCAAGTGAAAACAGAGATCTACTACCTCGATCTCTTAAGCGTTTCTGATTCAACAATGACCCCCGCGGTACCTGTGGTTTTGCCTGAACTTACCGATGGACCACATATGGCATACGCACTTCAATGGCTCTTCTTCGGTGGGCTCGTAATTTACGGACGTTTATTACTCAGACGAAGTCGATAGATCTTGACGTGCATATAGCTCTGCATATAAACCGTTAGCACGAACAAGTTCTTCGTGAGTTCCGCGTTCAGCAATTGTTCCTTTATCCATCACCAAAATTTGATCCGCCTCCATTACGGTACTCAACCGATGCGCGATCACAATACTTGTTCGACCTTTAAGTGCAACACGTAGCGCATCATGCACTAACGCTTCGTTCTCTGAATCCAAATGTGCAGTAGCTTCATCAAGGATCACAACGGAAGGTGATTTCAAAAGTAACCGAGCAATCGCGAGACGCTGTTTTTCGCCTCCAGAAAGTCGGTGTCCACGCTCTCCCACCATTGTGTCCAACCCGTTTGGAAGAGATGAAATCAGTGTCCAGATACGTGCCGCTTCACATGCGTCCTGCATTTCTTGCATAGTCGCATCTGGTTTCGCGTATCGCAGATTTTCGGCAATGCTTTCATGAAAGAGATGTGCATCCTGCATGACTACACCGATGCATCCGCGCAAACTTTGAAGGGAAAGTTCTCTTATATCAATCCCATCGACCAAGATTGTTCCACCGGTTACGTCGTACAACCGTGGAATCAGGGCGCTAATAGTGGTTTTCCCTGCACCTGATGAGCCAACTATTGCTGTCATTGTCCCTGGCGCAGCGATAAAGGAAATGTCCCTTAGCACTTCCCCGCTATCTACGGTCTCTGGCTTTGCTGCTGATTCAAGAGAGGCCAAAGAGATTTCGGTCGCTCTTGGATAAGAAAAGTTAACATGTCTAAATTCAACGCCGATTTCGGAGGTGCTGACAGTCAATGGATTAAGTGGATCCTGAACCATCGGAGTTAAGTCAAGGACTTCAAAGACACGTTCAAAAGAAACTAACGCAGTCATGACATCGATGCGCACGTTGGACAGAGCGGTAAGCGGACCATAGAGACGAGAAAGCAAAGCCGTAATCGCTAAAAGAGTTCCCACAGTAACTTTCCCAGAAATCGCTAAATGACCGCCAATCCCATATGCGAACGCAGTTGCTACCGCCGCAACGCTAGTGAGCGCTACGAAGAAAAGTCGATTGAGCAATGCAATGGTTATACCGATATCTGCAACTCGTCTGGCTCTGGAGGAGAAATACTCGTGCTCGGTTGCTGGTTGACCATAAAGAGCGACGAGCATGGCGCCTGAAACATTGAAACGCTCGTTCATAGTGCTAGACATTTCGGCATTCATTTGGAATGACTGCCTCGTTAATCCTTGCAACCGACGCCCAACCCATTTAGTCGGAAGGAGAAAGAGTGGGAGTAAAACCAATGAAACAGCCGTGATCTGCCATGAAAGTACGAGCATCGTGATCACGACGAGCACCAAGCTCACCACATTGCTGACAACACCTGAAAGGGTTGCGGTGAAAGCTTGCTGGGCCCCTATAACATCGGAGTTTATTCTTGAGATGAGAGCGCCGGTTTGAGTACGAGTAAAGAATGCAATCGATTGACGTTGAACGTGCGCATAAACAACAGAGCGCAAATCATAAATTAGACCTTCGCCGATTCGAGATGAGAACCATCTTCCGACAACACTCATCAATGAATCAGCAATTGCCAAAAGTCCAACGAGAAGCGCAAGGGAGGTAACAAGTCCTCCATTATGGGGAATAACACCTTGATCAATGAGTTTGCGCAAGATCAGAGGGGTTGCGATAACAAGAACGGCATCGATCACAACGGTTACCAAGAAGATAATAATTTGCCATTTATATGGCTTGGCAAAACTAAAGATGCGTGCGATTGTTCCCGCTTTAAGTTTCTGATGCTTGACAGAAGGATCGGCCGTTAACGACCTCATCATCATCCAGCCATTGTGTGATGACACAATTAGACCGTAAAGCCGAGCGCGCGAAGCTGGTCCCTTCCGTCATCGGAAATTTTGTCTGGCCCCCAGGGTGGCATCCATACCCAGTTAATTCTTACATCGCTGGTGAGATGAGAAAGCGCCTGACGCGTTTGATCTTCGATAACATCCTGCAAGGGGCAGGCAGCAGATGTGAGTGTCATATTCAAAACCGCAATGTTACTTTCATCAACCATGATGTCGTAGATGAGGCCGAGGTCCACGACATTAATCCCGAGTTCAGGGTCGACGACATCCTTCATCGCCTCTGTTACATCGTCAATCTGAGCAACCATCTGTTCTCTCCCTATATGACTATCTTGACCGAAGTGGACCGAGCCTACTAATTATTTCTCTGCAATCTGAAATGCTGCATCTTTATATGCCATCCATCCCAGCAAGGCACATTTCACCCGCGCAGGAAATTTGGAAACTCCAGAGAAAGCAACGGCATCCTCTAGTAACTCTTCATCACCTTGCATAGTTCCCTTGCTCTGCATCAATTCCATAAAAGAGGCAAGAACGATCGATGCCTCTGCAGTGCTTTTACCTACCAGGAGCCCAGACATCATCGAAGCGCTAGCCATGGAGATCGAACAACCAATTCCGTCCCACGTTATGTCAGAAACTTTCCCATCGGTAAGTGAGAGATTCAGAGTGATTTCGTCGCCACAACTGGGATTGACGTGATGAACCTGGATATCTTTATCAACGCTAAGTCCCTTGTGCTCTGGATGCTTGTAATGATCCAAAATAACTTCCTGATACATGTGGTCGAGATTCATGAAAACCTCGAGAAATAACTTTGCGCACCCACGATGCCAGAGAGCAACGCGTCGATATCGCTCATGTCGTTATACAAATAAACGGAGGCGCGAGTGGTGGCAGCAACTCCCAGTTTACGATTGAGTGGCCAGGCACAGTGATGGCCGGTTCTCACGGCGATTCCTTGGGAATCCAGGAACTGCCCAAGATCATGCGGGTGAATTCCTTCGCAAGCAAAGGAAACAGTCCCACCACGCATGATGTTCGTCGTTGGACCGAAAATACGTACATCAGAAATCTTTTGCAAACCTGAAATCAGATGCATGGTCAACATCACTTCATGATCATGAATCGCTTGCATCCCGATTCCGCTCAAATAATTAACTGCGGCGCCTAGCCCTACTACCTGGGCCATGTTTGGCACACCAGCTTCAAATTTTCGCGGTGCCGGTGCCCATGTGGCATCCGTCATTGTGACTGACTCAATCATCGAACCGCCATAGAGAAAAGGTGGAAGTTCCTCAAGCAATTCACTTCGTCCCCATAGAACTCCAACACCCGTAGGCCCAAGTGCCTTGTGTGCAGAAAATGCGAGGAAGTCAATTCCTAGTTGCACTACATCCATTGCCATATGTGGAATCGATTGACATGCATCCAGGATTACGACAGCGCCCACGCTATGGGCGAGTTCAACAACGGCACTAAGAGGGTTTACGGTTCCCAACACATTGGACTGATGTGTCAGCGCCACAACTTTAGTTTTTGATGTAATAACGCTCTCAATGGCTGAAAGGTCTAAGCGTCCCTCGGCATCGATTGAAAACCATTTTAAGATTGCACCTGTGCGTTTACAAAGTTGTTGCCAAGGGATTAGGTTGGCATGGTGTTCCATTTCGGTAACGACAACTTCGTCACCTGGTTGTAAAAAGTATCGCGAACCGCGTTCAGCATTACCGATGACGTACGCGAGAAGATTCAAACTTTCCGTGGCGCTCTTTGTAAATACCACCTCGTCGTCACTGGCGCCGATAAAGGCTGCAACCAAAGAACGCGCACCTTCGTAGGCATCCGTGGCTTCTTCGGCTAATTGATGCGCTCCCCTATGAACCGCGGCGTTATGAAATCTGTAGAAATCCATCTCAGCATCAATGACCGAGATCGGTTTCTGGCTTGTGGCTCCGCTATCGAGATAGATGAGTTTTTTCCCATCACGTACTGTACGTTCAAAGATCGGGAAATCTTTGCGGATTCGAACAGTATCGAGAGTCATATGTATGGCAATAATCGGCTATGCGCCGACGTACTCCGCGTATCCGTTGGCTTCTAGCTTGTCGGCAAGTTCTGGCCCGCCTTCTTCAACTATGCGTCCATTGGCAAATACGTGAACAAAATCCGGCTTGATGTATCGCAGGATTCGCGTGTAGTGAGTAATAAGGAGAACGCCAAGATTGTTGGCTTCTTTCGCTCGCACGACGCCTTCAGAAACGATGCGAAGTGCATCAACGTCTAGGCCTGAGTCAGTTTCGTCAAGAATTGCAATCTTTGGCTTGAGCAGCTCTAGCTGCATGATCTCGTGGCGTTTCTTCTCGCCACCTGAGAAACCTTCGTTGACGTTGCGCTCTGAGAATGCGGGATCCATGTTTAGCGCGCTCATTGCTTCTTTCACTTCACCAACCCAGGTACGCAACTTCGGAGCTTCTCCTCGAATTGCTGTTGCTGCTGTTCGAAGAAAGTTAGAAACCGATACTCCTGGAACCTCCACTGGATATTGCATTGCTAAGAAAAGTCCAGCACGTGCCCGCTCATCAACGGTCATCTCCAGAACATTCGCTCCATCAAGAGTGACACTTCCCCCAGTGATCGTGTACTTGGGATGGCCAGCAATGGAATAGGCAAGAGTGGATTTACCGGATCCATTTGGTCCCATGATTGCATGTGTCTCACCAGAGGAAATGGTTAAATCCACTCCGCGCAAGATTTCAATCTGGCCTTTTTCTGTTACTACAGAAACTTCTAGCCCTCGGATATCAAGTGTGCTCATCTTCTCCTCTTTCGCTGGCTTAAGAATTAAATTTCGATCGTGACGGAATCTCCGTCAACGTGTACTGGATAACTTTTTACATTTTCAGTAGCGGGCATGGAAACAGCTTCACCGGTGCGCAGGTCAAAGGCGGCTCCATGGAGCCAGCATTCAACCGCAAACTTCTCAACGTCGCCTTCAGACAGTGATGCATCTGAATGTGAACAGGTGTCATCTATCGCGAAAACTTCTTGCCCAACTTTGACCACGCAAATGGCCTTACCGGATTTCTCTAAACGAAATGGCTTACTTTCTTGAAGGTCGGAAAATGCAATATCAGACATGTCCTATTGACCCGCCTTTGCTAATTCTCCATCGATACCAACCATTAAACGTTCTTGAATAATTTCATCGCCAATACGAGAAATGATCTCGGAAAAGAAACCACGTACAACTAATCGGCGAGCCTCATGCATGGGTACTCCTCGAGACATCAAGTAGAAGAGTTGCTCGTCATCAAAGCGGCCTGTCGTGCTTGCGTGTCCAGCTCCTACGATCTCACCCGTTTCAATCTCTAGATTTGGAACCGAGTCGGCACGTGCTCCATCACTCAAAAGCAGATTGCGATTAAGTTCGTAGGTATCAGTTCCCTCTGCAGCGGCGCGAATGAGAACGTCACCGATCCATACGGTATGGGCCTTATCTCCAGAAAGTGCGCCTTTATAGTTCACCCGTGATTTTGCTTTTGGAACTGCGTGATCTACGTGAATGCGATGTTCAAAGTGTTGTCCCTCTTTGGCAAAATAGACACCAAGAAGTTCGGCCGAAGCACCAGAGGCGACAAACTCTACTGTAGGCAAAATTCGAACAAGCGAACCACCTACCGTAACGGTTACCGATTCAAAGGTTGCATCACGATCGATAATTGCATGATGCCTTGCTGCGTAAATCGCCGGTGCATCCCATTCTTGAAGAGTGACAAACTTCAAGAATGAATGTGGAGCTAATACAATCTCAATATCTTCTCCGAGTACAAGGTTGCCACTGTTTTCCACGATAACAACTGCACGGGAATTCTCCCCAACGGTAATCCGAACACGAGAAAGCTCGCTCTCTCCAGAACGTTCAATTACTCTGCGAAGGTGAATCGCGCGCTCAACTTCAATACCTGGGGAAATCTCGACATGGAAAACCGTTGCACACTCTGCTTGAGCACGCGAAACGATGACATCATCCGACTGAGATTCTGGTGCAAGTAGTTCACGAGACACTCGTGAAATTTTGACCCCCGCTTGTGCTGTTTCTGGTCCTGTCATTGACTCGGCGTCAGAAATATCTACCGATCCATCATGAAGACCACCTAAGCGATTCAGGGGCGTAAATCTCCACGCCTCTTCGCGCCCAGAAGGTGTCAAATAATTTGTGGCGAGAAGAGACATTAACCAACCGCGCCTTCCATTTGGAGCTCGATAAGTCTGTTGAGTTCGAGGGCGTACTCCATTGGTAGTTCACGAGCGATAGGTTCGATGAAGCCACGAACAATCATTGCCATAGCCTCGTCCTCTTTAAGTCCGCGGGACATGAGGTAGAAAAGTTGATCGTCGCTGATCTTGGAAACCGTCGCCTCGTGTCCCATCGAAACGTCATCTTCTCTGATGTCCACATACGGGTACGTATCTGATCGTGAAATCGTGTCAACGAGCAAGGCATCACATTTGACAGTGCTTTTCGAATGATGCGCGCCCTCTTGAATTTGGACCAAACCACGATAAGAAGTGCGTCCGCCACCGCGAGCTACCGATTTCGAAATAATCGTTGAAGAGGTATATGGAGCCGCATGAACCATTTTTGCACCAGCATCTTGATGTTGACCTTCACCTGCAAATGCGATGGAGAGAGTTTCACCTTTTGCATGCGGGCCCATTAAAAATACTGCGGGATATTTCATAGTTACCTTAGAGCCGATATTTCCATCAATCCATTCCATCGTTGCGCCTTCTGCGCATGTGGCTCGCTTGGTCACTAAGTTATAGACGTTATTTGACCAGTTTTGAATCGTTGTGTACCGGACGCGTGCACCCTTCTTGACAATGATTTCAACAACTGCCGAGTGCAAAGAATCAGATTTGTAAATGGGAGCGGTGCATCCTTCAACATAATGAATGTAGGAATCTTCGTCTGCAATAATGAGCGTACGTTCAAACTGCCCCATATTTTCAGTATTGATGCGGAAGTATGCTTGCAAAGGAATATCTACATGGACTCCCTTGGGAACATAGATAAATGATCCGCCAGACCAAACTGAGGTATTGAGTGCGGCAAACTTATTGTCGCCCACTGGGATAACGGAGCCAAAATACTCCTTAAATAGTTCTGGGTGTTGCTTTAATCCAGAATCAGTATCAAGAAAGATCACGCCTTGTTTTTCAAGATCCTCGCGAATGGAGTGATAGACAACTTCGGATTCGTATTGAGCCGCGACCCCAGAGACGAGACGTTGCTTCTCTGCTTCGGGAATACCAAGTCGATCATATGTATTTTTAATCTCTTCAGGAAGTTCTTCCCATGTAGTGGCTTGCTTCTCAGTTGATCGCACAAAATACTTAATGGTGTCGAAGAAGATTCCCGAGAGATCAGAACCCCATGTGGGCATTGGCTTCTTATCAAAAAGAGCCAAACCTTTAAGCCGTAGATCTAGCATCCATTGCGGTTCTGATTTCTTGGAGGAAATATCTCTCACGACTTCTTCGTTAAGTCCTCGTCGTGAATTCGCGCCCGCTTTATCGCTATCAGACCAGCCGTATTCGTAATTGCCCAAGCCCTCAAGCTCTGGATGCGCGATTGTCATTATTTCCCTCCGGTAGATGACATGAGTGAATGTGAAATTTTGGGAATGAAAGTTGTACATACTCCATCGCCATGAGCGATAGTTGCTAAACGTTGAACGTGCGTACCCAGGAGACGGGAAAATGCTTCAGTTTCTGCCTCGCACAACTGTGGGAACTGGGCAGCCACATGCGCGATCGGGCAATGGTGTTGACATAACTCATCGCCATTTGCGCGATTCAAAACATCTGCTGCATATCCCTCATCGGTGAGGAATTGGGCAAGAGCGCCGACTGGGGATCCCTCAGATGACGCGATTATCGGGGCAAGAGTTCGCTCGATCTCACCAGCACGAGCATGTGCGAAATCAACAAGTGCGGACTCACCTACGGAGGCGGCCAGGAACTTCAATGCAGAAACTGCTAAGTCGTCGTAGTCATGCTCAAATTTTTCTCGGCCGCCATCGGTCATGACGAAAACTTTGGAGGGGCGCCCCCTTCCGCGAATCAGGGCTGAATGAGGCTCCCGCGCCTCTAGAACGCCTTCCTCCACCAAAGAGTCCAGGTGTCGGCGAATGCCAGCAGGCGTCAAACCCAGGCTCTGGGCCAATTCAACCGCTGTGCGAGGGCCTTTTTCCAGAATTGAGCGTGCCACCAAGTCGCGTGTACGTGGATCTTCGCTCTTTTTCACAACAGAAGTGTGTCGTAATTCCCCCAAAAGCGCCAATTCAAAGTTGTGGGAGGTGCCACTTCTCATCCCTACCTACTTTCCCGTCTTTCGCGCACCTCACCTCCTAGGCTACGCACCATGATACGTAGTCGACTTGAGCGCGCCCTGAGCCCCTTGTTGGGTTTCCTTCTCTTCTTACAGGCAGGGATCGTCGTTACTGGTGGCGCGGTTCGACTCACGGGTTCGGGATTGGGTTGCCCAACTTGGCCCGAATGTACGCATGGATCAATAACCCCTGTTCCTCATCAAGCTCAAGGTGTTTTCCATTCCTGGGTTGAGTTTGGAAATCGACTCCTCACATTTTTACTGATTGCGGCATCAGTTGCGGTCTTGGTTGCTGTCATCAAACTTAAAAGAAAAGATATTAAGAAATTGGCGATTTGGCAGTTGCTCGGAATTATCGCGCAGATACCACTTGGTGGAATTACTGTACTTACGCATCTCAACCCCATTCCAGTTGCCGCACATTTCCTACTCTCCATCGCTCTCATCGCTGCAGGCACCTCCCTTTTCGAACGAAGAAATATCTTGTCCGTGGTCGGGCATAAAAAGAAATCCGTTCTTGCACGGATACATACAATTCTTACCGGCACTGTAATTGTTGTAGGAACTATTGTTACAGGCAGCGGGCCCAATGCTGGAGATATCTCAGCTCCACGATTTAATATCAAAATTGATACCGTGGCATGGATCCACGCAGGTTTCGTGATCTCACTTCTTTTGCTTACAGCAATACTCTTTACTCAATCGACTTCTAACGCATTGCTGAAAAAGAGAATCATTATTTTTGTCATTGCCTCACTGGCTCAAGGATCTATTGGATTTCTCCAGTACTACCAAGGTCTACCTGAGTTGCTTGTTGCCATGCACTTGCTCGGCGTCACACTCGTGTGGATCAGCGCTTGGCGAATCCACCTAGCCGCAAAGATCGGATGAAAATGACTACTCCACCACTTAGTGCTTGGCTCGAGATCGATGACCGCGCGGTAACTTACGCGCGAGCCCTGGCTATGGATGCGGTTCAAAAAGTTGGCAACGGCCATCCTGGAACAGCCATGGCACTTGCGCCCGTTGCTTACACTCTTTTTCAGCGTCACTTAGTTCATGATCCTTCGGATCCACAATGGCTTGGTCGAGATCGCTTCATACTTTCCTGCGGACACTCATCACTTACTCTCTACACGCAACTATTTTTTAGCGGCTACGGCGTTGAGATCTCTGACTTAAAGGAATTCAGAACCTGGGGCGCGCTCACACCTGGCCATCCAGAATATGGTCACACGGCAGGGGTAGAAACAACTACAGGACCTTTGGGTGCTGGTGTTGCAAACGGCGTTGGCATGGCAATGGCAGCCCGTTATGAAAAAGGGCTTCTCGATCCGGATGCTCCATTGGGTGAAAGTATTTTCGACCATCGTATTTGGGTGATTTGCTCTGACGGAGACCTTCAGGAAGGAGTCAGTGCTGAAGCTTCCTCGCTAGCCGGTACACAAGAACTTGGACTTCTCAACCTAATTTATGACGACAACCGAATCTCCATTGAAGGAGACACGCATGTTGCTTTCACAGAAGATGTCTCTGCGAGATACCGCGCGTACGGATGGGAAGTTATTGAAGTTGCTGCAAAAGCCGATGGAAATGTAGATCGCGAAGCTCTCGAGAAGGCAATGATTTGCGCACACGAGCAAATACTTAAACCCACCTTAATCAGACTCAAGACGGTCATTGCCTGGCCAGCTCCATCGGCACAAGGAACATCTAAATCACACGGATCCGCTCTAGGGGCAGCTGAAATTGCAGCGACGAAGAAAGTGATGGGCCTTAACCCTGACGAAGATTTCGCGATGCCTGATGATGTTCTGGCCCATGTTCGCGCTGTGAAAACACGTGGATCCGAAGTTCGAAAAGAATGGGATCTCAAATTTTCAGAGTGGCAAAGCGCCTACCCGGAAAGAGCCGCACTTCTGGCTCGCTTGCGGCAACGCGCTCTCCCACTTGGCTGGGAATCCGCTATTCCCGAGTTTGCCCCAGGTAAAGAAGTATCCACACGTAAAGCATCTGGGGATGTCATCCAAAAGATTTCTGAAATCCTTCCTGAGTTTTGGGGCGGCTCGGCCGATCTAGCAGAAAGCAATAACACCACCATCGAAGGTGGAAACTCTTTCTTGCCCGCATCGAGTTCTATGAAGAACGCATCTCCTTACGGGCGCATCGTTCACTTTGGTATTCGTGAACATGCGATGGGCTCGATCCTCAACGGTATTACTCTTCATGGTTTGACGCGCACTTTTGCAGGAACTTTCTTAGTCTTTAGTGACTACATGCGACCATCTGCTCGTCTTGCATCCCTCATGAAACTCGGTGTGACGTTCGTATGGAGCCATGATTCCATCGGACTTGGCGAGGATGGCCCAACGCATCAACCTGTAGAACATATTGCAGCCCTCCGTGCAATTCCTGGGCTGGCTGTTATACGTCCAGCAGATGCCAATGAAGTCGCACAAAGTTGGAAGGAGATTCTTCGACGTGATGAACCTTGCGCACTTTTGCTCTCTCGTCAAAATCTTCCAGTTTTCGATCGCTCCGACTTTTCATCAGCCGCAGGAGTTGCCCAAGGTGCTTACATACTGAAAGAAGCAAGTAAGAATCCCCAAGCAATTCTCATAGCAACGGGTTCTGAGGTATCACTCGCAGTTGCCGCGCAAAGCGCATTGGAGGCCGAAGGAATTCCTACTCGCGTAGTTAGCGCCCCATGTCTTGAATGGTTTGCAGTCCAATCAGCGGAGTACCGTGAAAGCGTCATTCCCTCTGCGGTGCCAACGCGCATCAGCATTGAAGCCGGAATTGCTATGGGGTGGAGAGAGTTAGTTGGAGATCACGGCGCTTCGATATCCCTCGAGCATTTCGGTGCTTCAGCTTCTGCCTCCGTTCTCTTCAAGGAGTTCGGATTTACCCCCGAAGCAGTCCTTTCTCTTGTGAAAACTCGTCTGGCATGATCGATATCTCCAAAGGCGGCACATCGATTTGGTTGGATGATCTCTCTCGAAGCAAGATAACCGGGACTGACTCTCATTCACTCCCGCATCGAATTTCAGCCAATCATGTTGTCGGAGTAACAACAAATCCAAGTATCTTCAATACCGCAATTTCGCAAGGAAGTGAGTATGCCTCGGATATTGCAACGATGCGTGGCACTTCTGCCGAAGAAATTGTCACAAGACTTACTACCGACGATGTTCGAAATGCCTGCGACCTATTCTTGCCGATCTATGAAAATAGCTCTGGCGTCGATGGTCGTGTCAGCATAGAAGTAGATCCGCGATCGGCACATGACACGAACGCGACGATCTCTGAAGGACTCCACTTGTGGAAGCTTGTTGACCGACCAAACCTCATGATCAAGGTCCCGGCAACCCTTGAAGGCTTACCAGCAGTCACAGCGCTCATCGCTGCCGGTGTGAGCGTTAACGTCACTCTCATCTTCTCTGCAGCCCGATACTCACTTGTTGCCGATGCTTTTATGGCTGGACTCGAATCTCGCGTTTGCGCGCAAGCTGATATTTCGCGAGTCACCTCTGTTGCCTCTGTATTTGTCAGCAGAATTGATAGCGCCATCGACACTCTCTTGAAGAAGCAGGGCTCCGAAATCGCTATGTCGATGCTCGGGAGAGCTGCGATAGCAAACGCAGCTCTTGCCTACGAAGTCTATGAAAGCAAAATCGCCTCACAACGATGGAAATCTCTCGCTGATGCCGGCGGGGAAATGCAAAGACTCTTGTGGGCCTCCACGGGAGTGAAAGATCCCGCATATCTAGATACTCGATACGTGGTGGAACTTGTTGCACCGAATACTGTGAACACGATGCCTCAAGCAACTCTTGACGCTCTCGTAGATCACGGAATCGAACATGACGTGACTCTCGCTACGCGGTACACCGAGGCCGCTTCAGTTGTCTCGACCCTGTCAAATCTCGGTATCTCGCTAGAGAAGATAACCGACGAGCTCGAAATCGATGGAGTTATGAAATTCGAGCAGGCGTGGATTGAACTTTTAAAAAACGTTGAAAAGGCGGCAAGCAATTGATTTCAATTCATGGCGATGCCCTTTCTAAAGTTGACTACATAGATCCTCGATATCAGGAACTCGTTGCGGCAAATGAACGGCTCGCGCTCAAGGATGCGACGCTCTGGGGCCAAGAGGCGGCGACCGAGGCAGGAATTCGACTCAACTGGATTGACCTTCCGTCGCAGTCACGCGAACTGTTGCCAGAACTTGATGCGCTCAGCGCCAAGTTTCGCCATTGCACGCGAGTCATCTTATGCGGAATGGGTGGTTCATCTTTAGGACCAGAAGTCATCGCTGCAACCTATAAACGTGATCTTTTTGTACTCGACAGCACTGATCCGACTTATATTTCCCATGCGCTCCAAGGCGACTTCGCTAAGACTGTTGTGATCGTGAGTTCTAAATCTGGTGGAACTATTGAGACCGCTTCACAGCGTGCACTCTTTGAAGCCCACTTCTTATCTTTGGGCATTTCTCCGCAAGAACAGATGGTCATCGTGACCGATCCAGGATCTCCGTTGGATGTCGATGCACGTGCTCGAGGATTCATTGTCATTAATGCTGATCCGAAAGTAGGGGGACGCTTTAGCGCTCTGAGTGCATTCGGATTGGTTCCAGCAGCTCTTATCGGTGTCGATGTTTCACTTTTACTAGATAGCGCTCAAGAGTGCATAGAACAACTTATTGCACCGCGCTCCCCTGCAATTGCGGCTTCGTTCTTAATTGCACATTACGCAGATCAGTACCTCACATTTAACGACTCCCATTCGACCATGCCAGGTCTTTCAGATTGGATCGAGCAACTTATTGCCGAATCTACGGGGAAGAATAATATTGGTCGTCTGCCTGTAGTAATTGAAGAGTCCGGCGCTATAACAAGTGGGCAGGCAATGCATATTGCATTCGCTGGTAGAGCCGATCTAGTTGTAGAAGGCGATCTTGGTGCGCAATTTATTTTTTGGGAATGGACTACAGCACTTCTTGGAGTAGCACTAGGAGTGGACCCTTTCAATCAACCCAATGTGACAGAAGCAAAGAATCAAACGTCAATTCTTTTGCAGGAGTGGTCTGGCGTGGTCCCTCAAACTCAACCTGTCTCCCAAGAAGGCGTTGTGGAAATATTTGCCAACGCCCAATCTGTCATCGAAGCACTGACGAACGTGGTCGATGGCGTGAGCGCTGATGGATACATCGCCGTGATGGCTTACTTGGATCGAAATGATGATGCTGAGATTGCTCAGCTTCGTCGCGTCCTCGCTGAGAAGAGCGGACGTCCCGTAACTTTCGGATGGGGTCCACGCTTCTTGCATTCAACAGGTCAATTCCACAAAGGCGGTCAACAGAATGGAATTTTCTTACAAATTACAGGCGAGAGCCAAGAGGATGTTCTGGTTCCAGGCAAGGAGTTTTCATTTCACACTCTCATCATGGCTCAAGCTTTAGGTGATGCACGAGCTTTAGAGTCTCGTGGGTTTACCGTCGTGAGATTGCACATTCAAAGCCGAGAGGATGGCGTTGCGCAGATCCTTGATGCAGCTCGATCAATAATTTAAAGAAATGTAAGAAGAACTACTCGTCATCTCCGCGAAGCTTTGCGAGGGCGTCTTCTAGAATTTGAAAACCTTCTGCATCGCTGCGGCGCTCTTTAACATATGCCAAGTGAGTTTTATATGGCTCATTCTTGATAGGGCTTGGCGGGTTAGCTTTATCGCGACCGGCAGGGTATCCGCAACGCGGGCAATCCCACTCGTCAGGAATAACTACCGTTCCGTCCTCCGCAAAAGAAGGAGTTGTCTCATGCCCGTTGGAGCACCAATAGGAAACCTGAAAACGACCGATGGACTCTCCGCGCTCGGCCTCGCCCATTGGACCAGCACCGACACGACTTCCGCGAATTGCACTTCCACCAGCCATTTATTCCTGCTTCCCTGTGCCTAATATAAAAATGTTCTTTTTTCTTTTTTCTCTATCTTTTCTATCTTTTCAAGAAGAAAGCCTCTGTATTTACTTGAGAACCAAACTCAAAGCTACAACACCGGCAAACCAGAGGCCGCCCACAACGATCGTAATGCGATCCAAGTTGCGCTCGACTACTGAGGATCCCCCGTAGTTGGAGGAGATACCGCCGCCAAATAGGTCGGAGAGTCCGCTGCCTTTGCCTTTATGAAGCAGGACAAGCATGATCATCAAGACGCTTGTAATGACCAACAAGATCGATAGACCCAGCTTCATGACTTACTCCTAAAATTCTTTGAAGGGCGATCCAGACAAGGGCAAAGGATACTGTAGATCAGCCTGCTACATGAAACTTGACGATCTTGGCCAATTCTTCCGGATCCAGGCTTGCCCCGCCGATCAGTGCGCCATCCACATCGGGTTTCTTCATGATTTCAGCGATATTGGCTGATTTCACCGAACCTCCGTAAAGGATTCTCATGCCTTCTGCGATTTCAGGTGATCCAATTTCCTCGATCTCGCCTCGGATAGCAGCACAAACTTCTTGGGCGTCCTCTGGCGTGGCTGTTTTGCCCGTTCCAATCGCCCAAACGGGCTCGTATGCAATAACTATCTTCTTCAATTCTGGCTTGGTGAAATTGGCTAACCCTGCTCGAATTTGCCTAATGACGTGGGAGACATGGGTGCCTGATTCGCGAACTGCTAACTCTTCTCCAACACAAAAAATCGGTGTTAATTCATGAGCGAGAGCCGCTTTAATCTTTCGGTTGATAAGAGCGTCATCTTCTTTGTGAATAGCACGACGCTCACTATGGCCGATCACAACAAAAGTGCATCCAAGTTTGGAAAGCATCGAAGCAGAGATGTCGCCAGTGAATGCACCGCTAGCGTCGGGTGAGACATCTTGCGCGCCGTACATCAATCGCAATCTGTCGCCATCAACGAGAGTCTGAACCGAACGAATATCTGTAAAAGGTGGAATGACCGCTACATCTACCGCGTCGTAATCTTTGTCATCCAAGCTGTAGACCAATTTTTGAGTTACGGCGATAGCCTCAAGGTGATTGAGGTTCATCTTCCAGTTTCCTGCCATCAGTGGTTTACGCATCATCATTCCCTTTGCATTCGTTATTTCGCGAGTGAAGCTTTCCTAATCTTCTACAACCCTAAGGCGGTTAAACCTGGCAGCGCCTTTCCTTCGAGGTATTCCAGCGATGCTCCGCCACCGGTTGAGATGTAACCAAAATCAGAATCGGCAAATCCCAATGATCGCACCGCAGCAGCGGAGTCTCCCCCACCGACTACAGAGATTCCGGTGACATGCGTAAGTGCCTCGGCGACAACTTTTGTACCGTGAGCGAAGGCGGGAAATTCAAATACACCCATCGGCCCATTCCAGAACACCGTTGCACACGTTGAAATGGCCTGAGCGAAATCTTTTGCAGAGGTCGGTCCAATATCAAGTCCCATGGAACCTTCAGCGATGTCATCAGCGCTCACAATGGTTGCTGGTGAGTTAGCTGAAAATGCGGGGGCGGTCACAATATCCGAGGGTAAACGTAAATCAACGCCCAATGTTTGAGCACGCGCAATGAGTTCCTTCACTACGGGGATGGAATCAACTTCCACCATTGAATTACCGATATCTTTACCAAGCGCCGCTAAGAAAGTGAAGACCATTCCTCCGCCAATTGCCATCACATCAACTTTGTCGAGAAGATTGGAGATAACTCCGATTTTGTCAGAGACTTTCGCACCACCAAGAATGACGCCATAAGGCCGCGCTGGATTCTGAGTGAGTTTTTTTAAGACTTCTACTTCAGCAGAGACAAGAAACCCTGGTGCATGTGGCAAAAGTGCTGGTAAATCAAAGACCGATGCATGCTTGCGATGAACAGCTCCAAAACCATCTCCCACATAGCCTTGGGCAAGGGAAGCTAAGACTCCAGCAAATGTAGCGCGTTCAGTTTCATCCTTGCTTGTCTCGCCAGCGTTAAAACGTAAATTTTCTAAGAGCAAGATTTCACCAGGAGCGAGCGAACGAGCCTGCTCTTGGAAATTATCTCCTGCAAAAATCACTGGCCTACCCAGTAATTCTGAAAGTCTTACCGCTATCGGGGCCAAAGAGAGTTCAGCTTTTATTTCTCCCTTAGGGCGACCTAAATGCGCACCGACAACAAGAGAGGCACCTGCCGCTAGCAAGTACTCCATCGTTGGTAGTGATGCCCGGATGCGGCCATCGTCGCCGATGACCCCATCCTTAAGCGGCACATTCAGATCACACCGAAGAAAGATTCGCTTGCCTGATACATCAAGCGATTGAAGGGTGGACATTAGAGAGAGCTACCCACAAGTTTGATCAGGTCAACGAGGCGGTTTGAATATCCCCATTCGTTGTCATACCAACCCACGACCTTTGCCGTGCTTCCGACGACCTTTGTGAGGCCCGAATCGAAGATGCACGATGAAGGATCGGTAACAATGTCGGAGGAGACAATGGGATCTTCGGTGTATGACATGAAACCTTTGAGGTAACCATTGGCGGCTGCCTTCATTGCGGCATTGATATCGGCTGCAGTAACTTCCTTGCCGAGTTCCACGGTGAGATCAGTGACCGAACCGGTAGGTACTGGAACGCGCAATGCATATCCGTCGAGCTTGCCCTTGAGTTCTGGCAAAACCAAACTGATTGCTTTTGCTGCGCCCGTTGACGTAGGAATAATGTTCGTGGCTGCCGCACGTGCACGACGTAGATCCTTGTGTGGGAAATCCAAAATTACTTGGTCGTTTGTGTATGCATGGATCGTTGTCATCAATCCGCGAACAATTCCAAATTCATCATTAAGAACTTTAGCCATCGGCGCTAAGCAATTTGTTGTGCATGAAGCATTGGAAATGATGTGGTGGTTGGCGGGATCATATTTCTCATGGTTAACACCCATGACAATTGTGATGTCCTCATCGCTTGCTGGCGCAGAAATAATCACTTTTTTTGCCCCTGCGGCAATGTGCTTTCCCGCATCGGCTGCCTTGGTGAAGTGCCCAGTAGACTCAACAACAATTTCGGCCCCCAGTGCGCCCCACGGCAAGTTAGCTGGATCGCGCTCAGCGAATACTTTGATCGTTTTGCCACCCACGGTCAGAGTGTCAGCGGTGTGGGAAACCTCAAGCCCTAGGCGACCCAGAATCGAGTCGTACTTGAGAAGGTGCGCCAAAGTGGCATTGTCGGTCAGATCGTTGATACCAACGATCTCCACATCAGGTGATGTGAGAGCGGCGCGGAAAAGGTTACGTCCGATGCGCCCAAATCCGTTGATTCCGATTGCAGTCATAATGATCCTCACTGTGCATTGAGTTCGACCCCGAAAATGTGTTCTGTGGCGGGTTGTCGAAAAGGGCCACAACACTGGGGCATGGGTAAATCTTATCAGCCAAGAGAGGTCCGCCCGCCGTGTGTGATGCTTGTTATCTAGGACTCACTCCAGCGAATTGAGTTGATCGGGCAAAAGCCCCGCCTCCGTGTCGGCAATTCCCAGCTCGGATGCACGTTTATCTGCCATGGCCAGAAGGCGACGAATCCGACCTGCGATTGCATCTTTCGTCATTGCTGGCACTGCCAAGGAACCTAACTCTTCAAGACTTGCTTGCCCATGATTGATCCGTAACTCCCCCGCCTCCTTGAGGTGATCAGGGATATCTGGGCCAAGAATCTCCATTGCTCTTTGCACTCGGGCAGAAGCCGCAACTGCAGCTCGCGCAGATCGTCGAAGGTTTGCATCATCGAAGTTAGCTAAACGGTTTGCCGTCGCCCGCACTTCACGCCGCATCCGGCGCTCCTCCCAAGCCAAAACACTTTCATGAGCGCCAAGTCGAGTAAGAAGAACTCCGATTGCATCTCCATCTCTGATGACAACACGATCTACTCCACGAACTTCGCGTGCTTTAGCAACAATTCCCAATCTGCGAGCAGCCCCGACAAGAGCCAGTGCCGCTTCAGGGCCTGGGCAAGTGATTTCCAAGGAGGAGGATCTACCTGGTTCGGTAAGGGAGCCGTGCGCAATAAAAGCGCCACGCCATGCCGCTTCCGCATCGCACATTGCAGCTGAGACAACTTGAGGTGGAAGGCCTCGTACCGGGCGCCCATTCGCATCAACTAAGCCGGTCTGACGTGCAAGAGCCTCGCCTTCGCTGATCACGCGAACAACATAACGATTCCCTTTACGCAATCCGCTCGATGAGAGCACAGCCAAATCACTATCGTGGCCATATACGTCGGCAATATCTTTGCGAAGTCGCCGGGCACTTTGCGCGGCATCAAGTTCGACTTCTACAACGATTTTGCCACCAACTATATGTAGTCCGCCGGCGAATCGAAGCAGAGCTGAAACTTCAGCTTTGCGACAACAAGGTTTTGTGACCGCCAAGCGGCTCAATTCATCTTTCACTGCTGATGTCATGGCCATGTGCTTATCCAACCAGGCTATCGCTCATGATGTGACGGAAAACGGAGGTCAATTTTTCGGGATCATGATGAACGCTGCCTGGAGCCTCGCGCAGATCTCCAACAATGAGAGTTCCACCCATACTCATTACTTGATTTTCCAATTCTAAATGATTAGAAACGACAGAAGAGTCAACGATCACATAATCACATCGCAACTCCGGTGCATATTGACTAATCCAGGCTAAGTGCTGCTGTGGTGTAGATCCGGCCAATTCATCACCCGTAACGGCCGGATCGGCATCCAGGTTCAAGAGAATTATTCTCTTGGCGGCACTGGAAGATAATGCTTGCCTTTGAGCGGGAACGAGAAGATGCGGAAGGACGCTGGTGAACCAGGAGCCTGGGCCCATGGTGATCCATCGAGCATCCCTGATCGCCTCTAGCGCCTCAATCCGCGCTGATGGACGCTCAGGAATGATTCGCAACGATTCGAGTTCTCCACGCGCTGCCGCAACTTGGGCTTGTCCTCGAATAACAACTGCTCCCTCGGGCAGGATAAATGTCGCTTCAATATCCAGTGGTACCGCCGCCATTGGCAGAACACGGCCAACGACTTTTAGCAAAGAGGCCACTCGGTCTAAACCTTCAACGGGATCGTTGTCACGATCCCATAAGGCAGCCAATAAAAGATTACCTACGGCGTGACCTTGCATAGAACCTTCACCAGTAAAACGATATTGCATGATCTGCGCCCAACTCCGGCCCCAATCATCATCACCACAGAGCGCAGCTAGCGCCATCCGTAAATCACCTGGGGGGAAGATTGGAAACTCATCTCGCAAACGCCCACTTGACCCACCGTTATCTGCAACAGTGACAATCGCAGTGAGTTCGTGAGTTATTTGTCTCAACGCACGTAAAGTTGTAGCAAGACCGTGCCCACCACCTAAGGCAACAACTCTATTTCCTGACACTATTCCCTGCCAACATCGCGATGAACTGCGTAGGCGTCAAGATCAACAGGGCCTGGAAAACTATTGAGACGCTGAGCAATTTCACGGGCAATAGCAACACTTCGATGTTTTCCACCCGTGCAACCGATCGCAATCGTGACGTATTTCTTACCTTCTCGCAGATATCCTTCAGACATCTCGCTAAAGAGAGCCACATAATCATCGACGAATTTATCGACACCAGGTGTTGCAAAAACGTAAGCACTCACTTCATCGGTTAGACCGGTTAATGGACGAAGTTCGGGCACCCAATGAGGATTAGGAATGAAGCGACAGTCAAGCACCAGGTCAGCATCTACCGGCATCCCATACTTGTAACCGAACGAGAGAACATTTACACGGACACCGGATGTTTGTCCGGCAGCAAAAATCTCACCAACTCGTTTCTCTAATTGGTGCACGTTGAGATTACTTGTATCAATCACAACATCAGCACGCGAGCGAAGATCTTCAAGTCGGGTTCGCTCGCGCGATATACCATCAAGAATCCGGTCAGAACCTTGTAGTGGATGTGGCCGTCGTGTTGACTCAAAACGTTGGACGAGTGCTTGATCAGTGGAGTCGAGGAAAAGCAGTCGATGATGTATCTCACTGACATCAAGTTGGGATAACGAATTATTCAAATCATCGAAAAAACGTCCGCTTCTCACATCTACAACGACTGCCATCGAGGAAAGTTCGGCAGTTTTTGTGGCTTCGACGAGGGCAGGAAGCAAGGATGCGGGCAAATTATCCACGACATACCAGCCCAAATCTTCAAGGGCATGGGCAACGGTAGATCTACCGGCGCCAGACATCCCTGTAAGAATGAGAACTTCGCGCGCGTTATCTTTCACGTCTCATCTTCTCGTACATGTCAAGAACCATCAAGAATCTCTCCCGTTTGAGCATCGATCGAGATGTTTTCATCGCGCATCAAGTAGGACGAAATCATTGACGCCGTCTTTGGGCCAATTCCCGGTATCGACGCGATCTCATCTTTGGATGCTTTTCTCATGGCTGAAACAGATCCAAATTCATCGAGAAGTGCACGCCGTCTCGACTCCCCTAAATGGGGAATCTCATCAAGAAGGGACTCGAGCATCACTTTGGATCGTCGGGAGCGGTGAAAAGTAATCGCAAACCTATGTGCCTCATCACGAACTCGTTGCAGCAGATATAGACCTTCACTGGATCTGGGCAGAATAAGAGGATCTTTAGAATTGGGCATCCACACCTCCTCCAATCTCTTGGCCAATCCGCATAAAGCAATATCCTCCATCCCGAGTTCTTGGAGAGCCCTGGATGCTGCAGAGACTTGTGGTGCCCCGCCATCCACAATGATTAACTGAGGTCTATATGCAAACCGTGAATTCTTGCCGCCGAGATCTTGAACCTCAGTAACATCCGTCTCTTTTTCCGCGATGAGCCGCTTAATTCTACGGGAAATAACTTGATGGATGGCTCGAGTGTCATCCCACGCTGTCTGGGTATCGATAATAAAACGTCTGTATTCACTTTTCTTGGCCATTCCATCTTCAAAAACCACCATTGATGCCACGACAGAGGTTCCGGAAATATTTGATATATCGAAGCATTCAATTCGCAATGGTGGGATCGCTAAATCCAACGCCTCTTGAATCTCTACGAGTGCGCGTCCACTTATGGCGCTATCGGAGGATCGCTTATTCACGTACTGGATCAACGCGTAATGTGCATTTCTCTCAACTGTTTTAAGGAGGTCAAACTTTTCGCCGCGCTGAGGGACCTTGATTTCAACTTTGCCTCCCTTGCGAGAAGTGAGCCATTGCTCCAAGGAATCTTGCTCTGGCGGCAACTCATTTACCAGAATCTCAGAAGGAATATCCTCCACTTCGCTCGCCCCGTAGATAGAGAAAAATAGCGCTGATATTTCATCCTCCCCTTCCAGCGAAAGTTTTTGATCCACGAGCCACGAGCGAGAACCTCTGATGGCTCCTGCCCGTACTATGAAGATAGAACCTGCTACATGCATTCCTTCGCGATGTATGGCAATGAGATCGGCGGAAAGATTTTCTGACAAGCTTGCTTCACTGGATTCAAGGGCGCGTTCCATGGAGGCAATTTGATCGCGAATTTTCGCGGCTCTTTCATATTCCTCATTGCTCGCTGCGCTTTCCATCTCCTTGCGCAAAGTAGGCATTAAATCGCCTTTGCCTGCCTCCATGAAAGAAGACATGCGCTTGGCAAGATCTTTATGCTCCTCTTGCGAAACCCAACCAACACACGGCGCAGAACATTTCCCAATATCGCCTAACAAACATTGTCTATTTGTTCTCTTGGCTTTATCGAAATTCCCATTGGAACAAGACCGCACCGGAAAAACTTTAAGCACCACATCGAAAGTGTTCCGCAACGCCCATGTATGCGTATACGGCCCAAAATACTTGAGACCAGGACGTTTTTGTTTACGTGTGATGAAGACTCTTGGATATTCCTCATCTAATGAGATCGCCAAATATGGATAAGACTTATCGTCTCGAAACTGTACATTGTAAGTGGGAGCGAATTGCTTGATCCAGGAGAACTCTAATTGAAGTGCTTCGACCTCGCTCCCGACGATGGTCCAATCAACACGAACAGCTTCGTGAACCATCCGATTGGTTCTCTCCGGAAGATTGCTCTGAAAATAATTACTGAGTCGTGATTTTAAACTAAGTGCTTTACCTACGTAGATAACTTTATTTTCTGAGTTGAAGAAGCGATAAACCCCAGGCAGCCCAGGAATATCACTGGGACGGTAGCTGCTTGGCTCTGCCATTACTTCTTACCTGAAACGCTCTTTCGATTAGAGCCAAGAATCTCTGCAAGAAAATGACCTGTGTAACTTGCAGGATTAAGTGCGACATCCTCGGGAGTTCCTTCTGCGATAACGGTGCCTCCTCGGAACCCTCCCTCAGGACCCATATCAATCACCCAGTCCGCAGACTTGATGACATCAAGATTATGCTCGATAACGATGACGGTATTTCCCGTATCCACCAATCGATTTAACACACCTAAAAGTTTGTTGACATCTTCAAAATGAAGTCCCGTTGTTGGTTCATCCAGTACATAGATTGTGCGACCGGTAGAACGTCGTTGTAATTCTGTTGCCAGCTTCACTCGCTGGGCCTCTCCTCCAGAAAGGGTTGGAGCAGATTGACCCAATCGCACGTATCCAAGCCCAACATCGCACAGTGTTCGCAAAAAGCGCGCAATTGTTGGGACCGCTTCAAAAAAATCTCGCGCTTGCTCTATAGGCATATCCAATACTTCTGCGATGGTTTTCCCTTTGAAGTGAACCTCTAAAGTTTCGCGGTTGTATCGAGCGCCATGGCACACCTCGCACGGAACGTAGACATCAGGCAAGAAGTTCATTTCAATCGTGATCGTGCCTTCGCCGGCGCAATTTTCGCACCTTCCACCTTTTACATTGAAGGAGAATCGGCCTTGTAAATATCCGCGAACCTTAGCCTCAGTTGTTTCTGCAAAGAGCGCGCGAATCTTGTCGAAAACTCCTGTGTATGTCGCGGGGTTGGAGCGTGGCGTTCTGCCGATAGGTGACTGATCCACGTGGACTACTTTGTCTAAGAGATCTACTCCGGTAACCGTGCGATGTCTTCCCGGAACCAAACGGGCACCATTGAGTTTATTGGCCAGAGTTACATAAACAATGTCGTTGATTAGAGTCGATTTACCTGAACCACTGACTCCCGTAACTGCCACGAATGCGCTCAAAGGAATCGCGACATCGATATTCTTCAAATTATTTTCTTTCGCACCCTTAACTACAAGCTGGCGCTTAGGATCTACAGGACGGCGAACGGTGGGAATTTCGATGGCTTTACGGCCTGATAGGTAGGCCCCCGTGATTGATTCGGGCGAATCAAGGAGAGCTTGGTAGTCCCCGGAAACAACAACCTTGCCGCCGTGCTCGCCTGCACCAGGACCTATGTCGACGATCCAATCTGCGGCGCGAATTGTCTCTTCATCGTGCTCTACAACAATCAACGTGTTTCCAAGGTCTCGTAACCGCGTGAGCGTTTCAATCAGACGTCGGTTATCCCTTTGATGGAGACCAATGCTGGGTTCATCTAAAACATAGAGAACACCTACTAAGCCAGAACCAATTTGCGTGGCCAGGCGAATGCGCTGGGCTTCCCCACCTGAAAGAGTCGCAGCTGGGCGTTCCAAAGAAAGATAATCCAAACCTACATCTAAGAGAAAACCAAGACGTGCGTGTACTTCCTTCATGACACGTTCGGCGATCTGACTTTCTCTGGCGTTGAGTTCAATACTCTTTAAGAAATCCGCTGTATCTGAAATAGAGAGCGCACAAATCTCTGCAATATTTTTACCACCGACAGTGACAGCTAAAACTTCAGGTTTGAGTCGAGCGCCATTACATGCAGGGCAAGGAATCTGGCGCATATAACCCTCGTACTTATCACGACTGTATTCGCTGTCGGTCTCACCATGGCGACGATGTATAAAAGGAATTACTCCTTCAAAACCAGTGGAGTAATTACGCGTTCTTCCGTAACGATTTTTATACTTCACATGCACTTCATATTGATAGCCCTGTAAAATCGCCTCTTTGGCCTTGGCCGATAACTTCTTCCAAGGATTATCTAGGGAAAAGTTGACTTCGCCCGAGAGTGCCTCAAGCAAACGCAGAAAATATTCACTCGTTTGTCCAGAGGACCACGGAGCGATTGCACCTTCATTGATGGAAATGGAGTCATCGGGAATGATCAATTCCTCATCTACTTCTAACTTAGTTCCGATACCAGAACACTGCGCACATGCGCCAAAGGGTGAGTTGAAGGAGAAGGAGCGCGGCTCTAACTCTTCAAATGAAAGTTCACATTCATGGCACGCCAAATGTTCGCTATAGGTGCGTTCTTTATCCTTACCTTTTGAGTCCACGAAGTCCAAGAGAACAATCCCTTGTGCCAATCGCAGCGCCGTTTCAATGGAATCCGTTAAACGTCCTTTAGATTCGGGTTTGGCGGTAAGACGATCGATCACCACTTCAATTGTGTGCTTTTCTTGCTTCTTCAATTTAGGGACTTCGGCTAAGGCAATGACAGTGCCATCAATACGCGCACGTGAGTAACCCTGGCCAATGAGGTCTTGAAAGAGATCTACGAATTCACCTTTTCTGGCCCGAATCACAGGCGCGAGAATTTGAAATTTCGTGGTCGCAGGCATAGCCAATATTTGATCAACGATCTGTTGAGGACTTTGGCGAGAAACCGGACTTCCGCATTTGGGACAATGTGGTCGACCTGCACGGGCAAAGAGCAATCGAAGGTAATCGTAAACCTCCGTGATGGTGCCGACGGTAGAGCGAGGATTTCGATTCGTAGATTTCTGATCGATCGAAACCGCAGGAGAGAGCCCCTCAATGAAATCGACATCAGGCTTATCCATTTGTCCCAAGAATTGGCGTGCGTAAGCAGAAAGTGACTCTACATAGCGCCTTTGGCCCTCTGCAAAAATCGTGTCGAAGGCAAGGCTGGATTTTCCGGAACCTGAAAGCCCTGTAAAGACAATGAGTGAATCGCGTGGAAGCTCAATGGAAACATCCTTGAGATTATGTTCTCTGGCACCACGGACAATGAGTTTGTCGATCACTTACACTCCCGCCGTTTCCATGCCTCGAAGTTCTCGCTTCAGATCTTTTATTTCATCGCGCAATCGAGCCGCAAGTTCAAATTGCAGATCGCCAGCTGCGCTGCGCATCTGATCAGTGAGCGACTCTATCAACGCCAGAAGTTCTTGTCTTGGCATGGATGCCAGAGCCTTCGTATGTAATCCTATGGCCGGAGTCTTGGATCGCTGCCCTTTTCGCCCGCTAGAGGCGAGGAGTTCTTCTGTATCTTCACTTTCTCTGTTAATAAGATCAGTGATATCTGCAATCTTTTTGCGAAGAGGCTGCGGATCGACACCTCGTTCTAGGTTGTAAGCAACTTGCTTGGCGCGACGACGATTAGTTTCATCAATCGCTTTCTCCATGGACTTGGTGATGTTATCGGCATACATATGTACTTCACCGGACACATTTCGGGCAGCGCGACCAATGGTTTGGATAAGGGCGGTGCTAGAACGAAGAAACCCTTCTTTATCTGCATCCAAAATTGCGACCAGCGAAACCTCTGGTAGATCAAGTCCTTCGCGCAACAAGTTGATACCGATCAAAACATCATATTCACCTGATCGCAACTCTCGAAGCAATTCAACACGACGTAAAGTGTCTACTTCTGAGTGGAGGTAGCGCACTCTCACGCCACGCTCTTGAAGGTAATCCGTAAGGTCCTCGGACATTTTCTTTGTGAGGGTCGTTACGAGAACTCTTTCATTGCGTTCGGCTCGGATATTGATTTCGTTCAATAGGTCATCGATCTGACCCTTTATGGGTTTAAGAACGATCTTGGGATCCACTAAACCAGTCGGGCGAATAACCTGCTCTACAACATCGCCCTGAACCTTCTCCATTTCATACTTTCCAGGAGTTGCCGAGAGATAGACCTTCTGCCCTACTCTTTGTAAGAATTCATCCCACCGAAGAGGCCGGTTATCCATGGCACTGGGCAATCGGAATCCATGTTCGACAAGAGTGCGTTTGCGCGAAGCATCCCCTTCAAACATGGCACCTATCTGGGGAACGGTTACATGCGATTCGTCAATGACTAGCAAGAAATCCTCTGGAAAATAATCGAGTAGGCAATTGGGACCCGATCCGGCAGCGCGACCGTCGATGTGTCGGGAATAGTTCTCAATACCTGAGCAAAATCCAAGTTGCTGCATCATTTCGATATCAAAAGTAGTACGCATCCCGAGTCTTTGCGCCTCGAGCAATTTTCCTTGGCGCTCAAATACCTCCAATTGCGCTGCCAATTCAGTCTCAATCTCGCCAATGGCACGCTTCATGGTTTCTGGGCCAGCGGCGTAATGCGTGGCGGGGAAAACGTACATCTCCTGCTCATCACGGACTATTTCCCCCGTAAGAGGATTCAAGGTCGTAATTCTTTCAATCTCATCTCCGAACATTTCGATGCGCAACGCTAGCTCTTCATACATGGGAATAATCTCTACCGTGTCTCCACGTACTCGAAATGTTCCGCGCTCAAAAGCTACGTCATTTCGCTTGTACTGAATATCAACAAATTTACGGAGCAACTGTTGGCGATCGATTTCATCGCCGACCTTCAAGCGCACCATGCGATCTACATATTCCTGTGGAGTTCCCAATCCGTAAATACAAGAGACCGTAGCAACGACGATGACATCGCGTCTGGTGAGTAAAGAATTCGTAGCCGAGTGTCTCAAACGTTCTACCTCATCATTGACACTTGAATCCTTTTCAATGAAAGTATCTGTCTGTGGAACGTAGGCCTCTGGTTGGTAGTAGTCGTAATAGGAAACAAAGTATTCAACAGCATTGTTGGGCATCAACTCACGAAACTCGTTGACTAGCTGGGCAGCAAGGGTCTTATTCGGGGCAATGACCAGCGTGGGACGTTGGAGCCGTTCGATCAACCACGCAGTAGTAGCGGATTTTCCCGTTCCCGTGGCGCCAAGCAGGACAATGTCTTGATCTCCACGTTCAATTCTGCGAACAATTTCCACGATCGCTTCAGGTTGGTCGCCCGCGGGAACATAATCGCTAATAACTTGAAAAGGCTCGACGCGTCGTTGGAGATCGCTTATGGGACGCACGGCGTAACTGTACTGGGGGTTAGCTTTCTAGGCGTTGCAGGGCGGGGAATATGTCTTCCCAAAGATGCTCCACTTCGCGTAGCAGTTCCTCGGGGCTTGCATCATTGTGGAGAATGTAATCGGCAACCTCCGCTCGCTGCTGATCACTTGCCTGGGCCAGAATGCGAGAATCTATTTCAGAGGCTCTCAATCCCCTTTCGGTCAGACGGGCTTTTCGCATCTGCATCCCCGATTGAATCGTCAGGATGTAATCGAACCTAGGAGAAACCCCCGTTTCTACCAGTAGAGGAATTTCATAAATCAACACATCATTCCCGTGAAGCTGGGAGATGGCGCCGTCGAAAAGTTCTCGCACTTTCGGATGAATGATGGCTTCTAGACGAGTTAACAGAGCCGGATCTTTAAACACCAACTCACCTAAAGTTCGACGATCGATATCCCCATCCTTAAGAACTCCATCACCAAAAGTCGCGATTACTTCATCAAAACCTTTCGTTCCACGTTCGATGGCGGTGCGTGCTAATTGATCTGCGTCAATTACTTGTGCGCCTAGTTCAGAAAAGTATTGAGCGGCAAGGGACTTGCCCGACCCTATTCCGCCGGTAAGTGCGACAACCAACATATGAGGACTTTACTGCACGAAAAAGAAATCGGCCCCCGAGATTTCTCTCAGGGGCCGACCAGTTTCCTTAAATCAGAGATAGCTTATTCAGCGATGGCTGGGCTTTCTGATGTGGCAACAACTGTTGCATCTGGATCAGTCGCTGCTGCGGCATCCGCTGCGCGTGCTTCGTCCTTCTGCTTCTTGTGTGCCATGAAACGTGTTTGGGCTTCAGCGTACTGACGTTCCCACTCTTCGCGTTGTGTCTCAAAGCCAGGCCTCCACTCTTGTGACTCTGCATCGAAACCTTCAGGGTAAATGAAGTTTCCTTCTGCATCATAACGAGCAGCCATTCCGTACTGAGTTGGATCGAATGCTTCGATTTCAACTTCATGTCCTTCATTGGCTTGTTTAAGTGAGAGCGAGATACGACGACGCTCGAGATCAATATCAATAATCTTGACAAAGAGTTCGTCATCTACCTGAACAACCTGCTCTGGAATTTCAACGTGGCGTTCTGCCAACTCTGAAATGTGTACAAGTCCTTCGATGCCTTCATGGACGCGGATAAATGCGCCGAATGGAACCAACTTGGTGACTTGACCAGGAACAACCTGATTGATCGTGTGAGTGCGAGCAAAAGCTTGCCAAGGATCTTCCTGGGTCGCCTTGAGGGAGAGTGAAACACGCTCGCGCTCAAAGTCAACTTCAAGAACTTCAACAGTTACTTCGTCGCCAACTTCAACAACTTCACCTGGGTGATCAATGTGCTTCCAAGAAAGCTCAGAAACGTGAACCAAACCATCTACTCCACCAAGGTCAACGAAAGCACCGAAGTTAACGATCGATGAAACGACACCGGTGCGTACTTGGCCCTTTTGAAGTTGATTGAGGAAAGTAGTGCGAGATTCGGATTGAGTCTGCTCTAGGTATGCACGACGTGAAAGAACGACGTTATTGCGGTTCTTATCAAGTTCGATGATGCGAGCTTCAACCTGCTTGCCAATGTATGGAGTCAGATCGCGTACGCGACGCATTTCTACAAGAGATGCCGGCAAGAAGCCACGAAGTCCGATATCAACGATCAAGCCACCCTTAACAACTTCGATGACTGTACCGACAACAACTTCGTCGCGCTCTTTTTTGCCTTCGATTTCGCCCCAGGCGCGCTCGTACTGTGCGCGCTTCTTGGACAAGATCAAGCGACCTTCTTTATCTTCCTTCTGAAGAACGAGTGCCTCAACCTTTTCGCCAACTTTGACGATTTCGTTTGGGTCTACATCGTGACGGATAGAAAGTTCACGGGAAGGAATTACTCCTTCAGTTTTATATCCAATATCAAGAAGTACTTCGTCACGATCTACTTGTACGACTATGCCTTCAACAAGGTCTCCATCATTAAAGTTTCTGATGGTGCCTTCAATTGCGGCGAGAAAATCTTCTGCTGTTCCAACATCATTAATTGCGATTACTGGTGAGGTGCTCAAGTTGCTCCGTAGGGATAGAAAGTAGTAGGGATAGGGCGGCTAAGGGTACGGTTTTTACGCGCATCGGGTCAAACCGTCCGAGTAGAGTGAACCCACTATGAAGCGTTATCGTCAGCTTTTAGCAATTCCTCATGTGAAAGTGCTCCTCATCAGCTCTTTTCCAGCGCGGGTGGCATACGGAATGGTTGCCCTTGCTACATTCTTCAAAGCCCAGCAATCAACCGGCTCTATCGCAATTGCAGGTTTGGCCATTGGCTTGGAGACACTTTCCTCGGCGGCCACTGCTGGCCTTCGAGGTTCACTGATGGACAAATGGGGTCAGAAATGGCCACTTCGTGTATTCGTCCCAGCTTATGCGGGGATGCTCATCGCTCTCAATACATCGCATACCAAAACCTCCATATTGGTTTTTTCCTTCTTCTTAGGTCTCATGGCACCGCCGATTAATTTATCGATTAGACCGCTATGGAAATCTGTAGTACCTGCTGAATTTCTTCGAACTGCATATGCAATAGATACCGCTGTAATTAGCGCCGCTTCGGTTCTTGGTCCCGTGATTGCAACGACTCTCGCTCTTTCACAACATCCAGGTAGCGCTCTAGCGGTCTGTTCTTTCTTGCTTTTTCTTGGTGGTGCATCACTTGCATTGACAAAAGTTTCCTCCACGTGGAAGCCAGAAGCCAAAGTGCGCGGTGGAATCGCAACATTTAGAAATCCAGCGATGCTACTTCTTATGCTCGAGGGATGTTTCATTGGGTTCGGCATGGGCTCATTTGAAATTGGAGTTCCAGCATTTGCCACAATGGAAAATGTCCCACACCGCACAGCATGGATTCTGGGAACAATGGGAGTCACAAACATTATTGGTGGACTCCTTGGTGGAATGGTTTCTAAAAAAGCTTCACCACTTGTTGCTTTTCAACGCACGTATCTCGCGTGGTTCTTGGTGTCCTTGCCCCTGACATTCACGTACCCGGGTTGGAGCATGGCTTTTATTGCAGGGTGCATTGGCCTTTCAACCGGTGCGGTCACCGTCTTCTATATGGAAATAATGGAGGCGGTGCGATCCAAAGGAAGTGCTATCGCATCTCTTGGATGGCTATGGACCGTTGAAGGTTCTTTCGCCTCACTCGGGGCGGCAGTCGGCGGTTGGATCGGAAATACCTCCCCGCGAATTGCTTTGGGAGTGTGCACGGTTTGTGTCGGATGTGGCTTAACCGTTTTGACTGTTGGACGCAAAAGATTATCGGCCGCCAATGCCATTCCTACGGAAGAAGAAGATCTCAATGCCATGAAAGAAAATATCGACTTACATAACATTAATTAGTGGGCAGCCTCGTTCCAACTCTTACCTATTCCTACGCTGACCGCTAACGGCGCTTTGAGCGGATAGGCCGAGCCCATTTGCTCTCTCACTAGTGAGGTCAGAACTTCCTCCTCACCTGCAACAACTTCAAAAATTAATTCATCGTGTACTTGTAAAAGGAGTCGCGATTTCAACCTCTCTACCGACAAAGCACGGTCGACATTAAGCATTGCCTCCTTGATGATGTCCGCGGCAGAACCTTGAATCGGTGCATTCAGCGCCATCCGCTCTGCAACTTCGCGGCGTTGACGATTGTCATGATTGAGATCAGGTAAATATCGACGGCGACCAAGAATGGTCTCGGTGTACCCCACTTTGCGGGCCTCATCTACGACAGTTTTCAAATAGTCACGGATCCCGCCAAAGCGTTCGAAATATTTATCCATAAGATCTTGTGCTTGCGCCGGTGTGATAGCTAATTGAGCTGACAGGCCATAAGAGGAAAGTCCATAGGCAAGGCCATAAGACATCGCCTTAATTTGACGACGCATCTCGGAATCCACATCGGCTGGCGCTACCCCGAAGACCTCCGACGCTACCGTGGAATGGAGATCCTCCCCTGAAGCAAAAGCAGCTAGGAGATTCTCGTCATGGGATAAGTGGGCCATGATACGCATTTCAATCTGGCTGTAATCGGCGGTCAATAAACCTACGTAACCCTTGCCTGCAACAAAACAATCGCGGATTTTGCGACCTTCTTCGGTGCGCACCGGAATGTTTTGGAGATTTGGACCCGTAGATGAGAGGCGTCCAGTAGCGGCAACCGTTTGGGCAAAATGTGTGTGAATGCGTCCATCAGAGGCGATCTCAGAAAGAAGTCCTTCAATTGTCGTACGCAATTTATTCGTCTCTCGAATTCGAAGGAGGTGGCTAAGAACAGGGTTTTGAGTCTTCTCGAAGAGCCACTCCAGGGATTCAGCGTCGGTAGTGAAACCGGTTTTGATCTTCTTAGTCTTCGGTAACTTGAGTTCGTCGAAGAGAACAACCTGCAGTTGTTTTGGGGAGGCGACATTGAATTCGTGCCCCACGGCCTCGTAAGCAGATTTAGTTTCTCGCTCTACTTCACCAACGAAAAATTGTTGTAGCGACAATAATTTCTCGCTATCCACACTGATACCGCGTCGTTCAATAATCGCCAGCAAGTGAGCGATTGGCAATTCCAATTTCTCGTAGAGGTCTAATACCTGGCGATCTTTCATCTCCCGAAGGAGCGAATCGTGCAGAACGAAAAGAGTGCACGCACTTTGTAGAAGAATTTGACCTGGATCCGATCCAGAAATTTGAGCTCCATCTCCCCAACGTTCAAGAAGGTCATTGAGATCTTGCGCACGAACGCCCGGATTAACTACGTATGCGGCTAGCGCGGTATCAAAAACCACACCTTCGAGAGGGATTACTCGGTCTAAAGACTTAGCATCGTGGAGTATTTTAGGAATAGTTGCATCACTTGCCCAATCGCCCAATTGCGATGAGTGAACCAGAAAACCTTCCGTGGGTGACAACGCAACCGCATATCGATGGAGTTTATCTTCCTTGATTTCATAGGAGATTGAGATGGTTTGATGATGACCCTTGAGCTTTACGGAAAGTTCTGTGGAGGTCAGGACGCTCTCTTCTCCATCAAAGCCCAACATCATCAAAGGTTCTGATTCAACTGCCGTGTTTTGAGCGCTATGGCCCACTAGGGGTTTTATCCGATCTTTGAGAGTCCGGAACTCTAATTGATCAAAGAGGGAATACATTTTGGATTCATCTATGCCACTCCACGCTAAATCATCAACGGAAACATCCAACGGGACGTCATGGAGCAGTTGAGTAAGTTGACGATTGCGCAGAACGGTATCCACATTCTCGCGAAGAGAAACACCAACTTTGCCCGAAACTTGATCAATCTTGGCTAAGAGATTCGTTAATGATTCATATTCAACAACCCATTTGGATGCCGTCTTTTCCCCGACTCCAGGAATAGACGGCAAGTTATCGCTCGGGTCTCCCCGAAGAGCGGCAAAATCGGGGTACTGAGCTGGTGACATGCCATATTTTTCAAATACCGACTCAGGCGTCATCCGCGCCAAATCACTTACTCCACGTTTGGGATATAGGACGGTGATCTTCTCCGTGACTAATTGAAAACTGTCCCGATCACCAGAACAAATGAGTACCTCCATACCCTCTCGTTCGGCTTGTGTTGAAAGAGTTGCCAAAATGTCGTCGGCCTCAAAACCCTCTCGTTCGAATTGAGAAATATTGAAGGCAGCGACCAAATCATGCAGAAATGACATCTGAGAGCGAAATTCATCTGGAGTCGCAGAACGGGTCGCTTTATATTCAGGGAATATTTCCGTTCGAAAAGTTTTGCGCGAAACATCAAAGGCGACAGCAATGTGGGTTGGCTTCTCCTCCTTGATCAAGGAAATCATCATCGTCGCAAAGCCATAAACGGCATTCGTGTGTTGACCGGTGGCGGTCGTGAAGTTCTCTGCCGGTAAGGCATAGAAAGCGCGATAGGCCATCGAATGACCATCAATAAGAAGTAAACGAGCGCTCATGACCAGCATTCTATGGGGCGCAAGATAGACTCACCTGCTATGAGCGATCAATCAATGGCCGATTTCATGGAGATTCTACGAGAGCGTGGAAGTGGCGCCCTTGATAAGAAGATGGGGATCGTAATCACTGAAGCCTCCCCCACTCGACTCGTGGCAACTATGCCCGTAGAAGGAAACACCCAACCTTTGGGTCTCTTGCATGGTGGCGCAAATGTGGTTCTCGCAGAAAGTTTAGGTTCCATAGGTACGCAACTGCATGCTGGACCAGATCGCCGAATCGTTGGAGTTGATATCAACGCCACGCATCACAAATCCGCTACTCAAGGAATTGTGACCGCTGTTGCAACGCCGATTTCCTTGGGCAAAACAATGTGCTGTTACGAAATTGTCATTACCAATGACGCTGGCGAGAGAACCTGCACTGCGCGAATCACTTGTCTTATCCTCGCGCAGCGCTAGTTCGGACTTTACTAACCGCCGAGATACGCCTTAGTTACTGCATCGTCTTTCGCAAGATCTGAAGCGTTTCCACTCATCTTGATTCGACCGGACTCGAGAACATAGGCGCGATCGGCAACGTCAAGTGCTGCAGCAGCGTTTTGTTCAATCAACAAAATCGTAATGCCTTGTTCGCGGATTTTGATGATGGTTTCAAAAATCATATCCACTAATACTGGCGCGAGCCCCATGGATGGTTCATCCAAGAGTAATAACTTAGGAGCGCCCATCATGGCACGTGCGACAGCAAGCATTTGTTGCTCTCCGCCTGACATTGTTCCGCCCTTTTGCTCATAGCGCTCTCGAAGTCTTGGAAAGAGATCAAGAACTCTTTCACGATCTGCTTCGATGGCTTCCTTGTCATTGCGCAAGAACGCTCCGAGATCTAGATTCTCACGTACCGACATACGGGGAAAAATACGACGGCCTTCTGGTGATTGGCACAGACCCATGGCAACAATTTCATGCCCTTCTTTGCCATCAATGCGTTGACCTTGAAAAGTAATCGTTCCGCCTTTTGGCTTCAACAATCCAGAAATCGTACGCAAAGTTGTTGATTTACCTGCTCCGTTAGAGCCAATCAAGGTAACGATTTCACCTTCGTTTACAGTTAAAGAAACATCCTTAACCGCGAGGATGGAACCGTATGCAACTTTGAGATCCTTGACTTCAAGAAGAGCGCTCATGCCTTCTCTCCCTTTGCTTTGCCGAGGTAGGCCTCGATCACACGTTGATTGGATTTAATTTCTGCAGGTGAACCTTCAGCAATCTTCTCGCCTTGGTCAAGAACTGTTACACGTTCTGAAACTGTCATAACCACACTCATATCGTGCTCGATGAGAAGGATGGAGACATCCTGCTCATCCCGCAACTTATAAACGAAGTTAATGAAAGTAAGAGATTCTTGTGGGTTCATTCCTGCCGTTGGTTCGTCCAGAAGAAGAACCTTGGGCTTCAAAGCAAGCGCACGAGCAACTTCTAGACGACGTTGGTCACCATAAGAAAGGTTTCGTGCGTACTCCCCTGCCCATTTACCAATACCGACAAAGTCCAACAATTCACGAGCGCGCTCACGAGATTCGCGTTCCTCGCGTCGCTGATTGGGGGTACCGAAAATCGTGGCCAGGATTCCTGACTTCAGTTGAGAATGCATGGCGACCATGACATTCTCTTCGGCTGTCATAAGACCGAACAATCGAATATTTTGGAAAGTACGTGCAAGGCCGCCTGCTGCAATTTTGTGAGGTGGACGAGCGGTGATATCTAAATCGCCAAAGAAAACATTTCCGCTTGTTGGTTTATAGAGTCCAGTCAGGACATTGAAGAAAGTAGTTTTGCCGGCACCGTTTGGACCGATAAGGCTAACAATCTTCCCTTGGGGGATATCAAAGGTCACGTCATTTACAGCGGTGAGGCCGCCGAATTTAACAGTGATGTCTTTGGCTAATAAAGCGTTGGTCATTAGTGAGTACCGCCAATGTTTGCAGAGGTGTCATCGGCTTCATGCATGATTGCTTTCAGGCGCGACTCAGGAATCATTCCTTCACGCTTGTAAAGCATCATCAAAATAAGGACGCCTCCAAAGAGAAGAAAGTTGTAGGAAGGGAAATTGATCGAAGTCTTAAATGTGTTATTGACTAGGTCGCCAAATGCTGGAAGCCCAGTTGAGTTGATCCATGCCACAAGCAGGGCACCGACCATCACTCCCCACACATTACCCATACCGCCGAGAACAACCATGGCGAGCAAGATAATGGAGATCGAAAAGTTGAATCGATCGGCAAAGACTCCGTTTACATGTGTCGCAAAAGCAACGCCTCCAACGCCACCACTAAATGCACCCACTGCGTATGCAGCGAGCTTGGTGGACATCAATGGAACTCCCATCATGCTTGCAGCTAATTCGTCTTCGCGAATTGCTAGCCAAGCACGACCGAGTCGTCCTTTACGCAAACGCAATGAAACAAAAACCATGACGGCTGTAAGAAGTACGAAGATTGCGAATTTCCAACTGAAGTCAAAGGGTCCAAGAACTTTTCCGGGAACGCCAATGTTGTCCACTGGCGAAATGCCTTTTGTGCCATTGGAAAGATTAAAGCCACCAAGATTTTCACCGTTGGTAAATACCTGCGGAATGATTTCTCCGAAACCCATTGTGACCAGAGCAAGATAATCGCTCTTGAGGCGCAGGGTCGGTGCACCGATAATCATGCCGAAGATCGCGCAGATGATTCCACCGATAAAGAGAACGGCCCAGAAAGTGACGTGAATTCCTGGTGTCTTGAGTGTTTGGTGCGGAGCGAAAATGTGGACATTTACTTGACGGAAAAAGGCCGACATGAACCAGCCAGCGCTGTATCCACCAATCGCCCAAAAAGCTACGAATCCTAAATCGAGCAGCCCTGCGTAACCCACCACGATATTCAGGCCAATTGCACAGATAACCCAGACCATCGCTTCATTGACCGTCGTAGGTGGAAGCCATGTTTGAAAAATCGTCTGCAAACTATCAGGTAAGCGAAACATGATGTAGGTGTAGAAGGTCCAAATACACGCAGCTGCGATTAAGAAGCCAATTGTCCACTTCTTATGACTGGCGCTTTGCTTAGGCGTCTTAGAATCCTTAGATTTTCTCTTGAGCATCATCATCAGACTTTCTCTGTAACGGGTTTGCCCAGAAGGCCGGTTGGTCTAAATGCCATAAGAAGAATCAAGATGGAGAAGACCACGGTCTGGGACCACTGCTGGCCAAGTCCGATCGGCAATCCATCGTTGAGACCTTGAATTAATCCAATGAGCAAAGCCCCAAGTACAGCTCCTTGAAGATTTCCGATTCCACCCATAACTGCAGATGTGAATGCGATAAGACCCAATTGGAAACCTAAGTTATAACTAGTCAGACCTCGCGTTTGCTGAAAGAGAATTCCTGCGGCGCCAGCGAGTGCTCCACCTAATGCAAAAGTGAAGGAGATCGTCCGGTTTACGTTGATACCCATAAGTCGCGCAGCATCTTGATCCTGGGCGGTCGCACGCATTGCCTTTCCTTGGCGAGTGCGCGTGACGATCCAGGACATCAGGAGAAGTAAAGGTGCGGTAACGGCGAAGGAAATTATTGTGGTGTACTCAATATTGACACCTGAAATATGAAATCCACCGGCTGGCAAAACGGTATTCCAAGTCTTTGGACCTGAACCATTCCAACGAAGTCCGATGAATTGCAAAACAAAGGAGACGCCAACGGCTGTAATCAAAGGCGCCAATTTAGGGGCACGTCTGAGTCGTCGATAAGCAAATCTTTCGATGCCCACGTTGATCGTGGCGGCGAAAGTCATGACGGCAACCAAACACATGAGAAAGACTCCCCATGCCGCTGGGCCGGACTTCTCTTTATGGAACCAAATGGCAATAAAGTTTGCCGAAAATACAGCGCTCAACATAAAGAGATCGCCGTGAGCAAAGTTAATGAGTTCAATGATGCCGTACACCAATGTGTAACCCAATGCGATCAGGGCATACAAAACGCCATTACTTAATCCAATCAGAGAAGCTTGAAAGAATTGAGACGGTGACTTGTGAAAGTTAATGCCCAACCAATAAAGGATTCCGAAAGTTGCAATGATGCTTAGGCCTCGTTCGAGGTACCTTCTGCGATCTTGTCGGGCTTGATAGCCCCCAGTAAATAGTGACACGCGCACCCTCTCAAAACTCTTGCGGTAAGTGGCAGATAGTAATACAGAAATCTAGGGTAATACAGGAATTCCGCGATGGATAGCCTCATCTCCTAGCGGAGAATCTCTTTACAAAGAACATCGGAGTGGGCGCTGGGCCCACTCCGATGTCTTCCTAATATATGGAGCTTTTTGAGAGATCGACTACTTGACGGTTTGTGCCTTCAAGGTTGTCTCTTGTCCGCCCTTTACGATTTCAATCGTTACATCCTTTGCCAATGTGTCACCTGACAAAGTGCTGATTGTCAGCGCCTTACCAAGTACAGACTGTGCTGCTGGGATGGTGATTCCGGAACCTGAGAAGATTGCGTTTGTAACGCCCTTACGTGTTCCGTTGGACTTTGCAATTGCTGCCAAGATGACCTGGACTGCTGCAACGCCGTAGATTGGGTAAGACCCGATTGGATCTTTCTTGTATGTAGCCTTGTAAGCCTTTACGAACTTCGCGCCTGCGCCAGTTGGAGCATTCTTAAGAAGAAGTTCTGTGGAAAGACCTGCGAAGGAGAGGTATGCACCATCTGCTTCAGGCATTGAGTTGAAGTCTGGATAACCAGTAAATCCATCTGGTGCCATCATCTTTACAGCAGTGTTATTTCCAAGGACCTTGAACTTATCCTTAACAAGCTGTGCGCCGCCGTTATCGAAGATTCCGCCGATGTAGAGCATGTCTGGGTTAAGTGCCTTGATCTTTGTGAAGAGCGCTGTGAAGTCAGTCTGCTTTGCATCCCAACCTTCGCCGTATGCGCCGCTTGAAAGGACGTTAAGTCCTTGCTTCTTGGCTTCAGTAGTGAATGCCTGAGCAACACCTTGACCGTAGGTCTGTGTGTCGTTCAAAACATAAACGCTCTTGATACCAATTGACTTTGCGAACTGTGCAGCTGCTGCGCCCTGAACATCGTCAGTTGTGCAAACACGTGCGTAGTTGCGAACGCCTGTTGGGTAGTAAACATCTGGCTCGCCTGGGTTCCATGACTTTGTTAAGCCAGGGTTTGTGTTGGCGTCAGAAATCATTGTCATAGCTCCACCAGGTGCTTGGTTCAGAATTGGAACGATGATCTTTGCGCAACCTGAGTTGTAAGTTCCCATAACTGCAACCTCAGTCTTGTTGGCAACGTGTGCTTGAGCATTTGCTGCACACTTTGCATCATCCCAACCACCCTTGGCAGCTGTTGCATCGTCGTAGATCTTCAACTTGACTGTGTACTTACCAGCCTTGTAGCCGACCTGCTTCAAGTACAAAGCAATTGCCTTGTTTGTTGAATCATTTGAGTCGAACGATGATCCCTGAAGTGGGAGGTCGGTCGAGATTGTGAGAACTGTTGCTGCATTAGTCACAGCAGAAGTTGCTACGAGTCCTGTAGTGATCATTGCAACTGCGGCAACAATGCTTACAGCACGAAAACTCTTCTTCATGTAGTGCCTTCCTGTTACTTGTGTCCCGGGACAGGGAGGGCGATAGATTATCGGGCGAGGGCCCATCAGAACAAGCCTTAATCGGTACTTATCGCAGATATAACGAAGTTGTAACCTAGATTTATCTTTCCGGTACGGCAGAAGGTGAAATGACAGCAAGGGCTACCTCTTTCATGCTCAAACGCCTGTCCATGGCCGCCCTTTGGATCCACGAAAATGCCTCGGGTTCGCTGAGATTCAATGCCGCCATGAGGATGCCTTTGGCGCGATCAATGAGTTTGCGAGTTTCTAGGCGTTCGTGAAGGTCAGCAACTTCCGCGGCAAGAGATGTCATTTGCTGATGCCGACTCATAGCAATTTCCATAGCAGGCACTAAGTCGGCGATCGAAAATGGCTTCACAACGTAGGCCATTACGCCAGCATCGCGTGCTCGATCCACTAATTCCTTCTGACTAAATGCAGTCAGCATCAAAACGGGTGCAATGGAAATAATTGTCTCTGCTGCAGAAATTCCATCAAGCACAGGCATCTTCACATCAAGGATTGCCAAATCTGGTGTGAACACTTTTGCCAGGGCAATTGCTTCTTCACCATTGCTTGCTTGAGCAACAACGTCATAACCCGCCTCGATGAGCATTTCAACAAGGTCCATACGAATAAGAGTTTCATCTTCAGCAACCAAAATCCTGGCAGGTGCCTTGGCGGCAGAAGGAATCGTTGAACTCATGTGCCCCGAGTCGGATTCGAACCGACACTATGCAGTGTTTGAGACTGCCCTCTCTACCGTTGGAGTACCGAGGCGCGGGCTTAGTCTAGCGATAAGCCGGCGCAACTCCGCCAATGGCATCGCCTATGCAATGCACCCGCAACGCGTTGGTTGAGCCTGGAATTCCGGGAGGTGAGCCAGCCACAATAATAATGAGTTCGCCAACTTGTGCTCTTCCAGACTCGATGAGCACGGTATCTACCTGCTTGACCATTTCATCCGTAGTTTTTACGACGGGGGCAATCATGGATTCCACTCCCCAGGACAGAGCCATGCGGTTATACGTTCCAGCATCGGGCGTCAACGCAAGAATTGGAATCGCAGAACGCAATCTGGCCATTCTCTGAGCCGAATCCCCACTCTTTGTGAAGGCGACTAAGAATTTAGCGCCTACTGTTTCACCAACATCTTTAGCGGCCTTAGTAATTGCGCCACCTTTTGTTCTTGGTGAATGTTGCAGTGGGCGAATGCGATCAAGTGCTTCCGCTTCAGTTTTTTCAATAATGCGAGCCATTGTTGCTACCGCTTCAATCGGAAAGTCGCCAACACTAGTTTCGCCAGAGAGCATGAGTGCATCGGCTCCATCGAGAACCGCATTTGCGCAATCTGTAGCTTCGGCGCGAGTGGGGCGCGAATTTGTGATCATGGAATCAAGCATTTGCGTTGCCACAATGACCGGCTTTGCAGCTTCACGTGCCATTTCTACGCATCGTTTTTGCACGAGCGGAACATCCTCGATCGGAAGTTCTACTCCGAGGTCTCCACGCGCCACCATGATGCCATCGAATGCGTCGACAATCCCCTGAAGATTCTCTACTGCTTGAGGTTTTTCAATCTTGGCAATCACCGGAATACGGATACCTTCTTCATCCATGATGCGATGTACATCTTCAATATCTTCGGCGCTTCGGACAAAGGAAAGAGCGATGAAATCGGCGCCAGCATGTAGGCCCCAACGAAGGTCGTCAATATCTTTCTCAGACATTGCAGGCACGGAAACAGCTACGCCAGGTAAATTGATGCCCTTATTGTTGCTAACAGCACCAGGTTCGATGACTTTGGTTATCACGTCATTACCTTTTACTTCAATAACTTCAACAGTCACTTTTCCGTCATCGATCAGGATTCGATCTCCGGCCTTGCAATCACCGGGAAGTCCTTTATAGGTGGTCCCGACCTTCTCTTTTGTGCCCTCAACCTCATCGGTCGTTATTGTGAAGATATCACCACGCGCTAAGTCATGAGGTCCATCAATGAATCGGGCAAGGCGAATTTTTGGACCTTGAAGATCAACAAGGATCGCGACTGCAACTCCTGCCTCTTTTGCCGCGGATCGGACACGGTCATATCGAACTTGATGTTCTTCATAGCTTCCATGTGAGAGGTTTAATCGCGCCATATTCATTCCGGCTGAAATAAGTTCTTTCACCTTTTCGGCAGACTCAACAGCAGGTCCCATGGTGCATACAATCTTGGCTCTACGCATTGTTTAACCTTAAACCATCAGTGGACGGGCAGTAGGAGGAATAGGGGCAGGCAATTGCGTGCGCCCTGTGAGATATTTATCAACCGCTGCTGCGGCACTGCGGCCCTCAGCAATTGCCCAGACGATTAAAGATTGGCCTCTACCCGCGTCGCCGCAAACAAAGACCCCTTCACTGCTCGTTTGGAAATCTTCATCGCGCTTGATATTTCCACGATCATCGAGTTCTACTTCCAATTGCGTGAGCAGTGGACTTTTTTCTGGTCCTGTAAATCCCATTGCAAGGAATACGAAATCTGCAGGAATTTCTTGCTCGGTGCCTGGAACGCTCTCAAATTTTCCGTTAACCATCTTTGTCTCAATAATGCTCAAGGCCCGCACATTTCCTCGGTCATCGCCGATAAATCTTTCCGTAGAAACTGCGAACATTCTGTTGTCATGCTCTTCGTGCGCACTTGAAACTCTATAAATCATCGGATACATCGGCCATGGCTGTGCAGTTGGCCGATCCGATGTTGGCATCGGCATGATTTCAAGTTGAGTGATAGAGGCAGCGCCTTGTCTGGTGGCCGTTCCTAAGCAATCGGCACCCGTATCTCCCCCGCCGAGAATCACCACGTGCTTGCCCGCAACATTTATAGGAGGTTCATCAATTTCGCCAAGAGCCTGCTTATTCCCCCACGGGAGATATTGCATGGCTTGATAGATACCATCTAGTTCGCGACCAGGAACAGGAAGGTCTCGTGCCTGCGTGGAACCTACCGCCAACACAACGGCGTCATATCGCGAACGCAACTGATGACCGGTGAGTTCGGCCCCCACATCAACGCCAGCACGAAAGCGAGTTCCTTCTTGTTCCATCTGCGCCAATCGACGATCCAAAATCGATTTCTCCATTTTGAATTCGGGGATTCCGTAGCGCATCAATCCACCGATTTTCGAAGCCCGCTCATAGACCGCGACGGTATGCCCAGCGCGTGTAAGTTGCTGAGCGGCGGCCAGGCCAGCCGGCCCTGACCCCACAACTGCAATGGTTTTGCCTGTGAGCCGATCTGGTGCCATTGGATGTACTTTGCCCGAAGCAAATGCTTCCTCAATCGTGCGTAGTTCTACTTGTTTGATCGAGACGGCATCAGAACTTATGGCTACAACGCATGCGCTCTCGCAAGGGGCAGGGCAAAGCCGTCCAGTAAATTCAGGGAAATTGTTCGTCGCATGAAGGCGCGCGATCGCTTCGGTTTTATCGCCACGCCAGATCAAGTCATTCCATTCTGGAATCAAATTTCCTAGCGGACATCCTTGGTGACAGAAAGGAATTCCGCAATCCATGCAACGCCCAGCCTGTTTTTGAAGTTGTTCGAAATCTTGAGGTTCGTAAACTTCTTTCCAATCCTGAATGCGAACATCTACGGGGCGGCGCTTGGGAAGTTCGCGCGAAGTTGTCAGGAATCCTTTTGGATCAGCCATGTGCGACCTCCATTACATAGGTATCTGCAGGCAAACCTTCTTTGAGGGCCCTTTCCATGGACGCTAATACGCGCGCGTAATCACGAGGCATGACCATGGAAATTCGTTGAAGGGAATTAGCCCAATCATCCAGAAGTGCCTGCGCGACTTTTGATCGTGTTTCAGTGGCAAACTTGGAGATGAGGTCAAAAAGAATTTCACGTTGATTTTCCGGTACAGCGACAATGTCAGCCATATCGGTATTCACATTTGCCGATTCAAGGTCGAGAACAAAAGCACGTCCACCTGACATGCCCGCGGCAAAGTTTCGTCCAATTCGTCCGAGCACAACGACGGTTCCGCCAGTCATGTATTCGCATCCATGATCGCCAATGCCTTCTACAACAGCAACGGCACCAGAATTTCTTACGCAGAATCTTTCTCCGACCATTCCGCGAATGAATATCTCCCCAGATGTAGCTCCATAGCCGATGACATTTCCGGCAATCACATTTTGATCGGATGCGAATGTAGATTTGTTATCTGGACGAAGTATGACGCGACCGCCAGAGATACCTTTCGCGACATAATCATTGGAATCACCATGAAGACGTATTGTCACGCCGGATGGGATAAAGGCTCCTAGCGACTGCCCCGCCGAACCTTGAAGTGTGATGTCAATCGTGTTGGCAGGTAATCCTGCGCTTCCGAATGCACGCGTCACTTCTGCTCCGAGCATCGTGCCGACAGTGCGATTAACATTTCTGACAGGAAGATCAATCTTCACGTTCTCTGAACGCTTAAGCGCAGGGGCGGCTAACTCAATCAACTGATTATCCAACGCCGCACTCAGACCGTGATCTTGCGTGATCGTGTTATGGAATGGCCCTGCTACATCTGGTCGCACAAGCAAAGGCGCAAGATCGAGCCCGCTTGCCTTCCAATGATTGATTGCTTCTCGGGTATCGAGATCTTCGACGTGGCCGATTGCTTCTTCGATCGAGCGATACCCCAACTGGGCTAAGTATTCGCGCACTTCTTCTGCAATATATTCAAAAAAAGTTTCGACAAATTCAGGCTTGCCCGTAAAACGTTTTCGTAATTCTGGATTCTGGGTTGCAACACCAACTGGGCAAGTGTCCAAGTGGCACACGCGCATCATGACGCAACCAGAAACCACAAGAGGAGCTGTTGCAAAACCGAATTCTTCGGCCCCCAGAAGTGCAGCGATAACAACATCGCGGCCCGTTTTCAACTGGCCATCAGTCTGGACAACGATGCGATCCCGCAATCCATTCAAGAGAAGCGTCTGTTGTGTCTCGGCTAAGCCAAGTTCCCATGGTGCACCAGCATGCTTGAGGGAAGTGAGGGGCGATGCACCTGTGCCACCATCATGACCTGAAATCAGAACAACATCAGCGTGGGCCTTACTGACCCCAGCTGCCACAGTTCCAACCCCCACTTCGGCGACCAATTTCACATGGATCCGTGCATTCTTATTTGCATTCTTCAGATCGTGAATCAGTTGGGCTAGATCCTCAATAGAGTAAATGTCATGGTGAGGCGGCGGAGAAATCAAACCCACACCTGGAGTGGAATATCGAACTTTCGCAATCCATGGATAAACCTTGTTACCAGGAAGTTGTCCGCCTTCTCCTGGTTTTGCACCTTGTGCAATTTTGATCTGAATGTCGTCGGCATTAACGAGATATTCACTAGTCACACCAAAACGACCCGAAGCAACCTGCTTGATTGCCGAGCGTTTGGAATCTCCGTTTTTCATTGGCAGGAAACGCTCTGGATCTTCTCCGCCTTCGCCAGTATTTGATTTGCCACCAAGCCGATTCATAGCGATCGCCATGGTTTCGTGTGCTTCTAAGGAGATCGATCCATACGACATTGCACCTGTAGAGAAACGCTTAACAATTTTTGAAATTGGTTCGACTTCGTCAATGGAAATAGGTGGGCGTAAACCCTCTTTGAATGTGAAAAGGCCACGTAAAGTCATTAAGGACTTACTCTGATCATTGATGCGACTTGTGTACCGTTTGAAAACATCAAAGCGCTTATTTCGTGTGGAATGTTGCAAGGTAAAAACAGTTTCAGGATCGAATAAATGTGGTTCGCCATCTCGGCGCCATTGATACTCACCGCCAATCGGCAATCTCTTTGTTCCTGGAACCTCTCCGCCGGGAGGGTAGGCAATGTGATGACGAGCGATCGTTTCCTCAGCGATCACATCGAGGTTGATGCCACCTAGCCGGGACGTCGTCCCTGTAAAAAACTCATCAACTAATTCATGCGACAGACCGATTGCTTCAAATACTTGAGCACCTGTGTAAGAGGCGATGGTTGAAATTCCCATCTTGGACATAACTTTCAAAACGCCTTTACCTAAGGACTTAATGAGGTTACGAACTGCTTTCTCCGGTGTTATTCCGGTGATCACACCTTGCAGAACTAGGTCTTCGGCGCTTTCCATTGCCAGATATGGATTCACCGCTGCTGCGCCATAACCCACAAGGAGGGCCACATGATGAACTTCTCGTACATCGCCTGCTTCGACAATTAATCCAACTTTGGTGCGAGTCTTTTCGCGAATCAAATGGTGATGTACCGCTGAGGTCAGAAGAAGTGAAGGGATTGGAGCGTTATCGGCATCTCCATCGCGATCTGAGAGAACTATAAGCCGAGCACCTTCTGCAATCGCATGAGAAACCTCTGAACGGATTTCTTCCAAACGATTTCGTAGGCCCTCGCCATCTCCCCCTACGGGAAAGAGTCCTCGCACAATGTGTGCTGTAAATCCAGGATGATCACCGTCGGCGTTGACGTGAATAATCTTTGCCAATTCATCGTTATCGATCACAGGAAAATCAAGTTCAATTTGGCGACACGAGGCCGGGCCAGGATCCAAGAGATTGTGCTCAGGCCCGATCGATCCTCCTAAGGAGGTAACAAGTTCTTCGCGAATTGCATCGAGTGGCGGGTTTGTGACTTGAGCAAAAAGTTGTGAGAAGTAATCAAAGAGAAGCCGCGGGCGATTTGAAAGTGCTGCGATAGGAGAATCCGTACCCATTGAACCCAAAGGTTCAGCACCATTTCGCGCCATCGGGGTAACAAGTATTCGCAATTCTTCTTCGGTATATCCGAATGCTCTTTGGCGACGCAACACAGATGAGTGCGGATACACAATGTGCTCGCGCGCCGGCAAGTCCACTAATTTCACTTTTCCAGCATGTAGCCATTCACCAAATGGTGCAGAGTCGGCTAATTGATCCTTAATCTCTTCATCTTCGATGATGCGACCTTCTTGGATATCAACGAGGAACATCTTGCCCGGTTGCAATCGACCTTTGCGCACGATTTCATCAACGGGAATATCAAGAACTCCGACCTCACTTGCAAGGACAACCAACCCGTCTTTGGTTACCCAAAATCGAGAGGGACGTAATCCATTTCTATCCAAGACGGCACCTACTTGATGGCCGTCAGTAAAAGTTACACATGCTGGACCATCCCACGGCTCCATCAATGAGGAATGGAAACCATAAAAATCACGGCGCTTTTCACTCATTGACGTGTGGTTTTCCCAGGCTTCGGGGATCATCATCAAAATCGCATGAGGAAGTGAGCGTCCGCCAAGATAGAGAAGTTCCAACACTTGATCAAAGGAGGCGGAGTCACTGCCTTGAGTGTCAACGATTGGGAAAAGTCGAGCGAGGTCGCCCGGTATGAGGTCACTTTCTAAAAGGGCCTCTCGAGCTCTCATCCAATTTCGATTTCCCTTTACTGTATTGATTTCACCATTGTGGGCAATGTAGCGATATGGATGTGCAAGCGGCCATGAAGGAAAGGTATTTGTCGAAAAACGTGAATGTACAAGGGCCAATGGTGATGTCACTCGTGAGTCGGAAAGATCAGGAAAGAACTCCTCTAGCTGTCCGGTTGTGAGCATGCCTTTGTAAACAATGGTTTGCGAAGACAGTGAAGGGAAATAGACAGAAAGCGAATGCTCAGCACGCTTTCGCAGACAATAGGCGAGACGATCTAAGGCCACACCTTGCTCGCCATTTTTTCCCGCGAGAAAAAGTTGCTGAAATTTCGGCATGACCGAAAGCGCGGTCTTTCCTAAAGATGCGGAATTGATTGGTAAATCTCGCCAGCCCAGGACGGTAAGTCCCTCCTCTGTCGCCAATTGCAAAATTGATGGATGAATGTCTTCATCTTGTGTAATGAATGCGATTCCGGCGACATATGAACCTTCTTCAGGTATCGCAAATGGTAAAACAGCGCGAAAAAATGCATCTGGTTGGCGAATCAATATTCCTGCGCCATCACCGCTATCGGGTTCAGCCCCTGATGCCCCGCGGTGTTCAAGATTGCGTAGTGCTGTTAGTGCTTTTTCGACAATATCGTGCGTGGGAATCTTGTTGAGAGTCGCAACCATGGCAACACCACAGGCATCGTGTTCGTTCGCAGGATCATAAAGTCCTTGAACACGCGGATAATCTGATGTACGTGACATGAGAGTGGCTCCTGTTGTCCGATGAAGTTGCGGGACAACAATGGCCCAAGATAAAGGTGAACTCCTACGCCCTACCGAAGAGTTATCGGGAAGGTGTCATTAAGGGTATCAAGTCGAGACCCAGATGACTAACTTTTTCTAAATCCCGCTTACGTGGACGAGAGCGCCAATACCGGCCGTGATCGCCATACCAATGCTTCCGCCGATGACGACGCGCAGTGTTGGCTTGACCAGAGGGGATCCCGAACTCTTTGCGCTGATGATTCCGGTAGCGCCTAACCCAACGATGGCAAAGGCCACGATGCTCCAAGCTTTTGCTCCGGCGGTGGGCGCAAAAGCACCAAGAAAAGGAATGATCCCGCCGATGACGAAGCTGCATGCTGAGGCAATGGAGGCTTGGACTGGACGGGCTTTAGAGTGGGGATGCTGCCCAAGCTCATCGCGCAGATGTGCCTCAAGCGGATCTCGCTCGTGCATGGCGACGGCAACTTGGTGAGCCAGCTCAGGAGTCAAACCGCGATTGATGTAAATATGTTCCAGTTCAAGTAACTCTGCCTCAGGGGCTTGCTCTAAATGCGCTATCTCAAGTAAACGATCTGATTCTTCAATGTCATTTTGGGATCGCACGGAAACATATTCACCCACGGCCATGGAACTAGCGCCAGCGACAATGCCTGCAATACCTGCGGTAATAAGAAACTTCGGAGCGCTGGCTGCAGATACGCCAATCATGAGACTTGCCACGGCAACCAAACCATCATTGGCGCCTAACACTGCTGCTCGCAACCAACCTGCGCGATGAGCGCGGTGTTCTAAATTTCGCTGATAGACCTCTTCAAGTGACATGGCTACAGGCTACCTGATTGCGTCTTACGCCAGTTACGCCCCTGTCTGATGAAAAGGATCACAGATGCGCCAGCTATGAGAACACTCACCCACACATTTACTCGTAATCCCATGATGATGTGAGCGGTATCAATTCTGAGCATTTCAAAAAAGAAGCGACCAACGCAGTAAGCGCCAATGTAAAAAGTGAAACTTTGTCCAGGAACAAAACGATGACCCTGCCTCACAATGATGATGGCCACGCCAACACACCACAAGGATTCATAGAGAAAAGTTGGATGAAATGTAGCAAATTGCTCATACCCCACGGGTCGTAAATCGATAGGGATCTTCAATCCCCACGGAAGCGTCGTGGGGCGACCAAAAAGTTCACCATTAAACCAATTCCCAAAGCGTCCTGTTGCTTGAGCAAAGAGAACGCCTGGCGCAATTGCATCAGCGAAGATTGCGAATGTCAGCAAGCCCTCGCGACCAGATTGTTTTAATTTATTGAAACGCCACCACGCAACATAGGTGCCCAAGGCAATTGCCCCCCAAATACCTAGGCCTCCGTTCCAAATTTTGAACGCGTCCATGGGGTGCCCGCCTGCGCCGAAATACGCGTCGGGTGATGTAACCAAATGATAGATACGACCACCAATGATTCCTGCAGGAACTGCTGCAAGTGCAACATCGGCAACGACATTCTCCCCGCCACCAGATGCGCGATAGCGTCGATCTCCGAGCCATATTGCGATCACAATTCCGGTGATGATGCAGAGAGCATAAAAATGAATCGTGAACGGTCCGATCCCAATCTTCGAACTAGTCGGCGTTGGGATGAACGCAAGCATTATGGATTACTTCTTGCCCTCGACGGCGCCAGAGAAGGCTAGCGGATCAAAATATTGGGTATTTCGATCAATGGCTTTGCCATTAACAAAAACAGTAGGAGTTGAATCAATCTTCTTGTTGGAACCATCATTGGCAACGTTAGTAACCCACGATCCATATTTAGCACTGGTGATGCAACTCTTGAAAGTGCTTGAAGTTAAACCAACGGCGGTTCCTGCTTTGATCAATCCGTCATTGGACCACAAACCTGAATTCTCTGTCGTAGATTGGTGACCATATAGATATGTGTGAAACTGTAGAAACTTGCTTTCATCAGCAGCGCAAGCACCTGCATTGGCGGCCAGAACTGATTCTGGTCCGATGAACGAAAGCAGGTGGAAAACAACTTTCGCTCTCTTTTCTGAGATCAAAGTCTGCATGTACGCGCCATTTGTAGTTTCGAAACGGGCGCAGATCGGACACTGAAAATCTTCCCAAAGGTCGACTACGGGTTTGCCTGTTAAATTGCCATTGAAAACAATTCCGTAACCATCGCTCTTAGAGACACTCGATGGGATTGCCGCTCCCCCAATTGATTTATTGCCCAACATCGAAAAAGCAATACCGACACTAATAACCAGCACAACCATGCCAATCACAATGTTTCGCGTGATTTTATCTCCACCGGATTGTTGTGCCATGGGAATACCTACTTTCTGTCTGTGACGTTTAAGAAAATGCAAGCACAGGATAGCGCGCTAGCGCCCTTGTCTTACTCCTAAGGCGAGTTCTTTTGCTAGTTCGCTCACGCGAGAAAGACCAGTGATTTCATCGGGCGCGTCCAAAAGAATCTTAATAAAGGCTGAGCCAACAATGACTCCATCTGCAAATCCTGCAACATCTTTTGCCTGATCTCGGGTAGAAACACCCAGTCCCACGGCAATCGGTGTGGTAGTCGTCGTGCGAATACGGGTTACGAGTTCTTTCGCCCCCGATGAAATTGTTGTCCTGGTTCCTGTGACTCCCATGAGCGAGGCTGCATAAACAAAACCCGAACATTGCGAGGTGACCACACCCAGACGCTTTGCGGTTGTACTCGGTGCGAGAACATAAATCGTGTTGATTCCCGCATTCTCGGCTGCACTCTTCCACCCACGAGATTCTTCAATAGTGAGATCAGGCGTCACGACACCAGATCCACCATTGCGTGCCATTTCTAGTGCAAAAGCTTGGACCCCGTATCTTTCTATAGGGTTCCAATAAGTCATAACTACCGTTGGAAGGCCAATTTCGTGAGCAAACTTCACAGTCTGGAATACTTCGGCGGCGCCAGTACCTTCCCGCAATGAAATATCTGCAGCTTCTTGAATCGTGGGGCCATCCATAACAGGATCGCTATAAGGGAAACCAATTTCAAGAGCATCCACTCCTGCATCGGACAGGGCACGAATGACTTTCTTACATCCCTCTAGCGAAGGAAATCCAGCAGGGATATAGGCGATAAGAGCAGCGCGATTTTCCGCACGAGTCTTTTCAAAAACAAGATCCAGTGGAGTACTCATCTAGAGAGGAATTCCGAAATAGCGTGCCGCGGTTTCTACATCTTTATCTCCACGGCCAGAAAGGTTGATTAAGAGAATTGCCTCCGGGCCTAACTCTTTCCCAACGATCATCGCACCAGCAAGTGCATGAGCAGATTCAATGGCGGGAATAATGCCTTCTGCCTTTGAAAATAGATCAAAAGCGCGCATTGCTTGAGAATCTGTAATGGCTCTGTATTCGGCTCTACCAATATCGTTGAGATAGGCGTGTTCTGGACCTACGCCGGGATAATCCAAACCTGCAGAAATGGAATGCGACTCGACAGTTTGTCCATTGGAATCTTGGAGCACATACGAGCGTGTTCCGTGAAGCACTCCGGGAGATCCACCCGTAATCGTCGCAGCATGGCGACCAGTTTCAACGCCATCTCCACCTGCTTCAAAACCTATAAGCCGTACCTGGGTATCTGGAATGAATGCATGGAAAATTCCGATTGCATTGGAACCACCACCAATACAAGCAAGTACAGCATCCGGAAGGCGACCAAGAAGTTCGAGCATCTGCCTTCGCGACTCTTCACCGATAATTTTTTGGAAGTCTCGCACCATTGTTGGAAATGGATGCGGACCTGCGACAGTTCCTAATAAGTAATGCGTAGTGTCAACATTGGTGACCCAATCGCGCATTGCTTCGTTTACGGCATCTTTAAGAGTGCGCGAACCGGCGGTAACGGGAACTACTTCGGCTCCGAGAATTTTCATACGAGCAACATTGAGAGATTGACGCTTTGTATCTTCCTCGCCCATGTACACGACACATTCAAGACCAAAGAGCGCCGCCGCTGTTGCCGATGCAACTCCATGCTGGCCTGCACCCGTTTCGGCGATGATCCTTTTCTTTCCCATGCGTTTTGTTAAAAGCGCTTGACCTAAAACGTTGTTGATCTTGTGACTTCCTGTGTGGTTGAGGTCCTCGCGCTTAAGGAAGATGCGCGCTCCACCAGCATGTTCGGCGAATCTCTGAGCCTCGGTAATAATGCTGGGACGACCCGTATACGTGGCATGTAAATGAGAAAGTTCGGCTTGAAACACGGGATCGATCAGTGCTCTGTTGTGAGCCTGCTCTAATTCTTCAAGTGCACCGATCAGTGCCTCGGGTACAAATCGCCCACCGTAAGGTCCAAAGTGGCCAATTGCTTCAGGTAATTCATGAATGGTCATAGGCGGCGAACTCTACCCTTGACCTAAAAGAGTTCGCAGTGCGAGAGCGGGATCGCTCCCGCGCACAAGAGCCTCGCCCACCAAAAGTGCCTTGGCGCCATATCCCTGCGCGAAAAGGGCTTCAGCGCGGGTGCTGATTCCAGATTCAGCAACAGCAAAAATGCTCGCTGGGACTTTAGGTAAGAGATCAGCAAAAACCTGAGGATTGACATCGAGGGTCTTGAGATTTCGCGAATTAACTCCGACCAGGGATGGTGAAATTTCAAGCGCACGATCTAGTTCATCTTCGGTGTGAATTTCCACCAAAACGCTCATTCCAAGTTCTGTGCTGAGTGCATGAAAATCTCTTAACTGTTGACTAGACAGGGCAGCAACAATCAACAACACAAGATCGGCACCGTACGCACGAGCCTCATAAAATTGGTACTCATCAACCATAAAATCTTTTCGCAGAAGCGGAATCGAAATGCTTTCACGCACTGCGACAAGGTCATCGAGAGAACCACCAAACCTGCGCTTCTCGGTGAGTACGCTCACGATGCTAGCGCCTGCTTCTTGATACACATGAGCTAACGCTGCAGGATCAGGAATGTTTGCTAGCGCGCCCTTGCTCGGTGAGGATCGCTTCACTTCCGCAATGATTGAAAGCCCATCGCTGCTCAATGCAGCTATTGCATCTCTAACAGGTGGAGCCGACCTAACTAAATCGTGGATCTGGGCAAGCGGCAATCTTCGTTCGTCTAAATCTTCTCGAACCCCAATAATAATTTCATCAAGGACACTCACGTAGTGGCCTGGTCATTCGTCGATGGATCAATTCCTTGATCGAGTGCTTGCCAAGAATTTATATGGCGAGGTTTACGGTCATAACGTGAAGGCAATTTTGAAATACGTCGAACTCCAAAAAAGCCAATAATGATTAGCCCGGTAGCAACCAAAAAGAATTTGATCACGAGAGAACTCGTAACCCATTTGCCGCCGAAATCGCACCGAGAACTGCTGCAGCTTTATTCATGCATTCTTGATTCTCGGACGCAGGATCAGAGTCTGCAACAATTCCTGCACCTGCTTGCACATAGGCCTTATGGTCAAAGAGCACCGCAGTTCGAATTGCAATACACGTATCAATATTTCCGGTGAAATCTAAGTAACCAATTGCTCCGCCATATATACCTCGACGTGTAGGTTCGAGTGATTCGATGATTTCCATTGCACGTGGCTTTGGCGCCCCCGAAAGTGTGCCAGCTGGAAATACAGAGAAGAGAGCGTCAACGGGAGAGGACTCTTGAGCCAACGTTCCGGTAACAGTTGAAACGATATGCATTACATGCGAGAAACGCTCGATGTTCATGAACTCGACGACTTCGACTGTACCAGGGGCGCAAACACGCCCCAGGTCATTACGCCCAAGATCTACCAACATTAAATGCTCAGCACGCTCCTTAGGGTCTGACAATAATTCTCCCCCAAGTCGTTGATCCTCCTCCGGAGAATCTGAGCGCGCTCGTGTACCGGCAATTGGGTGAATGAGAACTTGTCTATCAGTTACTTTCACAAGCGCTTCAGGACTAGAACCCACAACATCGATTCCATCATTGAGGCGAAGCATGAACATATAGGGACTTGGATTGTGCAGGCGCAGCATTCGATATACATCGAGAGCATCTGCCGAACAATCCATGGAGAATCGTTGCGAGAGAACAACTTGAAAAGCCTCACCTGCAACAACTTCTTGCTTGACGCGATCTACAGCTGCGAGGTATTTATCCTCGGAAAGATTTCTTGAGTAGGCCGAAGTCACACGTGGATCTAGGTGGGCAATATGTCCGGGCAATGGCGCCAGTAATTCCTGCTGCATGACATCAAGACGACTTTGGGCATCTTCGAATGCTTCATCAACTCGTGAATCGCTGCCATCCCAATTGATTGCATTCGCGATCAACGTGATTGTTCCTTCGCTGTGATCTAAGACAGCAAGGTCACTAGTTAGCATGAATGTCAGATCGGGAAGCGGAAGATCCTTCTGCGAATTATTCGGGAGCTTCTCTAAAAATCGAACGCATTCATAACCCATGTAGCCGACAAGCCCTCCAGTTAGCGGAGGCAGGCCCGCAATCTTTGGTGAACGCAGATGTTGAGCCGAGATGCGCAATGCATCCAACGGCGGAATTCCCACAGGCGCACCTGCAGGAACGGTTCCGGTCCAGATGGCTTTGCCACCTGATTCAGTTAACGTGGCTTGGCTTCGAACTCCAATAAAGGAGTATCGCGACCAGACGCCACCGTGCTCGGCCGATTCCAAAAGAAAAGTTCCTGGCAAGTTCTTAGCCAATTTTCTATAAACGCCTAGCGGGGTTTCACTGTCTGCCAGTAGCGTCCGGAAAACTGGGATAACGTTGAAATCCTTAGCGTAGGTACGAAACTCTTCTAACTTCATTTCTAATTCCATCACGCGGTCACTGCGATTGGTTGATGAAAACAGGTTCGCGAACCGGTGTGACATGCGGCGCCAACCTGCTCCACTTTGAGCACAATTGCGTCGCCATCACAATCTAGTGAGATCGACAATACTTTTTGCGTATGACCAGATGTCGCACCCTTCACCCACAATTCATTTCGACTTCTGCTCCAATAAGTGGCTTGGCCGGTAGCGATCGTCTGGGCTAAGGAATCTCGATTCATCCACGCAAGCATCAGTACTTCGTGAGTCGAAGCATCTTGAGCGATGGCGGCAATGAGATCGTCAGAGTTTTTGAGCAGAGCCAGGACCGAATCATCGAGAGTATATGAAGCGCCTTGGTGCATGCGCTTATTCTGCCCTATTGCAGCGCGCTCTCGCGAATGCAATATCCTGCCGCGGATAAATAGGCCTTCACATCGCTTATTCGATGAATCCCAAAGTGAAAAACGCTCGCCGCCAGAAGTGCATTTGCACCTGCATCCAGCGCCGCCGCAAAATCTTGTAAAGTTCCTGCCCCTCCACTGGCAATAAGTGGAACGGGGGAAACCGCACGAACCGCTGTGATCATTCCGATGTCATATCCGGCTCTCGTTCCATCTGCATCCATAGAGTTGAGCAATATTTCTCCCACTCCTAACTCGCATGCCTGTTGCACCCACGCTAATGCGTCGACCCCTGTACCTTCACGTCCACCGTGCGTCGTAACTTCAAATCCTGACTCTGTTCTTGCTCTTCGTGCATCCACCGATAACACTAAAACTTGTGAACCGAAGGAATCAGATATTTCTGCGATGAGTTCAGGTCGTGCGATTGCGGCGGTATTGATAGAAACTTTGTCAGCCCCTGCACGCAAAAGTGCATCAACATCTTTAACACTTCGAATCCCTCCCCCAACGGTAAGGGGAATAAATACTTGATCTGCAGTGCGTCTGACTACGTCCAGAGTTGTTTCTCTGCCAGAACTACTAGCGGAAATATCAAGGAAAGTGAGTTCATCAGCGCCTTCAAGTCCGTACAGGGCGGCCATCTCCGTTGGGTCGCCAGCGTCGACGAGATTTGTGAAATTGACGCCCTTAACAACTCTTCCATTTGTGACATCAAGACAAGGAATGATGCGAACGCTCAAAGTCATGGGAGTGAAATCTCTAAGGCCTGTTGCAGAGTAAACGCGCCCGCATAAAGCGCCTTCCCGACAATTGCTCCTTCAACGCCCAGACCGTGAAGAGCGACGAGGGTTTTAATGTCATCAAGGGAGGAAATGCCTCCACTTGCCACGACAGGTTTCGAAGTTGCGGCGCATACCTCTTTCAGAAGTTCAACATTGGGCCCAGTCAATGTTCCATCACGGGTCACATCTGTAAGTACGTATCGTGCGCATCCATCGCGATCTAAACGAGAAAGAGTCTCGTACAAATCGCCACCTTCCTTTGTCCACCCACGAGCGGCAAGAGTTCTTCCTCGAACATCCAAACCAACCGCAATCCGATCTGCGTATTGGGCGACCACTCGCGCGGTCCAATCAGGATTTTCGAGCGCTGCGGTACCTAGATTTACTCGCACACAGCCCGTGTCAAGGGCTCGCGCCAATGATTCGTCATCTCGAATTCCACCTGATAGTTCAACCTTGATATCGAGCTTACCCACGACCCGGGCTAATAGTTCGGCATTATTTCCTCGCCCAAATGCAGCATCAAGATCAACAAGGTGAATCCACTCAGCCCCTGCGCTTTGAAACTCCAGCGCAACATCGAGCGGATCGCCATACACCGTCTCTTGAGCCAGCTCTCCCTGAACTAAGCGCACGGCCCGTCCATCTTTTACATCTACTGCTGGGAGTAGTTCTAGATATTCGCTGGTCATAATGAATCCGCCCAATTCTTCAGTAATTTCAAGCCCGCTTTTCCTGACTTCTCTGGATGAAATTGTGTGGCTGACAGTGAACCATCTTCAACTGCAGCAACGAATTTTTCACCGTACGTTCCCCATGTGGTCAATTGACCTACAGATTCCTTTGCGGCATAGGAATGTACAAAGTAAAAAGACTCATTTTCGACTCCTGCAAAAAGCACGCCCGCTGGATTGGTTTCAACGCTATTCCATCCCATGTGCGGCAAAATATCTGCCTTCAATCGCGAAACTTCACCGGGCCACAGACCAACTCCTGGTGTTAATACGGCGCTATCACGAGATCTTTCTGATCCTTGAGAAAATAGAATCTGCATGCCAACACAAATTCCCATCGTAGGTCTCTCGAGTTCACGACGTTTACGAATAATTTCATCGCCCTGAATGGCTACCAATCCTGCCATGCACGATGCATAAGCACCGACACCGGGAACGATAAGACCATCCGCTTGCATAGCAATCTCAAAATCTCGGGTAATGACTACTGTGCGACCAGTTGATTCACATGCACGTTGAGCAGAGCGGAGATTGCCTGATCCGTAATCAAGAATGGCGATCAAAGAGCGCCTTTTGTGGATGGAATCCCTGCAATGCCTCCATCAATAGAAACTGCTTGATGGAGCGCTCTTGCAACAGCCTTGAATTGTGCTTCCATAACATGATGAGCGTTGCGTCCCTCGAGAACTCGAACATGCAATGCAATGTGCGCCTCGGCAACAATCGATTCCCAAATATGTCGACCAAGGGTTGTATCAAAAGTTCCAATAAGTTCAACAATCTCTGGTTGACGGTGAACCAGATATGGACGACCCGATAGATCAACAGCTGCTTGAACAAGAACTTCATCCAAGGGCACCATCGCATCGCCAAAGCGGCGAATACCGACTTTGTCACCGAGCGCCTCACGAAGAGCCTGACCGAAAGCTAAGGAAGTATCTTCAACGGTGTGATGGGAATCTACTTCGATATCACCAGTGGTCTTCACAATGAGATTAAATCCCGAATGCTTTCCCAATTGTCCAAGCATGTGATCAAAGAAGGGAACACCGGTATCTACATCGATAGAACCATCCCCATCAAGATTGAGATCCACTAAAACATGGGACTCTTTGGTTTTTCTCTCCACGCGTGCTGTTCTCATTTATTTTCCTCCTAGTGATTGGCGCAAGGCGCTAATAAATTGCTCGTTCTCGGCCTCATTGCCAATGCTCACTCTTAAGTACCCTGATAATCCCACATCTCTTATCAATACACCTTGATCAAGAAGTGAACGCCATACCGATTGCGGATTTTCAACCGAAAACAGGAGGAAATTCGCGCTACTTGGTATGACGGAACAGCCCAAATCTTCAAGTTTTAGAGCGAGAGAATCACGCGACTGCCTTAAAACTTGAACGGTCGCCAATGATTGAGCTTGGAACTCTAGGGCGGCAATCGCTGCAGCCTGAGTCAAGGTGCTCAAGTGATAGGGCAGGCGCACAAGCAACATGGCGTCCACTAGTTCTTCGCGTGCTGCAAGATATCCGAGTCGAACCCCAGCAAAGGCGAATGCTTTACTCATAGTTCGAATGACAACAATATTTGGATGATTATCAAGCAACGTCACCGCAGAGGGATCGTTGGAAAATTCAGCATAAGCTTCATCGACAACTAACAGTCCTGACACTTTTGCGCAGGCATGTGCTAGCAAATCGAGATCCTGCAACGAGATTGAAGTTCCCGTTGGATTGTTTGGTGTAGTTACAAAAGTTAAACCTGGTTGTATCTGGGCAATTTGTGCAAGCGCTCCATCCACATCAATGGTGAAATCCAAATTGCGCGAACCTGCATGCCACTGCGTGGCGGTTACCCGCGCTATTAATGGATGCATCGAGTAGGACGGAGTGAACCCTAAAGCTGCGCGCGATCCGCAGGCGAGAAAAAGAGATTGAATAATCTCGTTACTCCCATTTGCAGCCCAAATCTGATTCAGACCAAGTGAAGTCCCAGAAATGTTATTCAAGAATTTCGCCAATGCTGAACGAAGTTCCATAGCGTCACGATCTGGATAACGATTCAAGGTTTTTGCCACGACAGATATGCGTGCTGTGATTGCATCGACTAATTCTGCTGATGGGGCATAGGGATTCTCGTTGGTATTGAGTTGAGCAAGTGAAGGCACTTGAGGTGCTCCATAGGCAGAGAGCTCGGCTAAATCAGCGCGCAATGGGAGCCAAGAAGGCCACGTGTGTGAACTCATGGGCGGCTCTCGTTGCGCGCCGACATTGCTTCACCATGGGCAGGAAGATCTTCAGAGTTAGCCAGCGTAATTACTGTTTCGGTGATCTCATCAAATGCTTCTTTGTTGTATTCAATAAAATGCAATCCCCGCAAGAAAGTTTGTACGGAAAGGCCGCTGGAATGACAGGCGCACCCACCTGTCGGAAGGACGTGATTAGATCCCGCCGCGTAATCCCCCAAGGAAACAGGTGCATATCGCCCGATGAAAACTGCGCCTGCGTTACGAATCTTGGATGCATCCTCACGAGCGTTCTTGGTCTGGATTTCAAGATGCTCGGCAGCGTATGCATTGACAACATCTAACCCTTGTTCAATGGAATCCACGAGAACAACGGCTGACTGAATCCCAGAGAGGGCTTCGCGAATTCTCTCGGAATGTTTGGTCTTCTCAACTCGAATCCGAAGTTCTGCTTGTACTGTGCTGGCGAGATCTTCGCTGGTGGTCACGAGTACTGCCGCAGCAATCGTGTCATGTTCGGCCTGACTGATCATGTCGGCAGCAACATCTGGGGCAAAGGCGCTCTCGTCGGCAAGAATTGCAATCTCTGTTGGTCCCGCTTCAGAATCGATCCCAACGATTCCTCGCAGCGCTCGCTTGGCGGCCGCAACGTAGATATTCCCAGGACCCGTAACCAAATCGGTTTTATCGCATACGCCTTTCATGCCATAACCAAAGAGAGCAATCGCTTGAGCACCGCCAACGGCGTAAACCTCAGTGATTCCCAGTAAAGCGCAGGTAGCAAGAATTGTTGGGTGAGGGTATCCACCGAAATCTTTTTGTGGCGGGGATGCAACAGCGATACTTGAAACCTTGGCTATCTGCGCAGGGACAACATTCATAATCACGCTACTGGGATAAACCGCCCTCCCACCGGGAACATACAAGCCAACTCGGTCTACAGGGATCCACTTTTCTAGGACTGTTCCGCCATCGACTACATGGGTAGTCCTCTCGATGCGGACTTGATCTGAATGCACCCGTCGCACTCGTTCAATGGCAACTTCTAGAGCGCTGCGGATCGCAGGGTCTAAATTTGCCAAGGCGCTTTCGAGTAATACTGCTGGAACGCGAATCGTTGGTGGAGCAATGCCATCAAATTCATGGCCTAGAGCTTTAAGGTCGGCTTCATCTCCGTGTTGCACACGGTGAAGTATGGGAGCAATCAATTCCATGGCGGCGCCAACATCTAGTGTGGCGCGCGGCAGGGCGGCTGCGTAATCCGCTTTTGAGAGCGCCCGGCCACGAAGATCAACAGTTCTGATCATGGGCTCCCCTTCTTTAGCGTTCTTCGCTCACTCAGCAACAAGTCTAAGGCAAGGTATGACTCGTACGTTGCCTCATTTAGGAAAGCCCGTTCAAGTAAGCCCGTTCAAGTAAG